>CAYXDO010000059.1:0-61485 GCA_964463485.1 uncultured Myxococcales bacterium | reverse complement strand
CACATGGTAGGCTGAGGATTAGGTAAAACCAGCGAGGCCTCTTCGCGTCCAAAGTTTTGCCAGATCGTGCGCGAACTTTGGGAGAAAGAGATTACCAGTAGCGGCATTTAGTGGCCGACGATCAGGGAGAGCCGGCCATATTGTCCTGCGGCGAGGATGGCGTCATCGCGAACGGCGACGCCCAGCACCGCGCCGAACGGATGGCGGCCCACCGACGCGCCTTGGATGAACAGCGAGCCATCGCCTCCGACTTCGAACCCGCGCGCCAAATGAACGCCGTAGTCAGCCGCATCCGTGGGTCCTTCCGCGCACGCGGTGAGCGTGGTCGAAGAACCCGGACAAGAGAGACCGGAGGGTTCGACGAGGAGCCTGCGGAAAGGCAAGAACTCACCTCGATCCTTGACCACCAGGCGGGCGCTGTCCGGACCGAGGGCTCGAACTCCCACCACGGATTCGATCTGACTCGTCTCGTCGTCGATGAGCGTCGCGAGCTCGAAGACCTCAGCTTCGGGCGAGCCAGCGCGGACGGCGATACGGGCCAGCGCACCGCGGTCCGTGACGATCCAAGCCATGCCGTGGCTCGCCGAAACTCGAGCCGCGCGGACGCCTTCGACCGCGACGAGTTCGGCGCTCGGATCGATGAGCGAGAGGGATCCCTCGTCGTGAGTCAGGAGCCACCACGAAGATGAAAGAGACACGACGGAATCTGGGCTGCGTATGCGTGGCAGGCTCGTTCGGGGCGACCAAGTTTTCGAGTCCAGGTCGAAGGTACGAGCGAAGGTCTCGTTTCTCTCCGTCGTGATCCCCAAGATCGACGCGCCGTCGCTCCCGACCGGGCCGAGAGACTCTTCGGCGCCGAGCCCATCGTGGACCCACGACTCGAGGTGAGTATCGATCACGCCGAACCCAGCAGACTTCGAGTTGAACCCGACGAAGGCGTCTCCGCTGGCCAGGTTGGGAAGGCCCCAGATCGGATCGTCTGCGCCGTAGACGAGCCTGAGTTGGGTCTCGTCGCGAAGGAAGACCGAACCGTCGACGGAGACCATCACGCTCCGAGCGTCGCGAGTGTGCATGCGAGTGATCGGCCGCTCCGTACCTCCGTCATAATAGGGGATGAGGCGGGGCGCTGGTTCGAACACGAGCCCCGCTCCGTCTCCAAAGAGCAGCAAGCGCCGGGCGCCTTCCCACGCCGCGGCATTGCACCCGTAAGCGGAGGAGCTCGGTCGGTGATAGGTCGCAGCCACCGAGGAGGAGCTCGAGTAGAGGCGGATGTCGGTGGAGAATCCTTCGCCGCCGGAGCAAAGCGCGAAGGCTCCGTCGTTCCAACTCAGCACCCGAACGTGCTCGGGCAAATGCGCGCCGCAGGACCAGCCGGATTCGTCTTTGCGCAGTGTGCGACCGTCGTCGCTCAAGACGATGGGTTGCTCGTGCTCGAAGATGACGCCGGTCGGTTTGATGGAGCTACAGGGTGCAGGAACCGCTTGCGGGAGGCAGGTCCAGGCGCCGAGCGCGCATTCGATGACTCCGTCGGGCCACGCGACGTAGAGGGTGGTCGCGTCGACGGCCGCGATGGCCGAGCGGTGCGTTTGTTCGAGGATCATTCTCGGCTCGCCCCGATCGATCTCCCAGACTCCTCCTGTTGGGTTGATGACCGCGATCCATCGATCAGGGCCTGGAAGCGGCACGATTTGGCGGCCCTGCTCGAGCGGAAGCCCGACGCGAGCTCCGTCTTGGGTCAACCAGATGGCCTGTTTCGTGGTGACGATGGCGGTGCTTCCGCCTTCGAGCCTGGCTGCGTCCAAGGCTGGGTATGCGTCGTGATCGGGTTGAAGCGGGATGACTTCCAACGTTCGCGGAGGCGCCTCGTCGGTTTCCGTGAGGCAATCGCCCGGCCAGTCGATCCTCAGCTCCCGGGCCAACGCGTCGGCCTGAGTGTCGGGTTGGGCCGCCCCGTCGAGCAGTGTTCCGGCCTTGGCGAGCATTCGGCTCGAGAGTGGGCAGCGATCCCCGGAGAACACGAGCTGAGTATCGCCGCGCCCCGGAAACTGGCACCGTCCGCACGAGCCAGCGTGGGGTGCGTCCGAGGCCATCGATACGTCGGCCGAGGCGAGGTCGAGGGCTGGGCCGGAGGGCCGAAAGTAGAAGTCGCGTGGGACGACGAAGGCGGCGAAGGAATCGCCTTCGGCGAGCTCCTGGTCGAAGGGTCCGATCCGAGCGCGTCGTCCTTGGTCGTCCTGAGTAGCCACGATGAGTGTCCCACCTTCGATGCCCGGAATCTCGATGGCCACGGGCCCGCAGGCGGTCGTGAGCATGATGCCAACGATCGAAGCCCATAATCGGCCTCGACCCGGTCGAGGTGCCGAGCCCTCGTTTTCCACCCTCTGGGACGTACTCATCGAGGTTTGGGATCTTTGGAGCGATGGATGGTCTCATCCATCGTCTCGAAGGCTTTGGAGGGTTCGTTCGGATCGGTCTCGCGAATGAGGTCGTTTCGTTTCTGCTCCTGAATGCCGCGTCCGAGCTCGCGCGCGAGGCCGTCGATCTCGGACCTCTTCAGGCCGTTGGCGGCCGCGATCTCGACGAAGTATCCGGGCGGGCCATGCTTGGGTCCGACGGTCTCGCGGTCCGGCGCAGCTTCCGACAGCTGGGCCAAGAGGGCGAGCAAGGCGAGCACGGCCTCAGTCTAACCACGAGGGCGTCCTGGAATCCAACGAGGCGTCGTGAACTCGTGAACCGGCCGGTGGTCGGCTCTCGCGGGCCGTGATAACCAACGAGCGCGTGAGACTTGCGAGCTTCCGAGTGAACGGACGAGCTTCCTTTGGCGTCGTGGACGGAGATTTCGTGTTGGATGTCGGTCGAAGGGACGGGCAGAGCGAGCTCGTCACGGCGATCGAGCGCGGGACGATCGACCCAGCGGGCGCTCCGCGCGTCTCTTTGGCCGAGCTCACCCTCCTTCCGCCGATTCCGCGCCCAAGCAAGGTGATTTGTGTCGGCGTCAACTACGACGAGCACAGGAAGGAGATGGGTCGCGCGGAGAACGCGTTTCCCGTTCTGTTCACGCGATTCGCCGACACGCTCGTGGGGCACGGACAGGCCCTCGTGCGGCCGCCCGAGTCGGTCGAGCTCGATTATGAAGGTGAGCTCGCAGTGGTGATCGGGCGGCGAGGACGGCGAATTCCCGAGGAACGCGCGCTCGAGTGGGTCCTGGGTTACTCGTGTTTCGACGACGCCACGATTCGCGACTGGCAGCGGCATACTCATCAATTCACTCCAGGAAAAAACTTCCCCAAGACCGGCGGGTTCGGTCCCCACATCGTGACGCTCGACGAAATCTCGAACCCGCTGGATCTAGCTCTTCGCACTCGGGTGGATGGCACGCTCGTTCAGAGCGCGCGAACCAGCGAGATGGTCTTCTCCGTGCCGAAGCTGTTAGCGTATATCAGCCGCTTCACCGATCTCGCCCCCGGGGACGTGATCGCCACCGGGACACCTTCCGGGGTGGGCGCCAGGCGGAGTCCCCCATTCTTCTTGCGCCCGGGGAGCTCGGTGGAAGTCGAGCTCGAATCGGTCGGGCTGTTGCTCAACACCGTGGTGAGTGAGGAGGTGTGAGTTGCACGCGCTTCCCTTGATGCTCGGCGCGCTCTGTGTGCTCGCGATCGCCTATCGATTCTACGGCGCTTTTTTGGCTGCCAAGGTCGCGGCGCTCGACGACACCAGAGCCACGCCGGCGGTGGTCCGTCACGACGGCAGGGACTATCACCCAACTCATAAGTGGGTTCTGTTCGGACATCACTTCGCGGCGATCACCGGCGCCGGCCCCCTCATTGGTCCGGTGCTGGCTATGCAGTTCGGGTTCCTTCCGGGATATTTATGGATCTTGATCGGCGTTTGTATCGGCGGTGCAGTGCAAGACTTCATCATCCTGTCGGCGTCGATTCGGCGTGACGGCAGGTCGCTCGCCGAGATCGCCAAGGCCGAGATTTCGCCGACCTCGGGTTTCGTAGCTTCAATCTCGATTCTCTTCATCGTCGTGATTGCATTGGCTGGGCTGGGGCTCGCCGTCGTCAACGCGCTCAAGGAGAGCGCGTGGGGGACGTTCACGATCGGGATGTCGATTCCGCTCGCGCTGTTCATGGGGATTTATTTGTACAAGATCCGACCGGGTCGGGTCGCCGAGGTGACGGCGATGGGTGTGGTCGGGCTGCTCCTGGCGGTGTACTACGGGGAGCGGGTGGCTGGATCTTCGTTCGCCGGTTGGTTCGTCCTCGACAAGGACGCGCTGACTCTGTCGATCGCGGCGTATGGGTTCGTGGCCTCGGTGTTGCCGGTTTGGCTGCTGCTGTGTCCGCGTGACTACTTGTCGTCCTTCATGAAGCTCGGGACGATCGCGGCGCTCGTCATCGGTGTGATGATCGTGAATCCGAAGCTACAAGCGCCTGCGATCTCCCCCTTCGCGGACGGGGGGGGCCCGATCGTACCAGGGAAGTTGTTTCCCTTCGTGTTCATCACGATCGCGTGCGGTGCGATCTCCGGGTTCCATGCGCTGGTGGCCTCGGGGACCACGCCCAAGATGATTTCCAAGGAGAGTCATGCGCGACCCATCGGCTACGGTTGTATGCTGCTCGAAGGGCTGGTTGGTCTGACCGCGCTGCTCGCGGCGGCGTGTCTCCATCCGGGTGACTATTTCGCGATCAACGTCGCTACCGAGAAGTTTCAAGGGATGGGTTTGTCGATGGTCAACCTCCAGACCTTCGAACACGAGATCGGCGAAGCCTTGGCGGGTCGACCTGGGGGCGCGGTGTCTCTCGCCGTGGGTATGGCCCAAATCTTCGCGGCTCTTCCCGGCATGAAGGCGCTGCTCGGGTACTGGTATCACTTTGCGATCATGTTCGAGGCCTTGTTCATCCTCACGACGATCGATACCGGGACGCGGGTGGCTCGGTTCTTGGTTCACGAGCTGCTCGGCCGGACTCACCCGAAGTTGGCGGACACGACTTGGCTTCCTGGGAGTCTGGTCGCGACCTCGCTCGTGGTGGTGAGTTGGGCGTATCTCATCCTGAAGGGATCCATCGACACGGTCTGGCCCATGTTCGGGATCGCCAATCAGTTGCTGGCGGTGGTGGCGCTTTCGGTGGGCACGGTGGTGATCGTCGGCTCAGGACGTGCGCGCTATGCCTTCGTCACCGTGGTTCCGATGATTTTCGTGACCACGACGACGCTCACCGCGGGTTGGCTTTCGATCACCGATCGGTTCATTCCGATGATGGAGGTCCCGGGGAAGAGGTTTCAGGGCGCGCTCGACGCGGCGCTGGTCGCGGTGATGATGGCTTCGGTGGCGGTGATTTTGGTGGAATCGGGTATTCGGATCTCGAAGCACTTGGCCGTCGCGAGGGGCTCGGAGTCCTCGGCATGAGTCGATTCGAGCACTCTCGGCTCGGGAAGGCGTGACTCTGGTGTTTCAGACCTGGGTGCTTCCGTTCGTCTCCATCTTCTTCATCGTGGATCCGTTCGCGGTGATTCCGACGTTCTTGACCATGACGGCCAATGACTCGTCGGAGCGTCGTCGGAGCATGGCCTTGAAGGCGTCGATCGCGACGGTGGTGATTCTGGTGGTCTTCGCCCTCGCGGGCGGGATGATTTTCAAGTTGTTCGGCGTGACCCTGCCGGCCTTTCGAATCGCGGGTGGGTTGGTGCTGGGGCTGTCGGCGATGGAGATGTTGCGTGCCGAGCGCAAGTCTCGGGAGACGGAGGACGAGGTGAAGGAAGGGGTGGACAAGGCGGATGTCGCAGTCACTCCGTTGGCGATGCCGATGCTCGCCGGTCCTGGTGCGATTTCTACGGTGATGGTGTTGATGAACCAAGCGCGTCCCTGGTTTCCCGAGAGTTTGCCGATTTTTGCGGCCATTTTCGTCACCGGGGTCGCGACGTATTTCGTGCTGCGCTTGAGCGAGGTGGTCAGCCGGGCGCTCGGCAAGACAGGAATCAACGTGATGACTCGGTTGATGGGTCTGGTCTTGGCGACGATTGCGATTCAGTTCGTCTTGGATGGGATTCGCGAGGCTTACAACGTGTAGCTGGCGCGGCCGACTCGGGTTGAGTCGGGTCGAAGCTCAGGATTGTCGAAACACGATCACGGCAGCCATCAACAGCGCGAGGGAGGCGAAGGAGCGGCGGAGCAGAGTAGCCGGAACTCTTGACGACAGGGCGCTGCCCGCGAACGAACCCAGGACGGCGGCGGCGGCGACCACGGCGATGATCCAAGGGTGAATGGTCACGTGCATGGCGTGACCCAGGAAGCCAGCGACGGAGTTGAGCGCGATGACGAACAACGACGTGCCTACGGCCCGTTTCATGGGCAGACCTCCGAGGAATGTGAGGGCGGGTACGATCAAGAAGCCGCCGCCTGCGCCGACCAAGCCCGTTACGGCTCCGACCCCCAACCCTTGGAGGGCAGTCGTGAGCGCGGTCGGTCGGTGACCGGGTCGGTGGGCGGGGTCAGAGACTCCCGAGGGGCCGCGAAACATGGCCCACGCGGCGGCCACCATCATGAGCGCGAAGAGGGAGAGGAGGATCTTGGCAGGGATGTAACCCGCCGCCAGCCCGCCCACGAAGGCGCCGGCCATGGTCGCAGCGCCGAAGAGGCCTCCGGTCTTGAAGTCGACGTCGCGGGCGAGGGCACGGGGGACGAGCGCGGCGAAGCTCGTGATGCCGACGACGAGCAAGGACGAAGCGATGGCTTCCTTTGGGTCCATCCTCAGGAGGTAGAGGAGGATTGGGGTCGTGAGGATCGATCCGCCGCCGCCGAGGAGGCCGAGGACTACGCCCATGAGGACCGACGAAGCGATTGCCAGCGCGAGCATCCCTAACCTCCAACGGGCTTAACCATCTGTTTTGACGGACATTTCAGCCGGTCTGATAAACTCGGAGCAGAGGTCGTGCCAGACCGTTTGGTTCCGCCTACGTGCCTTTCGACCACATCTGTTGCACCTTCTGAAACGAGAGCGATGAAACATGAAACTGCGCGGTCGAGTCTTCGGGCCACGTAGCTGGATGTGGCCAAAGGGAGTTGTTATGCTCGGCCCGGACGATGACGCTCAAGAAGTTCGAGGTCCGGGAGATGATCGCCAAGGGCGGCATGGCCGAGGTGTATCGCGCGCAGACCGTTGGACCCGAAGGGTTCGCGAAGGAGGTTTGTGTCAAGAAGATCCTGCCGCATCTCACGGAGGATTCGAACTTCGTCAAGATGTTCGTGAACGAGGCGAAGCTCGCCGCGACTTTGAACTTCGCAAACATCGTGCAGGTACACGACCTGTGTGTCTCGGCGAGCCACGAGTACTTCATCGTGATGGAGTACGTGGAGGGGAAGGATCTCTCCGACGTGATTCGTGGAGCGCAACTGGCGGGGCGGGAGGTGCCTCCGGACATTGCCGTGTACGTAGCGCGTGAGGTGGCGAAGGGTCTTTATTACGCGCACACGAAGGTCGATCCGAGCGGAGCTCCGCTGAATTTGATCCATCGAGACATCAGCCCTCAGAACGTGTTGGTTTCGTACATGGGGGAGGTGAAGATCACCGACTTCGGGATCGCCAAGGCCTCATCGATCGTGAACAAGACGGCGGTCGGAATACTCAAGGGCAAGTATGGGTACATGTCGCCGGAGCAAGCGCGCGGGGAGCGGATCGACGCGCGGAGTGACATTTTCTGTCTTGGGATCGTCCTGTACGAGTTATTGGTCGGGGAGCGTTGTTTTGCGGGAGCGAGTGATTATTCGACGTTGAATTTGATGCGCGAAGCGGTGGTGACGCCGCCGACGAAGATCAACGACAAGGTGCCGAAGTCGCTCGAGGCAATCATCCTGAAGACTCTATCCAAGGACGCGGACGGTCGGTATGGAGACGCACTCGAGCTCGAGGGTGCGCTCGGCAAGTGGGCGGTGGAGTCGAGGCAGGAGGCGCGTTCGACGGATCTGGCTCGGTTCATGAAAGAGCTCTTCGCGCGTCCGCCCTCAGGGGTCGAGCTGCCTTCGAGCACGGGGGTGTTGGATCTCGCGTCGGTGGTGGGTCCCGCTCCGACGGACGAGGCGGGCAAGGAGGCGCTCGCCAGGCTGGAGGCCAAGGCGAGGAAGAGCGAGGCTCCTTCCGCCGGCGACGCGAGGGTCCGCAAGAGCGAGGCTCCTTCCGCCAAGGAGGAAGTCAGGGCCAAGAAGAGTGAGGCTCCTCCTGCGAAGGATGAGGCGAAAGCAAAGAAGAGCGAGACTCCGCCGAAGGACGAAGCCCGAGCGAAGAAGAGCGAGGCGCCCGCTGCGAAGGAGGAAGTCAGAGCGAGGAAGAGTGAGGCACCCTCGGCCAAAGACAAACCGGAGCGCCCAAAAAAGGCGGAGAACGAAGAGTCTTCACAGACTGCCGACGCCAAGGAGGCCGAGCCGGAGAGAAAGCCAGCCAAGCTCAAGCCCGACAAGATCGAGGGCGAGAAACCGGACAAAGCAGACAAGGCGGACGCGAAGAAGAAGGCTGCGGAGAACAAGCGGCCGGTCGGGCGACGGGACCTGAAGCCAGGGGCCACGGCGATTCAGGACGTGAAGGACCGCGGCCGATCGTTCGGTTTCGGCAAAGCCATCGCGGTAGGTCTGATCGCGGCGGCGGCGGGCGTGGCCTTTGCCAGCGTGAATCAGAGGGTCGCCGCGCAGGAGGGTGTGCTTCGAACCGTGGAGCGCGAGGGCGCGTCAGCGGACGGCCTCGCGCCGCTCTTGTTGGAGTCGGACGTACCGGGTGCCAAAGTGAAGGTGGATGGAAAAGACGTCCCGGGAACGACTCCGCTCGAGCTTTTGGTGACGCGCGAAGCTCACGACATCGAGCTCTTCATCGACGAGAGATCGGTCGGCAAGAAGAGGATCGAGCTCGAAAAATCGGGACTCACTCAAGTTCGCATGGACGTGGGGGCGTCGGGCAGGCTTCATGTCGACACCATTCCGAGCGGCCTGCCCGTCCGCGTCGACGGCCAACTCATGGGCACGTCTCCGGTCGACGTAGCCGCGTCCTCGGGCACGAGGATGCTGGCTCTTGGGAAGCCTGGGTTCGAGCGCAGGGTGTCCGTGGAGATCAAGGCCGGGGCCAAGTCAGAAGTCAGAGAGGTCGTTCCGCTCGCGCATGGGCCCGCGAGTGTCGGGATCGAGGCCGACCCTCGCCTCGAGGTGAAGATCGACGGCCGACCCACCGGACGGCGCGCGGACGGTACTCCAGTGCCGCTGGACGCGGGCAAGTCATACAAGGTGAGCCTCGTGAACGCCGAAGGAAAGTCTGTCCAGAAACTTCAGGTGAAGCTCGAGCCGGGCGAGCGAAGAGTCGTGTGGCTCGAGGACGAGCCCAAAAAACCGGTACCCAACAAGTGAATTTGCCCGGAGCCGAGTAACGCCCACGCGTCTGCCATGAAGCCGAACCTCGAGGAGCGCGTTCGGAAGGCGATACTCGTCGTTCTGTCGGCGGCGATCGTTGCGTACCTGTTCGTTCGATTCGGAGCACGGGATCACGGCTTCGACCGATCGATCTCGTCCGATCGACCGAAGCATTTTCTGTTCGCGGCGGGAGTGCCGCCCAAGGATCGAGTCGACTGTGCGGACGTGGACGGCGTGGGCGCGGTGGCGGAGGAGCCGTATCTGGTCGCGGTCTTCGCGGACTCCTCTCGAGCGAGGGTGAGGCTCATGGACGCGGCGGTGAGAGACTACCGGCGAGTGGGTCCGATCGCGTGGCTTCCGGTTCCGAGCAACTTGGAGGCAGAGCTCGACAAACCCATCGACGAAGGGTCGCTCGATTTTTCGGACGGGCGTGACCCGAGCCTTGGTGCGGAGGCGCGGAAGCTCGGGGCCGAGCAGATGTTCTTTCACGATCTCGGACGCGGGAACCAGGTGGTCTACGACTTACAGGCGACGGCGCCCTCCTCGCGGGTGGCGTCGCGCGCGGTCGATGATTTGCGCGACGCCTTCGCCTTGTCGTTCTTGTCGCTCGCCGCGCCCTGGGAGCCTCGCTTTGCGGCGAGCTCGACGCACGCGCTGGCCCGACGGACGCTGCGCAGAGTCACGGATGAGTCGGCGGACGCTTTTCAAGCGGCTCTGCGCGGCCGGTTGTCGCGCGTCTCGGATTCGGTCGAGGCGATCGGACAATCGAAGCTCGCCATGGACGAGGGTCGGGCCAAAGCCATACTGGCGCTCGAGAGATTGTTGGCGGAGGCAAGGGCGGAACCCGACGAGCTCGACGCGGGCGTCATCGAGGTCGAGCTCCGACTCTTACGGGCGCCTGAATACGAGCGCGCCAGGGCCTCGATCGAGCGTGGGAACGAGCTTCGACGGCGGCTCGGGGCTCGAACCAGCTCGGTCGCGCCGGCCGCGCTCATGGGTTTGGTCGACGCCAAGGGCACCGATTTGATGCTCGGCATGGTGACTCTGACCGACCCGAGCAGGAACCTACCGGCTCTCGTGGGATGGCTGTGCAAGAGCGGCTTCACGAACTTGAAGTTGAGCGCCGTCCAGTTCGAGGAGTGACGCCTATCAACGGATGCGGTGGCTTCTCGCTTCTGATATTCCGACGCCATGTGTTGGCTCGGGCTCTTCGCCTTGGTCCCAGGTCTGGCCTACGGCCAAGTCGGTCCTGGGCTCGGGAATCTCGCGTATGACCCTTCCGAGGTCATGAAACCCATCGGCTTCATCGAGAGTCCTCATGGTCACGGGAACGTGGCGATGGTGCAGGGCTACTTGATGGCCATTTATTCGAGCGACGGAGGAGGGTCGACGACGGACGGGGGCATCGAGTTTTGGGACGTCTCCGACCCAACTCGTCCGGTCCGCGTCGTTCAGCGGGACGACGCGGCGACCCACGGGTTGAGAGAAGCGCACGGCTTTTCGCTCGCGTGGTACGACGACCGCCTGCTGCTGGCTGCACAAGGCATCGTCGGTGTTCAGATCTGGGACGTGACCGACCCTCAGGCCATCGAGCAACTCAGCTACGTTCCCCTTCCAGGAATCGGCGAAGGGGATTACAGCGGAGACTGGTGGCTCTTCTGGCAGGCTCCGTACGTGTACGTGGCCGGAGTCGACGAGGGGCTGTACGTCCTGGACGCAAGTGATCCACGCGCCCCCGCCCTCGCCGCGCGAGTCCAGACCGGGGAGCTCGGCGGGGTGAGTCCAGCCCAAACCTTTGCGCTCGGAAATTTGCTGGTCGTCGCGGAGAGTCAGGGACGCGGGTTGGCGAGTCTCGATATTTCGATTCCAGATCAGCCGCGACTCTTGCAGCAGGTGAGCGGGTCTTCAGGGTACAGTCACCTCTTCGGGGGCCCCGGCCTCGTGATGACTTCGGGAAACGTCCCACCCCGCGCGACCTTTTTCGACGTGTCTCCAGCGGGCGCTTTCTCGCGTCGGGCGTCGGTGGGATTTTATTTGAACTCGGGGGGCTACGGCTCGTATCAAGACGGCTATTTTCACTCCGGGTTCTCGGACCGGTACGTGAAGTTTCGCGTCGAGCCTCCGGAGGTTTCGGGCGAGGCAAGCTCGGGGCGCGCCGATCGGGACGAAGACTTCGCGACGGTGCTCGGGAACCTCGTGGTGGCGGGCAACGACCACGGCACGGGAACGGCAATCTATCCTCATCAAGCTCAGCCCGACACTGCGCCTCCTATCGTGGAGTGGATGCATCCGCCGAGCGGGGCGACGAATGTCGCACTCACGAGCCGTGTCGGCCTCAGCTTTTCGGATCACATCGACGCGGGGAGCCTCGGGCCGACGACGGTGTGGCTCGAGGACTCGAGCGGGGCGGTGATCCCGACGAAGCGTTCCGCGCAGCTCGGGCTGGTGAATTTGGCCCCGGAGGTCGAGCTCCCGCTGAACGCGACGATCAAGATCGTGGCCTCGGGCGTGCTCGATGTCGCGGGCAATCCGAGCCCGCGCTTCGAAGGGACGTTCACCACGGGCGATGGGTCTACGGCGATGTCGCCGACGGCGGTGGTTCGGAACGTCGACGTCAACATCGCGATCGGAGAGTATGCGCTCGGCGTCTTCGGGGCCGGCAAGCGAGTTTACAGCGACAGGGAGTACGAGTTCACTACGAGCCACTCGCCGAGGTTCGATCGGCAAGCGTACATTCAGACTGCGAACTCCGACAAGATCAATTTCCTCTCCCGTTTCTTGACCTTCGACTTGTTGAGACCGGCGGAGGTGTTGGTGTTGTTCGACGCGCGCGCGAGCTCGAGGCCGAGTTGGATGAGCGGCTTCGTGGACACTCAGGAGACGGTCGGGAGCACGGACACGAGCTATCGGGTGTATTCGCAGCGGTTCTCCGCAGGTTCGGTCACGCTCGGGGGCAACTCGGCGAGCGGATCGAGCGGCGCAGCCAGTATGTATTCGGTCGTGATCATTCCTGATCCGGTACCCTGCCAGGTCGACCTCTCTGCGGTCGAGACGGGGACTGTGACTCTCGCGGGAACCGGGCCGGCGGGCGGAACGATGGTGTGGACGATTTCCGGGCGCAGCTATTCCGGACCCGCGCCGCGTGTGTATCTTCCGCCAGGTCGTCACTCCGTGCGCTTGGAGGTGACTGATGGGGAGGTGAGCGCGTCCTGCGGCGGCGTGAAGATCTCGCATGAGCCGTTGCTCGCGAGGCCGGCGCGGGTCGCGACGAAGCTCGTGTTGCGTGATGGGCACACCTTCAACGTCAACCCGGACCACGGGAGCGTCTCGGACCTCGACGTTTTGGGGGGGACGAGAGTCTGGGAGTCGTCGGTGGGAGGGCGTCCGACGAGCCTTTCGTTCTCGGCGTCCGGCGAGCTCTGGGTGCTCGATCGGTCCGGCGCGGTGATTTCCGTGCTCGATCCGAGCGACGGAGCGATCGTTCGTCGGATCCAGCTCCCGCGAGCCTCGTCGCCGGTCAGCCTGGTGTTCGACGCGGCGGGGACTTGCTTCGTGAGCTTGTCGGCGCTCGGCAAAGTCATCGCTCTGTCCCCAGACGGGAGGATCTTGCGCGAGGCCGTCGAGCTCCCTTCGGCGCACGGTCTGACGTGGCTCGAGGGACGGCTTTTTGTGACTCGGTTCATCTCTCCTCCGGAGCGCGGCCTGGTTTGGGAGCTTTCGGCGGACACGCTGAGTCTGGCCCGGGTGATTTCGCTCGAGCTCGACCCCGGACCAGACACGGAGGCGAGCGGGCGGGGAGTGCCGAACTACGTCTCCGAATTCCAGGTCAGCCCCAGCGGCAGGACGGGTTATGTCTCGAGTAAGAAGGACAACGTGTTGCGGGGCGTATTTCGAGAGAACCGTCCGTTGAGCTTCGAGAGCCGAGTTCGAGCGATCGTCTCGTCGGTCGAGCTGTCGTCGGGGCGGGACCTGCTCGAGGAGCGTCTCGACGTCAACGATCGCGAGCTCGTGTTGACGACCCTTCCGAGCCCGCTCGGTGACTTGCTCTTCGTCGTTTCACAAGGCGCCAACATGGTGGACGTGTTCGACACGGCGACGTTCGAGAGGGTGTCGCAGTTCGAGGTCGGGCTGGCGCCGGACGCGATCGCGCTCGATCCCACGACGGGGACGTTGGCCGTTCATGGGTTCCTCTCGCGTTCGGTCTCGTTCTTCGACGTGTTCGCCTTGTTGTCGGGGACGGGCAACGCGGTGACTCCCAAAGGTGTGGTGACCACAGTGAGTCGGGAGGTGCTGGATCCTGCTGTTTTGCAGGGAAAGAAGATTTTCCACAATTCAGCCGATCCCAGGATGAGCCGCGATAAATATCTGTCGTGTGCGAGTTGCCACCTCGAGGGTGGGCAGGACGGTCGAGTTTGGGATTTCACTCAAGCCGGGGAAGGACTCAGAAATACGATCGCGCTCACCGGGCGCGCTGGGACCCGCCACGGGCGCGTACATTGGACGGCGAATTTCGACGAAATTCAGGATTTCGAGAACGACATTCGGGGTGCGTTCGGGGGACGCGGATTTTTGACCGACGCGGATTTTTCGGTGACTCAGGACCCGCTCGGCGTGCCGAAGGCAGGGAGGTCTGCGGAGCTCGACGCCTTGGCGGTGTATGTCGCAAGCCTCGATCGCGTTCCGCCGAGCCCGCATCGGGCCGCCGATGGGTCGCTGACGGCGGCGGCGCGTCGGGGTCGGGAAGTGTTCGTCCGAGCCGAGTGCGGGACTTGTCACGCCCATGCCGAATTCACGGACCAAAGACGTCACGACGTCGGAACGGTCCGGGCTTCGAGCGGTCTCGGGATCGGGGCACCGCTTCCGGGCGTCGGCTTCGACACGCCGACGTTGCTCGGGGTGTTCGAGACGACGCCTTACCTTCACGATGGATCGGCGGCGACTCTGTACGAGGTGTTGGATCGGCACGGGGAGGTTCCCGCGCTGTCGACGGCCGAGCGCGCGGACCTCGTGTCCTACATGTTGGAGCTCGACAGCACGTCTCTTGCGCCGGAGCTTCCGTGTGATTCGGGCCCGAACGAATGCGTCGAGGCCGCGGCGCAAGATGCGGGGGTGAGCGCGCCCGATGGGGGAGTGGGAGCCTCGGACGCGGCGGCGCTCGGCGGACCCGACGGGGGGGCGAGCGATGGGGCCGCTCAGGTCGAAGCGCCCGTAGCGGCCGAGGGGTGCGGTTGTGCGGCGGCACCTACGCAGACTTCTGGTGAGAGGGGCATGGGGCTGCCGTGGTTCCTCCTGGTGATCGCCGCGCTGCGGTGCAGGTGGGTGAGACCTTCACATCACACGACAATTCGATCGTGACCTTCCCGTCCGGGGATGGCATAGTGCGCTTTCGTTGCGGGTCGCTCGGCAGCCATCGGTTGGACCGCTCCACTCGGGTCCGCGCGTCCAACCGCGCTCGAAGTCTGCGAACGCCACATTGCCAGAGCCGATCGCGCTCTTTGCCGAAGCGAGCGCGGTTCCGCGTCGCAACGCGGACGACTCGGCGGTTCGGATTGGGCGAATGCATCCGGCCGCGGCGGCCGTGTTGCTCGGAGCTGGTGGGATTGCGATGTTCGCGGGGGCCAATCTCGCGGAGGCCGCGGAGAATCTGAATCGGCCCGCGGAGGTTCCGGTCCCTCGCCTGTCGACCGCGGAGATGAACGCGATCGTCAGCGGCGCGCCGGCCGCGACCGAGACGCCGGTGCTACTCACGATTTCGAATTCGGTTGGCGTCAGTGGCAAGAATATTTCGTCCGACGTGACGGCGGTGCAGCAGCGCCTCAAAGATCTTGGGTTCGATGTCAAGGTGGACGGGAAGTTTGGCTCGGGCACGGCGAGAGTGATTCGAATGTTCGAGTCGATGCTGAACGGTAAGGAGAACATCGCCGAGAACTCCGGGCGGATCCTTCCTGGAAGCGACGTCGCCAAGGCGCTGGCGTCCAAGGACGCGCCGCGTTGGGTGCAGATGCCCAAGTCGGGGGTTGGTTTCCTCAACGAGGACACCGATGGGTTTGGCTGGGGCTCCTCGGTCACCAAAGCCGTCATCACCGACGCCGGAGCCCGTTATCAGGCGGATTGGCTTGCTACTCATCCCGGATCTCCTCCGATCGGGATCAACGATGTCTCGAAGAAAGGTGGCGGAATCACTCGCGACCATGAGACTCACGAGGCGGGGCTCGACATCGACATTCGGCTGCCGCGCAAGGATGGGTTGACGGGGGCTCGGGTGAGTTGGAAGACGTACGATCGTGACGCTACGGAGGCGGTCGTGCGGGCGTTCGCTTCGGATCCGCGGGTCGAGCGCGTGATCATCGGGGACTGGACGCTCATGAAGAGGATTCAAGAGAGCGACGCCGGCTGGAAGAGCAAGGTGGTCGTGTGGTCCGATCACAAAGACCATGTTCACGTGGACGTGGCGGGGGCGTTATCGGGCCCCAACACGAACCCGGTGGTCGAGTAGTGCCTCATTCGAGCAAGGCCAGGGTCGTGTCCGTCGCGAAGACGAGTAGGACCAGACCCAGCCCGATGGCCTGAGCCCTCTTGTTCGGTTTTGCGGAATTTGGTTTTTCGGATTTGGTGCTGCCGTCGTAGGTTGCCAGGAGCGCCAGGATGATGGTGACTCCGAGTAAGCTCATCCGGAGGGTCTCTCTCGGGACCGCCGGCAGGCTGGCGAGAGTCTGACCGAGGTAGGGTGTACTCAGGAGGACGAGGACGGCGGTGCAGGTTCGATCGCCCTCTTTGGCGGAGCGTTCGATGAGTCTGGCGGCGGCGCCGACGAGGATGGGGAGGGTGGGAATCAAGTACCAACCGTGTATTTCGCGTTGGTCGACGAAGAAGGTCATGGCTCCTGCGTAGCCTACGGTGAGGAGGGTGAAGCTGCGGGCTTTGTCGCGGTGAGTACCGACGAGGGCGGCGACGACGCCGAGAGCGAGGACGGGGTGGTAGATGCGCGCTTCGACGATTCGGGGGATGAAGAGCAAGTCTTGGAGACCGAAAAAGCCGGAGAATCGCGCCCGGTGATCGGCGAGCACTCGGGAGAAGAGCTCGGGGTCGAAGTGGTAGCCCCAAGCGAGAGCGAGTGAGAGGCCGAGGGTGGCACCGGCGGAGAGCGCGAAGAGTCCCCGGACCGTACGTTTGATGAGCGCGGAGAGACCGAGCGCGAAGACGAGCGCGAGGGCGGGGAGCTTTGTGAGTACGAGCGCGGCGCCCAAAATCACCAGGAGGCCGAGGCGGGGCCGTTCGGGCGCCTCGGATTCGGCGAGGCGAATGAGGAGGAGCTCGATCGCGAGGAAGATGGGAGTGAGTAGATTTTCGGAGACGACGAGGCGATGGCTCGCCACCGCGAGGGGGAGGGTGACCAGCGCGATGAGTGCGAGCAACGAGGTGTGCGGTTCGAGTGTGCGTCGGAAGAGCTGGTGGGCAAGGAAGAAAGTCAGCACGAACAGGACGAGACTAGATTGTCGTGCGGCGAAGAGGTCCATGGAGAACGGGTCTTGGGTATCGAACAGGAGCTCGTAGGCGCCGACCCAAAGTGAGTAGAGCGGGGGATGGTCGAGCCAAGGCGACACGATGGGATAGGTGTAGCCGCGCCATTCGGTGAGGGGGATGTTCCCGTAAGCGGGCAGGTGGGACCAAGCGCGAGGGGTGCCTTCTGAGAGGAGGCTCATGCCGCTCCAGGTCCAGGCCATTTCGTCGGCGGTTTCGTTGAAGGGGGGGCTGACGCCGAGGTTGTGGGCTCGCAGGCCGAGGCCGAGGAGGAGGAGAGAAAGGACGATCGCGAGCTCGATGCGGGGCGGGATTTTATCCGAGCTCATTGCGTCCGGGTCCGGAAGGACTGGTTCAGAGGCGAAGGAAGGAGGAGACGGTGACGGTGCCGTCGGCCTGGGTGAAATAGAGTTTGGTTTCGACTTCGGTGGCGGAGGTGTGTTGGCTTCGGATACGGATTTCGGTGTCGTATGGGATGGCGCTGACTTGGTAGGGTCGGGATCGAGAGGCGCCGGTGACTTCGGTGACGGACCAACCCGAGTCGAGGCCGTGGGAGGCGGTGAGTCGACCCTGGATGGCGGCGAAGACGAAGAGGGTGTCGGGTCCGGGTTGGGCGACGAGGACGCAGCTATCGGCGGCCTGATTCCATAGGAAGGAAGCTTCCATCGACATGGGTAGGTCTGGATTCTCGACCAGCGTCACAGTTTGGGGCGTGGAGCAGCCGGTGGGGAAGCCTGAGTCTGGGGGTGGTGCCGCGTCGAGGAAGCCCGCGTCGCTGGCGGCGTCTTCGTGGACGCCAGTATCTTTGAGTCTTCGAGCGGGTGGTTCTTGGGGGTCGCTGGTGCAGGCGACTCCGAGGAGGGAGAGGACGACGCCGAAAACGCGCACGGCATTGCTGTCGCGCTCGGGCATCGGCGGGTCAACTGCCGTGGTGGCGCGGACCGCGCCCGGCGGGTGGAATCGACCACGGCGAGTCTTCGCGTTCGAGAAGATCGAAGAATCGCCGGGCCCGGGCGGGGCTCGGGGGTCTGGCACGGTGTTTGATGAAGCCCTTCTTGGCGACTCGAAAGCCAAGGAGAAAGAAATGAAGACCACGACGAACACCTCGAACCAGAACAGCCTCATCGCGCGGGTTTCTTGGACGCTGTTGACGAGCGCGGCGTTCGGCGGCGCCATCGTGCTTGCGGCGTCCTTCTCACCTCGGGCTCCGGCTGCGGCGGCGGCTCCGGTCGAACATGCCTCGGCGTTGGCCCAGGCCTCGACGTTGGCTGCCGGTGACAGAGGGGTGAGTCTCGTGAGTCCGATGAGCTCGGAGTCTCAGTCTGCCACTCAGTCTGCGATAGTGAAGACGGAAGACCCCGCGGTCGAGAAGGTCGCTCCGCGACCGACGATTTCGCTGCCTCTGGCCGAAGGGGAGGAAGAGATCGACTTCACGCTCGACGCAGAGCAGAAGCTCGATGCGGGTGATTTGGCCGGGGCGCTGGCTTCGATGCGAAAGAGTGTCTTTGGTCGCGAGCCCACCGCGACCGAGCTCCAAAGGCTCGGGGCGGTAGCGCGAGAGGCCCGGGATCTGCAGCTCTCCGCCGTCGCGCTCGAGGAGAGTCTGAAACTCGACGGGACCAACCCGACGACTCACCTCGAGCTCGCGCGCACTCGCCTCGATCAGAAGGACTCGGCGGCAGCCGAGAAGACGGCGGGGGTCGCGGTCAAGCTCGACCCGCGCGATGCGAGCGCGTGGAACGTGCTCGGGCGTGCGGCGATGGAGCGAAGCAACTGGCAGAAGGCTGAGCTCGCCCTGCGTAAAGCGGTGGAGCTCGAGCCCACGCAGGCGGTCATGCACAACAACTTGGGTCTGCTCTACGTGCGGACTCGGGACGCCGAGCGGGCGGTGGACGCTCTCGAGACTGCGGTCGAGCTCTACGGAGACGAGACCCCCCCGTTCGTGTTCAACAACCTCGGGCTTGCCTACGAGATGCAGCAGAAGCTCGAGGTCGCTCGAGACGCGTTCGAAGAGGCGCTCGCGCTCGACCCCGACTATGCACGCGCTGCGGTGAACCTCGCCCGCGTCGAAGCCGCGATCGAGAAAGCGATCGACGCGGAAACTCAGCCGCAACCCAGGCCCTCGGCAGAGGTGACTCCGGTGAGTCGGGTGGAGAGTCCTTCGTCGAACGCCCTGGCCACGCACTGCATCCGAGTGCAGGCGGACATGTGCGACGGCTGACTCCCGAGCCGGATTCGCAGGGTGAGACGGCAGTCGGGCGGCCAACAGCTTGCTGGGTGCAGTGAACGGCTCCACGGTCAGCTCGGACCCTCGGATGTCTCGGACATCGTCTTGGGAATCGTCGGACGGACCCATCGGAATCGGAATCGGAAGTCAGAGTCGGAGTCGGACTGTCGGACTGTCGGACTCAGATGTCGGACTCGGGCGTCGGATTCTTCGGAGCCTTCGAGGCTCCCACTCATTCAACATAGCCGCGCTTCGAGCGGGCCCGAGAAGGCGATTCTTGACGCTGTCCACCGAGAATCGAGCCGAGGAGAAGGGCTCCGCGGCAAGTCGACACGTTGCTCGTGGTCCGCCAGGCATCGTCCGCGAAGCTTACGCGCAGGCAAGATGCCTGCGCTCCCAGGGGTCTAGTCTAGCTTCGCGGCCAGCACGAAGAAGTAGTCTGTTTCTCTCGTTTTCAACCTAGTCTCGATCGGTGAGCCTTCTGCGGCGGCGAAGGCGAGGAAGGGCTCTCGCAATGGGACGGGAAGACGGGCGGCCAGAGCTTGGACTTGGGGTTGCCGGCGACGGATACTCTCGACGACGCCGGGCGTGAGGTCCGCCGACTCGAGGACTCGGAGGCCATGGTGCTCGAGCTGACTCGTCAAGCGAACGACCTCAGCCCGAGGGCCGAAGTCTGCGAGCGAGAGGGTTCCATTCGGGCGGAGCACACGCGCGGCCTCGGTGAGGAAGCGGTCTGGAGAGCCGTAGGCATGGGCGGCTTCGACGCTCAACACGACGTCGAAGGTTCGGTCTTCGCAAGGAAGTCTCTCGGCGTCGCCGTGGACGAAAGTGAGTCCGAGTTGCGAAGGTCGCAGAGCGGAAGACTGGATGGCTTCGAGCGACCGATCCACCCCTCGGTAGGACGCCGGAGCAAACAGGCGAGTGAGCATTCGGGCGCCTCCGCCTCGACCGGAGCCGACCTCGAGCACGTCCTTTCCTTCGATGCCCGCTCTCCGCGCGACGAACGCGTAGAGGTTGAGCGGGTATCGGGATGGTTCCTCCTCGGCCGACAGCTCGAGCTCCGGAAACTTGCCCTCCAGATCGACCCAGCCGTAATTCGTCGTGATGATTTCGGGCTCCGTCTTCAATGCCCGCCCATAGTCTTCGTACCACTTCGCCGTGCGGATCCGGTTCATACGCGAGCTGATGCTCATTCCGTCTACATAACCCACGCGCTCCTGTTGCCGGCAGACGTTTTTCGTGTCTCTTTCGGTGGTCGTGTCGCCTGGTTTGGACCGAGAGAGCTGGCCCTCGGCGGAGCTCGAAGAGGTTCGTTTCTGCCCCGCTTGCGGGGCCGGGCAGCGAGTGCTGATCTACGATGATTTGGTCGACTACGGCGCGGCGCCGGGGGTTTGGCGAAGCCACCGGTGTTTGGGGTGTGGCGCCCTTTATCTCGATCCGAGGCCCAACGCTGCGTCGATCGGCAAGGCCTACGCCGAGTATCACACTCATCGCGTTCCCCGGGACTTGCTGGCTTCTTCTTCGCCATCTCCGAAGAAGCTGCGGCGGATGGCGCTCCGGAATGGGTATTTGAACGAGCGGTTTGGGTACGCGGTGGCTCCGGCCGAAGATCGGGGGGAGTCATTGTCTTTCGAGGAGCGGGTGCGAGCGGACCGGCTCGTGCGCTCGATTCCGGCTCGCGCGGGCCGGCGGATTCTGGATTTCGGCTGCGGGTCGGGTGAGTTCGTGCTGACCATGTCGAAGCTGGGGTTCGAGGTCACGGGTATCGAACCGGACCCGGAGGCGCTCTTGGCGGCCAAAGGACTGGGTTTGGACGTCCGGCTGGGGGGCATCGAGAGGCTGGGGGAGGGCGAGGTCTTCGACTTCGTGACGATGAACCACGTGATCGAGCATCTTTCGAATCCCGTCGAGGTCATCAGTCGCATCGTCGCGACGTTGGCGCCCGAGGGCTCGTTGTGGCTGGCGACGCCGAGCCTGGATGGGTATGGGCACGAGAGGTTCGGGCGGTGCTGGCGTGGGCTCGAGCCGCCGCGTCATCTGGTCGTGTACGGCGCCCGAGCGCTGAAGGCGCTGCTTGGGCGAGCGGGGCTCCGGGAGGTGACTTTCCTTCCGTCGTTGGCCTCAAAGAGTATGCTCTCGGCGAGCTTTCATCTGTTGCGAGGTGAGGATCCTCATGGTCGGCTCGGGTTTTGGGATCGTCTGCGATTGAGAGCCGCGTTGTCGGCTGCGGAGCGGCACGCGGCCACCGGCGAGGGTCGACACGAGGAGCTCGTCGCTGTTGCTCGTCGCTGACTTGGCCGTGGACTACTTTTCGGGGGTGAGTTTGATGTCGAGGAGCTCTTCGCGTTTGGCCACGGTCAAAGTCACGGTGGTCTCATAGGTTTGAAAACCGACTCGATCGATTCGCAGGACGTAAGGCTTACCAAGCTCGAGGCCCTCGAAGGCGGTGTCTCCGCTTCGAGTGTCTGCGCCGTTGATGGTTACGCGGGCGTCCTTTTGTGAGGCGCGCACGACGATTCGACCGACTTGGCGTTCGAGCCTCGCGAGGAGCGGAGTGGGGCGAGTTCCACGTGGAAACAGCACGGAGCTCTTGAACGACTCATACCCGATGGCGTCGACGCCGATCACATGCTCTTCCCCGGCGGAGAGCTCGACAGAGAGTGGGGTGCGACCGAGCTGGAGCTTGCCGTCCACGGTCACGGCCGCCCCGGGCGGCTCCGAAATCACCGAGAGACTGATCGGGCTCAGGAAAAGGAACAGGGCGGCGCCGCTCGTGAGGACTGCGGCGGCGGCGCCTGCGATCAGCGGCAGCTGACTCTGTTTTCGCACGGGCGAGAGCATCGAAGGAAGAATCGAGGCTTCGGACACTCGGCGAGGTTGTGCGCCGGTGTTCTGGTTCCCCACCGGCGGCGGTTGCTGAGGCTTGGGTTGCTGGGGCCTCGGTGCGAGGGGTTGAGGGATCGGGGGCCGAGCCGTTTGGGCCAGAATGGATTCCGGTCGCGCCACGTGTCCAGGTTCGGGCACAGGGGGGCGCGAGGTCTCGACGACGAGGGGCACTGGCGCGACCAGCGGGTTCTTGGGGGCCTCTTGTTCGGTCGCTGCGATGTCGGCGAGGGAGATCGCGTGCATCGGCAGAGTCTTGTCGTTGGAGTCGCCGACCCCTGGCTCGTCGAGCAGCCGAGCCTCTTTGACCGCGAGCGGCGCGTCGAATTCGAGCAAAGTCGCGTCACTTGAACCCAGTTGTTCATCGGGCGCGTCGACGATTTGAGGTCGAGCGGACTCGGCGGCCGGATCAGTCGGCAGAGTTTGTGCGACCGGCAAATGAACGCTCGATGGGTCCGCGCGGCCTTGCTCCTTGGCTTGTTCAGGGAACAGCTCGAGCAAGATTTCGGCGACCTGTGAGTCACCTGCCGCGAGCTCTCGCCGAGCTCGGGTGAGATTGAAGCCATACTCGGTCAGCGCGTCTTGGAGCTCGAGCGCGGTCTGGAATCGTCGATTCGGGTCCTTGGCGAGGGCCTTGGCGACGATGAGATCGAGCTCGCGGGTCCCGGTGGATCCTCGTTTGGACGGGGCGGGGACGTCGTAGGAGAGTACTTTTTCGATCGTCTCCACGGGCGTCTTGCCGGCGTATGGGTTCTCGCCGACGAGCAGCTCGTAGAGCACGACCCCGGCTGCGAACACGTCGACACGGGCATCGGGAGGTTGTTCTTGAAGAATCTCCGGAGCCATGTAGGCGTATTTGCCTTTCACGATGCCCGGCGTGGTTTGGTGGAGACGTTCGGCGGCTTTGGCGATGCCGAAGTCGGTGATCTTCACCTCACCTTCGAAAGAGAGAAGGATGTTCTGCGGCGAGATGTCGCGGTGGACGATGCCCATGGATCGTCCGTCGGGGCCGACACGTGTGTGAGCGAAGTGAAGGCCCTTGCAAGTCTCAGCGATGATGTAGAGGGCGAGCGGGAGGTCGAACCAGCGATTCTGCGCCGCGATCCGCTCGTAAAGATCGTACAGGTTGACTCCGTGCACGTACTCCATGGCGATGAAGTAGGTGCCTTCGAACTGATCGAGATCGAAGACCTGGACGATGTTGCGGTGCTGCAGGTGCATGGCGATCCGCGCTTCGTCGATGAACATCTTGACGAAGCTGTCGTCTCGCGTGAGGTGCTGGTGGATGAGCTTGATGGCCACCAAGCGTTCGAAGCCCATCACGCCGACCGCTTTGCCGAGGAATATCTCGGCCATGCCACCCTGAGCGATCTTTCTCAGGATCTCGTATCGGCCCAGCTTGGGCAGCTCGGAAGAGGGCGTCGTCATGACCTTAGAGCCGCGCGCAACTGCATCGCACAAAGCGAAATCCCATGCAACGAACCGGCTCGTCATCGTGGCGATGGGGGTCGCCATGTTCGTTCCTGCGGTGGGGCGAGCGCACCAGGTAGGGCTCTCGTTCGGTCGATATTCGCTCGAGGGGGACACAGTGTTGGTGGAGTTGGTGGTGGCCGGACGGGAGCTGGCTTTTTTGGCGCCTCCTGCGGACCGCAACGAGGACGGCACGGTCGCGGGGGAGGAAGTACGAACGGCGACGGCGGCGCTCGCGGAGGTGTTGGTCGAGCCGCTGATCGTTCGTTCGGGGGCGGATTCGTGCTCCGGAGCGCTCCAATCGGCTACGTCGGTGGAGGCTGACGGCGTCCAGGTGCTCGCGCGTTATCGGTGCCCGGCCATCGAGGGCGGTCTCGTGTTCGACCTCGGGTTCTTGAAGCGGATGGAGGTGGGGCATCGTCATCTCTTCGTAGGGAGCTTCGGCGGATCACCGGTGGAACGCGTTGCTCACGTCGGGCTTCGCGAGGTGCGCGTCGAAGTTCTGAAGAAGGCCCCGCAATCCGGGCTGGCGGTGGCCCGGGAGGCCTTGGTCGCTGGCATCGCCGCGGTTCTTGGTGGCTATGACCACCTCCTGTTTCTGTTCGGCGTGGTGATCGCTTGCAGCGGTCTTTGGTCGCTGGTGGGTGCCGTGGTCGCCTTCGCATGGGCGCACAGCCTCACCTTGGCGCTCGCGGCGCTTGGGGTGTACTCACCGAGCGCTGCGGTCGTCGGGCCGCTCCTCGCGCTCTCCGTGGCCTACGTCGGGATGGAAAATCTCCTCATGGAGGAGCCTCGGAATCGGTGGCTGCTCACCCTGGGCTTTGGGTTGGTGCATGGCTTTGGGTTGGCATTTGGGCTGGAATCACGCGGGTTTTCTGCGAATCACCGTGGGCTCGGGTTGGCCATGTTCAACGTTGGGGTCGAGATTGGGCTCATGGGGGCGGTGCTGGCGGCGTATTTTGCGATCCTGAGCTTGCGGCGATTTTCGTCACCGACGGCCCGTCGAACCGCGAGAATCGTGAGTTTGCTGATCGTTTTCGCAGGGCTCTCGAGGTTGATCATGGCGCTGTACAGTGGTTTTTCGTCGTCGCGCTGATCTCTGGGTGGCTTCGTCGGCGTGGACCTCGATCGAGAGTTTGGTCGAGTACAGTTTCCGGTGAATTCGCGCGCCGGGCAGAAGGGCGGAACGGTCGATGGGCCGCAGCCAAGTGAGTTGGTGAAGATCGTTTGTCGTCCTCTCGGACTCAAGCCACCTCCGCAGGACTTGGATTTCCACGCGAGTCCGTGATTCGAGTCACCGGGCGTTTCGTTTGATCTCGGACGGTTGACGATAAATCACTCCCAGCGGTTGCACCCCCCGAGGCGTCGAGTTATGGAGCCCCACTCACGCACTCGTGAGGAGAGGAGTGAACGAACGACGATGAGACTACAGAACACATTACTTGGAGGCGTGCTAGGGCTTTTGGCCACGGCAGCGCCGGTCCATGCAACTCAGACGGTAAAGGTATCGACGACGGGCCGGATTTCGATTTCGGTCGATGGCGCCGGCATGCAGGCGCAGCCGTCTACGACGATCGACGTGTTGAAGCCAAATGCGGGGGCCACGGTGCGAAGCGCGCACTTGCTGTGCAGCGACGTTTTTGGCGCGGGGATCGCGAGCGGGGATGTGACCCTAGCGGGCACGCCGGTGACGTTCGACGAGTTCGTGACCAACGCGCCGTGGAACAACGCGTTTGTCGACGCGACGGCCATCGTGAAGCCGGTCGTCGACGCGGCGGCGGCGGGGACGGTTTCTTTGACCTACGTCGACGCGGGGAACGTCGATGGCTGTGGCCTTTACGTGATTTTCGACGACCCGACGGTGCTCGAAGATCGAACGATGCTGATCTTCTTTGGGGGCCAGGCGACGACGGGCGATACGTTCAGCGTATCGCTCGCGGAGGCGCTCGGGGCCGGGGACGAGGCTGAGATGGGCCTCGCCATTGCGTTCAGCTTTCAGACTGGCTCCTCGCCGAGCCACGACTGCGGCGGCGGCCAGCAGTCGAACGTCACGGTGAATGGGGCCCGCTTGACGAGCTGCGCCGGGAACTTTGACGACGCCGACCCGCTCGAGAGCGCGGCCAACGGCTGTCTCATCACGGTGGGTGGCAACGCGGGCGCCGACTCGACCGACAACCCTGCCGATCCGTTCGCGACGTCGACCGGCACGGACGACGAGCTCTACAATCTCGTGCCCTTCCTTGGGCCTGCGGACACGCTGATTACGATCGACACTTTGAATCCTTCGAACGACGACAATATTTTCGGCGGACACATTTTTGTGTCCGTGGCCGCGATCGAAGGAGAGGGCGTCTTGTTGACGCCGGCGTCGGCGACGAACCCAGTGGGTTCGACACACGTCGTGACGGCGCGAGTGACCGACAGCGTGGGCGGCCCGGTGGCGGGCGAAGACGTGACCTTCACGGTGATTTCGGGACCGAACGCGGGTGACACGGCAGTGGTGACGACGGGGGTCGACGGGACCGCGCAGTTCTCGTACCTCGGCGACGGCGGCGTGGGGACGGACACGATCCAGGCGAGCTTCATCGACAGCACGTCGACGTTGCGAACGTCCAACTTGGTGACGAAGGACTGGGTTGCCGGACCGTTCTGCGGCGACGGCATCGTCAATGTGTTGGGCGAGCAGTGCGACGGCGCCGACGCGCCCGAGTGCCCTGGACTCTGTCAAGCAGATTGCACGTGCCCGACGACTCCGGTTTGCGGGGACGGCGCGGTGAATCAGCCCACCGAGCAGTGCGATGGCGCTGACGACGGCGCTTGCCCTGGACTTTGCCAGGGTGACTGCACGTGCTCCGCTTCGATCTGCCCGCCTGGGTACAATCCGATCTTCGGGACCCCCGGCGACGACCGGATTTTCGGCACCGGTGGCGACGACTGCATCTTCGGCGATGAAGGTAACGACGAAATCTACGGCGAGGGCGGAAACGACCTCATCTTCGGCGGCGGCGGCGACGACACGCTTTACGGCAACGGCGGAAACGACGAGATCTACGGCGAGGCTGGAAAGGACAAGATCGACGGAGGCCGTGACGACGACAAGTTGTCCGGCGGTGACGGGAACGATCTCATGTACGGTCAGTCCGGGAACGACATCGTCGACGGCGATGCGGGCGAGGACGCGTTGTATGGACAGAGCGGAGCCGACACCCTTTCGGGTGGTGACCACAACGACCGCGTGTTTGGTGGGGATGGCAATGACAGTTGCTTCGGCGGGGCCGGTACTGACAAGCTGGGCGGCGGCGCGGGAGACGACTCCCTCGACGGCAACAGCGGCAGCAACAACCTCGACGGCGGCGCCGGCATCGACGCCTGCATCAACGGTCCCACCATCCTCGCTTGCGAGTGAGTCTGAGCGCTGTCCGCGCCTGACTTCCGCTTTCCGATCCTGCTGCTGACTCTTCCCTCCCGGACTCCTTTCCTCATCACGGACGAAGGTCCGACGTACTCATTCCGTTGGCGGAGCGAGTCCAGGTCGCGAGTCCCTGATTCCGATTCGACCTGGGCTTCGATCACGTCCAGCGAGTCCTGGTGATGATCGACCCTTTGATTTAGAGCAAAAACACGGATTTAGGGCGGCTGGTTGCGCTTCCGTTGACGGAGGGCTATGGAGCCCCGACTTGCAGGAACCTGCGAGAGAGGAGTGAACGAACGATGAGATTACGAAGCGCATTGCTGGGGGGCGTGCTGGGGCTTTTGGCCACGGCCGCGCCGGTCCATGCGACCCAATCCGTGAAGGTATCGACGACCGGGAAAATTTCGATTTCGGTCGATGGCGCGGGCATGCACGCGCAGCCCTCTACGACCATGGACGTGTTGAAGCCGAATGCCGGGGCCACGGTGCGGAGCGCGCATTTCGCGTGCGCTTCCGTATTCGGCTCGGGGCTTGCGAACGGCGACGCGACTTTGGCGGGCACCTCGGTGACGTTCGACGAGTTCGTGACCAACGGGGCTTGGATCAACGGCTTCGTCGACGTCACGGCTGTCGTGAAGCCGGTCGTGGATGCGGCGGCGGCAGGGCTGGTTGCCTTGAGCTACATCGATGGTGGTAACGTCGATGGGTGCGGCCTTTGGGTGATCTTCGACGACCCGACGGTCCTCGAAGACCGGACGATGCTGATCTTCTTCGGCGGCCAGGCGACCACGGGCGACACGTTCAGTGTATCGCTTGCTGAGCCGCTTGGGGCCGGGGATGAAGCCGAGATGGGTCTTGCGATCTCGTATAGCTATCAGATTGGGACCTTCCCGAGCCATGATTGCGGCGGCGGTCAGTTCTCCCAGATCGACGTCAACACGGCGCGGCTGACGAGCTGCGCGGGCAACTTCGACGACGCTGACCCGCTCGAGACCGTTTCGAACGGCTGCCTCATCACGGTGGGCGGCAACGCGGGCGCCGACATCACCGACAACCCGGTCGATCCTTTTGCGACGTCGAGCGGTACGGACGACGAGCTCTACAACCTCGTGCCTTTCCTCGGACCGGCGGACACTTTGGTCACGATCGACACGCTCAATCCTTCCAACAACGACAACATCTTTGGCGGCCACATCTTCGTTTCGGTGGCGGCGATCGAAGGCGAGGGCGTCTTGTTGACGCCGGCGTCGGCGACGAACCCAGTGGGTTCGACTCATGTCGTGACGGCGCGAGTGACCGACAGCGTGGGCGGCCCGGTGGCGGGCGAAGACGTGACCTTCACGGTAATTTCGGGACCGAACGCGGGTGACACGGCTGTGGTGACGACGGGAGTCGATGGCACGGCGCAGTTCTCGTACCTCGGCGACGGCGGCGTGGGAACCGACACGATCCAGGCGAGCTTCATCGACAGCACGTCGACGTTGCGAACCTCCAACTTGGTGACCAAGGACTGGGTTGCCGGGCCGTTCTGCGGCGACGGAATCGTCAATGCGTTGGGCGAGCAGTGCGACGGCGCCGACGCGCCTGAGTGCCCAGGACTTTGCCAAGTCGACTGCACGTGCCCGACGACGGCGGTTTGTGGGGACGGCGTGGTCAATCAGCCCACCGAGCAGTGCGATGGCGTCGACGACGGCGCTTGCCCGGGACTTTGCCAGGGCGACTGCACGTGCTCGGCTTCGATTTGTCCGCCTGGATACAATCCGATCTTCGGGACTTCGGCTGACGATACGATCGCAGGCACGAGCGGCGACGACTGCATTTATGGCTACGAGGGCAACGACCTCGTCTACGGCGAGGGCGGAAACGACCTCATCTTCGGCGGCGGCGGCGACGACGCGCTCTACGGCAATGGTGGAAATGACGAGATCTACGGCGAGGCCGGAAAGGACAAGATCGACGGCGGCCGCGACGACGACAAGCTGTCCGGCGGCGACGGCAACGATCTCATGTACGGTCAGTCCGGCAACGACGTCATCGACGGCGATGCGGGCGAGGACGCGTTGTATGGACACAGCGGGGCCGACACTCTCTCGGGTGGCGACCACAACGACCGTGTGTTTGGTGGAGATGGCAACGACAGCTGCTTTGGCGGGGCGGGCACTGACAAGCTAGGTGGCGGCGCGGGAGACGACTCCCTCGACGGCAACAGCGGCAGCAACAACCTCGACGGCGGCGCCGGCATCGACACCTGCATCAACGGACCGACGATGCTCGCCTGCGAATGATGAGTCCTCAGCGCGCTTGCGCCTGACTCCCGCACTCCCTCCCGTTCCCAATCCTTCCTGACTTCTTCCCGACCACTACTTCCCGACCACTTCTTCCCGACCAAGCTCGCGAGTCATTCGTCGCGCTGATTCGCTCACTCGCTGATTCCGGTCGAGAACGGACTCGGCTCGATCTCTTGATCTGGAGATTTCTTGATCTGGAGCATGGGAGCATGGCGTGGTCGGTTGCGCTTCGCTGGACGGAGAGCTATGAAGTCCGGACTTGCGAGCAAGCGCGCAAGGAGAGGAGTGAACGAATGAGAATACACACGACGTTGCTCGGTTTGCTCGGCACCGCGGTGCTCGCGGCGCCGGCCGAGGCGACCCAGTCCGTGAAAGTTGCGGTTACCGGGAGGATATCCATCTCGGTGGATGGAGCGGGGCATAGGACGCTCGGGACCAGCACCATCAATGTTTTGAAACCAAACGATTTGGCGTCGGTTCGGAGCGCGCACATGGCGTGTGCGGACGTTCCGTATCTGGTGCCGCTCGCGAACGGGAACGTGACCCTCGATACGACGTCGATCACCTTCGACGAGCTGCTTCCGTTCTCGAGCGGGGGCTTCGATTGGATGAATGGCTTCGTCGACGTGACTGCGATCGTGAAGCCGATCGTGGACCCGGCGGCTGCGGGTCCAGTGGCGCTCACCTACTCTGACACACCCAACGTCGATGGTTGCGGCCTTTGGGTGATTTTCGACGACCCAGCGGTGCTCGAGGACCGGACGATGCTCATTTTCTTCGGCGGTCAGGCGACGGCGGGCGATGATTTCGCGGTGTCGCTGGCGGAGCCTTTGGGCGCTGGGGACGCGGCCGAGATGGGCCTTGCCATCGCCTTCAGCTTTCAGGGTGGGGGCCCGCCTTCTCACGCGTGTACGGGCGGTCAGTTTTCGACGATCGACGTCAACGGAGCTCGCCTGGCGAGCTGCTCAGGCAATTTCGACGACGCCGATCCAAGCGAGACAGGGGGTGACGGAAACTTGATCACGGTCGGCGGCAATGCCGGCGGCGATACGACCGACAACCCAGTCGATCCGTTCTCGCAGAGCACCGGAACCGACGATGAGTTGTACAATCTCGCGTCGTTTTTGGGTCCTGCCGACACTCTGATTTCGATCCACACGACGAATCCGTCGAACAACGACGACATTTTTGCCGGTCACATTTTCGTGACCGTTGCGGCGGTCGAAGGTGAAGGCATTCTTCTCACGCCGGCCTCAGCGACGAACCCGGTGGGCTCGACGCACGTGGTGACGGCCAAAGTCACCGACAACCTGGGCGTCGGAGTACCCGGCAAGGACGTGACCTTCACGGTGATCTCGGGCCCGAACGCGGGCGAGACGGCAGTGGTGACTACGGTGGCCGATGGAACGGCGCAGTTCTCGTACCTCGGTGACAGCGGAGTGGGAACGGACACGATCCAGGCGAGCTTCATCGACAGCACGTCGACGTTGCGCACCTCCAACCTGGTGACCAAGGAATGGGTTGCAGGAGCGTTCTGCGGCGACGGCATCATCAACGTGTTGGGTGAGCAGTGCGACGGCGCGGATGCGCCGGAGTGCCCTGGACTTTGCCAGGTCGATTGCACGTGCGCCGTAGTGTCGGTGTGCGGCAATGACGTCACGGAGGGTGCCGAAGCTTGCGACGGCACTGACGATGCAGCGTGCCCGGGGCTTTGCCAGGGTGATTGTACGTGCGGCGTGCCTCCGCCGGTTTGTGGCGATGGCGTCGTGAATCAGATCAGTGAGGAGTGCGACGGCGCGGACGACGGCGCGTGCCCGGGACTCTGCGAAGCAGCGACCTGCACCTGCTCCGCTTCGATCTGCCCGCCTGGGTACAATCCGATCTTCGGGACCCCCGGCGACGACCAGATTTTCGGCACCGGCGGCGACGACTGCATTTACGGCTACGAAGGCAACGACCTCATTTATGGCGAAGCCGGCAACGACCTGATCTTCGGCGGCGGCGGCGACGACACGCTCTACGGCAACGGCGGAAATGACGAGATCTACGGCGAAGGCGGAAAGGACAAGATCGACGGCGGTCGTAACGACGACAAGCTGTCGGGCGGCGACGGCAACGATCTGATGTACGGTCAGTCCGGCAACGATGTCGTCGACGGCGATGCTGGCGACGACGCGCTTTACGGCCACAGTGGGAACGACACGCTTTCGGGTGGCGACCACAACGACCGCGTGTTTGGCGGCGATGGTAACGACACCTGCTCCGGCGGCGCTGGCACTGACAAGCTGGGCGGTGGGGCGGGAGACGACGCCCTCGATGGCAACAGCGGCAGCAACAACCTCGACGGCGGCGCTGGTCTCGATTCCTGCATCAACGGGCCGACGATGCTCGCTTGTGAGTGAGTGAGTGAGTCTGAGCGTGTTTCGCTCTGACGCCTCTGCAGTCCTTCCGCTGACTCTTCCCAGCCTCTGACTTCCCGGATCTCCGATCCGCGACTCCTTCGCCACCCACCTTTTTGACGGTCACCTCGCTTCGAGCAGGAAGGTAGCGAGCTCTGCGAAGCCTGCTCCTCCTCTCGATTTCGTCACGAACGCCGGGAGAGTATGGAACCGGTCGGTGAAGTCGGCGACGTTGGCTACGCCTACCGAGCGCTCGAAGGCGGCGAACGCGGGCTCGTCGTTCGGAGAGTCACCGACATAGACGGCGCCGGTTTGGTCGCTGGCCAGATCGAGCGCGAGCGCTCGGTGGGCGAAGGTTCGAATCATGCTGAGCTTGTCGTAGGAACCGAACCAGCCGTTCACGTGGATGGAGCTGACTTTCGCGGTTGCGCCAAACGATTCGAAGACAGCGACGATCTCATCGATCTCGTTCTTGCTCAAGGGTCCCACATCTTCGGCGAAATCGATCGCCAGGTCGAGCTCCCGGAAGGGTTGGTCCGCGGCGACGCGGGCGCGGGGGACTCGGAGGAGCACCGCGTGGGCGACTTCCTCGAGTCTCTCTCGGGCGTGGGTGCGTTCCTCGGGGCTCTGAGCGTAGAATCGATCCATTCGGCGAGTGGCTCGGTCGTATCGGTAGCAGAGGCCTCCGTTCTCCCCGACGACTCCGGCCACGGGCCACATCCGTGCGAAGTGATCACACCAACCGGCGGGTCGTCCGGTGACGGGGACGACGGAGATTTGGGCTTCGTGAAGTTGCCAGAGAGCCGAGAAGGCGGGCGCTTCGAGGAGGCCATCGGTCGTGAGTGTGTCGTCGATGTCGGTGAACACGACGCGGGTTCGCGCGGCGTCGAGGCGGTCCCATTTGGACAAAGGTCTCATTCGATTCATGGTTCATCCTTCGATGGCAGCTTCGAGCGCTTCGTAGAGTCGGTCGGCGGCGATGACTTCGATGGGGGCGTCTTTGGCGAGTCTCTTCTTGACCGCTTCGGGCACGATCGCTCGAAGGAACCCGAGCTTGTGCGCCTCTGCGAGCCTGGCCTCCGGCTGGGAGACTCCGCGGAGCTCTCCGGAGAGACCGATCTCTCCGAACATCACGACATCTCGGGAGATCGGGCGGTCTCGGAGAGAGGAGGCGAGCGCAGCGGCGACCGCCAAGTCAGCGGCAGGGTCGGCGATCGACAGTCCTCCAGCGACATTCACAAAAACGTCGCAGCCTGCCAGGGAGAGTCCCGCTCGTCGTTCGAGGATCGCGACCAACAGAGCCGCGCGCGCGGAGTCGAAGCCGAGGCAGGTGCGCCGCGGAGTGCCGAAGGAAGAGGGTGACACGAGGGCCTGGACCTCGACGAGCACGGGGCGCGTGCCTTCGATGGCCGGGAGCACGGCGGAGCCCGACGTCCCGACGGGGCGCTCAGACAGGAACAACTCGGATGGGTTCTCGACCGGCTCGAGTCCTTTGGTGCGCATTTCGAAGACGCCGATTTCGTTGGTCGAGCCGAATCGGTTTTTATGGGCGCGGAGAATTCGATAGGGATGACCGCTGGCCTCTTCGAAGTAGAGCACTGTGTCGACCATGTGCTCGAGGACGCGGGGCCCGGCGATCTCGCCGTGTTTGGTGACGTGACCCACGAGAAAGGTGGGGATGCCGCGACTCTTGGATGAGTATAGAAAACGCGCTGCGACCTCTCGGATCTGACCCACGGTTCCGGGAGCGCCCCCGAGATCGGGATCGAACACGGTTTGAATGGAGTCGATCACCACGGCCTTGGGGCGTATCGTCTCCATTTGCTCGACGATGCGGGCGGCGTTGGTCTCCGCGTACACCAAGACGTCGTCGGTAGGGAGCTCCAGGCGTTCGGCGCGGATCCGGACCTGATCGGGGGACTCTTCGCCAGAGACGTAAAGCGTTGGGCTATTCTCGATTCCGATGGCGGCGAGGGCTTGGAGGAGGAGTGTCGACTTCCCAATCCCTGGATCACCGCCGACCAGGATGAGCGAGCCTGGAAGCAGTCCGCCGCCGAGCACGCGGTCGAGCTCGGTGATGCGGGTCGAGAGGCGCTCACCGCTCGTCGAGCTGACTTCCGAAAGCGGAGTGGGTCTCGCGATCCCCTCGTCGGGCAGGCGGAAGGCACGGTTCTTCTGGCTGGGTTGCGTGGGCTCGGCGATGAGTTGTTCCTCGGAGAGGGTGTTCCACGCAGAGCACTCTGGGCACCGACCGACCCATTTTCTGCTTTCGTAAGCGCACGCGCTGCATCGAAAGACCGAACGGACTTTGACCATGGCGGGCATGCTACACGCCGGCGTGGACTCGTCCTTCGAAATTCGCCTGGAAATCATTCCGTTTCGCCTCGTTCTCGCGGGGAGGTGGATTGACTTTCTGGAATGCAGATCCGGCGCTTTGAGAAAGTCGCGCTCGTCGTTTGGTCCCTTGCGAAGCTGGGTCGACTCCGCGATTCTCTGTGAAATGGCGCTCCGCGTGGTCCGAGGGGCCTGCCCTCACGATTGTCCGGATACCTGTTCGTTTTTGGTGACGGTCGATGAGTCCGGGCGTGCGGTTAAAATTCGGGGTGATCCCGAGCATCGGTACACGAACGGGTTCCTCTGCAGGAAAGTGAACCGCTATCTCGACCGCACTTACAGCGAAGAGCGCGTGTTGTTCCCGTCGATTTCGGTGGGTGCCAAGGGGGAGGGTCGATTTCGTCGGGCGAGCTGGGAGGAGGCGTTGGAGGTCGTGACGCGTCGACTTCGCGAGGCTGTGGCGAAGGACCCTCAGACGATTCTTCCTTACTCGTATGGGGGCACGCTCGGCCTGGTGCAGAACGGATCGATGGATCACCGCTTTTTTCATCGTCTGGGCGCGTCGCTGTTGGACCGGACGATTTGTGCGAGCGCGGGGACGTTCGCGCTGGACTCGACGGTGGGCGGGCGGGTCGGGCCAGACATCGCGGACGTGTCGAGCGCGAAGCTGATTCTCGTCTGGGGGTCGAACACACTCACTTCGAACGTCCACCTTTGGCCATTCATCGAGTCCGCGCGTGCCAAGGGCGCCAAGCTGGTGGTGATCGATCCGATAAGGACGCGCACCGCGGAGCGTGCGGACGTGTTCTTGCCTATCGCGCCGGGGACCGACGCCGCGTTGGCGCTCGGGATGATGCACGTGATCTTTCGCGAAGGGTTGGAGGATCTCGAGTATCTCGAGTCGTACACGGAGGGCCATCGTGAGTTGAGGGTGCGAGCGTTGGAAGAGTGGCCTCTCGAGCGGGCCGCGTCGATCACCGGGCTTTCGGCGGCGTCCATCGAGGCTTTGGCTCGTGAGTACGCAACGACCCGGCCGACGTTCATTCGGCTGAATTATGGTCTCCAGAGGCATGCGGGAGGGGCGTCGGCGGTGCGTGCGGTGGTGAGCTTGCCGGCCGTGACGGGTTCGTACCGGGACGCGGGAGGGGGCGTCTTGCTCTCGACCTCGAGCGCCTATCCGGTGGCCAAGCGCGCGCTCGGGCGGCCTGATTTGATACCGTCACGCGTGGATGGGTCTAGGCCGCGCGAGCTCAACATGTCGAAGTTGGGCGACGTGCTCGATCCACAAATCACGAAGCCGAGCGTCGACGTGCTCTTCGTCTATGCCTCGAATCCTGCGGCGGTCGCGCCCGACCAGGAGAAGGTGCTGCGAGGCTTGGCGCGCAAGGACTTATTCGTGGTGGTCCACGAGATTTTCATGACCGATACAGCTCGCTACGCCGACGTGGTGCTCCCCGCGACCACTCAGCTCGAGCAGCTCGATATTCACAAGTCCTACGGTCACCTCGACGTGCTGTTGAATACACCGGCGATCGCTCCGCTCGGGGAGGCCGTCCCGAACACGGAGTTGTTCAGGAGGTTGGCCAAGCGGATGGGTTTCTCGGAGAGTTGTTTCGACGACGACGACTCTGCGCTGGTGGAGAGTGCGTTCGACTGGGATGACCCGCGGATGGCCGGAATCACGCCCGAGGTGCTGGCCCGAGAGGGGCCCCGGCGCCTCAACCTGCCGACTCCGTACGCTCCGTTCGCGAGGGGTGGATTTCCGCGGCCGCGGGGCAAGCTCTCGCTGATCAGCGAGGAGGTTGGTCGGGCTGGGCTCGATCCGTTGATTGGGTATGTTGCGCCGCGCGAGCTTTCCGACCAGGGTCTGGCGGAGCGGTATCCCATTTCGCTCTTATCCCCGCCCGCGCACGGCTTCTTGAACACGACTTTTGCAAATCTGCCTTCGGCGTCGTGGGCGGAGAGGGGGCCGACGATAGAGATCAACCCAGAGGATGCGCGAGCTCGCCGCATCGAGTCCGGTGAGCAGGTTCGGATCTTCAACGACCGTGGGTCGTTTTTCGCGCGGGCGGTGATCACGGATCGGGTGCGGAGCGGTGTGGCTTCGGCGCCTTCGATTTGGTGGCTCACGAGCTGTGAAGGCGAACGAAACGCGAACGCGGTGGTGAGCCAAGCGCTCACCGATTTGGGCGGCGGGGCCACTTTTTACGACACACGCGTTCAGATCGAAAAAAAGCAGATCGCGACCGCAACTTCGGCGGGGGGCTCGGTTTGAAGCTCATGAACACGACGAACCGTGTCGAAAGCTCAGGAGGAAAAGAAACATGCTGCGCTCAATCAAAATCTCGACCTTCAAATCGATCGCCCTCTCGGCGGTGTTCGGCCTCGGCGTTGCTTGTGGCGGAACGGCCACCGAGAACCTCGACGACGACACCGTGGCCGTGGGGGAGGCCGAAGCGTACCTGACCGTTTCCGAGGAGGATCCGGCGGTAGCCGAAGAGGCGATCGGTGGTATGGACGATTCGACGATCGAAGGTGCGGTCGATGAAGAAGTGTCGACGGAGCCTTCGGCGGACGACGCGGTAGAGCCTGCGAGCTGCGAGCTCGGTGGGCGGCGCGCGCGGATCCTCGCCCAATACGACGTGAACCAAGACGGGAAGCTCGATCGAGCGGAGCGGCAAACGCTTCGAGCGGATCTCGAGGCCAGCGGAGAGGATCACCCGCGAATCAAGGCGCTGGTGAAACATTTCCGTCGCGCCGTGATCAAGCGAGTCCACTGGGCGTTCGACATCAACGGCGATCACGTGCTCGACGACGCGGAGCGCCAGGAGCTCTTGGATGCGCTTCAGTCTCGGTGTGAGGTTCGCAAGGCGCGGTTGTTGGAGCGCTTCGATGCCAACGGCGACGGGCAGCTCGACCAGGCCGAGCGCCAGGCGGTGAAGGAAGCTCGCAAGGCGCGGTTGCTCGCCAAGCGCCAGGAAGTGCTGGCTGAGTTCGACGCGAACGGTGACGGAAAGCTCGACCTTCAGGAGCGCCGGGCGTGGCGTCAGTCGGTGATCGAGGCTTGGAAGACCAAGCGGCAGCAGATCAAGGCCGAGTTCGACGCCAACGGCGACGGGACGCTCGACGAGACCGAGAGGGCGGCGCTCAAGGCAGCGATTCGGGAGCGCGTAGCCAACGGCCGCGGCGCCCAAGAGGAGTAGCTCAGCACCTCTCGACTCCGCCCCGGCAAGATTCCCAGCCTCCTACTCAGCCTCCTACTCGGCATCCTACTCAGCCTGCACCTCGGCTGACTGTGTGCGATTGAGTCCACCCTCCCCAAAGATGCCCACGACGACGTCGACACGACGAGTGCGCGGTGGCCGCGGTTACGTATTCATCCCCTCGACGACTTGGGTGACGATGTCGAGCTCGTGACGTCGGGGCATCGCCAAATCGATCACACGGCTGACGTAGCCTTCGAGCTTTGGGCACCGGACGAGGCGGAGTTGCTCGTGGAGGGGGCCCGGGCGGTGGTCGAGGTCCTCACGGGTGAGTCGACCGGCGGGGTCGCCGGGCATTCGGTCGAGTCTCGTCGCGTAGTGTTGTCGGCGCTCGACCCAGAGGATCGATTGGTCCAGTGGCTCAACGAGATCATCGTGCTCGCGGTGCTGGAGGGCTTCGTGTTCGAGTCTGCGGACGTAACTCTCGAGGGCGAGGGCGGGCTCGAGGCGAAGATCGTCGGAGTGACGGATCCGAGCCGCGTGATCACGGAGCTCAAGAGCGCCACGTATCACGACTTGGTGCTCGAGAGATCGGGTGGCCGCGCGTTTGCTAGGGTCGTCCTGGACGTGTAGTCGGCGGCGATTTCGGCCATGTCTCGAGGCTCGGGGCGAGTATCATGGCGCGCCATGGCTGCGCTGTCCCACGAAACGATTCGCTCCAATGGCCTGAAGCTCCACGTGGTCCAAGCAGGGCCCGCGGATGGGCCGCTCGCCTTACTGCTGCACGGCTTTCCTGAGGGGTGGTGGGGAATGCGGCGACAGATCGATCCGCTCGTGGCGGCGGGCTATCGAGTGATGGTGCCCGACCAGCGCGGGTACGGGTCGAGCGCCCGGCCCACGGCGGTGCGAGACTATCGGTTGGATGCGCTCACGACGGACATGATCGGGCTGATCGACGCGGCGGGGCGCGACAAGGCCTTCGTGGTGGGGCACGACTGGGGTGCTGCGGTCGCTTGGTGGATGGCCGTGCTGCATCCGGACCGTTTGGAGAAGCTGGTCGCGATGAACGTTCCGCACCCCGTGGTGATGCGGAGGACTCTCCGCACGAGTCGGACGCAACTGACTCGAAGTTGGTACGCGCTGGCGTTTCAGATCCCGTTTTTGGCCGACACAGGAATCGCTCACACCCACATCCTCGAGGACCTGATTCGTCGGAGCGCGAGGTCCGGCACTTTTTCCGAGGAGGATTTTGCGATCTACCGGGACGGGTGGTCGCAGCCCGGAGCGCTGACGGCGATGATCGCCTGGTACCGGGCGGCCTTTCGGCATCCGCCGAGGCCTCCGGACAGCGAGAGGGTTCGAGTGCCGACACACTTGGTGTGGGGCGCCAAGGACAACTTCGTCGGCGTCGAGATGGCCGAGCCCAGTCTTGCTCTTTGTGATTCGGGTCGACTCACCTTGTTTCCCGAGGCAACTCATTGGGTGCACCACGAGGAGGCCGAAGCGATCGGGAAGCTCATCGTGGAATTCTTCGGAGCGCGGCCGAGCGATGAGGTGAGTGTACGAGCGAGCTCGTGATGGGTGAGGACGGAGGAGGTGGTGAGCTCCGCGACTGAGGATTTCGATCGGCTGGTGGGGGCGGCGGCGGCGGCGGGCGCGGCGAATGCGGTGGAGGTCGCCCGGGGTTGGCAGCGGAGCGGAGTCAGGCTCGTTTCGGGAGCGGAGGTTACGACCTCGTCGCTTCTCGTGCCCCCGGCGTCTCTTTGGGTTCACGGGGAGTTGGAGGCGTTGCGCGGACGGCCGTGGGTCGCCGTGGTGTGTTCGCGACAAGGTCGTGAGGTCTCGAGCAGCACACCGTGGGTACGTTCGGTGTGTTCGGCGATCGCGCGGTTGCCTGAGAATTCGGTGGTTGTGACCGGGGTCTCCGAGTTGCCGCAGCAGGTGATTCGGGCGGCGGCGCGGGAGCGGGAGCTACCGGTGGTGAGTGTGTTGCTCGGACCCTTGGACGGGCTCGAGGCTTCCGTTGGTGGGGATCCGATGCCGGTGGCCGTTCGGGGTGAGTTGATCGTGAGTGTGTTGCCGCCGTTTTGCGGTGAGATCTCCGGCCCGGCCCGCGACGCGGTGGTGCTCGGGTTGGCGGAGGAAGTCGTCGGTGTGTCCGTGCGGCCGGGCGGCAACTGGTCCGACCTGTTGAACGAGGCACGGCGCAGGGCGGCTTCACTCGGCAGGGAGGCCAAAGTATGGGAAGTCAGGGAGGCAGGGGTGCGGGGGCCTGCGCGAGGCACGGAGCTCGAGAGGTCGTTGGCGGGCCGAACGGTTTCGGCGGAGGACGCTTCCGTCGGTGAGTGGCATTACCTGACCCATTTGACGCGAAGGCCGATTGGACCTTGGCCCGACGAGTCTGAAGGCGAGTTCTTGCGGGCGCTGGTGAGGGGTCAGATCCCTCGCGCGCGGACTGCCCGCGACACTCTTGCTCGGATCGCCGTTGCCCAGAGAGTCGTCGGAGGGTCGAAGTTCCTTCGCGCTGGAAGGGCGGTTTGTCTGACGGAGCTGCGTCCTTCGGAGCTCTTGTCGCTGGGGGCGCAGCATCGAGGGTTGGGTCGGCCCCGGTACGAGCCGTTCGGCGTCGCGTTTCTTCGTGAGGACTTGGAGCGGCTTGGAGCTCGCCCGGTGATTTACGGGGTCGAAGCGACCTGGGAGAGTTTGCCGGAGTCCGAGAGATGGCGTTTTCAAGCCGCCGGCCAGGGAGGTCGCTGGGTGGCGGAACGGGAGTGGAGGGTGGAAGGGGATTTGGATTTTCGAGGGCTGGCGCGTGTTTGGATCGCGTGACGATGACGATGACGAATCGCCATTTGTCCGCGAAGCTTAGGCGCAGGCAAGATGCCTGCGCTCCCAGGGGTCCGCGAAGACTCGGCGCTGGCGCTCCCAGGGTCCGCGAAGACCCGGCGCTGGCGCTCCCAGGGTCCGCGAAGACTCGGCGCTGGCGCTCCCAGGGTCCGTGAAGACTCGGCGCTGGCGCTCCCACGGGCTCCGCTCCCAGGGGTCCGATCTCAGGGGTCCGCGAAGCTTCGCGCGCTCAGCGCTGCGCGAGCAGCGCTCGCTGCCGGGGGGTTCCGGCCAACGCGGTCGCCCGCTCGAGCTGTCGACTTTGGGCGATTTCTTGAGCCTTGCTCACGACCGCAAACTTGACGTCGGCGAGCGGCGCATTCGCGTCCAACCACACCAGCGCGAGAAAGAGGAAATAGCCGCGATACATCACGACCCTCCCCTCCGAAATCTTCGAAACCAAGTCCGAGCGGGCTCGGCCTTACTCGCGAGTTGGCGTGATCTCGCGCGGTTACGGCTGAGCCCGCCCGGGTTGGCAGGGTGGGATAACGAGGAATGAACACCGACTGCAGCGCTTGATTCACCACATCGGTGCACGATGTACGTAAACCACGGCGAGAAGCGCGCCGCAAATTTTCGGTCACGACTTGGTTGACGGGTCTCGGGTCGCGGACAGGCCGCTCTCGAGCAGGAACGCGATCAACACCAAGACGAGGAGCAGCGAGGAGAGCTGCTGCTGTGAGGTGCCCGCGAGCGCCACGAACCGCTGCCGACGTTGTCCGGAGCTCTCGTTGGCGCCCAGCGCGGTCGTGGCCTCTTCGACCGACAGCGGCGAAAGATCGGACTCCGACGCGTCGACGTTCACGACGAAGTCCTCACTCGCGAAGCGTTCGAGGTGGCCACCTCGCTGCACGGATACGAAGTAGGTGCCGAGCGCGTACGTCGCATCGAACCTCGCGCTCGCGCCGGACGCGCGGCTCAGGCGGTGCTTCTTCTTGTTCGGGTCGGTGATCTCGACGGCCTCGACGTCGTCAGGGAGCTCGAAGGTCCTAGACTCTCCGATCAACGTGCGGCGTGTGTCGGGCTTGGCGAGCGCGTTGCCGAGGAACGCGATCGATCGCTCGACCAGCGGAAGGAACGCGGGGCGAATCGGGAGGTCGCTGAATTCGCGATCGACCGTGGTTGTCAGGAGCAGCACCCGGCCCGCTCCGAACGAGGTCGCCATCAGCGCGGGTTGGCCATCGTCGTAGGCGAGGAGCGTACGCGCGCGTTGATCGGAGGAGGGCTCGAGCAAGAGGTAGGCCGAGGTTTCGGTGGTCTCGAGCCCTTCCTTGGCTTCGCCTTGAAACACCGCGGAGATCGGATGGAGCGGATCGGCGACGCGGAGCCCTAGCGTAGGCGCGGAGCCAACGATGTCTCCGAGCCGCTTTTCGCCGCGCAGGTGGCGAGGCAGGACCTTGGACAACGCGGCCTCGTACGCTGCGACATCGAGGCCTGGAGCCACCGAGATGAACAGGCCGCCGCCCTTCTCCACGAAGGAGGTGAGCCTGGCGCCTTCCTCCACGGAGATGGTCTGTACACCTGCGAGGATCACCACGTCGTAGGCCAACAAGTCGGTGCGACCGAGATCGTCGGCGGTGACGACGGCGGGCGGCGCGATCACTTCGGCGCCGGCCAAGAGAGCTCGTTCGAAGTAGAAGATCTCGTCTTCTTTGGGAACGCCAGAGGGGGCTCCGTCGACGACGAGCGGGCGGACTTGTTTTTGAACGTGGGCGATCGCGTGGCGCACGTCGTCTTCGGCCAAGACGTCGGGCTCGAGCACGATCGCGATGGGCACGATCCCGGAGTCCTCGAAGGCGTAGGTGAACGACTTGTCCTGGGTCGTGCCGGGGACCAGGTCGATCGTCGAAGGCACGAGATCTCCGTCGGGACCGGTCATGGTGATGGCGACTGGCCTCGCGGGCCCGCCGGACGCAGAGAAGGCGCGAACCCGCGCGTGGGCGGCGACCGTTCGAGCGCCACGACCGCGAGCAGGAGCGACGGAGACCTCCGTCACGGCGTGATTGACACGCGCGGCCGCGGGGACGTGTTCGAGCACGTCGATGAGCTCGATGGCGGCGCCCGAGAGCTCGGCCGGGCTCTTGAACGCATGCCCAGCCAAGTCGCTGAGCACGACGATGCGCACCTTGATTCTGTTCTCCGGTGTACGGCCGCGCGTGAGCTCCTTGACCGCCAAGGTCACGGCCTCGCCTAGATCGGAGGTCGACAGCGAGGGCTCGAGGTCGGAGAGCTTGCGGACGAGCGCGGACCTCTCGCTGGTGGGCGCCGACAGGAGAGCTCGCGAGGGGCTCGTCGCGACGACGATCGTCGCGAGGTCTTCAGGGCTCATTCGATCGACGACGGCCCTGGCGCGATCGATGGCGTGTTTGAACGCAGACCTTCCCTCGTAGGTGGCTCGCATCGAGAGCGACGCGTCGACGACGATCCCGATCGCTTCCGGACCTTGGGCGTTGAGCGCAGGACCCTGCAGGTCGCCGAAATACGGTCGCGCAGCGGCGAAGGAGAAGAGCGCCAAGATGAGGACACGCGCCGCCAAGAGGAGAAATTTTCGGAGGCGAAGCTTTCGCGAGACCTTCTCGATGCTCTTGAGGACGAAGGTGATGGCCGCGAAGGAGACGCGTCGTGGCTTCTTGCGATGAATGAGGTGAATGATGATCGGGACGCTGGCGCCCAGGAGTCCGAGGAGGAACAGGGGGCTCGAGAAGCTCATCGGGCGGTCGTCCTCAGGGCCATGCGTCGCGCGAGGAAACGTCCGAGCGCTTCGCCGGGAGACTGATCGGTCCGCAGCACGAGGTGCTCGACGTGGGCCGCGCGAGCGCGAAGCTCCACGTCTCGCAAGAACCGTCGAATCTCCTCGCGATAGGCCGCGCGGATGGAGTGCGGGTCTGCAGCGACGGAGCGATCGTCTTCCATCGAGACGAACTCGGTGTGGTCCTCGAACGGGAGCTCGAGCTCGTCGGGATCGAGGAGGTGGAAGAGCACGACGTCGTGTTTTTTGGCGGCGAGACGCGCGATGGCGTCGAGGGCGCCTTCGCCTGCGTCGAACAGGTCGCTGAAGAGCACGACGATCGTGCGTCGTGTCATGCCCTGAGCGAGCGCGTCGAGGGCGTCGGTGAGCTTCGTAGATCCGTTGGGCACCAAGGCTTCGAGCTCGGTGAGCATCTCCATGAGGTGGCCGCGTCGAGCGCGTGAGGGCACCTCGATCTCGAGGCGCTCGGCGAACGTGGCCAGGCCGATGGCGTCGCCTTGGCGCGCGAGCAGGTAGGCGAGGGCGCCGCCGCAGAGCTTGGCATATTCGAGCTTGGTGGCGCGTGCGGCGGCGGGTTGGTAGCCCATGGACTTCGAAGAATCGATCACGAGCCAGGCGCGGACGTGCGATTCATCGAGGTAGCGTTTGATGTAGTCGCGGTCGTGGCGGGCGAAGGCGCGCCAGTCGAGGTGTCGGACGTTGTCTCCGGGGGCGTACTCTTTGTGCTCGGCGAACTCGACGCTCGTGCCGTGGTGGCGAGAGCGGTGCATGCCATGCAGCACGCTATCGGCGACGAGCCTTGCGCGAAACGCGAGGTTGCCGATCTCTGCGAGGACGCGGGGATCGACCTCGGCCGGCTTGTGCTCGAGCTCCATCAGCTCCTGATGTTTTCGAGGACCATCCTGACGAGGTCCTTGGTGCGGACGCCGGACGAGTCCGCGTGGAAGTTGGGGACGATGCGGTGCGCGAGCACGGGGATCGCGACGGAGCGGACGTCGTCGATGGTGGCGGCGGGCCGCCCGTCGAGCGCGGCGCGCGCCTTGGCGCCGAGCACGAGATACTGAGAGGCGCGAGGACCGGCTCCGAAAGAGACGAACTCCTTGATGCGAGCCGCGGGCTCCGCGTCGAGGTGTGAGGCCGCCGCGTCCGGGCGGGTCGCTCGCGCGAGCACCACGGCCTGTCGCACGACGCTCTCGGGCACCGGAATGCGGCGCACGAGGGCTTGGAGTCCGATGATTCGCGCCGGCGTGAGGATCTTGTCGACGGGAGGCTTCTCTTCGCCCGTCGTCTCCCGAACGATCCGCACTTCGTCGAGCTCGCTTGGATAGCCCACGTCGAGCATGAACATGAAGCGGTCGAGCTGGGCCTCGGGCAGCGGATAGGTTCCCTCTTGCTCGATCGGGTTCTGGGTCGCGAAGACGTGAAACGGCGGCAGGAGCTCGTGGGTGGCGCCGGACGCGGTCACTTGGTGCTCTTGCATCGCTTGCAGCAGCGCGGCCTGCGTCTTGGGCGGCGTGCGGTTGATCTCGTCGGCGAGCAGGAGGTTCGTGAAGATCGGACCCTCTACGAATCGAAACGAACGTCGTCCGGTCATCGCGTCCTGTTCCAGCACGTCGGTGCCGGTGACGTCCGAAGGCATGAGGTCCGGCGTGAACTGGATGCGGTTGAAGCGAAGGTCCAGCACTTCAGCGAGCGTCTGGATGAGCAGCGTCTTGGCGAGGCCCGGGACGCCGACGAACAACGCGTGACCGCGTGCGAAGAGTGCGATCAGGAGATGATCGACGACCTCGCGCTGTCCGATGATGCGGTGGCCGATCGCCTCTTTGGTTCGTCGCGCGGCTTCGGCGAGCTGCTCTAGGTCTTTTGCGTCGTCTCGAGGCGCCGGCGCGTTGGTGTTCAGCTCATCCATGTTTGCTCGCCGTGGCGCGGTTGTACCTGAGTGTAAAGAGCGAGTGTAAAGCGAGGAGCTCAAGTCCCGCCCGTCGCGGAGACGACGAAGGGCGCGCCGCCGGGGGGCACTCGCGGGACCTCCACGTTCTGCACGACCGTTCGACCCGAAGGAGGCACGAGGTGAAGCCGGGCGGGCCCTGGGCGCATGCTGAAGGCCTCGGTTGGAGTGAGCATCCCGGTGGGGACCAGGCGGCTACCCTCTTCACCGGCGACCTCGACGAGCACGCGGGAGAACGGCGGGCCTTCGACGCGAACGAGCGAGCCGGAGCCGAGCAGGGGGAGGCGCGTGTCGACTCGGCCGCTGAGGAATTTGAACGCCTCCTCTGCCCGCTTCTTGTCTTCCGGCGAGGTGCCTGGGAGCTCGGGCAGCAGACGATGGATGGTCGGGTCGAACGGGTTGACGGCGAGGGCTTTGACCAGAGGTCCGCGTGCCGCCTCTTTGTCTCCTTGGCGCACTAGGGCTTCGGCGAGAATGACGTTGGGGCCGGGCATGTCGGGCACGAGGTCGAGGGTCTGCTTCGCCGCGTGGGCCGCTCCCGCGAAGTCGCCGGTGGCCAACGCAACTCGAGCGAGGCGCGTTCCCAACACCGACCTCACTTGGTTGCCTTCCGACCGCGCCAGCGCCTTCTCGAGCTCCCGCTGTGCGGCGGTCCATCGGCCCCGTGCGAACAGCAGATCGGCCGCTCTGGCAAAACGGCGGGCGTCCGGGTTGAGGCCGTGCAGGCTGTCGTCGGGCGCGTCCGGTCGTTCTTTGATCTCGATCGGGCGGCTCTCGGTCAGGGCGCTGCCCTTGGGCTTGCGCTTCGGTATCTCCAGCATCCACTGCGAAAAGAGAGTCTTCAGCGAGGTGCCGAAGACCTCCTCGATCGCGACTTCGTCGTTCTGACCCGCCGCCATCTTGGAGATCACGACGCGCATCCCGGCCCAGCCCTTCTGCGCCACGAGATACTCCACGAACGTGAACACCTCGGCGAAGGCGAGCGAGGTCTCCTCCTGGCTCTTCAGCTTCGCCATCGACGGGTGCATGCGCTCGAACGGAATGAGCGCGCCCTTCTTGGCGGCGTCGATCAGCGCTCTCTCTTGTTCGGGCGGAAGCGCCTCTCCGGGCGCGCCGCGCCACGCGGTCTCCACGTACTTCGCGATGCCTTCGTGCATCCAGATCGGAACGGTGTTCTGAGAGACGGTCCCGAGGATGAGATGGGCGAGCTCGTGGGCGATCGTGTCGCGCCAGGCATAGCCAAAAACGACCGCACGCGGGGACGTGACCATGAGGCGGTTCCACTTGCAGAGCGCGATCGTCCCGGAGGTCTCGATCTCTTGTCGCGTGAGCGTGGAGACCACCGCGAGGGTCGAAGCGGTCGGGTAGAGCTCCAACACCAAGCGGTTGGTGGGTGTGTAGCCGAGGATGTCGCCGATCGTTTTTCGCGCGGCCTCGAGCGTCTCGAGCGCGTAGGGCACCAAGATCGCGTCTTTGCCCGGCATGTGACGAACGACGAAGTGCTCTCCGGAGCTCTCCATGTAGCCTTCGGTCGCTCCGAGCGCCGCGGTGGCCAGCGGGCGAGACTCGAGCAGCGACTCGGATGCGCCGCCGGCCTCGGCCCGCTTGAAGAGGGCGACCGCGCCCGCGTAGTCGCTCGAATGGAATTTCAGCTCCGCATGTAGCGCCAACACCGCGGGGTGGTCGGGATACCGTTCGATGAGCTCGCGAGCGACGTCGCGAGCGTCGTCGATCTGCCACGCCTCGATCGCTTGAAATGCGCGTGTCACCGATTCCTCGGGCCCCGCGAGGGCCGGAGTCGCGCAAAGCATCAAGAGCAGCGAGAAGGATTTCCTCACTTCGACCTCACTTCACGATCTCCTCGTAGTACCGGCGAACCGCGTCCTCGTAGCCGCGGGCGGCGCCATGTTTGGCCGCCTCGAGGATGTCTTGTCGAAAGGCCGCAGGCGCTTCGAACTGCTCGGGCTTTGGGATCTCGACTTTCTCCATCGGCCGCGGATCGTCGCCCTCGCCTGTGTTCATGGGCTCACCGCCCTCTCCCTCGCCCTCTCCGAACGGGAGCAGGATCGCGCGCTCGTCCCCGCTCCCGCTGCCTCCGCGTCCCATCTGTTTGAGCGCGTCTTCGAGCTGGCCGATCGACTCCATGGCTTGGCGTTGCTCCCCTTCTGCGCCGCGAGAATCGCCCTGACCCATCTCGTCGGCGGCGCGGCCCATCGCGGATTCTGCGGCCTCGGCGAGCTGCTTGGCGTTGTCGCCGACGACCGGAAGCTCTTCGCCGAGCTGATTCAGGAGCTGGCTGACGCGGCGGCCTCGCTGCTGAGCGTCTCGCTGTTTGTCGGCCAAGTCGTCCAGCTGCCGCCGCTCCTCGGGGGTGAGCAGCTGCTCCGGCTTCGGGATCATCTTCTCGAGATCCTCGAGCACCTGCTCGATCTTCGGCTCGGCTCTGGCGATCTCTGATTGCGCTTCGTCGAGACCATCGGACGACCCGAAAAAATCGCCGAAGCGAGAGATCTGGGAGGACCTTCGTTCGAGCTCGGCGCGGAGCTGGCGGATCGAGTCTCGCGACGCCTCCGCCATCTCCGCGGCCGCTCCGAAGTCACGACCGTCGAGGGCGCGGCCGGTGTCGTCGAGGCGTCGCAGCGATTGTTCGAAGGCGTCCCCTTCGGAGACGCGCGCCACCGGCTCGGTCTCTTCGACGTTCTTGGCGGCTTCCGCGATGCGTTCTCTTTGTTTCTCGACGAATGCGGAGACGTCTCCAAGGCGATTCTTCACACGATCGATCGCGCGCTTGGAGATCCTCTCGGTGGCTTCGGCGAGCACATCTTGCTCCGCCTTCACATCCTTCAGCTCGTCCCAGAGCTGCTGTGCGGTCTCCGAGACCTGCGCGTACTCGCGTTGCCCAAGCTCGTTTCGACCCGCCTGCATCTTGGTGATCGCTTCTTCGGTTCCCTGGAGCATCTTCTCGAGGTCAGCCGTCGCTCCGTCGAGGTCGCCGGACTCGATCTTCTTCGTGATCTCGTCGAGACCACGCTCGGTAGACGCCGCTTCCATGGCTTCGGCGCCGATCAAGTCGTCGGGGATCGAGCCGCGCAGCGCGGCGAGTTTTTTTGCGATCTCGGAGACCTGCCGTCGAATCTCGGCGATCGCCGCTTGCAGGACTTTGCGCTTCTCCTCGGTAGGGGCGTTCTTGTAGTCCGCCAGAGTCTGCCGCAGCCGTTCTTGCTGGTCGCGCAAGCGTTTGGTGAGGGCTTCGGCGTCGAGCATGCGCGTGTCGTTCAGCAAATCGGCGAGGTAGACCGAGTGTTTTTCGAGCGTGCCCACGAGCTTGCCTTGGCTCCGCACCGCGTCGCCTGCAAAGAGTCGGTCTTGCTGCGAGCGAGCCGCACGAAACGAGATGGCGAAGCTCCGCGTGTCTCGCCGGAGCTCTTTGCGAGCGTTCTCGAAGGCCTGCGCGATCTGCTTTCGTCCGAGAGGGTCCTTCTTGATCGCGGCGACCGCCTCATCGAGGAGCTCACCACACGCGGCCGCTCGGTCGATTCCTTTTTCGACGGCCGAGACGAGCGCCTCGGCGGCCGCTTGGTCCTTCGCCGGTCCCAACGGTTTTTCGAGTTGATCACCGAGGACGTGAACGATCTCGTCGAGCGCTTTGTCGGCGACGCGGAGGACCTCCTGGTGGTGCTCGTCTTTCGAATAGACCTTGAGCTCTTTGGTGTCGCTCGCGCCGACCTTGGGTCCGTTCACGGTGTCGTTGTCGACCGCCTCCACCGAGTATGCGACACGGTCGCCCGGTTCGAGCTGAAGGTCCCTGAGCTCGAAAGCCGCGGTGCCGCGATAGATCGAGGAGCCTTTGTCTACCGAGAGCTTTTGACGACCCTCGCGACCCGATCCGAGGAGACGCCAGGCGACCCTGATCTCGCCGAGCCCGAAATCGTCTTCGGCACGAAACGCGAGCTCGACGCGATCTTGTTCGTTCACCTCGAGCGGGCTCACCGAAGGCTTCGAGAGCCTGACCAATGGCGGTAGATCCGGCTCGAGCTCGATCCGTTGACCGCTCTTTTGCGCGAAGCGTTTCTTGTCTTGTGTGGTCAGCTCGATGCGATACCGACCACTGCGATGGAGGACGAGGTTGGCGCGAAGCTTCCGGCCGGAGACCTCGCTCGCGAACGTTTGGGTCTCCTCGTCGCCGACGCCGTAAGACACGATGATGACCGCGGACGAGAGCGCCTCGTGGGCGCGGGTATCGATCGTGACCTCAGTGCCCGGCAGCGCGCGCAGATCACCGGTCGCGGATTCGATGGTCACCGCAGGGCGACCCGCGTACGCGGGCGCGCGATAGGTGATTCGAAAGTCACTGAGCCTCGGTTCCGGCAGAGAGGGGACGAGCGGATTGTTGGAGAGACCGCGAACGAAGAGCGCGGTGGCGGCGCGGCCCACGGCGCCGGGCATCACGAAGACCAAGCCTGCGAACACGATCGCCGCGGCCAAGAGCCGGAACAATCGCGCTCTCAACGGAGGCCACGCCTCGCGAGCGACGATGCGCTTCGGATCCACGTTCTTCGCGCTCTCGGTGACCGTCCGAACGGCCAGGTCGGCCAGCGATGGGCTCTCGCCGTAGCGTCCGCGGTCGCGCTCGAGCTCGAGCGCGGACAGAATCGAAGTCCGGGTGTCTCTCGATCCGAGCGCGCGATCGAGCCACGCTGCGGTCGCCTCGAGGCTCCCCGTGCCCTGGCGTAGCACGACAAGATATCGCGCGAACACGAACGCTGACGTGGCCAGGAGCACCGAGAGCTCCGTCCACGCCAACGCCGTGTGGCTCCAGCCAATCGCGGCGAACAACGACGCGATGACCAGCGCGGCCAGGGCTCCCGTCGTAACGACGACCGCGGCCTCACGACCCACGGCGCGTCGCAGCGCGCTTCGACAAGCTGCAAGAGGATCCGCGAGGCCCGGCGGGAGCGCCTCGACCGCCCCAGACACTTCGCCTCCCTCGTCCCTGGCCATCAACTCAACGCCTCGAAGCTCTTCATCTTGGCGCGGAATCCCGTCCGTCGCCATACAAGCTCTCTGCCAACAGACCGAAGAACGCCAAGAATCCCACCCTTCCGAAGAATCCCACGACGCCCTGGGACGTCTGTTCTAAACTCGGCCCGCGTTTGCCGGCCCCTCCGGCAAAACGCGAGACCGGAGGCGAAATGACCGACGAGGCGCAACGCAAGATCCGAGATCAGGAAGACCGGGAGCTCGTCGAGGCCGCCAAGGACGGAGACAACGAGGCCTTCGGAAAGCTCGTCGAACGATATCAAAAACGTGTCTACGCGCTCGCCTTCGGCATCCTCAGGAACCGCGATGACGCTTGGGACGTCGCCCAGGAAGCCTTCGTCAAAGCGTTCAAGAACCTCGGCACCTTCGAGGGCAGCTCGGCGTTCTATACGTGGCTCTATAGAATCGCCTACAACCTCAGCCTCGATGTCCTGAGGGCGAAAAATCGGCGCGAGACGGTCGACTTCGAAGCCTCCCCCCGCATCGAGCGCGCGCTGTCCGAGGAAGCCCAAGGCCCTGCCGATCCGGGCTCCGCCGCGGATCGCTCGGAGCTCCAAAAAGTGATCGGAACAGCCATGAGCCAGCTCTCCGACAAACACCGGGCGATCATCATCCTTCGGGAGGTCGAGGGTCTCAGCTACACCGAGATGGCCGACATTCTCAAAATATCGAAGGGCACGGTGATGAGTCGACTCTTCCACGCGCGAAAGAACCTCCAGGCGTTGCTCACCCCATACCTGGACAGCGGCGAGCTCCCAGAGGACGGATCCGATCAACCCATCCGACTCGAGGAGCGCACCGCGTGAGCGTCGTTCACCTTTCCACGGTTGGCGCTTCGCGGAGGCGCGGCTGAGGTCGACATGAAGACCGCGGAGGCGCTCATTCGCGACGAGGTCGAGCTCGTGGTTCGCGCGACCGATTTCGCGGCTTTCCCTTCGTTGGTGGCCCAACGAATTGCCGCCGAGCTCGCCGCAGACGCCAGTGAGCCCGACAGCTCCTCGGTGATTCGAGCTGAGCTCGAGCGCGAGGTCGCATCACGCGAGCGTTCTTGGCCGGCGTTTTCGCTGGAGCTCCAGGCGCGGCTCCGAGGGGTGTCTGGCCAGCCTGCTCGAGAGCTTCGCGCGCTCGCGGAGCACCTCGAGACCGAGGTCGGTCAGAGAGACTTCCAGGGCTTTTCGAGCCAAGTCTCCGACCACGTCGAACGCCTCGCGGCTTCCGATCCGCTCGATCCTCGCATCTCCAACGCGCTCAGGACCGAGCTCGAGGGGATCGCGGAACACGCGCTCGAGCACGCGGCGGGTACGCCCAACCTCCGGGCCGCCGTTCTCTCGCGCATCGACGCGCTTGTCGAACGTCAATCCCCTCCGGAGGCCATCGGGCGCGCGGTTCGGCGCGAGCTCGAGGCGGCCGCCGAGCGAGTCGATGGCGCGTTCACCACGTCCGTCATGGGGCGAATCGAGGCGCTCATCGAGGCCGACGAGCCGCTGTCCGAGGCCATCCGTGGCGCGATCCGCGTCGAGCTCTCGGTCGAGCCCAGGGCCGCGCTTTCGGAGCGCCCAGACGGCGCGACCAGCGCCTCGCCCCCTCCGGCAGTAACCCCTCTGGCAGTCGGGTCTCCGCCGCTGCGACTCCTCGATGGCGCCCCGGAAGCCAGACCAGCGGCGTCGCAACCTGTACGACCGCAACGATCCTACGGCCGTTGGATTGGCGCGATCGTCGCGATCGCTGCGATGGTGACCATCGCGTTGGTGCGAGACGCGCCGCAGAATGAACCGCAGCCGCTTGCGATCGCTCCACCTTCGGGGACCGTGTCCGTCGACGATGTCTCCTTCGAGGGCACGGTGACGGTGTGGAGCGACGAGAGTGTGGCCGTGATCTGGATAGCCGATAGCTGAGGACCGCCATGTCGAGACGAGCCTTCTTGTTCATGCCTTTGATGCTCTTGCCGCTCCGGGTCACGGCGGCGCCGCCGACGAAGGTGCCCGTTCAGATCCTCGTGATCGAGGCGACCAGCGAGAACGATAAGTTCGAGGAGCGTCTACGGCCGCTGAAGAAATCTCTCTTCGGGGGCTACACGGGAGCGATCGTGCTCGACGAGCTCTCGGCGGAGGTCGACGCGGGTGCGAGCGTCTCCTTGGAGCTGACGAAGAAGAAGCCTGCCATGCTGAAGGTTACGGTGCGGGGTGTGGGCGCCGACGGGACGGTGACGCTGACCGTGGCCATCGAAGCCTTCGCCTTTTCCGCGAACACGACGCACAAGAAGGGCAACGCGACCATGGTCGTGGGGACGCCTACCGGTCCAAAGACGGCCCTCTTCCTCGCCGTCACGCCGAAGTCTCTCTGAAGATGGAGAGCCGACCGACTTGACCGTCGCAGGACGCTGGGAGATAGCCCGCGGATGTCCGACGACCGTGCCTATCGCGTGGAGCTCCGTTTCGTTCAGGAAGGAGACGGCGCCTTCATCGCCACCGCCAAAGAGCTCGATCTTTCTGCTCGCGGGGCTTCTCGCGCCGACGCCATCTCGGCGCTGGAAGCGACGATCGAGACACGCCTTCAAGCCGCTGCCGCGGGAGAGCCGTTGCCTCGCCCCATCGATGTCGCGGAGGTGGACGGGAAGATTACGATCCAGCTCGCGACCGCCCTCGCCAGGGAGCTCGCGTATGTTGCGAAGTCGAGCGGCTCCACGCCGGAAGCGATCGCGGCCCAGCTCGTGGCGCGAGGTCTCGGAGCAGTCGACGCTCGGCCTCGCCGGGAGCCGCGACGCGACGCGCCGGAAGCCGCGCCTGCGGACGCCGAGCGTGCGCCAGAGGCCGGGCCCCGAGACAACCAGCGCGGTCGCAATGATCGCGGCGACCGCGGCGGCGCGGATCGCGGTGCTGCGGGTGGGGACCGCGGTCGAGGACGCGATCGCCGGCGCGAAGGCTATCGCCCGGAGCTCGACGACAAGGCGAACTTCATGGAGTACCTGCGCGGGCTCGACAAAGGCGGACCCACACGCGGGCGCGGCGGCAACGATCGCTAGCTGGCTCGCGGCCCGGGTTCCGGGGCCCTTTGGAAAGCTACTTCTTGCGTGAGCCGTCGTCGGCACGTCCACGACTGGCTTCGTTGACCTTGCGGGCCATGTCGATCACCCGCTTCAGCGACGGTTTGGCTGAGCCGACTTGCGAAGGCATCGGTGGAGGCTCCTCGGAGGGCGGTCGTTTGGGCTTGGGTGCGATCGAGGGCCGCGACGATTCCAGCATCGCCAGCATGTCGAGATCGGGTCGGAGCGGCGGCTCTGGGGGCACGAGCGGCGCGAACTCGAACGTTCCGTCCGACCAATCGAGCATGTCCGACAGCCGGAGCGTCACGATCTCGCCGAGCTGTCGGGCCAGGGCCCCTTTGTCGACGAGGTTCAGCTTTATCAAGCGCGCTACGAGCCCATCGTCGCCCCCGGAGCTCTCGCGCTGGACACGATCGAGCTCCGGCCGCGTCAACAGCTTCGAATGAACGAGCTGCTCGCCGAGGATCTCCATGCCCATGTTCGAGGAGATCGCGAGCGGTTTGCCTTCTCGGAGCGTGATGGCCTTCCAGATGGGGCCGGTGGTGAACGTCGCTCGCCCTGTCGCTCCCAGTCGAATGAGCTTTTCGAGCGTGTCGCGGGGAGACGCTTTGGCAAGGTCACCGGACATGGCATCGACGGTGAACTTCACTGGCTCGGGCTGAGCCGCATGAAAGGCCGCCCTTGGGACCGCGGGAACGTCAGGAAGCGCAGGGAGGTCGGGCGGCTCGCTGGGTGCGCGCTTTTCAGGCTGCGTGTCCGGGGCGCGGACGGTGTGGCTCAACGTCGCGGGTGCTTCGGGCGCATGGAACTCCACGCGATCAGGGAAGACTTCGGCGACCACGAGCGGTCCTTTGCTCGGGGGTGGCATCGGGTGCTCGGCTCGCGGCGGCGGCGGCAGCAGGTCGCTGACTTCAGGCGGCGTCGACGGAGCTTTCGGCGCGAGCGGCTGCTGCGCCGTGTCGATCCGCTGCGCGGACGCGGCGGGCGCGGCGTCTCCACGGCGGATCGGAGCCGCGGGGGACGAGGACGCGTCCGCACGCCTCGGCGCGCTCCCGTCGGCCCGCTGGGCGGCTTCTTGGGCGCGAACGGCCTCCAAGAGGCGCGCGGCTCGCTCGCTCGCCTCGCTCTGTTTGATGCGCTCGGTGGGGGCCGCGGGATTGAAAGGGCGCCGTGCTCTCTCCGTCTCCGCGGGCGGCGGAAACGGCCGTGGCTCTAGGATATCCGGTGGCTTTGAGCCCAAGTCGACCGAAAACGGTGACGGCGCGTCGACGGCCCGAAGAGAAGGTGACGATACGGAAGCCTCTCCACGTCGCACCAGAGGAGCCGTGAGGGGCGGCTCCGGGCGCTCCGTCTCCGCACGCGACTCGGGTTTCTTGGCCGGAGGACGGCTCCCGAGCGCCGGCGGCAACACCAGATCACCGGTCTTCAACGCCGCAGCCCGAAGCGCCGGTCGGCCCTGCGGCCAGATGTCGTCTCGCAACGCGGCCTCCGGCGCTCGCCCCACCGACATGGGCTCGGGCGCCCGCTGCACGGCCTCGGGTACGGTCAGAGGCTCGATGTCCAACCGCGGCGGAGGCGTCGGTTGATCACTCGCCGGTCGCTTCGGCGCCATGAGCGCGGCGCGCAGACCGCCCGCCACCGGAATCGAGGGGCTCGTCGTCTCGTCCCTCGCGCTCTCCAAGCCACTCGTCGATGGTCGCGGAATGCCAGGGTAGGTCGGCGATTCGAACGGGCCCTCTTCTTCGTCGTCCTCCGTCACCTCGAGCGGCTTTGGGGCCGGCGGCGCCGTCGGACGCTCCGGCCGGTCCTCCCGCCGGTCCTCCCGTCGGTCCTCCCGCTTGGGTGCGGGCTCCGAGTGCTTCCAGGCCGCCAACAACGGCGCCTGCTTCGGAATCGGCGGCGGGTCGTATAAGCCGTGCTGCTTGAAGAACGCCGACAGAATCCACGGGCTCACCGACAACGACTTCTTGATGATCCAAGTCTCGAGCGCGTTCGCCAGATCTTCAGCGCTCGCGTATCGCTCCGATACGTCACCCTGAGAGGCCCTCGCCACGATCTCCACCAGCTCCGGAGGCACGCCTTCCTTCTCCAAGCGCTCGAGCCGAAGGTTGCGACTCAGAATCTTCTCGATGAGCTCGTACGAGTTCGGCGCCGAAAAACACGGACGCCCGGTGAGGAGCTCGAACAGAATCATCCCGACCGCGTACACGTCCATGCGCCGATCGATCGGCCCCGACTCGAGATACTCTGGCGACTTGTACGCCAGCCGACCCTTCATCACGCCGGGCTGGGTCGCCTCCTGCATGCGCTCGCGCATGAATGCGGCCCCGAAATCGGTCAGCTTCACGTGCCCCGTACGAGCGATCAGCACGTTCGAGGGATGTACGTCTCGATGCACCAGATCGAGCGGCCGACCCTCCGCCGACGACGCGGTGTGGGCGTGGTGAAGGCCGCGCAGGATTTCGATCGCGATGTAACACGCGAGCTCGAAAGGCAGGGCCTCACCGCGCGCCCGCAGCTTCGTGTTCACGCGGGAGAGGTCGGCCCCATCGACGTACTCCATGGCCAAGTACGTCCCGCTCTCTTCTTCCCCCGCGTCGATCAACGACACGAGGTTCGCGTGGTCCAAGATCGCGATCGCTCGGGCCTCGTCGATCAAGGCTTGTCGACTCTCCTCGTAGCCAGGATCCTTGCGGCGTGACCGTTTCACCACGGCCGTGCGCAAGAAGCCGAAGTTCGAGAACTTGTGGGCCAGGAAGACTTCGATGGCCTCGGTGCTCGGGAAGCGCGCGACCAACTCGTACGGGCCGATTCGGCCAGGTTCGGTCTCTTCTTCGGCGTGGAAGTAGTCGAGCAACGGTTGCTCGTCCCCTCCGCGCGTCCGCGCTCCGTCCTCTCGGGCCCGACGCGCCACCGTGTCCTTTGAACCACGAGGCCCCGCGACGGTCAAACGCCCGTGGCACGGTCGTCGCCGACCCTGAGTTTGCTCATCCCCCGATCGGACTTCTACTCAGCGCGTTCCACGAACAGGTCGTGAATAGATCTCGCGGTCGATTCGCTGGAAGCCGACGCTGCGGTAAAACTCGCGCGCTTGAACGTTCTGGCTCGCGACCTCGAGCGCAATCGCGGGAAGCCCCTCGGAGGCCGCGTACTCCTCCAGAAACGAAATCATTCGGCGTCCGAGCCCGCGCCCGCGCCCTTTGCCACGAACGAAGATCTCATCCAACACCGCGACCTCGGAAGCCCACTCGAAGCTCACGCGTCTGATCAGGAGCGCGTAGCCGAGCGCTTCTCCGCCTACGGCCGCAACGAGCACACGACCGCGGGTGCGGTTCGAGAGCACCTCACCGAGCATGGCTTTGAGGCGCTCTTTGGACTGGCGTCGGTACCCCTCCTGCTCGTGGTACTCCTCGAGCAGGCCGAGGATCGAATCCATGTCTTGAGCCGTGGCCCAGCGAATCTCGGGCGTGTCCATTTGTTCACGCCCGGATAGCACCGTCAGCACCGTCCGTCATCGTTCTCAAACGCTACGGCGTGTGGCATGCTGCGAAACGAAGCGAAGCCTCTCACCGCCAAGCCCGCGGTGAGGTTCACACCTCGCCGTGCTCCGATGGCCATCTTCGTTCTCAGCAGCTATTTCGTTGCGCTCGGCCTCCTCGCGCTGCTCGGGCTCCATCGGTTACGCCTCGTGGCCGCGGCGACCCGTGGTCGCGGGAGACTTGCAAATGAGGCCGCCTCGCCCGCTTCGCCGACCCCGCGGGTTCTCGTCCAACTCCCGCTCTTCAACGAAGCCTTGGTCGCCGAGCGGCTCGTCCGAGCCGCTCACGCTCTGCGCTGGCCACCCGAACTCCTCGAAATTCAGATCCTCGACGACTCCACGGACGAGACGTCGGCCATCCTCCATCGCCTCGTCGAGGAGCTCTCGACCCAACCCGGCCCCAAGGTGACTCTCCTCGGAAGGAGCGACCGGTCCGGCTTCAAAGCCGGAGCCCTCGCGCGAGGGCTCCGGGAGTCCGGCGCACCCTTTGTCGCCATATTCGACGCCGATTTCGTGCCTTGCCCCGATTTTCTCGAACGCACCCTCTCGATCCTGCTCGGCGACGCCGAGCTCGGCCTCGTTCAAGCCCGCTGGGGTCACCTCAACCGCGACCAAAGCTGGCTCACGCGAGCCCAAGCAACCTTCCTCGACGCCCACTTCGGCATCGAACATCAAGGGCGCGTCAACCTCGGCGCTTGTTTCAACTTCAACGGAACCGCCGGCGTTTTTCGCCGGTCGGCCATCGAACGCGCGGGCGGCTGGAGCTCCCGCACAGTCACCGAAGACTTGGACCTCTCCTACCGCGCTCAACTCACCGGTGTCCGATTCGCCTACGTCGACTCCCTCGTCGTCCCCGCCGAGCTCCCGGAGAGTTGGAACGCCTTTCGCGCCCAACAAGCCCGATGGGTCCGCGGGAGCGTCGAGACCGCTCGGCACCTCCTCAAACCCATCCTCACCCACTCTCCGTGGTCCGTCGCCGTGCGGGCCGAGGCCGCCGTTCACCTGCTCTCCAACGTCGCCTACTTGCTCATGGCTCTCCTCGCCGTGCTGCTCCCGATCTGTGTCTTGCTCCGAGACAAACTCTCGTTTCGCGTCCCCGGCGGCGTGCCCCTCTTGTCGGCGCTCGATCTGTCGATGCTCACCGCCGGCACCCTCGCGATGCTCGTGTTCTACTCGGCCTCGGCGGCCCGGCGCAAAATCGGCTTCCGCCTTCGCGACGTTCTCGAGATACTCTTCGCACTCTCCGTCGGCGCCGGACTCTCTCTCTCGAACGCCCGCGAAGTCTTGCTCGCACTCACCTCCGAACAAGCCGAGTTCGTCCGAACCCCAAAGCGCGGAGACGTCCCGAATCCCAAGAGACTCTATCGCGCTCCGCCCGGGACCAAGATGGCCGTCCTCGAGCTCGTCTTCGCGCTGTACTTCCTCCTCGCCATAGGCCTCGCCCTGCAACGCGAGCTCTACGCGGCCATCCCGTTCCTCCTGCTCTACACGACCGGATTCATCGCCGTGGGCGGTGGATCTCTCCGAGAAGCGAGCGCGCGATCGGCCCTCGACTGGTCGTCTCCGCCCAAAGTCGCGCCTGCGGATCGATCCTGACATGGACCCGCTGCAGGCGGCCTTGGTCATGGGAGCGGCCGCGCTCGGAGGAGGCATCAACTCGATCGCTGGTGGCGGCACCTTGGTCACCTTCCCCGCCATCGTGGCTCTGGGTGTCCCACCCTTGGTGGCCAATGCGACGAGCACCGTCGCCCTCTGGCCGGCGTCACTCGGAAGTCTGTGGGGCTATCGTCAGGATCTCCGAGGCTCCAAGGCCTGGGCCCTCAGATTTGCGCTCCCGAGCTTGATCGGCGGCGGACTCGGCGCTGCTCTCCTGTTGCGGACGGGCCCGGACCTCTTCGAGCGAATCGTTCCTTTCCTCGTTCTGCTCGCAACTCTGTTGTTCGCGAGCCAGCGAGCGCTCACCGCCTTCATCGACCGTCGGAAACGGCAACCCACCCCCGAACGAACCGCCGCGCTTCCGAATCCCCCGCTCCTCTTTCTCCTGTACCAGCTTGGAGTGAGTATCTACGGCGGATATTTCGGCGCTGGAATCGGCATCCTCATGCTCGCCGCGCTCGGCTTCATGGGCTTGACCGATATTCACCGCATGAATGGACTCAAAAATTGGGGCGGGCTCTGCATGAACGCGGTGGCCGCTATCCTCTTCGCCAAAAGCGGCGTCGTCGATGGGTCGGTGGCCCTCGCGATGGCCGTGGGCGGGCTGGCCGGAGGCTATGGTGGTGCGCGCTTGGCCCGGAAAGTGGGTCGGGAGCACGTGCGCACGGCGATCGTGTTCATCGGCCTGTCCGCATCGGCCTGGCTACTCGTCCGAAGTCTCCGCTGACATCAGGTCCATCGAGCTCTCCACGTCGACCCATCGAATCACCGCAGCCGCTGGCAGCTCGTCGTAATAATGCGGAAACGACCCATGGCCGTATGAGTCCTCGTCGACTAGCTTCGTCGGATCGAGCATGGCTTCGTCGAGCTCCCAAACTCGCACTCGGCCTCCTCCGAAGTGGCGCCGACGAACGCCCTCGAGCTGCTCGAACCTGCACAGGTGAATGAAGGACGCTCCGGCAAGCGAGCTCATCTTTGCCCCCCAGCAAGTCAGATGAAAGACCTTTCGCAGCGTCGGCACGGAGTCCAATCCTAAACCGATCCCCGATCACTTGGCAGGTCGTTGAAGAGGCTCCGAACTCATGCCGTGCCCGTGCATGAGAGAAACCACAGAGAGCACCGAGCGAGGCCCACGGAGGACACAGTTGAAATGGGCGATCCTTTGTGTCCTCAGTGTCTTCTGTCCGTGTCACCTGCATTTCAGCCTAAACCCGGGCGAGCTCTTTGACCGCGTAAGAGTCAAACGAGTCGGCAAAAGCCCAGTAGTTTCGGGACCGCCAGAGCCGCTTTGCCTCCGATCCAGCCCGACCCACCGGCAAGCTCCGCGAGCACCACGTTCTTTGCCGCGCACGTCCGCTAGGGTACCCTGCTTGGGCTCATGGAAGGCTGGGTCGACCTCGTCTCGGGCTACACCCCACGTGCCCACCTCGGACGCTCCGGCGCATTTCAGACCTTCCTCGTCTCGCCCGTCGGAGAAAGCTCGACCTACCGCTTCCTGCGCCTCCTCGACGAGAGCGCGCCAGCGAAGGAGTCCTCCCGCTTCCTCGAACGCTCCGAGCGCCTCGCTCGTCTTCGCCACCCCGATCTGCTCCGGGTGATCGACGCGCGCGTCGAGCACGGCTTCACCTACGCCGTCTTCGAGCATGTCCACGGCGTCTCGCTCTCTCGCATCTTGGCTGGAGCTCGTGACCGAGGCGAGCCCTTCCCTCTGCGCGAAGCCGCGAGCCTCACCTTGGAGCTCCTCTCGGCCCTGGCTCCGATGTCTGAAGCTGCCCTCGTCCATGGTTCGCTCTCCCCCGCCTGCGTGCTGCTCAACGAGGAAGGAGCTCTCCGACTTCTCCCCTTCGCCCCGACCGGCCTCGATCACCAAGAGCCGTCCGCTGAGGGCCCTCGCGTCGACCTGCGAGCGACCGCGCGGCTCTTCTCGGAGCTCCTCACGACCGAGTCATCGCGGGAATCGAGCTCCCCGTTGTTGGGCTATTCGGGACCACACCAGCGCGAGCTCGATGAGTTGCTGAGGAGCGCCCTCAGTCAAGCTCCGTCGGATCTCCCAACCGCCGCTTCCTTCGCCGCGGCCCTTTCTGCTCTCCTCGGCCCGACCGTGTCCTGGCGCTCCTTCGTCACACCTTTTGCGCCGGCCCTCCATCACGCTCGAAAAGTCGCACCCACCCTGTCCGAAGAAATCATTCCGACGACCCTCACCGAGCTCGACTCCTTGTCGCTCTTCGGCGGCGCGAGCGCCGTGCTCCCTTGGGCGTCTGGGTCCGAGGTCATGACCGACGAAACCGCGAGGATCTCCCGAGAGGGCGCAGCTCCCCTCTTCGACGTCGTCGGGCCCCTGAGAGCGCCCCAACCAGACGCGAGGAGAAGAGCTCCCGGACACTCACTCCCAACCTCCGAGCCTGTGAGCAGCTCGAGCGCGCGGCGACTCACCCTCCTCGCCGGGGTCGCCCTTCTTGCTGGCGCGGCCTTCTTCCTGGGCCGATCGAAGACCGGCCCGACCGAAACCAGCGCGCCGAGCAAGGTCGCTGTGGAGACCCGCCAAGAGACTCACCCCTCGCCTTCACGAACCCTCCAAATCATCACCAACCCACCCGGCGCCATCCTGCTCGTCGACGGCAGAGTGGCCTCCGGGCGCTCCCCCACCCAACTTGCCTTCGACCCAACAAACCCGCCCCGCGCCGTCGTGGCTCGCTTGGATGGGTACCTCGAAGCCCACGCTGCGGTACCCACCGACGCGCCCGCCGTCAGCCTTCGCCTCGAGCGATCTCAGCTGGTCGAGCTCGAGCTCACCCCTCGCGAGGCATCGGTAACGCTCGACGGCACTCCGCTCGGATCGGGTTTGAAGGATATCTACGTTCCGCGTGACCGGGCGTTCGAGTTGGTCGCAGAACATCCCGGCTACACTCGCTTCCGAAAAAAATTCGATCCAAGAGCGGTTCAAATCCTACGCGTCACGCTGGCGCCGCCCGCCCGGCCGCCGCCCGAGGCGGATCCTGCGCGGCTTCATGAGCTCGACCAGAGCCTCCACGCCATTCGCGGGGAGCTCGACCGAGTAAAGACCGAGCTCGACGCCAAGGAGTCCGAGTTGACGAAGAAGCTCGACCGCCACCTCTTCGTCGACGAGGTCCTCGACGCCGAAAAAGGAGTCGAAGTGGTGAAGACCCGTCTCGGCGCGCTCCAACAAGCCAAGGCTCAGCTGGAGGCCGAACGCAGCTCGATCGAGGCCACGCGCGGATCCACGACCGCCCCCTAGAGACAATACCAGCCATTCAAAGCGGCGTCCGCGTCAGACCGTCAGCGTCTGCGCCAGATCGTCTGCGTCAGCGCCAGATCGTCTGCGTCAGCGCCAGATCGTCTGCGTCAGCGTCTGCTTTGACGCACTGCGCCTGATCAAGAATGGGGTCAGCGTCAGCGTCAGATCGTCAGCGTCAGCGTCAGTGTCAGCGTCAGATCGTCTGCGTCTGCGTCTGCGTCAGATCGTCTGCGTCTGCGTC
>CAYXDO010000058.1:0-62049 GCA_964463485.1 uncultured Myxococcales bacterium | reverse complement strand
GTCGCCCGCGGTCGCCAACTGCGAGAGGTGGACGGACACCGCGGCCACGTTCCCGGCCGTCGCGCGTTGGTCGAGGTCGACGCGACCCGTCCCGGCAGCTCGGACGCCGATGGCGCCCGTCGTGACGATGGACCGTTGGTCGAGCTCGACGGACACGAGCGCGTACAAGCTGAAGGCCGACAGCTCTGCGGCGGGCGAGAGGCCTCGCTGCGTTACCCCGGCAGGGGCAACGGGGTCGGAGCACGCGGAGAGTGTCGCGACGAGGGTCAGCGCTCCAAGGACGCCAGCGTCACCGGGCTGATCGTCGTGCCTTCGAGGATTCGACTTGCTCCGATTCGCTCCGACCGCCCACATGCGGGCGCACCCTAGCGTGTGCCCAACCTGGATGCAAGCCCCGGTTGGGTTTTCAGCCTCCGTTGGGTCCGCATGCTCGAGCGCATGAACGGCTCGACGTCGAGGGGCGAGATGATCCCCAAGCTCTCGCTGACTTCTCCCCGGCCAGGCCCGTTCGGACGATGGGCCCTTGGCCCCTTCGGACGAGCCCCCCCGCCCCTTCGGTCGATGCCCCGCCCCTTGTCGGACGATGCCCGCCGGGCGGACGATGCGGACGATGCCCGCCGGGCGGACGATGCCTGGCACCGTCAGAACGCGGGGGGTCGGCAATCGAGGCGCCGCGATTCGAGCCGCGAGCGCGCTGGCCCTCGAGCGCCCCCTGTGCACGGCCCCAGGCAGCGCCGAGGCCCGGGCCGTCGCCAAGGCGGCTCGAGCTGCACGTTCGCTTCCTCGACAACGAACGTACTCTCCCGGTCGTCGAGCTGAAGCAAGCGGCGTAGGTCTCTGGCAGCGAGGTCAAACTGATATTCGGGCCTGGCGCTCGAAGGTCGAAGTATGCCCGAGCTCCGAAGGGCCGGCGGAATTCCGCCCAGCGGGCCCGATCTCGACTGCTGAAGCACGCGCGAACTCATGCCATTGGGACTCCGCCGAACTCTAGAAATAGCGCGTTTTCGTGAATACCGAAGTCGCTGGACCCCTACCGCCCCCGCTGTTACGCGAAACTCAGGTGAGTCACTACTGAACACCTCCGACCGCGGCACGGCTTGAATTTGGGGGGGCCCCCGCTGTTGCAGTACAGCCAACTCAGGTGAGTCGATACTGAGCATTTCCGACCGCCCACCGAAAATCGGACAGAGGGGGGCACGGCCTGAATTTGAAGGGAGCGTGGGCGAGTAAGTTCCTTACAGTTCCCCAGGTTTCTCGGGGTTGACACGCACCGCGACGCTGGGATGCAGGAAACTCTCCTCGAACGTGAGGTCGGGGGGGCCGGCACCCAATCCGACATCGGCGAGCGCGCGGGTGGCCAAGGAGCGCAGGAGGAGCCAAAGACCCGCTCTCCAGTCGGCACCCGGCCCCATGCTTGCGTCGATCGATAGTTCACGTCGGAGGTCGTCCACCACATGGTCGCAGTATTCGGTTAGGCAGAATATTAGCGAGTAGAGCTGAAGAAGCGAATCCTGATCGCGGCCTGCAACTCTGGTCTGGAAGTCCTCGTCCCACAGCGAATCGGCACCCGCGATGAGAACCATCCTCAGGCCCGATGGAAGTGTCGGCTCACCTTCGCGCAGAAAGACTACATACCGCTCCGCGTCTTCCATGGGGAGAAACTCCAACTGGAACTGTGGCGGGGCCTTCAGGAACCGCAAGAAAGTCTCTCCAAGTGGTGGCCTAGTCATGGAGGCCCTCCAAGTATCAATTAGGCGGTCGAATGACGTGGAAATGGAACGGTCGATCGGGCCAAACCGCTATCTCCTTGGGACCCGCGAAGTGCTTGTCACCTTTGTCGGCATGAGGCCCCGTGAAGGGGTGCACATCCATCCTCCAGATCTGATGCTGTCCGCGTGGCCAAGAGTCCTGTATGCCTGTTCCAACCACGCGACCAGCGTGCTCTTTTCCACCTGCGACAAAGCTCAGCGACTTCTTGGCGAACTTAATCGGTGTGGGAATGATTTGCTGGCTCAGCGTAGCTGGATTCGGCAGGTAGATCAGCAAGCAGGCCGCGAAGCTTTGCGTTCGAAACGCGCGCAAGGTGCACGGTCCAGAGGGTTGAGGCTCTCGAGAACACCTCGGCATATTTCGCTCAAGCGCCTCGACAGCCTCGCCTAAACTGAACTGCGTGGCCATGCTTTGCGCATTGGCAAGATATTGACTGAATTGCTGCTGAATGACACCGTGGATGTCGCCGCTCATCAGGGCGCTTCCAATCGACCACACAGAGGAAAGCAGATCGGCCTAGGCTTGCGCCTTGTCAACAAACTTCAGGAGCTGAATCCCCAAGCGAGACAGATTCGCGATCGTCCCGAGTATGACCTTCACTTCAACGAGACTAGCGAGACCGGAAGGGTCCTCGTGCATGACTGGGTTTGAATCTGCGTAGAGGTAGGGCGATAGAGACATCGGCACCTCCTCGATTTCCGAGGAATGGATCTGCGCTCAGGAACCGACCCGTCTCAGGCTCGTAGTAGCGGGCGGATACAGAAGCCCCGTCACAGAATCTGCGGACTCTCCTGCAAACGAACGAGAGTTGACAGTTGAACCAGACTTCCCGGTCTCCCGCCCGAAGGCGTCATAGAAGATTCGATCGGTTACGGACTCATTCGCGTCGGACATAGCCCGGACGCTGCCAGAGCGTCCCCGTGGTACGTCGCGGTGCCGTCTGCCCGACGCTGGAAAGGCGGCTCCCAGCGAGACGACGAAGTCTGCCGCGGTCCCGAGCATGAAGACGGCTCCTCCCGACGGTGACTGCGACAATACTTGGCCCGCGGGTACGCTGGCGCTCGGCGCCGAGCTCACCGTGCCGATCGAGAGTGATGCGGCCACGACCAGCGTCTCTGCCTCTGCCTGAGCCGCGGCGGGCACTGCGCCGACCGATACGACGACGAGCACGGGGCTCGCCTCCACGACGAGCGTGCCCGGGAGCGGATCTTGGCGGAGGATCGTTCCGCTCGGTACCGTTGCGCTGCCTTCTCCCACAAGGACCGGAGAGAGGCTCGCGGCGACGATCAGGTCTCCGGCCTCGAGCTCCGACAACCCAGAGACGTCAGGGACCGCGATGACGCGCGGACCCAGCGAGACGACGAGGTCGACCGTGCTCTCGATCGGGACGATCGTGCCCGGCGCGGGCGTCGTCGACACGATCAGCCCCGGGGACGTCGAACCGATACTCACTCGACACGGCGCCCGAGAACAGATTCGTTGCCACGAGGCTGTCCTCGCCGAACGAGAGTGGGAGGCCGAGCAGGTCCGGCACCGCGACCTTCGGGACTCCGAGCGAGATCACGAGCGCGACAGGCTCGCCGTCGAGCACCGCGGCTCCGGCTACGGGGCTCTGCGAGATCACCAAGCCCTCGGCGACGATGAGATCCTCGACGTAGCGGACCGCTCCGACCGTGAGCTCGGCGGCGAGCACTACGGCTCGGGCCTGAGACTCCTCCGTATTCACCACGTTCGGGACGAGCACTGGGCCGGTCGAGATTTCGAGCGCGACCTCCGAGCCTTCGAGCACACTCTGCCCAGCCGCCGGGCTCTGCGAGATCACCGCTCCGAGCGGGACGGAGAGCGAGTGACTCTCCGTGACTGATCCCACCGCGAGGGTCGCGGAGAGCAGAGTTGCTCGCGCGACGGGTTCCTGCAAACCCACGACGTCGGGTACGAGGGTGAAGGTCGGCTCCCGCACCGCTCACTGGTGACTAGGGCACTGGTGAATCGGCAGTGGTGAATCGGGCAGTGGTGAATCGGGCACGGGCACGGGCGCGGACGGGCGCGGGCACGGGCACGGGCACGTCATGAATTTCGGAGCTTTTTTCAGCGACCTGCTAAGTGTACTGGAGGCCCGCGTGAGCGACGAGCGGAGGCGTGGAGACGGTCCGCGGGACATTTCTCGGCGGGAGGAGCTCGATACTCACCGTGGCCTCGTTCGACTCCGCGGCGCCCGCGGTGACTCGGTAGGTCAGGGTGTCGTGCCGAGCCTCGCCGGCCGGCAACGTATTCAGCCGATAGCCGTTCAAGCCGGGCTCCAGCCAGCTCGGGCGCTCGACGAGCGGGATCGTCCCGTCGTCATTCACGTTCGTCACGTGGTAGCTGTGCTGATTCCAGATCTTTCGGGTCGCGGGCCAGCGGTCGAGCGGGTCCTCGAGGACGTAGATGCCACTCAGCTCTCTCGGAGTCACAAGCTCGTTTTTGATGGCGGTGTCGGCAACCACCACGATCTCGGCGTGCCCGTCCCCGTCGACGTCGGCGACCACGGGCAGCTCGCTCCAGGTGCTCGACGGCATCGGCAACTGCTGCAGGACGGCGCCGTCACTGCCTCGATAGATCCAGAGGTTCCGCTCGTCGCGGTAGACGACTTCGATCTGACCGTCGAGGTCGAAGTCGAAGGTCGTGGAACCCGTGAAGCTCGACGAAAGATCGAAGATGTCCGCCTGCCATAGGAGCTGGCCGTCTCTTCTGAACACGGCATACTTGGTCTTCCCGGCGACGCCGATTTCCGGCCAGCCGTCACGATCTCGGGCAGACCTTCGCCGTCGAGGTTGGCGATGGAGAAGGCGCCCGGCGAGATGTCGATGCCCGGAACGGTGATCGTCGAGGACGTACTCACCCATTTCTGCTCTCCGGTGTGCTCGAAGGCGATCAGATGATAACCGCTGGCGTCGCGACGTTTGGGCGCGATGATCTCGACGATGCCGTCGCCGTCGATGTCGCCCGCGGCGAGCTCGGCGAGCGGGATCTGGTCGGGTGAGCGTGCACGATTCACCGGAGCGCGGGGACTCGATCGTGCAGCCCTCGAAGGCGGCGGCGAGGGCCAGTCGCTGTCCGAGTCGGAGTCGGAATCACCTTCCAGAGTCCGTGTCCGAGTCCGAGTCAGAGTCAGAGTCCGAAGCACAGTCGGGGTTCGCGACTCCCGCGCGAGCGCTCGAAGGTCAGCCTGTGCCAGCTCGAAGCCGCGATTCGGCCGAGAGACGGAATTGGAGCTTCTTGCACGGAATTTGTCGGATGCGACCAGTCGGTATGGGCGTCCCACGCCGAACCGCAAGCTCTCGCCGCCAGCAACTCGGCATTCATTTCAGCCGCCGCTGGGCCGGACTCAGCGATGTTGGAATCGCTCCCAAAGATCCTCGCGGCGTGCGAAGTAGTCCATCAGTCCTTGTTGAGGACTTCGCGAACCCGGGCTACGACTCCGGTGGCTCGACCCAGCCAGCCGGTGAAAACTTCGAGCTGCGGCGGCGCCCGGAGCTTCAGGAGAATCTTCAGAAATCCCTGCGCCACCTCCGTCATGGCGAGCAGGGCACGCACTCGGCTCGGATCGTAGGCGGTGCGAGCTCCGCGCGCCTCGGCGAGGTTGAGCTCCTCGAGCGCGCCTTCGAAGGCGAGGCGGGCGGTCTCCACGAGCATCCACTCGCGCGATCGTAGGATATCGGACACGGTCGGCCAGACGTCGAAGACCGCGGCGCACGGAGCGCCCCGCTCGTCGCCGACCGAGCGGACGAGCCCATACTTGCGCAAATCGTCGATACTCATGCTGACCAGACCGCGACTCACGCCGAGCTTCCGCGAGATGTCGGCCTGGGTGAGCGGCTCTCTGCGAAGCGCCAGGAGCGTCCAAATCCGTCCATGGATGTTCTTGAAGCCCCAGTAGGCGATGAACTCGCCGACCGCGTCACAGGCTTGAAGGATGCGGCGCTCGACCGGGTCGCTGTTCTCATCGTCCTGAACAGTACCCATCGGCAGATGGTGGCACCGCCGCCGCGGATGTTCAAGCAGGGAACCGAAGGTCCACGACGTCTGAAGCCGCCTCCTCCGCAGTCGTCTTCATAGACTTGCGCATCTCGCCTCGGTGTATTAGCTCATGTTCAAGCTACCTTGAACATGAGCGAAGCCAGCTCGTCCGCTCGCCTCGGGCGCTTTTGGAGCAGGTCCGCTTTGGACGTGTGGTCGTTCGTCCGCGGGGCAGGTCGACAGGGCGAGGCCGTCTGGGTGGCGCGGCTTCCGAACGGGTCGACGTTCGGTGCGGTGGGTGCGGTTTTGGAGGTCGCCGTCGATGGTCCGGACCGATTCGCCAAGGCCCTCGAGCTCGATGCGCTGAAGGAGCACTTTGCGGAGCGCGGGACGTGCCCGCCCGAAGAGACGTTGCGATCGGCGCCCATCGCGGTGGGGGGCTTCGCGTTTGGGGACACGCCGCTGGGGCAGGTCTGGCGTGGCTTTCCGGGCCTTTGGTGGTGGGTCCCGCGACTGCTTTGGGTCGGTACGCCGACGGGCACCTGGGTCGGGACGACGGGCGCCACTGAGATGAGACCTGCCCCTGCTCGGTCGACGCAGGTCGGAACGGACGAGCCGCGGCAGGCCTTCGAGGCGCGCGTGGCTCGCGCGATCGACGCGCTCGGAGGCGACCTTTCGAAGGTCGTGCTCGCTCGCTCCCTCACGTTGGCGGGTCGGTTCGACGTTCGCGCCACCTTCGAGACCTCCGCCGTTCGCGACGACTCCGCGATGTGTTTCGCGGTGGGTCGACTGGGCGGATCGATGTTCACGGGCGCTTCACCAGAGCCGCTCATCGAGCTCGACGGAGACCAGATTCGTACGCTCGCGCTCGCAGGAACCAGGGCCCAAGGCGTCGGCCGAGCCGCGGAGCTCCTCGAGAGCGCGAAGGACCGAGTAGAGCACGAGCACGTGGCACAGGCCCTCGAGGCCGCGCTCGCGGAGGGCTGTCACGAGGTCTTCCGAGGGCCGACGTCGATCAGATCGGCTGCCGATCTGCTTCACCTCGCGACTCCGATCTCGGGCCGAACACAGGGCGGGACCCTCTTTTCCTGGATGGAGAAATTGCATCCGAGCCCGGCCGTTGTCGGAGCTCCTCGCAAGGCCGCGATGGCCCACTTGGAGCGTCACGAGCCGCTTCAAAGAGGCTGGTACACGGGCGCGATCGGCTACGTGCACAAGACCGGGGGTGGAGCGTGGGTCGCGATTCGAAGCGCGCTCCTCGGTTCGAACGCGGCCACGCTCTACGCGGGGGCGGGAATCGTAAGAGGCTCCGACCCAGCGAAGGAGTGGCTCGAGACCGAGCAGAAGCTCTCGAGCATACTCCGAGCGCTTCGGCAGGAGGCTCCGTGAAGCGCGCCAACTTCGACACGACGCGCGAGCTCTTCTCGCTCTTGGCCGCCGGGGGCGTTCGTGACGTCGTGATCTCGCCTGGAGCTCGCAGCGCTCCGTTGGCGTTCGCGGCCGAAGGCACAGCTCGGCTCCGTACGCATGTGACGATCGACGAGCGGGTCGGCTCTTTCTTCGCTCTCGGGCTCGCACGATCGACTGGGTCGCCCACGGTGTTCGTGTGCACGTCGGGATCTGCGGGCGCACACGCGCTCCCCGCGATCCTCGAGTCTCGTTACGGCGGCGGGCCTTTGGTCGTGATCACCGCGGATCGGCCCGGCGAGCTGTGGGACTGCGGAGCTTCGCAGACCGTACGGCAGGCTCGCTACTTCGGCGAGCACGCGCTCAGCTTCTCGATCGAGACGCCGCACGAGGAGGGCCCGACGGTCCACTTGCGCACGCTCGTCGCGCAGGTTCTCACCGAAGCGCTTCGCCAGCCCGTGCACCTGAACGTGCCGCTACGAGAGCCGCTCAAACAGGACGCTCCGCGGCGCGAGGCCCCGTCCCACGTGGAAGTCTTGCGAGGCAAGGTTGCGCCCTCGATCGAGGCGCTCGAGACCGTAGAGCGCCGCATCGAAGGTCGACGCGGGGTCATCGTCGTCGGCCCCGCTCACGAAGGGCGCCTCGGGCCCGCGGCCCACCGCCTGGCGGCGGCGCTGAGCTGGCCGGTCATCGCCGAGCCCGCGTCGGGCGGCTCGCTCGGATTTGCGGGTCCGAGACTGGTGAGCTCCGCGGCCGCGTTCCTTCCGAGTCCGGCGGTAGCTCGCCAGCTGAGGCCTGAAGTCATTGTCCGCCTAGGACGTCCTCCGACTGCGAACGCCGTCTCACAATGGCTCGAGCGAGCCGGCGCTGACGTGATCGTCTTCGAAGCCGGAGCTCGATACTTGGACCCCCAACATTCAGCGAAGCTCGTGATCGAAGGCGACCCTGAGCGCTCATGCGACTGGCTGGCCGGGCGCGTGCGCAGCATCGACGAGTCGTGGCTTCGAGCCTTCAGGCGCGTCGACGACTCGGTCCGAGCCGTCCTCGATGAGGCTGCGGCGACGGGATTCTGGGAGGGCACGATCGCTCGCGAGCTCCTGAGGCGCATGCCATCGAGCTGGGCGCTCCACGTCGGCAACAGCTCGCCGATCCGCGACCTCGAGCTGTTCGGAGGGCCCGGGACGTCGACGCGGCGGGTGCTTTCGAGCCGCGGGGTCTGCGGGATCGACGGCGGGATCGCAACCGCGCTCGGTGAGGCTCGCGGGCTCGAAGCGCCCGTCGTCGCGTACCTCGGCGAGCTCGCGGTCCAACACGACGCAGGAGCGTTGCTCGCCATGCGCCAGCTCGGCGGCGACGTCATGATCCTCATGGTGGACAACGGCGGGGGCGGAATCTTCAGGACGCTCCCGTTCGCGAGCGAGTCCGACCCAACGTTCCAGCGACTCTGCCTGACGCCGAGCTCGATGGACGTGGAGGCCTTGTGCCGCGCGGGGGGCGTCGCTTACTCCCGCGCCACCAGGGAGGAGGAGCTCGCCAGCGCCATCGCTCGAGCGAGCTTCCCAAGCCTCGTTCACGTGATCGTGAACGGATCGGCGAGCCATGGGGCTCGCGTGCGTGCGTTGGCAGAGGCGGGACGGGCGGCGGCTCGATCGCTCGACCTCGAAGGAGAGATTCCGTGAGCTTCTACGAAGCACTAGAGTGGGCCCAGGTCGGCGAGTACTCCGACATCACGTTGCACAAGGCGCCTGAAGGGATCGCAAAGATCACGATCGCGCGTCCCGAAGTGCGCAACGCGTTTCGTCCAAAGACGCTCTTCGAGCTCGAGGCCGCGTTCGCGAACGCGCGTGAGGATGCGGACATCGGCGTCGTCATTCTGACGGGCAAGGGCGAGCTCGCGTTTTGCTCGGGCGGCGATCAGCGGATTCGGGGCGAGCAGGGATACGTGGGCGCCGACGGCGTGCCGCGACTCAACGTGCTCGACTTGCAGAAGCAGATCCGCAGTCTGCCAAAGCCCGTCGTAGCGATGGTGGCCGGCCACGCCATCGGGGGCGGCCACGTGTTGCACGTGGTCTGCGACCTGACGATCGCCGCCGACAACGCGATCTTCGGGCAGACCGGGCCGAAGGTCGGGAGCTTCGACGGGGGCTTTGGCGCGAGCATGTTGGCGCGGCTCGTGGGGCAGAAGAAGGCACGCGAGATCTGGTTTTTGTGCCGCCAGTATGGCGCCAGGGAGGCCCTCGAGATGGGCCTCGTGAACGCGGTCGTTCCTTTGGCGGACCTCGAGGCCGAGACCGTTCGGTGGTGTCGCGAGATGCTCGAGATGTCGCCCATGGCGCTTCGGATGTTGAAGAGCGCGTTCAACGCAGAGCTCGACGGCCAGGCCGGAATTCAGGAGCTCGCGGGCAATGCGACGCTGCTTTATTACATGAGCGCGGAAGCCCAGGAGGGCCGCAACGCCTTCTTGGAGAAGCGAAAGCCGAACTTCGCGAAGTTTCCGAGGAGGCCATGAGCGCGGCCGCCACGCCCGGTAGCGCGCGCGCCTTGTGGCTGGCCTCCCGTCCAAAGACGCTCGTCGCGGGCCTGGCCCCTGTCGCCTTGGGCACCACGCTCGCGTGGAGCGATGGCGCGCGAGCTCCCTTTGCGGCCGCGTGCGCGCTGGTGGTCGCGGCGGCCGTTCAAGTGGGCACCAACTTGTTCAATGACTGGGCTGACGGGATGCGCGGCGCGGACGGACCCGAGCGACTCGGTCCGGCCAGAGCCACTGCGAGCGGGTGGCTGTCGCCCAAGGCCGTGCTGATGGCGAGCGCCGTCGCCTTTACCATCGCCTCGGCTGCTGGCCTCGCGCTCGCGGCGGATCGCGGCTGGTGGCTCGTAGGCGTGGGCGCGGCCTGCATCCTCTCGGGCCTCGCTTACACCGGCGGACCATTTCCGCTCGCCTACGTCGGGCTCGGAGAGCCTTTCGTCTTCGTCTTCTTCGGCCTCGTGGCGACCGCGGGCACGTACTTCGTCCAGGTCGGATCGCTGCCGCTGCACGTGCTCCCGCCCGCCTCGGCGCTCGGCCTGGCCGCCGTGGCGATCTTGGTGATCAACAACCTCCGAGATCGAGAAGGCGACGCACGCGCCTCGAAGAAGACGCTCGCCGTTCGCTTTGGCGATCACTTCGCGCGAAGAGAGCTCGTCGCCTGCGTAACCGCTGCTCTGGCTTGCGTCGTGGTGGGCGCGTGGGTGGCAGGGAAGTCGACGTGGCTGTTGGGGTTGCTGGCCACACCGCTCGCCATGGTGGAGCTCCGCAAAGCGACCCAGGCGCGAGGGGCCGAGCTCAATCGGCGACTGGCCGGCGCCGCGCGATTCGAGGCGTCGCTCTCGCTCTTCCTCTGTTTGGGAATCGCGCTCGGAGTCGATCGATGAGGCTGCGAGTGACTCGGTACGAGCTTCGCTTTCACACGCCCATGGAGACGGCGCGTGGGGTCTTCGAAAAACGCGTCGGTCACATCGTCTCCTTAGATCGACGAGGTTTTGGCGAGGTCGCTCCATGGCCCGGCTTCGGGAGCGCAAGAGAAGTCGTCGAGGCCGAGCTCGATCGACTTCCCGAGATCTCGCTTCCCGAGATCTCACTTTCCGATTCGATCCTCGACCACGCCGCGATCGACGAAGTCGTGCGAGACGTCTGGCAGCTCTGGCAGGTCCGCACACCGGAGGTCCTTGGTGCGATCACGTCGGCGTTACTCGACGACCTGGGTCGCCGGCGCGTCGTGCCTCTTTGGAGGTTGCTGGCGTCGTCATCGTCGAGCTTCGTTCGCGCAGGCGTGCTCGCGCGGGACGCCGAAGATGCGCGGAGGGCGCTCGCCGCGGGCTTCTCGACCTTCAAGCTCAAGGTCGGAGCGACCGAGCTCGAGCGAGACCTCGAGCGAGTCGCGCGGGTGCGCGAAGTCGTTGGAGCTGCAAATATTCGGGTCGATGCAAATCGCGCCTGGGACTTGGCGACGGCCCACACGGCGCTCGGCGCGCTCGAGCGCTTCGGGATCGAGTTCGTCGAAGAGCCGCTCCGTTCGCCCTCTCCCGAAGCTTTTCGAACCTTACGGGCACACGGCGTACCGCTGGCCGTCGACGAGTCGCTGACCGAGTCGGCGGACGAGTGGCTCGACGCTCACGTGTGCGACGTGGCGGTCATGAAGCCGAGCTTCCTGGGCGGCCCCTTGTCCACCTTCGAGCTCGCGACGAAGGCGCAGCAAAGAGGGCTCGGCGTCACCGTCGGAACGGCCTTCGAGTCCGCGATCGGCAGGGCTGCGGCCGTCCACGTCGCGGCCGCGCTTCGACTGACCTCTGCGTGCGGGGTGTCGAGCCCCTTGGCCGAAGACCTCGCGTCCCTCGGTGAGATCCGCGCGGGATCGCTCGCGGTGCCATCGGGCCCCGGTCTCGGAGTCGAGCTCGACCGGAGGCCCTGGTGACTTCGATTCCCCATCCGCTGGCGAGCGCGGCCGCGTGGCGGCCTCGGCACCCGCTCTTGGTCACGCGCGACGAGGTCATCTCCGCGATCGAGCTCGAAGACCGAGTGGCAAGAGTGGCCGGTGGCCTACAGGCACAATGCGTTCAGGCGAACGATGTCGTGGCCGTCGCCGGCGTGCCGGGGGCGCCGTTCGTGGTGACCATGCTCGCCGTCTCCTGGCTCGGCGCCACCGCGCTCCTGCTCGATAGCCGAAGCCCGCGCGCAGAGTTGCTTCGGAAGCTCCGCGCCGCAGGCGTTCGGCGGGTCGTGGGGATCGACGCCTTGGATCCGGACTTCGAGAGCCTCTCGGTCGCGCCGCGGCACCCCGCCCCAGAACGCTTCTGGCCGCTCGACGAGACGAGATTTCTCATCGCGACCTCGGGTTCGACCGGCGAACCGAAGCTCGTGTCGTTGAAGACGTCGCAGCTCGTGTTCAGCGCGTTCGGGTCCGCGCTGCGCCTGGGTCACGACCCGCAAGACCGGTGGCTGTGTTGCTTGCCGCTCGAGCACATCGGCGGGTTGTCCGTGTTGCTTCGCTGCTTGTTCTACGGAACGACCGCCGTTCTCCACGAACGCTTCGAGGCCAGGAGCGTCGCCGACTCGCTCGACTCCGGCGCCGTCACCCTCGTGTCGCTCGTGCCGACCATGCTCGAGCGCGTGCTCGATGCCCGGATCGAAAGCGGTACCGATCGCCCGTTTCACGAGCGCCTGCGGGCCATCTTGCTCGGCGGCGCTCCGGCCTCCGATCGGTTGATCGAACGCGCCAAGCGCATCTTGGCGCCGGTGGCGGTGACCTTCGGGATGAGCGAGGCGGCGTCTCAGATCGCGACCTCCGATCCTGGCGACATGACACCCGGCCTTCCGCCGCTAGCCTTTGCGCGCGTGGCCGTCGCGGCTGACGGCACACTCGTCGTGAAGGGGCCGTTGGTGGACGAGGAGCTGAGCACGTCCGACCTCGTCGAGCTCGTCGACGGGCGCGTGCTCGTTCGAGGCCGAGTCGGCGACCTCATCAACTCTGGCGGCACGAAGATCGATCCCAGGACCGTCGAGGCGGCGCTCGGAGCTCACCCGGCGGTCGTCGCCGCCTTGGTGTTCGGCGTAGACGATGTCGAGTTGGGGCAAGCTCCGGCGGCGCTCGTCGTGACTTCCACACCGGTGAGCGCCAGCGACCTTCAAACTCACTGCGCCTCGATCATTTCGAGGCGTGCGATTCCGAAGATCATCGAGCGTGTCGAGACGATCCCCCTCGGTCCGAGCGGAAAGCCGTCGCGGCGACTTGCACGGGAGTCGCTGGGCCAATTCATAGGTAGTCTGAAATCGGACCTAAAATGTCCGGCGAGCGGAGGGGACCAAAATGTCTAGTTTTCACGTGGAGGCGGCTCGGCTGCCGTCGGACGAGTCCGAGCGAACGTTGGGTCGGCTGGAGCGCGCGAGCGCGGAGACCGGGGGCGCGGAGCTCGCGGCTCGTCTGGCGGAGCTTCAGCTTTGGTTGGGTGCCGATTTGGCTGAGCTCGAGCGAGAGCTCTCCCGAATCGAGCGCGAGCTCGAGCAACCGAGGTTGGATGGCTCACTCGATCGGGCGCTGCTCGCGGCTCGACACTTGGTCGCGCTGCCGGGCAAGCGGGTGCGTCCGATCTGTGTGCTGCTCGCGGCGAGGCTCGGAGGGGTCGGCCCCTCGCCCGCGGTTCATCGGCTCGCGCTCGCGAGTGAGCTCGTCCACACGGCGACGCTGTTGCACGACGACGTCATCGACGAGGGCACGGAGCGGCGAGGTGTGACGACGGCGCGGCGTGTGTTCGGCAACAGCGCGAGTGTGCTCGCTGGGGACCACTTGCTCGTGCGGGCGCTGAAGCTCGTGGCTTCGACGGAGCTGCCGGGCTTGTTGCCCAAGATGCTCAGCGTCATCGACGCGATGATCACGGCGGAGAGTATGCAGCTCGCCAGTCGTATCTCGCCGATCTTGGGCGCCGAGGCGATCCTGACGATCATTCGAGGGAAGACCGGCGCGCTCTTCGCATGGTCGATGGAAGCGGGCGGAGTGGCCGCGGGCTTTGGCCCTCTCGAGCTCGCAAGGCTTTCCCAAATTGGGATGTCGGGCGGAATCGCGTTTCAGTTGGCCGACGACGTGTTGGATCTGGCGGGCGACGCGGAGGACCTCGGGAAGTCGACGTTTTCTGATCTGCGCGAAGGCAAGGTCACGTGGCCCGTGCGGATCGCGCTCGAGCGCGATCCGGCGTTGATGGCGCAGGTGCGGAGCGCGGCGCTCGAGGAATCACCCGGCGTGGCCTGCTCGAGGCTGGCCGAAGGAGTCCGTGCGACGGGCGCGCTCCAAGCCACCTCGCACGCGGCCTCCGAATATCTCGACAAAGCAGTGCAAGGGCTGGCTCAGTTCGAGGACAGTCCCGCGAGGAGAGCCATCGAGCTCGTCCTTTCGACGTTCGTGAAGCGTCGAGCGTGAGGGAGGCGTCATGATCGTGTTGGTCGACCCAGAGCAAGCCTATGCGGTGCAACGAGCGCTGGTGGCGCTCGGCGCGTGGACGACCCTCGAACGCGACGCGAGCGGCGCGGCGCTGATCGTGTTGCCCCACAGCGCGAGGCTCGAGCGGCAGCGCATCTTGGAGCTTCGTGGAGTGCTGTCCGTGCTCGAGGCGCCGTCGGCCCATCCGAAGCTGGACGGACAGCGAGGTCAGGAGCTCCGCGTTCGCGACGTCGTGATCGGCCGAGGCCAACCGGTGTTGATCGCGGGCCCCTGCGCGATCGAGTCGCCGGAGCAGATAGAAGAGGCCGCAATGCTCGCGGCGGCGGCGGGCGCACGTATCCTGCGTGGAGGCGCATGGAAGCCGCGGACCTCGCCGTACAGCTTTCAGGGCCGCGGACGCGAGGCGCTCGAGTGGATGAGACACGCCGCCACGAAGTTTGGTCTCGGCGTCGTGACTGAGGTCGTGAGCGAGGGCGACGTCGAGCTCGTGGCCGAGCAAGCGGACATCCTGCAGATCGGCTCGCGGAGCATGCAGAGCTTCGCGTTGCTGCGCGCGGTCGGATCGGCGAACAAGCCGGTGCTGCTCAAACGAAGCGCCTCCGCGCGCCTCGACGAGTGGAGGCTCGCCGCCGAGCACCTCCTCGTTTCGGGCGCGAGCGCCGTCATCTTCTGCGAGCGAGGGATCGTCGGCTTCGATGCCAGCACGCGCAACCTGCTCGATCTGACGGCCGTCGCGGTGTTGAAACACGTCGATGGTCACTTGGTGATGGTCGATCCTTCACATGCGGCGGGACGTCGTGATTTGGTGCTTCCGCTCGCCAAGGCCGCGTTGGCGGCGGGCGCGGACGGGATCATCGTCGAGAGTCATCCGGATCCCGCGAACGCTCGAAGTGATGGGCCGCAGGCGCTCGATCCCCAAGGTCTGCGGACGCTGGGAGTCGAGTTGGGCTTCGCGCCTGAGTTGCCGGCGAATGACGGTGAGTAACTCAGGGAACGGCGGGTGACTTGGGCGTGGCTTTTGCGGCGCGGCGCGCTCGCGCCTCTCATGCCGACCGCGTCTGCAGGCAAGATCGCCCCCACGGCTTCCGCGGCCAAAGAAGAAGACGAGAAAGAGCTCCGGCCTCGAAGCGATGAGGCCATGAAAGGCGGCGATGATTCATTCGAGCGATGGTTCATTCGAGCGATGATTCATTCGACAGTCGACGGGTCGACGGCGACCGTCGGAAAATGCCGAATCAACTCCTGATCGAACGTGAGCAGCGGGAGATTGCGACGGACCGCCAGCTCGACGAACAACACGTCATACATCGAGTGCCGCGTCGAGATCGCCCGCACGAGCGCGCCGCGCCAAAGGGTGCTGCAAGCGACTCGCTCGAACGGCAGCGCTCTAGCCCACTCGAGCTTCTTCAGCGCCAAGTCCCGTGTGAGCGCTCCCGACGTCACAGAACGCCACACCACGTTCGCGAGCTCCGCCTCGATCAGCGCTGGTGCGCAAGCGCTCGAAATCTTGCGCATCGTCTTCGATAACGTGCGAACGGTCTCCGGAGCACCGAGCAGGTGGTACGCGACCACGTTCGTGTCCAAAACAACCTTCAACGACGTCCCTCACGGATGATCGAGTCGATCTCCTCGCAGCTAACTCGCGTTTGCTGGTCAGCCCACGACGCCTCAATCTGCTCGCAGACCGACTTCCACTCGGCCGCCTCCGCAGCCAACAGATTTCGAATCTCCTGCTCCATCGAGTGACCGTTGGCCTCGGCGCGAAGCTTGAGGGCGCGGACAGTGGTCCGGGAGAGGTTGCGCACTGTCACGCTCGGCATGATTGCATGTTGCATGCATGCCCAATCGATCGTCAACCCCCCGACGCTCGTCACGACCTGCCTAAATTCGGATCGCGTGGACTACGGCGTCGTTCCGCAGGTGCGGAGCGCGGCGCTGGAGGAATCACCCGGCGTGGCCTGCTCGAGGCTGGCCGAGGGAGTCCGCGCGACGGGCACGTTCCAAGCCACCTCGCACGCCGCCTCCGAATATCTCGACAAAGCACTCAAGGGCTGCTCACTTCGAGGACAGTCCCGCGAGGAGAGCCATCGAGCTCGTCCTTTCGGCGTTCGTAAAGCGTCGAGCGTGAGGGAGGCGTCATGGAATTGTTCGTCGACCCAGAGAAGGCGTATTCGGCGCGGCGAGCGCTGGTGGCGCTCAGCGCATGGACGACGCTCGAACGCGACGCGAGCGGCGCTGCGCTGCCCCACAACGCGAGGATCGGGCGGCAGCGCACCTTGGAGCTTCGCGAAGTGCTGTCCGTGCTCGAGGCGCCGTGGGCGCATCCGAAGCTGGACGGACGGCGAGGTCAGGAGCTCAGCGTTCGCGACCTCCTCGTTTGTGGCGCGAGCGCGGATGGGATCATCGTCGAGGGTCATCCGGATCCCGCGAACGCGCGAAGTGATGGGCCACAGGCGCTCGATCCCCAAGGTCTACGGGCGCTAGGAGTCGAGTTGGGCTTCAGAAGGGAGCGACCGTGAGCGAGCGAGCCGACGGCGGCGCCAAGATGTTCGACGCGATCGCTCCTGGTTACGATCGCCTGAACAGGCTCATGAGCCTAGGGCTCGACCGAGTCTGGCGCGAGAGGCTCGTGAGATCGATCGCGGTGGCGCGACCGGCCAGGATCCTCGACGTCGCCACGGGCACCGGCGACGTGCTGCTGCGCTTGCGAGAGGAGTATCCGCACGCCGAGCTCGTGGGTATCGATCCGAGCGCCGAAATGCTGGCGAGAGCCGCGGCCAAGCTGCGAGGCGACTCGAAGGTGAGTACGCAACAAGGCTCGGCGATGGACCTCCCCTACGCAGACGCGTCGTTCGACGCGGTGACGGTCGCCTTCGGGCTTCGAAATTTTCCGGATCGGCAAAGGGGCGTCCTCGAGATGGCCCGGGTGTTGAGACCAGGCGGAGCCTTGTCGATCCTCGAGCTCACCGACCCGAGAGGGTTGCTCGCTCCGATCGCGCGAGTCCACGTGCATCGCATCGTGCCGATGCTCGGTAGGTGGCTATCTCGCGGCGCTCCTTATGAGTATCTCTCGGAATCGATCGCGGCGTTCCCTCCCCCGGCCGAGGTGTGTGCCTGGCTTCGCGGCGCGCAACTCACTCGAGTACGAGCGACTCCGATGACTCTCGGGGCAGTTCACATTTTTGCGGGAATCCGGTGCTGAGTACCCCGAGCCGACCGCCGAGACGCGGACCCTTTCGGTGACACCGCCCCGAAGTGCCAATATCGAGCAACTTACCGCCAAAAAATCGTCGAGCGTGAAGGATCACCGACCTCGATCGATCCCGAACTCCGTGCGCGAGAGCTCAGCGAGCGATGGGTAGCTTCCGACGCGGTCCACATTCGCGATCGTCGCGTGTTCGCTCGGCCTCGGTTTCGAACAGTGTGGCGCGCAGCTCTCCAGGGTTGCTCTGATTCCCACAACGAGGTCGGCTGGGCCCGAGGATGCCGGGTCGAAGCGAGCCAACCCCCAAAACCATGACTCCCAGAAGCTTCGCACGAGGCGGGACCGGCGGGACCGGCCCCAAGTCCGGATGGGATTCTCGAGAGTCCGACCGCCAGCCCACGGCCGACAAGACGAACACGACGGCGGCCGCCAAAGCCCACGCGGTCCAACGGGCGACGCGACCCCAGAACGGACACTCCGTCGTCATGACTCGGCGGTCGGTTCGCACGTACAGGCGACGCTCACTGGGCGACGGGTACAGGCGAGGTCTGGCCGAGGTCGGGCGCGACCTGGAGGCACGTGATTGTCTAGCTGAGTTTGCTCCACGCCCTTTGGGCGGGAGTCGACCCGTCACGGGCCCGGCGGCTCGTACGGCATCTTCCCCCAGTAAGCGTAGAACCCATCGTCCGCCTTCTTCCAACCAGCTGCGACCTCCGGCATGTTCTCTTCGACCCACCGAACGAAATGCGGTCGCGAGCCATCGGAATCGGTGACGCCATACTCTTCGGCGAGGTCCCAGGACGCGTAGACGCGTCCGTTCTTCCTCCGCACGTTCGGATCGGCCGCGAGCGCGGCGACACATCGCCCGACGAAGAGCGGCGTTTCCGACGAGATGAACTCCTTCACTTTGACTGCCGCATCTCTCCAATTCGCCTCGGTCACGCCGAAGTGGTCGAGCATCCACTCCGAGCGGAGGAAGCCCGGCGTCACCGCAAGCGCGGTCACGTTGCGTTCCTTCAACTCCTGGGAGAGCGCGAACGCCATGCGGATGACCGTCGTCTTCACGAGGTCGTAGAAGAAGTGCCCGCGATAGAAGAACGCGTCGCCGTCTGTGATTTCGAAGACGACTCCGCCCGTGCGTACTCGGGGAAGCGCATAGTAGCTGGTGATGACATGAGTTTTGATGGCGCGGTCGATGAGTGTGAGGCCATCCTCGAGTTTGGTTTCCCAGAGTCGCTTGCCCCACTCGATCAGATCGTCTCCACCCCAGATGTCATTCACGAGGAAGTCGAGCTCGCCGACTCGTTCGAATAGCGTTGCGACTTCTCCGGGGACAGTGTGATCGACGCGGACGGCGATGCCGCGGCCGCCGCGGGCCGTAACGATGTCGGCGGTCTGGTCGATGGTCTCCGATCGGTTCTTCATGCCCGGAGCACCAGCCACGCTGCGGCCAGTGCAGTAGACAGTTGCACCTGCTTCCCCGAGAGCCGCAGCGATCCCGCGTCCCGCCCCGCGCGTCGCTCCGGCGACCACTGCGACTTTGCCCGAGAGCGGAGCTGGATTCGACGCCATGGGAGTCATCTACCACGTGGGTGCGGGAGGGCGAAGCCACCCGGCCCATTTCGAGCGAGCCCAGGAGTACCAACGGAGACCCGACCGAGCACGAGAACCTCCCACCGTCCTTCGTCGTTCTTGCGCGCACAGAAAGTGCGGTACGATTCCGCGGTGAGTCGCTGGTGGAGCTCCTGCCTCGTCTTGGTCGTGATCGGCTGCGCCGACGACCCGCCCGAACACTCCGATCCCGATGCAGGTCCAGGCGACACCGGTCCAAGTGACACGGGCGGCCAAGAGAATGATGCGAGCGTAGGCGACGCGAGCAGGTCGGACGGATTCACGGACGCCGGAGCAGACGCGAATGGTTTGGACGCCAACGGGCCGGACGCGGGCCTCGATGCGACCACGTGTGACCCACTGAGCACGACCTCGAGCGCGTCGTGGGCGCGACTCAGCGGTCGCATCGAAGTCAACGACTACGATTTCTTCGACGAGACTTTCCTCGAACGGGCTCGCGTCCGTAACGCCGGCTTCAATTTTCGATCGAGAAACTTCCCGATTCGACCCAGCGTAGACGCCCCTCTGTTCTCGAGCCTCGCCGAGGACGCCTGTGTCGTAGTCGATATCCCGGCGCTGGTCGTGGATACGGGACCGCCTCAGGACGTCGGCACGCAGATCCTCATCAAAGACTCGGCAGGCGCTCTCTTCGTACGCATCCTGCGCGAAGCCCAGAAGGACGGGCCTGGGTACGACTTCGCGGGCCCGGAAGACGTGCGGCGGTTTTTCGACATGGATGCGCTGACGTTCGCGTCGGCCTGGAAATACGAGCTCCCCGGAGACTCCTCATCCGGAATCCGGAGAGATGAAGCGCTCGTGGGCGCGGTTCCCGATTTCGAGGTCGCTCCCGCATTCACGTCCACGAGCGCAGCGCTCCGACTCGACCCGGCGGGAGCGCGATTCACATGGACGGCGACCGCGGGCTCCTCCATGTCGATCGTCCTCGATCGGGCCACCGATCAACATGGAAGCGGTCGATACTTGGTTTGCCATGTGGCTGACGACGGCGAGTTCACGATTCCAGCGGACGACGTGGTGACTTTCGGGTCGACTCCGAGCGTACCCTTTGGGCTCGCAGTCGCCCGCGGGTCCTTCGCTCCGCTGTGTAATGACGGGGTAACCGGCGCGGTCAGCCATATGCTCGCGTACATCGGGACCGCTGTCCTCCCGTAGCGCTCCTAGCGTGGCCCGGACAACTGAAAGATGAGTTGATCGATCTCATCCGAGCCGCGCCGAATAATGAGTGGGAGGCCGAGGCGACGACGGCAACCGGACTTCAGCTCCTGCAAATTTGAGGGGACCTCTACCGCTTCGCGGTGTAGGGTGCGCGGCGAATGAGCGGACCTTCCTCCCCCGACGACGACGGCGCAGCCCTCTCCGACGTCCAGCAGCTCGGCCTCCTCGCGGCGATCACGAGCCTCGGCTACGTGTTCTGGATCGTAGGCGCCATGGAGATGGTCGAGCGCCTCGCCTACTACGGCGTCAAGGCCGTCGCCGCACTCTACGCCAAGGACCCGGTGAGCAAGGGCGGGCTCGGGATCACGATGAGCGACTACGGCACGATCACTGCCACCTGGGCATTGGTTCAGACCCTGGTGCCCGTGCTGACCGGTGGCTTGTCGGATCGGTACGGCTATAAGCAGACCATCTTCCTGTCCACGATCGTCAAGATCTCGGGTTACCTGACCATGGCGGCCTTTCCGACGTACCCAGGCTTTTTTGCCGGCGCGATGCTCCTGGCGCTCGGGACGGCGATTTTCAAGCCGGGCATCCAGGGCACCCTGGTGAAGAGCACCAAACGCGAAAATAGCTCCATGGCCTGGGGTATTTTTTACCAGACCGTCAACATCGGTGGGTTCCTCGGGCCGCTCGTCGCCGGCTACATGCGCAAGATGGCCTGGCAGAACGTGTTCCTCGCCTGCGCGGCGATCATTTGTTTCAATTTCCTGTTGCTCCTGACTTACAAGGAGCCTGGGATCGAGGAGCGGCTCGAGCGTCAGCGTCAGTTCGAGGCGGGGACGTTAAAACGTAAATCTCTGTTTCTCGAATCGGTGCTCGAGCTCAAGAAACCACACGTCTGGTTGTACCTCCTGATTTTCTCGGGCTTCTGGTTCATGTTCAACGCGCTGTTCGACGTGTTGCCGGCGCACATCGACGACTGGGTCGACACCAGCGACATCGTCACCACGCTGTTCGGGTCCGCTGGAACTCAGAGTGAGCTCATCAAGTTCTTCGTGGTCATGGACAAGGACGGAAAATACGTGCTCCCCGAGGGGATGCTCAACTTGAACGCGGGCCTCATCATGACCACGTGTTTCTTGTTCGCATGGATCTCCGGGCGCATGCCGGCCATCACCAGCATGGTGGTGGGCACCCTCTTTGCAACGGTGGCGCTGTTTCTGTCTGGGTTCTCGATCGCGGGGTGGGTATCGCTTTTTGCCATCCTCGTATTCAGCGTGGGTGAGATGCTCTCCAGCCCCAAATTCAGCGAGTTCATCGGCAATTTCGCACCCGCCGAGAAGAAAGCCATGTATCTCGGCTTCTCTCAGATCCCCTTGGCCATCGGTTGGACGCTCGAGGGCAAGGTGGGACCGGAGCTCTACGAGCACTTCGCCTCCAAGGACCGCTTCTCTCGCGACCTTCTGCTCGAAAATGGCATGAGCGCCTCGGACGTGGCCGGCGTGCCTCAAGGCGAGGCTTTCACGAAGCTCGTCGAGGTGACCGGGCGACCCGCGAGGGCGCTCACCGAGCAACTCTATGCAACCCACTCCGTCGGCATGGTCTGGGTGATCATGGGTGTGGTCGGTATTCTCTCGGCCATCGGAATTTGGTGGTACGGCCAGTGGATCAAGAAGCTCGCGCGATCGGGAGCGGGTCCAACGGCCGCGCATTGAGGTCCCGGGCCTGGGGCGGGTAGATCGGCAGCTCAGCGACTCTGAAGTCGCACTCACCCCTGGGTGCACGACCGACCTATACATCGTCGGCATATCGCGCAACTTGGTCGTGCACCCCTCACCCCTTCTTTTTTCGCTCGAGGACCGTTTCGAAGTCTGGTCGATTCGACTCGAACGGCCCGAGCACGCCGAGCTCCTCGAGCTCTCCTCGCCGCGTTTCGAGCAGGATGACGTCTTTGCGCCGGGCCTCATAGGCGTGGAGCGCGAGCTTGACGAGGTCTTCCGTCGCGTCGTTCGGATCGTCGATCCAGGATGGGCACGCGCCCGCGTAGCGGACGCGATCGCGTGCTTCGGAGACTTGGTATGGGTAGGCCCGGCAGGAGATCGGGCGCAGCTCGTAGATCGAGCACCGTTCGTTGGAATCGAGGAACACACAAGCGCCGTCGCGATGTCGCAGCCTCGGAGGCTCTGCGGCGTCCGGGGAGGGTTCGACGGCGTGGTCCAAGCCAGCGTCGAGGAGTCGCGCCACGTCTTCGAGCCTGAGTCGGACTCGGTGAGGTGCGCGACAACATTTTTCGGCGCAGCGTGGGCAATCGGGGCGGCGGCCTCTCGGTGCCGTCGCCGCGAGCGATCGCTCGTCGAGCGGCCGAAGGTCGAAGCTGGCTCGAAGCCTCAGGCGTTGGACGACCTCGGCGATCCCGCGAACAGACGTCCGCTCGGCCGCGAGTCGTCGCAGTCGAACGAGGACGTCGCCCATTCACTCTGCCTTCTTGGCGATCTTGGCCCAGGAGTCCTTCAGCGGCACGATCCGATTGAAGACGAGCTTTTCGGTCTCCACCGCGTCGCGAACGAAATAGCCCTGCCGTTCGAACTGAAACCGGTCTCCAGGCTTGGCTCTCTCGAGGTCGGGCTCGACCTTGACGTTCAAGACTTCGAGAGACTTCGGGTTCAGCGTGGTTTTCCAGTCGCCCGCCGCCTCGATGTCAGCCGGATTCGGAGTGGCAAAGAGGTGGTCGTAGAGTCGCACTTCGGCGTCGACTCCCAAAGTGGCCGAAACCCAGTGAATCGTACCTTTGATCTTCCGGCCGTCGGCGGGCGTTCCCCCCCTACTGAGCGGGTCGTGAGTACATCGGACTTCGACGATCTCTCCTTTTTCGTCCTTCACGACGCCGGTGCACTTCACGATATACGACCACCGCAAGCGAACTTCCTGGCCGGGGGCCAGCCGGAAGAACTTCTTCGGCGGATTCTCCATGAAATCCTCGCGCTCGATGAAGATCTCTCGGGTGAAGGGTACGGATCGGATCCCCATCTTCGGAGGGTCGTCGGGAAAGTCGGGCGCTTCGATCGACTCGACTTTGTCTCTGGGCCAGTCTTCGATCACGAGGCGCAGGGGCCGCAGCACACTCATTCGACGGGGGACTTTGGGGTTCAGGTCGTCGCGGACGTGATGTTCGAGCAGCGAGAACTCGACGAGGTTATCGGCGCGAGCCACGCCGATGGCTTCGCAGAAGTTACGAATCGCTTCGGGTGTGAAGCCGCGACGGCGCATCCCGGCCAACGTCGGCATGCGCGGGTCGTCCCAACCCGACACCAGGCCGCCGGCGACGAGCTCGAGGAGCTTGCGCTTGCTCATCACCGTGTGGGTGAGGTTGAGCCTCGCGAACTCGATCTGCTGCGGCCGGTACACGCCGGTCTGAGTCAGGTACCAGTCGTAAAGCTCCCGGTTGTTCTCGAACTCGAGCGTGCACAGAGAATGAGTAATGCCTTCGATGGAATCCGAAAAACAATGAGCGAAGTCATAGATGGGATAAATGCACCAGGCGTCCGCGGTGCGGTGGTGCGTCGCGTGGCGAATCCGGTAGAGGATCGGGTCCCTCATCTTCATGTTCGGCGAGGCCATGTCTCCCTTGGCTCGTAGAACACATGACCCGTCGGCGAACTCACCCTTTCGCATGCGCTCGAGCAGCTCCAGGTTCTCGTCGATGGAGCGGGATCGGTGCGGGCTGTACGTGCCGGGAGCGGTGATGGTCCCTCGGTGGGTTCGAAACTCCTCTTCGGATAGCTCGCACACGTAGGCTTTGTCGGCCTTCACGAGCTCTACGGCGTACTCGTAGAGCTTCGGAAAATAGTCCGACGCGTGGAAGAGCTTGTCGTGCCATTCGAAGCCGAGCCACCGGACATCGCGCTGAATGGCGTCGACGTACTCTTGGTCTTCCTTGAGCGGATTCGTGTCGTCGAAGCGCAGGTGGCACACGCCGCCGTAGTCTCGCGCGAGACCAAAATTCAGGCAGATCGACTTGGCGTGACCGATGTGGAGATAGCCGTTGGGCTCGGGCGGAAACCGCGTGACGACTCGCGCGTGTTTTCCGGACGCGAGGTCGGCGTCGACGATCTGCCGGATGAAGTTGGTGGCTGGGGCGCCCTCGGAGGATTCGCTCACGGCAGAGGTTTGCCGCTTTTTTTCCGGTGATTCAAGCGTCTGCGCCTGCGGAGGGTTTTGGAGCCATCCTTGGGGTCGAGCCCTCGCAGGACCCTCAGCTTCTCGCTCTTGCGTCGTCGTTTGAGCCAGGCTTCGACGCGGAGGGCATCGCCGTGTCCATAGGGTCCACGCTGCTCGAGGAGCAACACGGGCCCTCGGCCGCGTGTATAGCGCGCGCCATTGCCTGCTTGGTGCTCGGCCACGCGACGCGCCACGTCGGTCGCGATCCCCGCGTAGAGCGTCCCGTCGCCGAGCTCGAGGAGGTACACGAACCACTCGAGCACGGCGGTCAGGGTTGAGGTCGGAGGCACCTGGAGGCAAGCGCCACGGAACGCTTGTTGACACCTCGAGCTTGCGCGTTCAGAAGGGCGCTTTGGCGGACGAGCCACGCCCAAGCGACGCCCTCGTCGTCGATCTCTTGCCTCCCCGAACGGGTCCGCTCGCCCTCGCGATGCCCGCCTTGGGTCTCGGGCTGGTCTTGGCCGGCATGGGTTGGGCTATTCTCAACTCTCCCGCGGGCTTTCCGACCCGTTCGATCCTGTTTTTGGGGATCATCGCGCTGTCGCTGGGGATGACTTTGGCCGACCGAATCGCGGCGCGCCAAGTCATCCCTCGGGTGACGTTCCATCGAGACCAGGTCGTGCTGCCGAAGCTTGGTTCTCGGAGCAGCGTGACCCTGCGATACGACGAGATCTCCGCGCTCTACATGGTGGGGCGAGGTGAGGTCGAGCGGCTGTTCATCGATGGTCGAGGTCTCCTGCTCGTGTTTCCGCGGATCGCGTTCGGCTCGGTCGAGGCTTTTTCGACGGTGAGTGGGGAGCTTTGGCGTCGGATTCAGGCGCTCCCGGACGGAACCTCTCGAATCACCGAATTCACGAAGAAGAGCGCCGTCCTCGCCAGCACGATGGCTCGCCCCGTCTTCGCGACCAAGGTGCTGCTCTTCTCCATCGTCGCGATGTACTTGCTCGAGTTCGGCAGCGGCGCAGTGACTCGGACCCCCGCGGGCACGCCCCCGATTGGCCTGATCTCGTTGGGCGCCAATGCGCGCGTGCTGCTCGAAGAAGGACAGATCTATCGGCTGGTGACGAGCACTTTCCTTCACGACCCGATGCTCGGTTCGCACCTGCACGTGATCATGAACGGCATCGCGCTCTACTCGCTGGGTTCGTTGCTGGAGCAACTGTTTGGGGCCTCGGGCGTCGTGTTGATGTTCTTCGCGGGCGGCGTGCTTGGAGCGTTTGCTTCGGCGTGGGCCATGGACGGAGCCATGTCAGTGGGCGCTTCGACGGCCGTCTTGGGGCTCTTCGGCGGGCTCGCGGTGTTGGCGCTGCGCTACCGTACGAAGCTCCCGCTGGTCGTTCGCCAGACGCGCCGGTGGTGGACCGTGATCATCGCATTGAACGTTGCCCTTCCGATGATGTTCCCGTTCATCGACAAGACGGGGCACGCCGGAGGTTTCGTCGGGGGCGCGGTGGTTGCGCTGTTGCTGACCCTCAGGCGCCCTGACGCGCTCGCGTTGTTCGAAGCGCCGAGCGTGCTGGTCCGAACGGCGGCCGGGGTCGTCGCGGTGGTCTGCGCCGCGATGGGTTCGATCGGTGTGGTGCGGGCGTGGCTCGACGCTGAGCAAGATGAGCTCAAGGTCTTGACGCGTATGGTCGAGAGTCACGACGCGAGCGTCGAGACGCTGAACGGCGTGGCGTACGGAATCGGCGGCGATCGCGCGCCGACGGTCGACTCACTCATGCTCGCAAAGGACGCGGCCGAGCGTGCGTACGCCAAGAGCAAAGCCGATCCGAACGTCGGGGACACGCTGGCGACCGTGCTCTATCGCTTGGGAGAGCTCGACCGCGCGGTGGCGTTGGAGCGAGAATCATTGGCCGCCGGGGGAGACAATGAGACCTTCTTTGCAGCGCAGCTCGCTCGATTCTTCGTCGCGCGTATGGCTCGAAGCGGAGCGCTCGAGCTCGCGGGCACGCGAACGCCGACCGTGACTTTGGCTTCGGGCAAGCTCGTCCTCGAGCTCGAAACCGGTATTCCCGAAGATGTCGTGCTCTTCGCGATCGCCCGCGAGCGCGGAGAGCTCGCGGGCCTGGTGAGGGCCAGGCTTGGGCGTTCGGAGTTCAAACGAGTCGAGCTCGTCCTCACGAAGACCGGAGAGCCGCCCCTTCCGGACGCCGTGGAGCTAGAGGTCGTAGCCCTCACCAACGAAGGCCCCGAGCTCGGCCAGGCGGTCGGAGCGATCGGGTACGGCTACCACCTTGACGTGAAGGCCCTCCCCTCGGGCATCGTGCGAAAGGCAGACCCCACCACCAAACCGCAGGTCAAACGCGAGGCACCCGAACAGACGGGTACGACCCCAAAGACCTCCGTGCACTGACTCGCTTTCGGCGCCGACCAGTTCCGGTTAGCTTCACTCCATGGTCGAACTGGCCAGCGAGGCCTACCGAGTCGTCGGAGTGGACGACGACCCCGCGATCCTCGACCTCCTCCGAAGAGTCGTCGAATCCGAAGGGTCAGTGTTCTATGGCGCGCTCGATGGCGAGCGTGGCCTCGAGCTCGTCCGCACCCATCTCCCGGACGCCGTGGTCCTCGATGTGATGATGCCGGGGATCGATGGCTTCGAGGTGTGTCGGAGAATCAAAGAGGACGAGCGATTGCGGATCGTGCCGGTCTTGATTCTCACCGCGATGGGAAGCCGGGAGCACCGCGTGACGGCCATTCAGGCGGGTTGCGACGACTTCATCCCAAAGCCTTTCAGCCCCACCGAGCTCAAAGCGCGGATCAGATCGGTCGCGCGATCCAAACGGCTCAACGAGCTCGTGCGAGCTCAGCGTGACCAGCTCGTGCGTGCGCAACGCGCTCGAGAGGAGCTCAGCGCGTTTCTCGTTCACGATTTGAAAACTCCGCTCGCGAGCATCGTGCTCAACAGTCACATCATCGCGGAGGAGCCCCTGTCCGAACCGGGTCGCAAGTCGCTCGCCGACATCCAGCGCGCCACCGAGACCATGGAGCGCATGGTCATGAACCTCCTCGACGTGAGCCAATCCGACGATGGCGCGCTCAAGCCACGCAAGGTCGCGATCGACGTCCCCAAGATGTTCGAAGAGGCCCGGCGCTTCGTGGAACGATCGGCGAGCCACCTCGCGATGGACGTACGCATCGAAGGCGCGATCGAGCTGATGGCCGATCGCGACTTGCTCGTGCGCGTGTTGCGCAACTTGCTCGACAACGCGGCTCGCTACAGCCCGCAACGGGGACGGATACACTTGAGCGCGACGAGGGTAGGCTCGGAGGTCGAGCTCTGCGTCGGCGACGAGGGCCCGGGCATTCCGGAGCCCGACCGGGAGAAGCTCTTCGAAAAGTATGGTCGACTCTCGGGCGCTCGGCCCTCCCGCGACAGCCGGGGCCTCGGCCTCGTGTTCTGCAGACGAGCCATCGAGGCGCATGGCGGGCGCATCGCGATCGATCCCACGACCACCAAGGGCGCGACGTTTCGCATTCGTCTCCCCTGCGTTTGAGGTTCCACGAACCGATCGCTCGTCTTGACCGATGCCCTTCCCATTTGGGAGCGTCCGACCGATGTCACAGCAACTGAGCGCCGTGGTGCTCGCCGCAGGCCAGGGAACGCGGATGAAATCGGACCGCGCGAAGGTCCTCCACGAACTCTTTGGAGAGCCCTTGTACTCATTCCCCGTTCGGCTCGCATCCGCGCTGGGGGCCCACCCGATCGTCACGGTCGTGGGTCATCAGGCGGGGATGGTGGAAGCTGACGCGGACACACGCTTCGGCGCGATGGTCGAGCCCCTTCGCTTCGCTCTTCAGGCCGAGCAGCTTGGAACCGGCCACGCCATGATGATGGCCGTAGATCAGCTGCCGAGCGACGGACACGTGCTCGTGCTCTACGGCGACGTGCCGCTCCTGACCGAGGAGACGGTCCGCCCCTTGCTCGAGGTCGCCCGCACCAAGGGCTCTGCGCTCGTCGCGCTCACGATGCGACTCGACGACGCCGGCGCCTACGGCCGCATCGTGCGCGACGCGAATCGACGCGTGCTTCGGGTGGTCGAAGCCAAGGACGCGACCGTCGAAGAACGAAAGATCGCCGAGGCCAACGCCGGCATTTACGTGATCGAAATGGGCTTCCTTCGGCGGGCGTTGAAGGAGCTGAAGAACGAAAATGCCCAGAAGGAGTACTACCTCACTGACCTCGTGGAGCTGGCCGCGCGATCGGAAGCCGGAGCCGAAGCCGTCATCGCCGAGGACCGCGAGGACGTCTTGGGCGTGAACACGCGGGAGGAGCTCGCGTCACTCGGCGCCATACTCATGCGCCGCATTCGACGAAAGCTGATGCTCTCTGGTGTCACCCTGGTCGATCCGGAGAGTGCGTTCATCTCCCCAACTTCGGTGATCGGGCGTGACACGATCATCCATCCCAACGTCAGTCTTCGCGGGCGGTGCGAGCTCGGGTCGGGCTGCGTCATCGACACGGGCAGCGTCTTGTCCGACTCCATCCTCGGCGAAAACGTCGAGGTCTTGCCTTACAGTCTCCTCGAGTCCGCGCGCGTGGAGTCGGGGGCTCGTATTGGGCCGTTCGCCCGGCTTCGACCGGGCGCGGACGTCGGGCCGGGCGCGCACGTGGGCAACTTCGTGGAAATCAAGAACACGCGCCTCGGACCGGGCGCAAAAGCAAATCACCTCGCCTACGTCGGTGACGCCGTCGTCGGCCGCGACGTCAACGTGGGCGCGGGAACCATCACGTGTAATTATGACGGCTACGGCAAATACAAGACCGAGATCGGAGACGGCGTCTTCATCGGTTCGAACTCCACGCTCGTCGCACCTGTCGCCATCGGCGACTCCGCCTACGTAGCGGCCGGAAGCACCATCACCCGAGACGTCCCGGCCGAGAGTCTATCGTTCGGACGAGCCGCGCAAACCGACAAGCTCGGCCGCGCGCCCCAGCTTCGGGCTCGCGCCAAAGAGAAGGCGGCGGAGGCGAAAGCCAAAAAACCTCGCGGAGAGAAGGAAAAAATGAACGGGCAGAGCGGTCCGGCGCACTCATCCAAGGCCCGCTGAGTCAGCGGCGCGGTCATTGCAGCAGGAGTTCACATCATGTGCGGCATCGTCGGATACATCGGAGACAAGGACGCTCCTTCGATCATCGTGGAGGGCCTCCGGAAGCTCGAATACCGCGGGTACGACTCCGCGGGCATCGCGGTGCTTTCGAACGGAAAGACCGAGTGTCGCCGGACCGTCGGCAAGCTCCGCAACCTCGACGCTCAACTGATGGAGCGCCCCCTCAGCGGCACCATCGGGATCGGCCACACGCGCTGGGCAACTCATGGCCGGCCCTCTGAAGAGAACGCGCACCCGCACACCGCGGGCGGCGTGACGGTGGTTCACAACGGAATCATCGAGAACTACCTCGAGCTGCGCCGAAGCCTCACCGCCGCAGGGAGGATCTTCAAGAGTGAGACAGACACCGAAGTCATGGCTCACCTCGTGGCCTCCCACATCGACCGCGGCCTCGAGTTCGTGCCCGCCGTGCGCAAGGCGCTCTCGGAGATCCGAGGCGCCTACGCCTTCGTACTGATGCACGAGGGTACGCCGAACATACTCATCACGGCGAAGAGCGCCTCCCCGATCGTGTTGGGGCTCGGCAAGGGTGAGAGCTTCGTGGCCTCGGATATCCCAGCGCTGCTCACTCATACTCGCGACTGCGTCTTCTTGGAAGACGGGCAGCTCGCGGTGGTGAGTCGTGCTGGCATCGAAGTCACCAAGATCGATGGCACGCCCGTTCAGCCGACTTGCAAACGTATCGAGTGGTCACCCGTGATGGCGGAAAAGGGTGGCCACAAACATTTCATGCACAAGGAGATTCACGAGCAGCCCGTGGCCATCGCCGACACCATTCGGGGCCGCGTGTCGATGGAGGACGCGACCGTGCACCTCGACGGCGTGAAGCTCGGCGACATCAAGAAGCTCCAGCGACTCGTCGTGACCGCCTGCGGGACCAGCTACCACGCGGGTCTCGTGGGTAAGCTCATGATCGAGTCGATCGCACGCATCCCCGTGGAGTGCGATCTCGCGAGCGAGCTCCGCTACAGAGAGCCCATCTTCGAGGAAGGCCTCGGCGTCCTGGCGATCTCCCAGTCCGGCGAGACCGCTGATACACTCGCGGCGATCAAAGACGCCAAGGCGCACGGCGCCATGGTCTTCTCGGTGTGTAACGTCATCGAGTCGTCGATCGCGAGGGAGTGCATCGGTTCGGGCGGAGTCATGTACACTCATGCCGGGCCCGAGATCGGCGTGGCCTCGACCAAGGCTTTCACGACTCAGCTCGTAGCGCTGTTTCTGCTCGCCGTTCACCTCGGCCGGGCCCGCGGCGTACTCTCGCAGGAGAAGGCTCGCGAGCTGCTCGGACACCTGCGGGAGGTGCCCAAGCAGCTCGAGGACGTGCTTCGGCGAGAAAACGAAGTCGTCGCCATCGCGCGCAGCACCATGAAAGCGCGCGACTTCCTCTTCCTCGGCAGAGGCCCTAATTTCCCGATCGCTCTCGAAGGTGCCCTGAAGCTGAAGGAGATCTCGTACATTCACGCGGAGGGGTACGCGGCCGGCGAGATGAAACACGGGCCGATCGCGCTGATCGACGAAAACATGCCCGTCGTCGGAATCCTCACGGAAAATCCGGTATACCAAAAAACCTTCTCGAACATGGAGGAGGTGCGCGCTCGAAACGGGAAGCTGATACTCATCGCGACCGAAGGTGACTCGCGGGTGAAGTCTCTGTCGCAGAACGTCCTCTTCGTTCCCCGATCGATTCCGCTGCTCGATCCCATCATCAACGTCGTGCCCCTGCAGCTCTTGGCCTATCACGTGGCGGATCTCAACGGCACGGACGTCGACCAACCCAGAAATCTCGCGAAGAGCGTGACCGTGGAGTGAGGGCCTCGGCACCCGAGTTCTTTTCCTGTCCGAAGTGTCACGCGATCCTCGGGCGGTCTGGTCCGCCCCGCGTGACTCGGTGCCGTTACTGTGGATGTGACTTGGTCGAGGCGGCCAAGCCGCCGACGCCGAAGCCCTTGCGCATGTTCGACACGATCGAGCGAAGCCTCGAGCGGCGGGCCGAGCTCGAGCCTCTTATGAAGGCGCTGATGGAACGTTATGCGGCGGCTTTGGGATCCGGCCAAAGAGCCCAGGCGATGGAGCTCTACGAGGCGTTTCAGTACGTGGTGTTGGCACTGGCCTACGACGTCGAAGAGCTCGAGGACCTCGAAGGCATCGCCACGCCGCTGGTCCAACAGGCGGCCAGGCAAATCGGCGCCGAGTACTCTCCGCCGGGCGAACGCGACGAGATCATGAGCTGGAGTCGAGTCGAAGCGCTCGCAACCGAAGACTGAGTTAGGAACTTGCAGGCGGAAGGTGGATCCGAGCGCCTTGGTGGTGAAGTTCTCAATTCGATGAGTCCGGTCACCCCGAGCCTGTCGAGGGGCCTTGCGAACCGGCCCTTCGACAAGCTCAGGGTGTCCGGAACCAAGAGTAGAGATCGCAATTCTGCGATCAAGGCCGATCGATTGGGTTCACGTTTTGCTTGGAAGTCCCTTACTCGGGTCGATGAGTTGCGCTCCGGCTCACGAGCTTGCCTCGGCCGTCTCACTTCAGCGGAGGCGGCGCCCGTAGGTCGATCGTGGCGTCGGGAGAGACCGAAAACGCGCGCGCCCGCACTTGCTGGCGTCGCTGATCGGTGCGCTTGGTCGCTTCGGCCTGGGCGATGGCGATGGCGTCCACGTCCGCATAGATTCGTGTCCCGGTCTCGAGGATGCGTCGATAGTCCGCGTCCACGACCGCCCGACGGCTCAGATCTTGGAGCAACGCGACGATATTCCGCGAAACACCTACCCACAGGGACTGAAACTGACGGTTGGGAAGCGCGGACTGCACGACATCCGTGAAGAACAAGTCGATCCGAGACTCACTCTCGTACAGCAAGGCGTTGGTGTCCGTAGCGACCTGCTCGGCCTCTCGCTTGAGCCACGCCAATTCGGCGCGATCGGCGTCGGACACGCGGATCTTCGAATAGAGCGCGACCAATTCGGGATCTCGTCGAAACGGCGCATAGACGGGATCGGTCCGGATCATCTCGTCGTCGTTGAAGCCGAGCTCGATGGCCTTCGCCAGGTGTTCGAAGCCCTTCACTTTGTCCTTGGACGCAAACGACGCGTAGGCGAGGTCGGCTTCAGCGGCCAGGCGGAGCCACTCCGGGATCTGCGGCGTCTTCAGGAGCTCCTGATAGGCGGAGATCGCGGGTCCGTATTGCTTTGCGAGCATGGACTGGATGCCGGTCAGGTAGAGGCGGTCCGGACTCGGCGTTTCTGCGAGCGACGTGACTGGGGCTGCGAGGAGGAGCAGTGGGAGCCAACGCACGGATGGATCATACCACGCGGTCGCAGGGTGGAGGTGCCCGTGTCACATGCGCGTCGTCCAGGTCACCGGTTCATACTCATCATGAGGAGCGACGTCGATCCGTTCACCTCTCCCCCCAAGCCTCCGTCGAATTCAAGAAAGATCCGAGTTGCTGCCCTGGGTTCGAGCCCAAAGGGTTGGAGCCCAAGGGGTTGGAGCCCAAGGGGTTCAAACCCAAGGGGTTCAAACCCAAGGGGCAGAGGTTTGTTCGTCTTTCTGTTGAGCTCGGCGTGCACGACGGAGCCCCTCGTAGAAGGGCTCGACCAACATGATACCCTCGAGATTCTCGAGCTTCTCATCACGTCCGGCATCGACGCAGAGAAGCGAGGGAGCTCGGGTTCGGCGCGACAGCAAGCGTTCGACGTCCACGTGCCCAGAGCGGACCGAGAGCGGGCGTATCAGACGTTGGTGTCCCACCATCTGCCCAGGGCGCGGCGAAAGGATCTCGCCGACCTTTCCGGCCAAAGCATCGTCCCCTCGGCTACGGCGGAGTTATCGAAGCAGAAGGCGGGCATCGAAGGGTCACTCACCAACGAGCTGCGGAGGCTTCCGGGCGTGCTCGACGCGATCGTTCAGGTCTCGATTCCTCCCCCCGAGGTGTTGCCAGACGAGACGCGACCCATTCCGCGCCCGAGCGCGACCGTGGTGCTGATCTTCAGACCGACCAAGTCAGGCGAGCCGGTGGTTCCGACCGAAGCGGTTCGCGGCCTCGTCCGCGCTTCTCTCCCGTCGCTGCGCGCCTCGGACGTGGAAGTGTTCCTGGTACCGAACCCCGAAGTCACTCCGGCCGAGGCGCGACTGAGTCGCTTCTTGGGTTTGGAAGTCCCGGAAGCATCGCGCGCGCGCCTCCAGACGATGCTCGTCCTCGCGACCGTGTTCTCTGCTCTCGTGGCTGGCCTGGCTGTGTTGGCGGCCCTCAGAGCGCTTCGCTACCGCGAGGAGCTCACGCGAGTGACGGCATCGCAGCGATGAGTCAGAACGGAAAGTCGGAGTACGAAACGACGAGCCAACTGTCGTCTTTCTTCTTCGCGATGAGTAGGCTGTGCGCGGTGTCGCCGTCCTCGGCGATGCTGTGCTCGAGGAGCTCGACACCCTTCAGCTTGGCGGGAACGACGCTCTTTTGCACACTGTCGGCGACTCCGTCGAAGAGCGCCTTGGCCGCCTCGCCGTTGAGCGGCTCGTCCACCTCGCGGTTCTCGAGCTCCTCCTTGCCGACGTCTCGCATGATCTCCGCGAATCCTTTGACGGCCGCGGGACCCTTGGTAGACGAGAACCAGTCGTTCACCTCTTGGTCGCTGAGATCGTCGTAGCCGACGATCGTTCGCAAGATATCCTCGCGCGACTTCGACTTCGGGTAGGTTTGGACGTCGAACCACTTCCCGTAGTCATTGAGCCCTTCGACATTCGCTGCCTTGACCGCGTCCTCCAGGCCTTTGGTCACGCTCGGCTTGTCGGCCTTGGGTGCGGCCTTGCCTTGCAGCGCCAAGATGTCACCGGACAGGTCGTCGGGGAGCTTGCGGATGTCGACGGCCGAGAGTTTCTTGTCGGACCCGGCGGCCTCTTCGGTCTCACGCTGAACGTAACGCCGGCCCGAGGCGATCACGGTGTCGACGCTGGCCCAGCTCCGCCCGGCCTTCTCGAAGAAGTTCTGGGCATTGTCGGCGTAAGGGCCCGTCATGGCCTTGGCTTTCTTGGCAGTGAGTCTGCCGCTGTCACCGGCGGCCTCGCGCACCGCGGCGGCAAAGCCACGCGTCCAAGCCTCGGACGCCTTGGTTGGAGATGGACCGCTCGACAAACGCTTCGTCATGAGGGGGGTCCTTACTACGATTGCCGGGCAAACGTAAGGGTGTTCAAGAACCGGGACGTCGAACCGCGATCAGTCTTCCTTTTTCGGTCGCTCGGTGTCGGCGCCGGTCGTGAGGCGCTGATTGGACGCGACCGACCCTTGCCGCTCACTCAGCTCGATGAGCTCCCGAATTCGGCTTCCGAGCTCCACGAAGAGGCCAGATAGCAGGGCCGGCCGGTCCATCAGGAGGTCGATGAGATCTTGGCGGTCGAGTCTCACGTAGTCGACGCCTTCGTCCCCGCATTTGGCCGTCACCGGCCGAAGACCTCCGTCCAGGATCGAAGTCTGACCGAACGACTCACCCGGCTGAAGCGTCAGCAGCAACTTACCCGCGCGGAGGAGTTGAATCTCACCCGAGGTGATGACGTAGAGCGAGTTTCCTTCGGTTCCCTCCGCGTAAACGACTTCACGCGGACCAGCGTGGCCCTCCGTCGTCACCGCGGCCACGGCGGTCAGCTCATCGACGGTGAGCGCTCGAAAGAGTTGCACGTTCTGCAGCAGGAACACCTTATCCAGGATCGAATTCGACATCAGCGGTTCTCCAGAAGTCGGCTCGGGCACCGGCGGAGGTGTCACTCCGATTCGTTTGAGACTCTCCTCGGCGATACGCGCCAGCAGCTTGTCGTTGCCCTCGACGAGCGACAGGGCCCGATCGACGGCGCGCGTCCCCACTGCCAGAGGTCTCTCGCGGCCCAAGTGCTCGAAGATCTCGTCGTGCGCGGCCTCGCCGGAGAGCGCCATCGACACGATCTCCAAGGCGTCGGACACGGACTGCGGATCTGCGCGCACCAAGCCGCGGTGGGCGATCGCCATACGCGAAGGCCCGTGCTTGAGCCCGAGGATTTGGAGCCCGGTCTCGAGGTTCTTGGTGACTCGGTCGTGGAGGGCCCGGGCGAGCAACCCGAGCTCCTGCGGTCCCACGGCGACGTCCGCCGCCATGGGCGCGTAGAGCGTCGACGCGCGTAACCTTCGAAGCGCCGCTGAGTACACGCGGCTCGAGTCGACCTCGATCTCGGGATGCTGTCGCCTCAATCGCGACAGCTCTTCGGTGATCGTGAACATGAGGAAGGGATCGTCGTCTTTGTTCGAATAAAGCATCGCGTCGGCCGCAGGCTTCGTCGCGATCTGCCGAAGCACCCGCGGGATCTGAGAGCGAAAAGCGGTCGGCAGCCGGCGATCGTCGAGCATTCGCTGGAGCATGGGGACGACGTCGTCTCCGTAGGCAGCGAGCGACTTCTGCGTGATTCGCCGGACGCCGCGATCAGCGAGGAGCTCGGCGAGCTTGGGCGGCAAGCTCGGATCGCGCGCGCGCCCGGCCGCTTCGATCGCGGCCTCGCGCACGGCGGGGCTCGTGTCGCGAAAGAACCACGCGAGCCTTGCGGCATATCGGCCGCTGAGCCCGCCGAGCAGCTCCACGACCTCGCGGCGCGCGGTGGAGGTTTGAGTGTGGTTCGTGTCGAGCAGGCGCTCCAAGACCCGCTCGGCGAACGCGACCTGCTTCGGATCGCCCGGCGCGCCGCTCGGGTCGAGGATGGCGACGATGGCCGCACCCAGCACGTCGAAGTCTCGCTCGATATCCGCCCGCTCGAGGATCGGATCGAGGACCGCCCGCGCTCGCTCCTTGTTGACGATGAGCAGCGCCCGCGCGGCCGCAGCGCGCGACTTGCGCCCATCGCCGTGGATCACCGACTCCAGGTACGGAGCGAAGGATTCGTTTGGGTTCAAAGAAATCAGCTCCACCGCCTTGGCTCGAACCGCCTCTGCGGGGTGCCCGATGAGCTTGGTGATGTGGCGGCCAAAATCGAACTTCGGATCGTGTTCGAGCACGGAGATCGCCGCGAGCGTCTTCCTCTCGTCGCCGTCCACCAACGCGCGCACGAGCTGCCTTCGCGTGGCTCGCTCGCTGGGATCGAACGCGGGGATCTTCTGTTCCCGTTTTCCGAGCTTTTCCTCCAGCGCCTCCAAGTAAAGCGGCTCTAGGCGTCGCAAGAAGGCCAGCGACGACAGGGACACGACCAGCACGATCGCGAGCAGCTGCTCGGCGGTCAAGAACACGCCCACCGCGATCAACACGACACCTCCGACCGCGCCTCCGAGCTTGCGGACGGCCCCGTCGATCAACGCTCGAACGGGGCCTCGGACCTCTGGAGGCATGGGGTTGTAAAGGAGCTGCAGGCCTGGCTGATGGATCGAGTAGCTGCCCATCATCTCGAATACTTTGAGCATCAACAGCGGGAGGAAGAGCTGCGGCTCTCCCAAGCCCCACAAGGCAGCGAGCGCACACAACGCAGGCACCACCGACAGGTAGACGAAGACGCCGAGGCGGTGGAGGAGCTTGGCCGTGATGGTGAGCTGAAAGGCGATGGCGAGCACGCCGACGATGGCGTTCAGGACTCCGAACAGCGCGGCCAAGCCCTCCTCTCGACCGCCCTCGAAGCGATGAGCGCCAAATCGAAAGACGAAGTCCGAAGCCGCCGTCAGCATCGACAGGAGCAGCACCAGGGCCGCCACCGCGCGCGGGAACGACTCCGACGCGGCGTACTTGAGACCATCGCGGAGAGAGCTCCGCTCGCGCCGAACGTCCGCGCTGATCTCTTCCTTGCCCAAGAAGCGCATCAGCCCGAACAGCGAGAGCGCGGCGACGAAACACCACGTCACCGAGGGAACGAAAGGCGCGAGCACCTTCGCCAAGACGCCGGCGACCACCGCGCCGGCCATCCCCAGCGCGGCGATGCCTCCGAAGACGCGCTTGGCCGATCGAACGTCGAAGACCTCGCCCAGGCGTGCCCAAAATAGGACGCTCAACACCGTCGCGTAGCTCTCGCCGGCGACGTAGAGCACGCCGAGCCCTTCTCGGTGGTCCAGCGCCGCCGGGATCGTGAGCGCGAGGAGCACGAGCGCGCTGATCCACAAGCTGCTGCGGAGCAACGGCTTGGCGGACTGCTTACCGAGCCGCCGCCCCAAATACGACGTCAAGAGCGTGATGACGACCGCGGTCGCCAGGTAGAGCCAGGGCAGCGACTTCGGATCCCTATGCGCCAAATACAGCGCGTTCGTCGCGATCTTCATCCCGGTCACGCTGGCGACGAACGCAAAATGAAAGACCGCCGCACGAATGGCCGACCTGGCACGAACGACCGAGATGTCGAACTTCCTGGCGACGGTCTTGATGAGCATGAGCTATCCCGCGAGCGGTAGAGCTCGGCGCGCCGACACCGGAATCGCGTGAGCAAAGCGCTCGAGGTCGATGCGCTCGGGAAGCGACTCGAGCGCACGTTTCCAAGCGGCCAACGTGCCCCCACCGCGAGCCGCGGCGATCGCGGCCTCCACGTGGCCGAGCCCACCCTGGGCCAGCCGGTACTCGACGTACGCCTCGCGAGGGCTTGGCGCTCTAACCTCCGCGCGTCCCTTTAGCCCTCGCGACAAGTGCCGAAGTGTCTGCGCCGCGCTCGCCTCTCCCGCAAACGACTCTCTCGCCAACGGCGTGTTGAGCTTCGGAACGAGCGGCGACACGCCCAACACGATCGGGATCGTCTTCGAGAGCCTGCGTACGAAGGCGATCAGCTCGTCGAGGTCGGCCTCCGATTCGGTCGGCAGGCACACCACGACGTAGATTTTCAGGTGCTTCATCCCGTGCCGCTTCGCGAGCGTGGCCGCGGCCTCGATGTGTCGCTCCTTGAGGATCTTCTCGATGTCGCGACGCAAGCGCTCACTCGGCGCGTCAAGCGCGACCGTCATGGCGCGGTATCCACCGAGCGCGAGCAGCCTCACCAGCTCGTCGTCGAGGCGATCCGCGCGAAGGCTCGAAATTCCGATCCGCTTGCCCCGTGCCTCGACGAGCTCGCGCAAAATGTCCCGAATGTGAGGATGATCGGTGACCGCGGCGCCTACGAGCCCAACCTTCTCCGCGTCAGCCGGCACGAGCGAGCACAGGAGCTCGGGGGTCACCGTGCGCATGCCACCGTTGGTCGTGCGACGCATGACGCAGAACGTGCAGCCGCGATGACAACCACGCTCCGGCTCGATCAAGAACATGTTCGAGAGCTCGGCGTGCGGCGTCCAAATCGACGACCGCGCAGGGAGGTGCTCGTCGTCGGCCCGCGCGATCGGCCGCAGCGCTTCGCCGTGAAGCCGCGGAACGTAGAACCCGTCGAGGCCCGCGAGCTCCTCGAGCAACCGAGCCCGCGAGCTCTCGCTTCCTCGCGCCGCGGACGGATCGGCCTCGAGCCGGTCCAGGAGCTCTCCGAGCGCCTGTTCGGCCTCGCCCAAAATCACTATGTCCGCGAACCCGGCGGACGGAAGCGGGTTCGAAAACGTGATCGGGCCGCCGAGCACGACCAGCGGATCATTGGCAGTGCGGTCTTTCGGTCGAGGGGCAACGCCAGCGAGCTCGAAGAGCTCTGCGATCCCCGCTGCTTCGAGCTCATACGCGTGGGAGATGGCGAAGAGATCGAAATCGGAAACAGGACGCTGGGACTCCAAGGTCAAGAGAGGTGTTCGGGTCCGGCGGTGAACCTCCCGCTCCTCGGGCGTGGGCAAGACAGCGCGCTCGACGCAGCTTCCCGGCCGGAGATCGAAAAGTCGTTGGACCTGCAAATATCCGAGGCTCGACATCGCCACCGAATAGGGGCTCGGGTAGGCGAGCACGGCGCGCACGGGCGCGTGGCGCGTGGCCGGTCGAATACCTCGCTCTGAATCGACCTTCTCGCGGAGCGATCGGATGAGCGAAAAATCCACGAGCTGAATGACGCTAGAAGCCGCGGAGCGGCAGGGTCAAACGAATCAGGGCGTTCGAGAGAAGCGGATCAGGCGGGATCAGGCGGGCGGGGTTGGCGTGAGGGCGGCCTTGAGCCGCTTGCGGATCGAAGCTTCGAGTTTGCCGGCATCGACTCCGGCGGCCTTCGCCACCAGCCCGAGCTTGATGACGACTTTCACGGCGGAGCTCGTGACGTCGACGCTGCCGGAAGCGCCCACGCCCTTGAGATCGGCCTTGGCGCCGTGCCACTCGAGCTTCATACCGTACTTCTTGATGTCGTCCGCAAAGCCCCCGAGGGCGGCCTTGGCTTGATCGACCGGGAGCGCATGGGGCTCGACGACTTCGACGGTGCTCACTCGACCCCCCGTTATTTGAGCTTCTTCTCGACGAACTTCACGTGCTTGCGCACCTTCGGATCGTATTTGTTCAGCTCCAACTTGTTCGTCTGCGTGCGACGATTCTTCGTCGTGACGTAGAAAAAGCCGGTGCCGGCGCTGGATTCGAGCTTGATGAGCTCACGCTGCGATTTCGCCATGGTAGGTCCTCAGAAGGGGCTCACTTAGCCGCCGAGCGCGGTTCAGTCAATCTTCGGGTTCGCCTCGCGCAACGATTGGCGTAGCCGGAGCGGCGCTTTGGTAGTCGTAAGTCCTCGAAATCTTTCGAGCACGAGCACGAGCACGAGCACGTACGAGCACGAGCACGTACGAGCACGAAGGCTTTCGAGCCTTCGAACGAGTTTCACTCTTGTCCATTTGAGAACTCGACAAGTCTGGGATCCGCTCGCAGGAAATCGTGCTCGTGCTCGTTCGTGCTCGTGCTCGTGCTCGTGCTCGTGCTCGGCCTCGTGCTCGTGCTCGTGCTCGTAAAATATGCGGTAGCTGGAGAGCGTCTCGCGCGGTTGCCACAGCGGCCAAAGTGTTGGAGAAGGCTGCCGCGCCCACCGGGCGCTGAGGCATCGATGCTGCTCGTCACCGGAGGCGCCGGCTTCATTGGCTCCAACGTCGTTGCGGATCTCGACACTCGCGTCGACCTCGCCGTCTGCGACGTGCTGGGCTCGGACGACAAGTGGAGGAACCTCGCCAAGCGCCGAATCGCGGATTTCGTGCCGCCCAGGGAGCTCTCGCGCTGGCTCTCGGGACGCAAGCTCGAGGGCGTCGTTCACATGGGAGCGATCTCCGCGACGACGGCGACGGACGGCGACCTGGTGCTCGACACGAACTTCCGCCTGTCGCTCGAGCTCCTGGATTGGTGCACCAAGACCAGAACGCCGTTCGTTTACGCATCGTCCGCCGCGACCTACGGAGACGGTTCACTCGGGTTCAAGGACGACTGGACCGTTAGCGCCCTCCGAGCGCTGCGCCCGATGAACCTCTACGGCTGGAGCAAGAATCTCTTCGACCTCGTGGTCGCCCAACGCGCGGAAAGGCGCGAGGAGCTTCCGCCGCTTTGGGCCGGGCTGAAGTTCTTCAACGTCTTCGGCGCCAACGAGTACCACAAGGGCTCCATGAGGAGCGTGCTCGCCCGTTTCTTCGACGACCTCGCGTCCGGCAAACGTGTGCGGCTCTTCAAGTCGCACCGCCCTGGGATCGAACACGGAGACCAGCGACGGGACTTCGTCTATGTCGAGGACGCGGTACGCGTGGTGCGGTGGTTCCTCGACGCAACTCCCGCCTCCGGAATCTACAACGTGGGTACGGGTCGAGCGCGCAGCTTCCGCGACCTCATCGGCGCAGCTTACTCCGCCTTGGGTTCCAGCCCGAACATCGAGTACGTCGACATGCCCGAAGGCCTCCGGGACAGTTATCAATACTTCACGCAGGCCGATCTGAGAAACCTGCGCGAGGCCGGCTATCAACACGAGTTCACCAGTCTCGAGCGCGCCGTGGCGGACTACGTGACTCGGTTCTTGAACACCTCGGACAAGTACCGCTGAGTCCCGCAACGTGTGTCAGCTTCCAGGAGCGCCATGGATCTCTCGATTATCATGAAGGGGCCCGCGGGCGCCGTCCAGGCCGAGCTCGAGGCCCGCAAGGCCGCTTGCAGGGCGCTACCCATCTGATGCGCGCCGTCAGGCATATGGTCGCATCTCCGACGGCGATTTCCGAAGCATTGCGGACCGTCGAGCCTAGAACCTTCGAAGGCGCGGTGCGGACCTTCGTAAATGTCGGCGAATGGCTCGTACGGCCCGCCGTCCTCATTCGACCAATGCCCCTCGGCCTATTCCGTCCGGATCTCATGGAGGTGCTGGCGGGCCGACGACTCGTGAGAGCCTGGTCAAGGCTCGTTCGATTCGACCTCTGTGAGCTCGACACCCAGGCACAAATCGTCAACGTTCGCGGTCATTGGCACCGCACGGGCCGCTTGCGGGCGTTTTACGATCGGTTTCACGAGCTCGAAAAAGTTTCGGTGAAGATGGCGGCTGGTTTCGACTCCGTTCAACGGGAGGTCAAGAACCGACGCCTGGTCGAACAGGTAGGCGAGCTGCAGCTCCCTCGTCTCCATACTTCAGGCTCCATCGACAACACGACCTACCTCGTCGAAGACTGGATCAATGGTCGAAGCGCCGTCCTGCCGCGCGATGGACGCCTGGTCGAAAGCCACGTCTTCCCGGCCCTGATTCGGCATTTCCAAGCGTACGGGATCAAGGAACGAAGTTTGGAGGATGCGATGGGTGCCGATTTCGCCTCCGAGGTCGAGCTGGCCACGGACCAGATTCGGTGGTCGCCGAATTGGATACCGAGGAAAGAGTGGGTCGCCCGAATCAGAGAGCTTTGCGGAGCGGGTCGCAGCTTGCCCACGAGTTTCTGTCATGCGGACCTCAATTTGGGCCACATCGCCCTCTGCCGAAACCGGGTCTTCCTTCTGGATTGGGGTGCTGCCGCCGAGAAGCCGATCGCGACAGACTTCGTCGATCTGATCCCTAGGCGTTCGAGCGCTATGGACTTCATTTACGATGGCGCGCTACGGCGCTTGAGCTCTGTGAGCTCGAAAGACGCCTACCGTCCGCGAGACCAGCTCCTCATCGCAGCGTTGCGTCGTGTGGCCCGGTGGCGGCAGCGCGCGGCCTTGTTTGCGAAGGAAAGGCGGCCCCAACGACTGAGCTTGCTCCTCCACCGCGAGATCGAGTGCTCAATCGACCTTCTCGCTCGCCCCGCCGAATCCCGAGCCTCGTGAGGCGCTAACAAGTGACCTCTGCCCGATCCATCATGAAGCAGATCGTCGTAGGCCTCGCGGTCGCGTGGTCGCTCTTCTGCCTGGGCATCCTCGGGCTGGAGTTGTGCGCGCGATTCCTCGACCTGCCCCAGAATCCACGAATGTACATTGAGCATCCCCTCTACGGAACGATTCGCCCGCCGAACCTTCGAGTGCCATCGACTTGGGGCGACCAGAAGTATGCCTTTCAGACGAACAGTCTTGGCTTTCGTGGGAGTGAGATGGGTGTCGCGAAACCGCCCGGGACCTTTAGAATCGTCTTCGTGGGATCCTCGGTCGTCGAGGGCTATGGCTTCCCGTTCGAACGGACCTTCCCCGGCCTGGTCGAGCAGCTATTGAACGAGAAGCTCGGCTCTGGATTGCGCGTCGAGGTCGGGGCCGTTTCCTACCCAGGCAATGGGTCGGTTCACTCGCTCGCGATGATAGCAAATCGAATCCTCCCCCTAGAACCCGACCTCGTCCTGGAATTGGATGCGGCGGAGTTCTTCTGGGGCCTGCAACGAAACTACGAACCCACGATGCTCTTCCTGGCCAAGCCCGATGATGAGAAGCTCGGTCATGCACTCATGCGCTCGAGCCGCTTCATGGAATGGGCGTCAGCGCTGGGAACGACCGGAAACGGGAAGGATCTCCTCGAGAGCAGCCAAGCCCATCGTGACTTGCCAACCTACGACGATCTTCCTGAGTCCCTGCTCTCCAGGGGATTGGATCGGTGGATGCTCAACCTTCATCGCTCGGCCCTATTGTGTCGAGATGCTGGAGTCCAGTTCGGGGTCTTGACGCAGAATTGGATCTACAAGGAGCACATGTCAGCACCGGAGCTCGATTCGATTTGGCTTCTTTACAAGCTCCGAAACCTCGTGAGGTGGAATCTTACCCCAAGCGTTGCCCGGCGCATGGTCGACGCCTACAACGAAGGCATAAGGCGCGTGGCCGAAAACGATCGCCTCATACTCATCGACTTGGACCGCTTGATTCCCAAGGACCTCGTACATCTCGCCGACGACGTGCACCCGACCAAGGAAGGGCATGCCGCCATCGCGGCCGCGGTCGTGAGCACCTTGCTCGAGCAGAAAGTCTTCGCCGCCCAGCCCATCGTCTCCACCCGGAACTCTTCGGCCGCACATCGGCCTTGACTTGGCACGGGAGGTGAGATTGAGAGCTCGAGGTGCCCGACCAACCAGCGCCCGCAGGGAAACTTCCTGTCTCGAAGCTCGTGGTTATCGTTGCCATCGTCTTTCTCACGATTCTCGCCGCAATCGCCGTCGTTCTGTACGCGAGTGGAAGGCGGGAGAAATTGCCATTCGCCTATGACGGCTTCGAGTAGACTCGCCAACGCCTTCCTGATCCTCGGCTCAGTCCTCTTCGTGTTGCTCCTCCTCGCCGCCGCCGAGACCCTCCTGCGGGTTCTTGGGCCAGATCCAGGGCATCGCTCGCGGCTGGGGTACCAACAGGTTGCTTTACCCATCTTCGAGCAACGGAAGCAAGCAGATGGGTCGCTCGTGTACGTCTCGGCCGATCCAAGGCTGTCTCATCAGTCGTTCCTGGCGTCCAAGCCTCAGAATGGGTTTCGAGTCTTCGTCTTTGGCGAGTCCGCTGTTGCTGGACTGGGATTCAGCCCGAACGTGACCTTCGTCAGACACCTCCAGCAACTCCTGGTCCGCACCCACCCCGAGCGAACCATAGAAGTCGTGAACGTCGGCATCGTCGCTTTGTCGTCGTGGCAGATCAAACAGCTCGTGGAGGACGTGAACCGCCGATACGCTCCCGACCTCGATATCATCTACTGCGGGAACAATGAGTTCCTGGAGATCCACGCCGAGAAGTACGCACAGGCGACGGCTTCGTGGCTCCTGCGGGCCTCGGACTGGATCGGCTCCACTCGGCTTGGGCGCCTTTTGAGCGACTTGATTCTCGGCAAACCGAAAGAACCGTCCCTCAGCAGCATGAACCTCTCTCATGAAGACCTTCGGCTCACTCAAGACAGGATCATCGAGGCGATCAACCTGGACCCAAGGGAAGTGGACCGCGTCATCGATGAGTACGAGGCAAACATCGACGCCCTGACGCGGTCGTCCGCCGCGCAATCCACGCCAGTCCTGCTCGTCTCGGTCGCATCGAACTGGCGATGGCGAGGGAGGAGCGATCTTCCGCCGGGTTGGGAAAAGGAGCTCACCGGCTCGACCGGGCCTTCGGACCCGGAGGCGGCCCACCGCCACGTCTTGACGCTGCTCGATCGGCAGCTCGCGGAGGCTTCGGAGCGGGAGCGCTGGGAGATCCTGTTTCGACGCGGCACCGTCCATGAGGCGATTTCGGAGCTCGACGCCGCACGTGAGGATTTTCGGGCGGCGATGAACGCCGACCCTCATCTTCGCCGCGCGCTGGACCGCATGAACGAACGCGTAAAGCGAGTGGCCACCAGAAATCACGTTCAGTTTTTCGACTTGGTCGAAGCCTTGTCCCAATCGAGCGAGCACGGAATCGTGGGCTTCGACATGTTCTACGACTACGTGCACTTCACCCCAAGGGGAGCCGTCGTCGCAGGTATGGAGATTTTTTCGAAGGTCGACGAGACGAGCCTCGCCGGGCACGACGAGCCCGAGGCACAGAGTTACGTCGCGACACAGCTTGCGAAGCTCGATCAAATGTCGGACGACTTCCTCTCCGTCGATGAGTGGCTCGGAATCGGATTCGAGCTCGCCAGAGTCAGCGACCGGAACCTTTGGAAGTATGACGAGATGCTGAAGGATTTGCGTCAGAGGACCTCGACTGACCCACTCAATTTCCGTGCTTGGGTGTACTTGGGTAATGCGGCTTTTTTTCGAGTGGGGGGAGAGGCCGAAGCCGCTGAGGCCTACGAGAAGGCTCTTTCGATCCAACACGATCCCGCCGTTGAGGCTAACTTGGCCAAGCTCCGTGCCCGGGCATCCGACAAGTGAGCACTTCGAAGGCGCCGGGATCTGTACCAAGGCCTGCGCGGCCATGAGCGACTCGCGAGCTTGACTGCGGCCGCCGCGCGTCAGTCCAGCTCGAAGGCAGCCTTGTAGTCGAGCTTCAGCTTTGGGTCTTGGTCTTCTTTTCGGAGGAGTGAGTTGCCGATCGCGAGAGTCTCGATCTCCGTTCCCATGAGGCAGCGGAACGCGTCCTTTGGGCTGCCGACGATGGGCTCGCCGCGCACGTTGAAGCTCGTGTTCACGAGAACGGCGCAGCCGGTTTTCTCTTTGAACTTCGTGAGGAGGGCGTGGAAGCGTGGGTTGGTGTCTTCGTGTACCGTCTGGATCCGCGCGGAGTAGTCGACGTGCGTGACGGCGGGGATTTCGGAGCGCGGGATGTTCAGCTTTTCGATGCCGAAGAGGGCCTGTTGCTCCGGAGTCATCTCTAGGCATCGCGATTTGGCGACGTTCGCGACGAGCAGCATGTAGGGGCTGTCGACGGCCAGCTCGAACCAACTCGAGAGGTCTTCTCGGAGCACCGCGGGCGCGAAAGGTCGGAAAGACTCCCGATATTTGACTTTGAGGTTGAGCGTCGACTGCATCTTGGGCGACCTCGGATCTCCCAAGATCGACCGGCCTCCGAGGGCGCGGGGGCCGAACTCCATGCGGCCCTGGAACCAACCCACCGCTTTCTCCGCGACGAGGTCGTCGACCACCAGCCGAAGGAGCTCATCGTCCGGGTGAGTCGTGAATTTGGCGCCGGCGTCCGTGAGTTGCTGCTCGATCTCGGCTTGGGTGAAGGCGCTGCCGAGATAGGCGCCTTTCATGCGATCTTTGCCGGTCGACGGTCGAGGTTGCTTTTTGAAGTGATGATAACCGGTCAGGGCCGCGCCGAGCGCGCCGCCCGCGTCGCCCGCGGCCGGTTGGATCCAGAGCTTCTCGAACTTGCCGTCGCGAAGAATTTTTCCGTTGGCGACGCAGTTGAGGGCGACACCACCGGCCAAGCAGAGGTTCTTGGCGCCTGTCTCCCGCGCCAAGGAGCGCGTGAGGGTGAGGACGATTTGCTCGACGGCGTCTTGCACCGAGGCCGCGAGATCCATGTGGCGCTGGTCGAGGCGCTCCTCGGCCTTGCGAGGCGGCCCGCCAAAGAGCTCGTGAAATTTCTCGCCTGTCATGCGAAGACCGGTCGCAAAATCGAAGTAGGAGAGATCGAGCCGGAAGGAGCCGTCTTCACGCAGGTCGACCAGCTTCTCGAGGATCATGGGCGAAAATCGCGGCGACCCATAAGGCGCCAAACCCATCACTTTGTACTCTCCTGAGTTCACCTTGAAGCCCGTGTAGTAGGTGAACGCGGAGTACAGGAGCCCTAGGGAGTGAGGAAAGTGAATCTCGCGGAGCATCTCCAGCGAGTTGCCTTTCCCCAGCCCGACCGAGGTCGTCGCCCACTCACCGACGCCGTCCATGGTCAGGACGAGGGCCTCATCGAACGGCGACGGATAGTAGGCGCTGGCCGCGTGGCTCTGGTGATGCTCGGAGAAGAGAACTCGAGAGTTGTCAAAGAGGCCATGCTTCTCGAGCTCCTTTTCGAGGAGGTCGCGCTGAAACAGCTTCTCGCGAAGCCACAGGGGCAGCGCCATTCGAAACGACTGAAATCCCTTGGGAGCGAAGGCCAGGTAGGTCTCCAGGAGTCGCTCGAATTTCAGGAAGGGCTTGTCGTAGAAGGCGACGAAGTCGATGTCGGAGAGCGAGAGCCGCTGCTCCTTCAAGCACGCCGTCAGCGCCGCGTGCGGAAAGCGAGCGTCGTGTTTCTTCCGCGTGAATCGCTCCTCCTGCGCGGCCCACGCGATCACGCCGTCGTCCACCAGCGCGATCGCGCTGTCGTGGTAAAACGCTGAAATTCCGAGAACACGCATCGACTAAAACAGCGTGTAGATGAAAGGCGCGACCGCGGAGCCTTGGGAGAGCACGATCAGCCCTCCGAGCAAAGCCATCATCAGCAAGATGGGCAGGAGCCAGAATTTCTTCCGCTCCTTCAAAAACGCCCACATCTCTCGAACGAATCCCATGACGTCGGCGGACGCATATAGGACGCCGAGCCCGCCGGTCAACTTCGATCCTCTGATCGGGATCGGGAGAGCCACCGTCGCGAACGGACCGCTGGCCGAAGCGTGGCTCCCCGCCGGCTCGGTGGAACTTACGACGACGCCAGCGGAGTGCTTTGCGCCCAGCGATCCGCCGTCGATCGGGCGCTCCGAAGTCACGCGCGCGTGGCTGCCCGAACCCTCGCCGCGAGTCAATCGCCGCGAGTCCATGGGAGAAGGGTGCTCTAGGCACGCCGAATTGTCTACGGTTGGTGGGCGAACGGGAGTCCGCGAAGCTTAGGCGCAGGCAGAATGCCTGCGCTCCCAGGACATGAGGTTAGGGGCAGGCGGTGGTCGGGGCGACGTTCTGATTGCCAGAATTGATGTTGGGCGGGTTCGTTCCGGACGTTGAGCCATTCACCCCCGCTGCGTCACAGATCTTGAACTGCAGCCTGATGGGATGGGTGCAGTCCGTGACGACGCCTCCCTGCGTGTTGATGGACATGCCTTGCGTCTGGGCGTCGTCGGAGTGGAGCACGGTGTGTGCATTCGGACCGGCGAGTGGGTCGCAGTTGTTGGTGTCGGGGCACGACGCGAGAGTGGTCGCGGTCCCGGAGCCGGGTGCGTCGCGCTGAAACATGGAACCTCCGGCGGTCACTCCGTTGGAATCGGTCACCTGGTAGTTAGCGCGGATGGTATTGCCGGCGAGGTTGAGGTCGGTCGCGTCGCCGATTCGCACCGTTTGGAAGCTAACGCCGTTGTTGAGGGCGACGACCGCTCGAATGGTTCGGACAGCCGAACCCGATATGCAGCCGGCCGGGCACGTCGCCCCGCCGTTGCAGGTCTTCAAGACCACAGTGAACTGGCTTCCGACGAGGGCCGACGGTCGGAGCCCCTCGGAGACGTGCGTGTTCACGAACTCGCCGGTCATGGGATCGACGTCGAGCGTCACCTCCGCGAGGACGGAGCCTTCGGGCGAACCGACGTCCGATTCCGGCCCGCACGCCGCGGCGATGACGAGAGACAGTGCGCTGAATGAGAGTAGGGTTTGTTTAGACATTGGCCTGGCTTGACACAGGTTCTTCACGGTGTCAACGAGGCGGCGATTGTTCTGGTGCCATGAATGGCCGGGCCCCGACCGGGAACTAATATGCCTGCGCCGAAGAGTTCGCCGTGCCATCCATCACAGTTATGAGATCAAGAACCTGGGTGGAAGATTGACTCCGACAACACAACGGCCAACCCGTTCGTACCCATGCACTCCGAGCTGAGGCTCACCTCAGGCACTCATCCACCGCCTGGCTGAGCAGAGCAAGGGCCACCTCAGGCTCTGCTTTTTGCCTTCGAATATTGCTTCCTGATGCGCTCCAACACCAGGCGGACCGGACGAACTCCGTAATAAAACGCCTCGAGCCGGCGCGGGAGGTGAATGAGCTCGCGATCGTGCTCGTTGGGCGCGATCAACCGCGCGCCAATCGCCAGGGTCTGCCGCGCGAGCTCGGGGCTGAGCGCCCTCAGCTCGAACGAAAAGCGCAGGAGCTCCAGGGGAGTCGGGAGCTTCGGGCCATCCGCGTCAAAGATAGCGCGCGTCACCCGTTGCGAGAATCGCGGCGGGGGAGGCAAGCGGTCGGTCGGAGCATCCAGACCAACGAGCGCCTGCGCGACCGCCAACCCACCAGCGACGTGGCGAAGACAGCCAAATCGTCGGGCGCGCCTTCGAACCTCGGCCCACTCCAGGCGAGGGGAGCTCGACGCAGCCGCGACGTCACGAACCTTCTGGAGCGTCAGTCGATGGTGGAGACCATCTCCCATCAGCTCCGCACAGCTCAAAATGAGTGTGTCTTCGGGACCCGGAGTGAAAATGCTTCGCCCAGCGAAGCGGACGACCTGACGGCGGGCCCAAAGATCCTCGAACGGAACCGCTCTTCCGAGATCGGGAGACCCGGACTGACGATGGAGGTCGATCGTCGTAGCTTTCCTGCGAAAGCTCGCCTGATAACCCCAGTCCTGACGGAGCTCGAAACCGGCCGAAGCAAGAAGCTCGCAGGCGACAGGATACGCGCGGGCCGCCACCAAGATGTCGAGGTCCTGAAACTGGCGAGCCCCGACATCCCCATAAGCGTTGAGGGCCAGGATCGGCCCCTTCAGGGCCAACGCCGACAGCCCTGCCCGCTCAAAACGCTCGAGCTGTTCGGAGAGCTCGCGCGCCAGCGCGAGGTTTCGGACCGCGAGGTCGCGCTGAAAACGACGGAGCCGTTCGAGCGCCTCAGGATCGACCCGATGGTCGATGGAGGACAGCGCCCGGAAAACGGGCGGAGCTACACCGTGCGCGAGGGCGAGGTCAACGACCGATTGACAGTTGGCAACGCGGGCGAGCTCCCCAAGCCTGGTGGCTCGGGTCTCGATCGAGCCGTGGCTACACGCCAGCACCAAAAGCTTAGCCTCCGGGGCGAAGCCTTGGTGGCTCGAGATTTCCAACGAGGGGCTCTTGCAGAGCCGGATCGGCCGAAGCTGGCTAGATCACGGAGTGAAGGAGATGAGAAACGTTGCCGTCACGTCCCGCACGTCGCCTAGTTGACTCAGCTGCGGCTCGACGAAGGTCAGCTTTGCCTCCTCGAAGGGTCGCTTCGTAGCTGAAGTCTGATCCTGGCTCTGAATGGGGGTGAAATCCTGGTTTTCAGTCATTGGGCCAAGCTAACACGAAGCTTTGGCGGCCACAACTACTTCGCATCGAGTCACTTCCACGGCTCAGCCGAGGCTGAGCTGCGCCTGTATGCCTCCGAAGGCACACCGAGGACTGAGCCGAGCCTCTAACTGATCGGCATTAGGACCGGGACCGGGACCGGGACCGGGACCGGGACAGGGACCGGGACCCGGACCGGATTGAGCCGAGCCTCTCACCGATCGGCATTGTCGCTCGCCGCAGTGAGCTGGGACGCAAGGCTACGCAGTCACTTTGACCTTGTCACGTCCGTTTGCCTGTGCTTTTCAGCACGGGAGCCGAGGCCGGCCCGAAAATTCTGACGCCGTGCGAGTCTTCATCACGAGCTATCCTGGACCCGAGCTAGAGAGAGCCGTAGCGCGCCTCGTCGGTTTGCACGCGGCCTCCGACCGGCGCCATGAGCTGACTTCCTCGCCCGACACCGCGGACATCATTCTCGTGGTGGGTATTGGAAACACGCCGCGCGAGAACGAGTACCTGGACCAGCTCGCCGAGCTGGACGTGATCCGAAAGCATGCCAACAAGTGCTTTACCATTTCACATCGCGCCGAGCCTCTCGTGCTCAATCGCGGAATCTATGAGTCGGCTCGGAGCAATCTCTTGACATGGGGAAGAGTGAAGACCGGGGGGTACGCTTGTTCTGGGAGCTTCAACTCTCATGTGAAATCGCACGTAGCAACGAGCGCCCGAGATCGAGGCAAGAAATATCTCTTGAGCTTCGTCGGCCGGCGATCCCACCCCATTCGGCAGCGACTCTTCGACATTCAGTTCTCTCGTTCCGATGTTCTCATCAAGGACTCATCGGACTTTCGAATGTGGTCCGAAAAGGATCCAACCGTACGTGAGGACAGGCAGAGGGAGTACTACGAGATTCTCCTGGCCACGAAGTTTTCGTTGTGTCCGCGCGGAATCGGCGCGGGGAGCATTCGACTCTTCGAGTCGCTGAAACTGGGTGTCGTTCCCATCGTCATCTCGGACGGATGGATTGCCCCGCGCTGTGCCGAATGGTCCAGATGCACGATAACGGTGAAGGAGAGGCACATTCTCGACGTCGAACGCATCGCGTCCGAGCACGAATCGAAGTATGAAGAGATGAGCAGGCTGGCAATAGACTGTTACGAGTCGCGCTTCTCGGAGGCGAGCTACTTCAACTACATCGTCGAGAGCTGTACCTCGATGGCGCGGACGCAAGTCGTGCCAGAATCGGTACTTTGGTCGATGAGGCGACCGATCGTGAAGGTTTCGAAAATCGGAAGATCGCTTCGACGCAACAGGACGATCAAACGGCTCGTTCGAGGGTTCGGGGGCGACGCGGGCCTTACCTCTCGCTCATGGACGTGATTCGCGCGAGCCGTCTCTGGTCTCGATTGTCGCGACGCAGGAAGGAAACTCGAGACCGGCTTCTGCATGGCTACCATGCGAGAATTCGCGGCGTGAAGCCGGCCGGACCCATACTCGTGGCAGGCTGCGGGCACAGCGGGACGTCGCTGTTGCTTGCCATCATAGGGTGTCACTCGAATATCCTTCCGATTCCGGGAGAGACGAATTTCGGTTTTCCAGAGAGATCGGACGAGGATATCCTGGCTTCGGCGAAGAGGTTCCAGTTTCGGGCGATCGTCAAAGGGAAAAGTCGTTGGGCGGAGAAGACGCCTCGACACATTTGGTATGTCTCGCGGCTCTTGGCGCTCCTACCTGAAGCGCGGTTCGTCATCATCCAAAGGGACGGCAGGGACGTAGCGTGTTCGCTCGGGAAGCGCCACGAGAGTTTCGTGCATGGGATACGCCGATGGGTATGGGACAACGCCCTCGCGCTTCATCATTCGACCGACCCTCGCGTGCTCTTGATTCGGTATGAGGAGCTCGTCACCCACTCGGAGGCCGCGACTCGACGTATTTGCTCGTTCCTTTGCGAGGAGTTCGAGCCGGCCATGCTGGAGTTCCATCAGCAGCCACGGAGCTGGTATTCCAAGACTCTGGTACGTCCGCCGGAGTATTCACAGTCCACGCACAAGCAATATCGAAACTGGCAGATCAATCAGCCGATATTCGACGGTCGGGGACGCTGGAAGTCTGTCATGACCGACGAGCAAAAGCAGCTCTTCAAAGAGGAGGCGGGGGGGCTTCTGATTTCCCTCGGATACGCAGAGAACAATGATTGGTGAGCGTCTGCGATCGAGCGATTGGCGCCGCTTTGTACGACCTGCAAGGTTTGTCAGGCTCGTCAAAGGGATTTCTCACCGGCTTCGTCTGGGAGGGCTAAGACCCTGGGACTGGCGTTACGACCGGGTTCGGCTGAGCGAGAATGAGATCGAGGCCGAAGGCTACAAGAATCTGCTGGGCGGTGGGAAGGAGCAGTGGGTTCGGAGGGGTCGATTCCAACTCGAGTTCTTGCGGGACCGAGGGCTCGAGACTTCGTCGAGGCTTCTCGACGTTGGATGTGGTCCGATCCGAGGCGGGACTCACTTCGTCGAGTTCCTCGATTCCGGGAACTATCACGGCGTCGATTCAAACCCAGATTTCGTCCACACGGCTCGCCGAATCTTGTCTTCGAGCCCTCTGAAGCTCAAGAATCCGAGCATCGAAGTGTCGCGGGACTTCGAGTTGCCGTCGGGCTGGCGGAGATTCGATTTCGGACTCGCATTCTCGGTGTTGAACCACTGCGGGGAAGACCAGCGAACGTTTTTTTTCAGAAACGTTCCAGGGGCCATGCGGGCGGGCGGGCGCATCTACATCTCGCATGCCTATTGGTTCCAAGAATCGTATTTGAAGGATAGACCCATCGACCTGACTCGTACCTTCGGACCCCGCGAGTATGACTTGATTGCTCGCGGCTGGGGTCCAGAGGAAAAAGTGTTTCCGATCATCGAGCTGACCGTCCGGTAAAGTGGCCTCCATGGAAGTCAAGACTTTGATGTCGAGGGTTCGTTGGCACGCCTCGAAGCGGAGCGTGCCACAGATTCGATCCCGCCTCCTCTTCGTCCACATTCCGAAGTGTGCTGGTTCTGCGCTCACGGAGGCCATTGCCCGGCATTTCTGGAGCGGGAGGACGACCTGGTTCGACGTTCACGCTTTGGCGCGCGGGTCCGCGCTGATGGGTCGGCCCCCGAACGAGATGAACCTCGCCTTGACGGCGTATTTCTTGAGCATGCGGCAGAGACGCCATTTTCTTTCGGGCCACGTGAACCTGTCGGAGGAAATCTGCGACGCGTTCGCCTCCGAATGGAGCTTCGTGACTATGCTCCGAAACCCAACGTCGCGCTGGCTGTCTCACTACTTCTACGACCGATTCAAGACGCACAGCGGGTTCGGGCAGATCGCCGAAGACCTGGAGCAGTTTGTCGAGACCGAAAAGGCGAAGAGGCTAGGAAGCCTGATGGTCGCGCAGCTCAGCGGAAGGCGGCTCTCGGACGGATCGGTCGGTGACGCTGAGATCCGCTCGGCTCGTCGGGTACTCGACCATTTTCGAGTCGTTGGGATCCTCGAGGACCTTGATGATTTCGCCCAGAGGTTCCACAAGAGCTTGGGCGTTCGTCTCGAGGTCAGACAGAAGAATCGAAGTCCCGCGCCAGCGAATCAAATGATAAATGAGCGAATGCTCGCGAGGATCTCGCAACTCTGCGAGCCCGACCAACAGGTCTACGACTACGCATTGCATCGCAGGTCGATAGTTTGAGAACGGAGCATTCGTGCGAACCAACGAAAGATTTGGGCGCCTGAAGCAGCTGAGTTGGACCGCCGCGAGGAATCTTCGTCGAGCCCACGAGGGACAACATCGCCTTCATTCACATGCCGAAATGCGGAGGCTCGTCATTGATCGAGGCTCCTCGCTACCACGTGGCCGACTACGTGGCCCTGTTACTGAACACTCCGGACACCTATCGCTGACCCCATACGTTAAAAGGCCCCCCGTCAAAAGGCCCTTGAGGTCGGCTGACAAATGTCGTTTCACCACGAAGTCATGATCGACCTGGACGCCTGGGCCTCGATCCAAAGCCAAACGGTGCTCTGCCTCGGCGACGTCATGCTCGACGAGTTCGTGTACGGAGACGTGTCTCGCCTTTCGCCCGAAGCCCCGGCGCTCGTCCTCTCCGTCAATCGAACCGAGCTCGCCGTGGGCGGCGCAGGAAACGTCGCACGCAACATCGCCGCGCTTGGCGCCCGCTGCATCTTCGTGGGGCTCGTGGGACGCGACCAGTCCGCCGACGTCATCGCGAGCCGTCTGTCGAGCGAGCCCTTGATCGAGCCTCGCCTGGTCGAAGATCCCTCTCGCCCCACCACCCGCAAGGCGCGCTTCGTCTCCGAGCACTATTCATCCCATCTCCTTCGCGCCGACTGGGAGTCTACGGTCAGCGCGGACCGAGTCACCGAGCAGAAGCTGATCGACCAGGCGCTCGAGGCCCTGCCCCGCGTGGCCGTCGTCGTGCTCTCGGACTATTCAAAGGGAGTACTGACCGATCGAGTGATCCGAGAGGTGATCGACGCCGCTCGATCAGCAGGCAAACCGGTCTTAGTGGACCCGAAGAGGCGAGACCTGAGCGTATATCGCGGTGCCTCCCTGTTGACTCCCAACAAGAAGGAGCTGGGAGAGGCGGCACGGCGAAACGTCAGCACGGACATGGACATCGTGGAGGCCGCCTCGCCGATCATCTCTTCCTTGGAAGCAGAAGGCATCCTCGTGACGCGAAGCGAGCAGGGGATGAGCCTGATTCGCCGCAACGGCGAAGCGACCCACGTGCCCGCGCATGCCGTCAAAGTGCTCGATGTGTCCGGTGCAGGCGACACCGTGGCTGCGGTCTTTGCCGTCATGCTCGCGGCCGGAGCGGACTGGGACACCGCGCTTCGCTCCTCGAACGCAGCGGCTGCGGTGGCCGTCGGAAAACAAGGCACGGCCGTCGTAACCGCCTCGGAGCTCCGCACGCAGCTCTTGCCTCACGCCTCCTTGGCCAACGAGAAGATCGTGAGAGAGGCGGGGGTCCTGCAAAACCGATTGGACGCTTGGCGACGACAGCGGCTTCGCGTCGGCTTCACCAACGGCTGCTTCGATCTCCTCCACCCGGGCCACATCAAGCTCCTCACCGAAGCGCGGGCCACCTGCGACCGCCTCGTGGTCGGCCTCAACGACGACGCGTCCGTCGGGCGCCTCAAGGGTGCTGGGCGCCCCGTTCAAAACGAACAGGCGCGGGCGCAGGTGCTCGCCGCGCTCGAGGCTGTCGACTTGGTCACTTTCTTCCCAGAAGACACACCGCTCCAACTCATCGAGAAGGTCCGACCGGACGTCCTCATCAAAGGCTCCGACTACACGCGCGACCAAGTCGTAGGCCGCGCATTCGTCGAGGCCAACGGCGGTGAGCTCGTCTTGGTCAACACCGCGCCTGGCTTCAGCACCACGAAGCTCGTGGAACGCGCCGCGCCCCAAAAAGCTTGAACCTGAGCGGAATCGAGTCGAATCGGCCCTTGCGTATCCTAGAGATCGTCAACGGCCGCTTCTACGGCGGCGGACAGCAGGTCGCGATCGACCTGAAGAATGAAATCAACGCCCGCGGCCAGGCCGTCGTGGAGCTCTGCCTGCTCGGTGCGACCCATCCCAAGATGATCGCCGAGGCGGCCTGCTCGGTCAGCTACGACGGCAAATACAACGTCCCGTCCTCCGTAGTCGCCGCCGCGGCGCGCCTACGCCGCTTGGTGCGAAGACGCCGACCTGAGTTGATCCACTCTCACGGATGGGACGCGAGCATCGTGTCTGCGCTGGCGCTCTGGCCGAGTCGCATTCCCCAGCTCGTTCACTGGCACACGACCGATGAGTGGCTGAGCTCGGACAGACTCGTCCACCGAGCGCGGCGCGAGCTCACGAGCTTGCTTCTGACTCAGCATGTCGTAACCGTCTCCCAGGCCACCAAAGATCACCTCCGTGACACTTTTGACTGGCCCTCGGAGCGAATGACGGTCGTTCGAAACGGAGTCGACACGGAGAAATACCAAGCGATCGAACGGAGAGAAGACACTGCGTTCGTGGTGGGAACGGCCGCGCGACTCTCCCCGCCAAAGGGCATCGAATATCTGCTTCGGGCGCTCGCTGGCCTTCCGGGGACCTGGAGCTTGCGTGTCGCCGGCGAGGGAAGTCATCGCTCGGCGCTCGAGGCGTGCGCCAAGGAGCTCGGTATTGCGGAGCGCGTCGAGTTCCTCGGGCGAGTCGACGACATGGCCGGCTTTTATCGGTCCATCGATCTGTTCGTCCTGCCCTCGCTCACGGAGGGCCTGCCCCTGTGTGTGCTGGAAGCGATGGCCTCCGAGCGCGCGGTGATTGCGACAAATGTCGGGGGTGTCTCCGAGGCGCTCGGGAGCGCGGGTCTGCTCGTGCCACCGCGGGATTCAGACGCTCTCTCGGAGAAGATTCGGCTGCTCGCAGAGAATCCCGCGAGGCGACTCGACCTGGCGAAGCACGGTCACGCACGAGTCCAGGCCGAATTCAGTCGCAAAGTCATGGCCGAGTCGATCCTGAAGCTGTACGCGGGTCTGACCACGAGATGAGCGCGATATGAGCACGCGAACGAGATACCTCGTGGTGCGACTGGACCACGCGGGAGATATCGTACTCACAGTCCCTCCGGTCGTACAGAGTCTGCGCAAGGCCGAGCCGCGGGGTCGCCTCGACGTCCTGACCACGAGCGTCGGAGAGTCGCTCCTGAGAGACGACCCGCATATCGATCGGATCGTCGTCTTCGACCCTCCGTGGTCGGTTCCCCCTCCCGGGCTTCGGCACACGCCGAACCGAGTCGCTGCCCGGCGAATGGGTCAGCTCTTCGCACGGATCGTGGGTGATTTGACGAGGTATGATTTCGTCATTCATCTCTCGTTTTCTCCTTACGAGCGCTGGTTGACGCGGGCGCTGGGGCGTCGATTCGTCGGATTTCGAGGACCGTACGATCGAAGATCCCACCGCATCGCGGAGCTCGGACTCACCGACTCATACGACTTCGATACTCGCCGGCACATCGTGGACAACTGCCTTGGGCTGTTGGGCCTCGTATGTGCGGTCGAGCCCTCTGCCGCGCCGCTCCATCTTTCCGAATCCGCGAAACGAACGGGAGTCAACGTGTTGACCGCCGGGAGCTCCGGTCGTCCCTTCGCGGTCTTGCACCCTGGCAGTCCGCAATCGATGAAGAGCTGGCCCCACGACCGATTCGTGGGTTTGGCCGAGCGGCTCGCGGACCGGGGATTCTCGGCCGCGCTGGTGATGAGCCGCCACGAGCACGACGCGACCGCTTCGTTCGGCCGCAGCACTCACCCACGCGTCCGATATTTGGTGACGGAAAATCTGCGCGAGTTTGCGGCGCTCGCTTCGGCCGCTGACGTCGTCATCGCCAACGACGGGGGCCCGTCGCATATCGCCGCGCGTCTCGGCACTCCCCTCGTCTCGATTTTCGGACCCACCGACGATCGCCTCTACGGACCGCTCGGCCCACGGGTGCGGGTGGTCAGGGCAGCCTACCCAGGCGCGCCCTGTAACACTCCGTGGCGCAAAACGCCTTGTACCTGTACGCAGCTGGAATGTATGCGAGCGGTCTCGATAGACGCGGTAGCTGACGCGGTCCAGTCCCTGATCGACGCTTGACAGCCGCGGCAGCCGCACCGCTGAAAGAGTCTATCAAATGCCTACGCGCTCGCAGGACTTACCGCTCGAATCAGAGGCTGAATGTCGAGCACCATCCGGACGGGGTATGTGTCCGAGAGCCGGTGCAAGCCAAAACGCTCGTAGAAACGAGCTGCTTGGTCGTCGACGGCGTCGGTGACAAAGAGCCGAAAGGCGACCGGCCCGACCGTCGCGAGCTGCAAAGTAAGCCCGAGAGCCTCCTCGAACAAGAAGCGACCGAGTCCCTGCCCCTGCACGCGCTGATCGACGGCAAGGCGAGCCAAGAGAACGCCCGGGATTGGGAACCGCGGAAGCTTCGAGAGAGTGGGAATGTCATCGACTGAGGAGCGTTCGACGCTGACCGTGCTGAGACTGAAGTAGCCAGCGATCCGCGCCACGTCCTCGTCCTTGTCGATGGCGAGGTAGGTCCGCGCCAGCAGATCTTTCTCGCCGTGGCGCAGTGCGTAGCGATGAAGGTACTCGACCAACGAAGGTTTTTGGTTCGAGAAAGCCTTCAACAGCGGTCGGTGCTTGCGCTCCAGCGCCTCGATCCGGGGCGTGGCCATCCGGCTAGGCTAGGCTTAGGTCTCGGTCCAGATGAGCTCTGGGGCGTTCCGCCTAGGGTCAGCGAGCCGGCTCAGGCTCTGAAGAAGCTCCGCTGGCGGGTCAAAGCCTCGGTCAAGGATCTCGGCCAGACGCCGGGTCTCGTCTTCGCTGAGCTCGAGGCGGGTCGAGGCCGCAGAAGCCTCGAGTTGCAGCCGCCGGATTCGATCGATAGCCGGATGCACGAGCTCTCTGACGTCATCCTTGCCGCGTGCGATGACGGTTCGCCCTTCGGTCGATTGCCGAACGACCCAGGCGGCGATCGTCGTGAGCTCCCGAAGAAGGTCCGCCTTTTGGTTGTCGCGCAGGCCGAGTCGACGCCGAAGGTCCTCCAGCTCGTCGTCAAGGACCGCGTTGCTCTGGGCCTGAAACCTCGACATTTCAACTCCCGATGAGTAACATCTTACTCACAGGCTCAATCTACGGGACCCGACGGCCTCGCGTCAAGGCCGGCTTCGGATTGGAGTCCAGGGGTGCGTTCGTTGCCGTTCCCTGCCGTTCCGTTCGCTGCGGTCCGCGGCCTGCGCGGCCGGCAACGAAGGCACGAAGGAAGCGGGGTAGCTAGTCATAACCCATTCGTCGTGCCTCCGCGTTCATTGTCCGTGCACTCCGTGGTTGCCTGTGGTTGTAGCCACAGCTTCGCTGTGATACTTGCTCACCCCGTGTTGCCAGAAAGGTCCCCAATTGCCCGAGCGAAGACGACCGCAAGAGAGTTGCTGCGTCGGACCGGACTTCGGCAACCCAAGCCCAGCTATCAGCAACTGCGCTCGAAGACCGGTGGGTTCATGCAACGCTGGGCGCTCATTCGAAACCAGCTCTCCGACGACGATCGCTCCGTTTTGGACATCGGCTGCAACGAAGGTCGGTTGACGCGACTCGCGGCCGAAAGCGGACGGCTCGCCATCGGCGTGGAGCCGCAGCTCGACCTCGTCATCCGCGGACGCAATCAGCGGCCCTTCCAAGAGGGCCTCGGCTTGATCAACATGAAAGTCACCGATGCCTCCGTGGAGACTCTCCCGACGGTGGACGTCGTGTTCCTGCTCTCGGTTCAGCATCAGTTCGTCTCTATGCTCGGAGAGGACGCCGCGTGGGCTTTGACCGGAAAAATCGCCAGCCACGCGCGGCACCAGTTCTTCTTCGAGCCCGCGAGCATCCGATCCAAATACAAAGGCAAGGTGCTCGCCTTCGAAGACAACGACGCCGAGTCGATCCTCAAATACAACACCGAGCGCCTGACGAGCGTGTTGCCGGGTTGGCAGGTGAAGTCACTCGGGCAGACGCCCAATCTAGGAGATGTCGAACACTTCCGCCTCATGCTGGTCGCCCAGAGACCGGAATCCTGAGCGGCCACCGAGCGCCATGCGTTCGGACACACTCGGACGCTCGGCCGAAACACGAGTCTCGCCTGCGAAAACGTGGTGGCTGATTCACTCGGGTACCGACGCGACCTCGATGGGCTGCGAGGCCTCTCGATCCTCCTCGTCGTCCTCTACCATGCGCGCCTTCCACTCTCGAGCTCCGGTTTTGTCGGGGTCGACGTCTTCTTCGTTCTCTCCGGCTATCTCATCACGAGGATCTGCGCTGCGGAGCTCGCGGACGGACAGCTCAGCCTCACGAGATTCTACCTTCGGCGCGCTCGACGAATCCTCCCCGCCCTGTTCGTCGTCCTCACCGTGACGCTCGCCGCCGGGTGGATCTTCCTCTTTCCAAATGAGTATCGCGCGCTCGCGAAGCACACCGTGGCGGCGCTCTCTTTCTCCGCAAATTTAACCCATTACGCCGAGTCAGGATACTTCAGCCCGTCCAACGATCTGAAACCGCTGCTCATGACTTGGTCCCTCTCGATCGAAGAACAGTTTTATCTGTTGTGGCCGCTGATCCTCACCTGGATCCTGCGAGCCAAGCGACCACTGATCTGGGTGATCGGAGGCATCTTCGGGAGCCTCCTCGTTCAGGCGCTCTTGGCGGAGCGCAATGAAGCGGCGGCTTTCTTCTTGATGCCCGGCCGCGCGTGGGAGCTGCTGGCGGGGGCGGCCCTCGCGCTGCGCCGTTCGGCGCTTGAAGCGCCAAGAGGCGGGCGCTTGGTTGCGCTCGGGCTGTTCCTCATCGTTGGAGCAGCAATCATGCCCCCGGGCCAGGGGCCCCAGCTCGACAACGTCTTGCACCGAGGTGCTCCTGTCGCGGGTACGACACTCATCGTCGCGGCGGGTGGCGGCAGCTTACTGTCGCGAATCGCGCTCGAGGGGCGGCTGATGGTCTTCCTCGGCCGCGTTTCGTACTCGCTGTATCTCATCCACTGGCCGCTCCTGGCCTTCGCACGAAACTTGGTCTCCGACAACGGCGGCCTGTCTACGGGCGGTGCGCTCGGCATTGTCGGAGTCAGCCTCGTTTTGAGCGCACTCTCCTTTCGCTTCATCGAAACGCCGTTTCGACGCTCCCGAACCTGGAGCCGGAGGGCGCTCGTGGGGTACGGGCTGACTGCTTTCGCGCTGGCCGTACCCTCGCTGGCGATCTTCTCCGCTCGCGGCGTCCCGAGCCGCTTCGATTCCGAGACCCTTGCCCTGCTGGCTCCGAGCCTCAGCCGAAATCCGCTTCGTACCCTCTGCCTCCGGGGAGATCGCCAGCGCGACTTCAAACCGTTCGATCCGCGTTGCCGAGTAGGACCGCCTGGAGCGCCAACGCTCTTCGTCTGGGGTGACTCCCACGCGGACGCGGTGGGACCGGGCTTCCAGGACGTCGCGGGCGCGTTGGGCCGCGCCTATCAGCAGCAGACCTTTGCGCGATGCTCACCGCTGAGTGTGTCCGATCCGGAGTGTCGGAAATTCAACGACCGAGTCCTCGAATATCTCGCCAAAGAGAGTATCGACATCGTAGTGCTGGCTGCGCGCTGGGCCACCGAATATTGCGGAGCTCATCAGCGAAACCAGGATTTCTTCGACTCGAGCTCACTCTCGACCGAGTGCGACGACACGCGAGTCGAAGCGACCCGATCGAGGATGAATACGCTGGTATCGGCCCTGACGGGAGCTCAGAAGCTCGTCGTGCTCGTCGGAGACGCTCCGGAGCTCCAATTTCGCGCGCCCCAATGTCTCGCCAGACAGCGAACGAATGGCGACTTTTTGGCGCTCCTCGGACGCTCCTCGGAATGTACGACGCCGCGATCGGTCGTCAGGGCGAGGCTCGATCCCCTCGAGCGAACGATGCAGGAGCTCGAGTTGCAGAATCCGCTCGTCGTCACCGTGTTCTTGTCGGCTTCGCTCTGCGACGACAGCGTGTGCCACTCCGCGCGAAACCAGGCGCCGCTCTACATCGACCACGGTCATCTCAGCGCACAAGCCGCCATCGACATGGTCCGCGAGCTCGGCGTGTCCAGCCGCATCGCTCGCGGACTCTCATCCACGCCCGAATAGGCCCAGATGCCATAACCCGGCCTAGCCGGTACCATAGAAGATCGACAAGGCGGGGCTGGCGT
>CAYXDO010000057.1:22155-62984 GCA_964463485.1 uncultured Myxococcales bacterium | reverse complement strand
ACGACAGTATGCGACGCGTTCGGACTCATGGCCAGGCGGATCTGCGCCCGAATGAGTTTCGGCGCTCTCTCAGCGACCCGGGCAGTCGATGGTCCGATCTCCATTCACTCCTCTTTGGTAGACTCGGCCACCCTGGCCAAGGTTCTGTCGAGCTGTCGCAGATACTCGGCGCTGGTGAGCATGGCTTCGAGCGGCCGACTGAGTTTCACGGAGGTGGCTTGCCAGGTCCCGAGCAAGTCCGGACTTTCGAAGAACGTCGAGACGACCCAGCGCATCGCGTCGAGGTACGCTCCTTGGGACGCGTCTCGCGGGACGAGGGTGTTGCCTTCGCCTGGCTGTTTTCGGTCGATCGATCGGCCTTGGCGCTGAATGATGCCCTCGATCCACGGCGGACCCAGCTGGAGCCCTCCGTTGGCGGAGACGTCGGCTTCCGTATACTCAGCCGCTCCGGTGCCTCGATCGGAGTCCTGAATTTGGAGATCCGTGGCCGCGAGGAGCTTGACCTGGTCGTCGATGCCGAAGCTAGGCTTCAACACCAATCGACCCGGACCGCCCTCGGCGTTCAGCTTTTCCGAGAGCGCGGAGAGCTCCTCGAAGATCTTCCGGCTGTCCTGAGTTGCCTGGACGTTCCCGTAAATCACGACCTGCGCACCGGCCTTTACGAGGCCGTCGATGTTCGAGTTCGAGAAGGCGCGATCGCGGCCTGCCTTCTCGGGGACGAGCCGGCCTGAGTAGGCGAGCACGGGTCGGTCTGGGTCGAGCCCCAGGTCGACCTTGGCTCGGCGCTTGGCCGCGGCTACCTGCGCTGGCGTGGGTTGATCTGGGTCGGCCTTCGGGTCGACCGCGGCGAGGTGTCGCCGAAACTCCCGGCTCGAGGCGACGCGATTGTCGCCGTTGGTGATCGCGACCAGCTCGGACGAGGGATCGATGTACGCCACCTCGTCGCGATGCGCCGCGCTCACCGCGCTCGCCCCGTCGGCGCCTCGCACGCCGGAGCTGGTGACGTCAGCCTCGGCGATCCGCCAGAAGTCCGCCCGCAGCTCGTTCGGGATCTGCCAGCGCGAAAGGAGCGCGTCCCCCGAGGAACCCGGAAAGAGTCCGCGATTTCGATAGGTGTGAGTCACCATCCACATCGCAGCGCCCTCGAGCGCGGAGTCCTTGGTCTCATCGGCCCTCGCGAACGGAATGAGCGGCGCGACCTGGCCGTCATTGGCGATGATCGCGGGCGGGCGATACGCGTCCCCGCGTTCGACGCGCTGATTGGCTTCGAGCCTCTTCACGAGCTCGAGCGATGCCCTCGAGAAGAACTCCGTGAAGTCCTCCCAAGACCCGCACCCGTCTTTCCCGTACGAATAACATCCGCGGGTGAGCGAACCGCCGGGGTCTTTGATCAGCCAGACCTCCACCCCATACTCGTTCGTGGCTTTGAAAGCGTGCGCCTTGACGGTCTCGCCGGCGACTCGCACGGAGAGCTCGAGCGTGGGTGAGTCGGCGAGGCCTTGAACGGGCGTGGGGAGCTTCCTGTAGTCGATAGGTACACCGCTCGGCGATTTTTCGTAATAGGGCTCGATGGTGACGATTCGGGTCGAGTCGCCGGTGAGTTTTTTCATCGCCGCGGAGTGATACTGCTGCACGCGACCGAGGCCTCCGGCAGCGAACCAACCCTCGGCGGCGACCGTGTACACCGCGCTGTCAGCGAGCCTGGGCGCGTATTTGGCGACCCACCCCTCTGGGGCCTTGCCCGTGAGCATCAACAAGGTGGAGTCGACGAGCGGGAAGTGGCGCAGAAGAGGTGACTTCTCGAGAGCGTCGACGAGAGATTTCTGACTCACTGGATCGAGCGATGTCACGGCCTTCAGAAAAGTCCACCGAGCCTCCACGGGATATCGCGGGAAGGAGTTGCTGGCTTTGTTCGACGAGGCGACGAGCTCCTCGAGCTGTTTGGCCGCGCCCGGCTTGCCTTCTCTCAGCGCCGACACGAGCTGCGTGAGGGACCGAGCGACGAAGGCGACATCGCCGTGACGGACGGCGAGCTCTTCGGCGGGCATGGCGAGCTCGAGCTGGCTCTTCGTGCCCGCCTCGGCGAGCACACCCAGCTTGCGCAGCCGATCGATCACCGGTTGAGCGCCGGCCATCAAGTCGTGCCGCGAGAGGACACGTTCGATCTCTTTTTTCAGCGCCCCCAACTCGGCGGGCCGCTTTCCGGCTTTGGTCAGCTCGATGGCCACACCCACCGAGAGGTCGAGTCGCAGCCAGTCCGCCGAGGTCTCGCCGAGCGCTTCCAGGAGCTTTGCGTTTCGCCGCGACGGCTGGGCGTCGAGCGCGAGCGCGAACGCTGCCTTCGACGAGGCCTCCGAAGCGCCAGGCTTGGCCGTGATGGCGGAGCTTCCCGTTGGACCAGGAGGCAGAACATCCATGGACGGGCCAGCTTTCTCGGCTCCCGCCCCGGACCGAGCCGCCTTCGAAACGCTCGCCGGGAGCACCGGCGCCTTTTTCCCGATCGCTCCGACCATGTTGGTTCCCTAGCACGGAGCGCCGGGGAGAGTCAGGTCAAAGCTTGGTCGCATTTCGCCGCCAAGACGAAGTCGCTCTCGGTGAGCCCGCCGATCGCGTGGGTGAAGATTTCGATGCGTACCCTCCCCCACCCGAGCTCGAGGTCGGGATGGTGACCCTGTTGCTCGGCGAGCTCGCCGATTCGATTCACGAAGGCCAAGGCGGACTTGAAGTCGGAGAACGTGAAGGTCTTTCCGAGGTGATGACCTTCCACCACCTGCCAGCCACCCCCCAACTCACCCAGCAGCCGACTCACCTCGCCGTCACTCAAGGGAGGCACGCCACCTCGGCAGGGAACGCAGTCCTTCTCGGCCAAACTCATGCGCGAGCTTGCTCACGAAATCATGGCCGGGGTCAAGGGCGGTCCCAGGGCGGCCCTGATTCCGGCCTTGATTCCGCAAGCTGAGTTCCGTGCGCGCCGCTCCGACACCAGTCCAGTCCTTCGAACCCGGTCAGTCAGCGGCCCTACCCGAGCTCTCGTGGGATCCGCCCGAGCCCAGATCGAACGCTGCGGCGGGAAGACTCGAAAGGGTCGCCTTCGAATACGCGAGAATCTCCTGCAAAGACCCGATTCGAAGGACCGTGCGCTTGAAGTCTGGCGCACCCAGGACCGCGCGGCCGAGGTACTGGAGCAGCTCCTTGGTCTTTCCGATGGGGTTCGATTCAGGAAACGCTCGATGGAGACGCTCGACTACGTCGTCGATGAACTCGACCACGTCCGCGCCGCTGGGTCGATCGACTGGCAGGCCTCGGTCGAGTTGGTCGATTTGCCGAAAAATCCATGGGTTTCGCAGCGCGGGCCTCCCGATCATCACGGCATCGCAGCCGGTCTCCTCGCGCATTCGGAACGCATCTTCGGCATACCAACAGTCTCCGTTGCCCACGACGGGAATTCTGAGACTCTGCTTCACCATTCGAATCGTCCGCCAATCTGCGACGCCGCGCAGATAGTCACTCCTCGTGCGCGGGTGCACGACCACGTAGTCGACGCCGGACTCCTCGACCGCTTTCGCAATTGCCAGCACGTTGTCTTTGTCGTCGAAGCCCGCCCGAATCTTGGCGGACAGAAGGCCCGGCACGGCCGCTCGCATCGCCTCCAGCACCCGTCGCAGCAATCCCAGGTCCTTGAGCATCGCGGCGCCCACGCCGTGACGTACGACCCTCGGCGACGGACAACCCAGATTCAGATCCACGACATCGGCGCCCGCAGCGGAGACCACCCTCGCCGCGTCTCTCATCTTGTCGATGTCGTTCCCCATGACTTGAACACAGAGCGGCACGCCGGGCGCTCGCACGACCTGACTTCGCAGATGCTTTGCGCTCAAATCACCTCGATGAATCCGAACGAACTCCGTACACACGAGCCCGACGCCCCCACGCTCGGACAGAATACGCCTCATCTCCGGGTGAGTGACGCCCTCCATCGGAGCCAGCACGATGGGCGGATCGAACGGGAAGACCACGGCTCACGGCGCGCAGAACGGGACGTCTTGAGGCACATAGGCGCGGAGCTGCCGGCGCAAGGCGAGCGTAGAGTCCGAGTTGGCGAGGTTGGTCCACTCGTTCGGGTCGACCGAGTGGTCGTAGAGCTCTTCCTGTCCCGACGAGTACCGGATGTAGCGATGGCGCTCCGTGCGAACGGCATGATTTCCGAGGCGCCACGTCGTCACCGCGGCACCCTCGAACGGAGCCGAAGGGTCCTCGAGCAGGGGCACGATCGATCGACCTTCGAGCTCCGGGCGGGGCGGAAGACCCATCCATTCGACCAGGGTTGGGTAGAGGTCGAGCGTGCTCACGGGCCGCTGGGAAACGCCAGGAGTGAGACTGCCGCCGGCTCGCCAGGGAGGCCCGGCGAAGATCAGGGGTACACGGGTCGCTTCCTCCCACAGCGCGAATTTCCGCCAATGTTGCTTTTCGCCGAGGTGCCAGCCGTGATCGGTCGTGAGTACGATGGTGGTGTCGTTGGCGTTGGGTCCGGCCTCGAGGGCGTCGAGCAGTCGACCGATCATGGCGTCGACGAAAGCGATGGCCGCGAGATATCCCTGGACCGCGGCAGCCCACTGGCCTGCCGCGACCACGCTCGCGTGATCTCCTCCGGGCCCAGCCAAGGTGACGCCGCTCGGGGGGACGTCGTCGAGGTCGTTGGGGATGGTGTCCGGCAGAGTAATCGAGTTGATCGGAAAAAGGTCGAAATAGGGCCTGGGTACGTAGAAAGGGATGTGAGGCTTGATGAAGCCGGCAGCGAGCACGAAGGGTCGGCTTTGCGGAGCCAAGAGCTCGGCTTCGGCCCAGGCTGCGAGCGAGGCGTCACCCATCCGAGAGTCTGGAACGTCGAGGGGGCCCCAATCGAAGTCGACGGACCCGGCGATTCCGTTGACCGGCCGAGTTGCCGTGGGGGGAGTCGGGTCGGAGCCTCGCGAAAAGTAACTCTCGAACGAACCGGGGTCTTGGAAATGGAAGATCTTGCCGCCCGCGATCACTCGATACCCGGCCGCGCGAAACGCCTCGAACATCGTCACGACGTTGGGCGCGACGGTCCGCAGCTCCGTTCGGTTGTCGTAGACGCGGGTCGTCGAGGGCCTGAGTCCGGTGAACATCGCGGTCCGAGCAGAGTTACACTCAGGCGAGGGGGTGTGTGCGTTCGCAAAGGTCACACCCATGGCGGCGAGGCGATCGAGGTTGGGCGTGCGGGCTTGTGGATGGCCTCCGAGCGCCCGGACCCAGTCGTTGAGGTCGTCGACGACGATGAAGAGGAGATTTCTGCATCGAGCGGTCCCCTGCGGTGCTGGGGATGAGGCGTCCACAGACTCGTCGCACGGGGGACCCGTATCCACGGGGTCTGCGTCGAGCGCCAGGGCGTCGGGTGCGCTCGCGTCGCGAAGTCCCGCGTCGGGATGGCTTGCGTCGGCCACGTGTGCGTCGCAGGTCCCGGTATCTCGGACGCCGGATCCGTCGAGCTTGGCAGCGTCTTGGGCGGACCCATCGGAAGGAGCCGCGTCCACGTTTGCGTCCGGCCTACGTCCGGAGTCTGAGCTTCCACCATCGGCGGTAGGGTCACAATCGCCGTGTCGGAACCCGGTGTCGCGCCAAGTCTTGCCGGCATCGACTGGGCATTGGTCGAGCCCGGAGTCGCGATCAGGCAGGTCGTTCTTGCAGGACAGCACGCTGCCAGGGATTCCTAGTCCGAGGACGCCGAGCGTTTCGCGTCGAGTCAAGCGAGGCACGCGGGTCGGGTAGCGCAAGGAGGGCTGTCCCGTCAAAGTAAGATTGGCTCCGTGGAGAGCCGGCGCGGGGAGGCTCCGAGCGCGTGGAAAACGCGGGCAGCAGCGGATCGGCGAATCGTTTTTCGGGTCGTCGGCTCTCACCGCCCGAACTCACCATGTGCCAACGAATCACATGCAACTCATGCGGAAAACCAACCTGGGCCGGCTGCGGTGCCCACGTCGAGGCGGCGCTGGCCGGCGTTCCGAAGGACAAGCGGTGCACCTGCCGCGAGCAGCGGTCCGGCAACAAGCAGTCCTCCGGATCCAGGAACGGGCAGACTCGCAAGCCCTGAGTACGTGCGGCGGTTCGCCGCACCCCGAATCGATCCCGCGCGGGTCGGCTCGAACGGAGCGGAGAAACTCATGGCGCGTGCAACCGAAATCCTGGTCACCCTGCCCGGCGGGCGTCGAGTCGACGCGCGCGTCGGCCACCATCTGATTCACACCGATCAACCCACCACGAACGGAGGTGAGGACACTGCGCCCGCTCCGTTCGAGCTCTTCCTCGCCTCCATCGGCGCCTGCGCGGGCATCTTCGTGCAAGGTTTCTGCGCCAAGCGCGGAATTCCGTTCGAGAACATCAGAATCTTCGAGCGGCCCAACATCGACGACGACGGCGTCTTGCGATCGGTCGGGCTCGAGATCGATCTGCCAGCGGACTTTCCGGAGCGTTACAAAGACGCGGTCATCAAGGTGGCTGGGCGCTGCACCGTCAAAGCCGCCATCGCGGCCCAACCGGTCTTCGAGGTCACCGCGAAGCTCCGGACTCCGCTCTTGGCCCACGCCTGAGGATCCGCTCGGAGCGCGGATTCACAGCCCAACTCCGAGCCCACACTCGATCGTCTCGATCGTCTGCCGACTGGCGACCGGGACGAACCGGAGTTACAACGCGCCAATCATGCGTCGCACCCTCGCGCTCGTCGCTCTCGCCGCTCTGCCTCGCGTCGCGAGCGCCCTGCCCCACGTCCAGAACGCGTCTTCGTCCCAAGACGACGCCGCGATCACGCTGATCATCAACGACCGTTACATCATCGACGACGTGCGTTCCTTCTGCCAGTTGAGCTTGACGGTCGCCTCGACCGACGTGGTCTTCTCCTCCGGCGACAAGATCTTTCTCAAAGTGTACGAAGACGACACCGTCGGAGACGATCTGCTGTGGTCGACGGAGTTCACGATCACGGCAGCCGAGCTCGCCGCCGGTCGCGTGGAGCGGACGTTCGACTGCGCGTCGAACTTCCTCGACGACGGCGTGGGCAACTCGGAGATCTACGCGAACGCGCGGGTGGAGAAAGACGCTTGCGGGACCTTCTGCTTCTATGACGAGCCGGAGACGGCCAATCTCACCGCGGTGTCGATGACCGACGACGCGGCGGAGGAGGACGACGCGTCGTCGCGGTCGACTCCGCTCCTCGTCGGGACGCTTCCAGACCGCGTTGCCAGAGACGCCGATTGGTTTTCAATCGACGTCCAGTCGACCTCGGACGTTCGCGTCGAAGTGCCCCACCTCGCCTCGGTGGGTCGCGTCGACTTGGGATTGCTCGACGCCTCGATGAATCCGCTCGCGACCTCGGCGGACGGGATCGACGTCGTCGTGGCTTCCGCCGTGGGTGTGGCGCCGCAGCGCCTCTTCGTTCGCGTCGCGCCCAGATCGACGGCCGACTTCAATTTTTACGACGTCCGTCTTCAACTCGGCCAACCCACCTGCTCGGCGGGCGCGACGGAGTCCGAGGTTTGCGGCAGCTGCGGCATGCGCACGCGGACCTGCGGCGGAGGCGGAACGTGGGGACCCTTCGGCGCTTGCGGAGGCGAAGGAGAGTGCGCGCCAGGAAGCGCCGACTCTCGTGCCTGTATGCCCTCCGGGACCGAGTCACGAACCTGCGATCAGGCGTGTCATTGGGGCGCCTTTGGAGGCTGCGTCGGCGAGTGCACGGGCACGGAGACTCGAAATTGTTACGACGGTCCCGCCGGCACGGCCGGCGTGGGTATCTGCGTCGCCGGGACTCAGACGTGCGCGACCGGGGTGTGGGGCGACTGCGCAAACCAGACTCTCCCCGGCGCGGAGACCTGCGGCAACGGCACGGACGATGACTGCGACCAGCGGACCGACGCACAAGACTCGGAGTGCGGAGGCGGATCGGGCCTCGGGTCCGCTTGCGCCAACACACCCGAGTGTGTCCTGGGTCTGACTTGCCTCACCTCGGCTCCCTTCACCAGTGGGTACTGCGGTGAGATCGGTTGCACGACGGGTTCGGCCTGTCAGGGTACCGGTCGATGTGTCCACCTGTTCGGCGAGGACTACTGCCTCGCCCGATGCACCGGCCCTAGCGACTGTCGCCAAGGCTATCTGTGCCTCGAGGTCTTGGGTGAGTCCGTCTGCGCGCCGGAGTGCCGTGTCGACGATGAGTGCAAAGACCCTGCCTTCCCGGTCTGCAATCCGGTCACCTCCACCTGCGTAGGGCGGCCAGCAGGGCCCGACGCCGGCGTCACCGACTCGGGCGCTGCGCTCGACGCGAGCGCCACGGAAGACTCGGCAGTAGTGGGTCCGCACGACACCGGAGTCCACCCTCGCCCCGCCGCCGACTCCGGCCTGCTGGGTGAGCTCAAACCCGTGGCCGACGAGGACGCTGGCTGCGGGTGTAACTCCGCGCGCACAGGCTCGGGTGGAGTCGCCTTCGTCATTCTGCTGGCGCTGACTCTGGCGGTTCGGCGAAGACCTCGGGCGAGCCTTCGGTGATTTTTCCAACACGCGGGGGCGTCGCGCTCGGGCATGAGTTGCCGGAGGCTGAGCTCTCAGACGAGCCGCGGGCCCAACGACCGGCGACTCGACCCGTCTCCCTCGGCGAGCTCTACGATCGCTGGATGGGCGAATGGCTGGGTCCCAACGCACTGCCTGGAGAGCCCGAGGCGAGCTGCGACGACTGTGCGATGCGTCCGAGCCACGAGGAGGAGCCTGGGAGGGTCTATTTCGACCAAATGACTCGGTGCTGCACCTTCGTCCCAGTGATTCCGAACTTCCTGGTGGGTCGCATTCTCAAGGATCAAAGTCCGGACGCAGGGCTCGGACGCGAGAGCGTGATCGAGCGGATCGCGATGCGGCGAGCGGTGAGCCCGCTCGGGCTCGAGCGGACGCTGGGCTTCGCGCTCAAATACCGTCACACCGCGGATGCCTTCGGCCGCAAGGGTTCGCTGCGATGCCCGCATCACCTCGACGACGGACGCTGCGGGATTTGGAGAAATCGCGAGTCCACTTGCTCCACCTGGTTCTGCAAGCCCGCGCGAGGCGAGCGGAGCCTCGCGCTTTGGCGAGCGATTCAGTCGTTCCTCGCCGTGATCGAGCGGCAACTCTCTTTTTGGTGCGTGCGTCGGCTCGGAATCACCCACGACGCGGTGACCGAGGCGTTTTTTTCGGGCAACCATCCCCTGTGGACGAACAAGGCGACCTACAAGACTCACCTTTTCGGCTCGCAGCTCGATGGACCGAGGAAGTCGGCCGACCCGCTCGGGGTGGCGACGCGCAGGGAGCACCAGGAGCTTTGGGGAAATTGGGATCGAAGAGAGATCGAGCTCTACGAGGCGTGTGCGGACCTGGTCGAGCCACTGTCGTTCGAGGACCTCGGACGCATCGTGGGGACGGAGCTCGAGCCAGCAAAGGGGCCGGTGCTCGAGACGCTGGAGGCTCTGGAGAAAGGTGAGATCCCCACGCGGCTCACCGCGCGACCCACGACTCTGGTCCAAATTCGAAAGCGCCCGAAGGGAGAGTGGGTCCTCGCGAGCTCGTACCGAGCCTACGACCCGCGCGAGCTGCCCCGGGAGCTCTACGAAGCGCTGCCCCGGTTCGACGGGCGGGCGACAGCCGAGGTCATCGCGGAGATCGAGACCGAAACCGGAATTCGCGTGGAGCACGATGCGCTCCTGGCGCTCGTGGAGTTGGGATTCCTCGACGAGCAAGGGGCCAAGGGTGAGTGAGTCGGCTCGGAGCGCTTCACGATCCGGCGGAGCCGTTCCATGCGGCTCGGCCGCGCGATGAAGGTCCCTCGCGACTCGGAGTGACCGCGATGCCAATCGACCGTTCGGATCGCTCGGGTGGCAATGTTGCGGACGGACGGGTCCCGGAGTAAGAACCTCCCGGCGGCAGCTGCCGCCAGAAGGAAGGAATCGATGTTCAGATCGAAGATTACACTGGCGGGTGCTCTGCTGTTGGCCCCGCTCTCCACGCAGGCCGGCGAGCCCGAGAAGCCCGGCGCGGCTGCCCCCGCGGCCGCCGAGCAGAAACCGGATCCCATGATGGAGGCATGGATGAAGGCCGCGACGCCGGGTCCCCAGCATCAGCTCCTCAAGTCGCTGGCGGGCAATTTCACCGTCGCCAGCAAGGCGTGGATGGATCCCAAGGCGCCTCCGATGGAGTCCGCTGGCAAGATGAAGGCGCAGATGACGCTCGGCGATCGGTTTCTGCATCAGACTCTCGAATCACAGATGATGGGTCAGCCCTTCACCGGCGCGGGTTTGATCGGCTTCGACAACGTCAAAGGCAAATTCGTCTCCACGTGGTCCGACACGATGGGGACGATGATCATGATGTTCGAGGGCACCGCGGACAAGACGGGCAACGTCATCACGATGACGGGTGAGTACCTCGATCCGATGACCAAGAAGAAGAAGAAGATGCGGACGGTGATGAAGGTCGAGAGCGCCGACAAGCAGACCTTCGAGCTGTACGATCAGGACAAGAAGGGCAAGGAGTTCAAGGCGATGGAGGCCGTCTACACTCGCGCTCCGGGCTGAGTCACCTTCGATCACTCACCGAGACGCGTTTTGCTCGAAACCATGACCGGGCCCGGCCCGAGTGTCCTTGCCGCCACAGCCTGAGGCGCGTTTTCGACGACCGACTTCCAAAGGCGGCAAATTCCAGGCCCGCCTGGCGCGATTTCTCAACTTTCCTTCGAAGCCCGTGAATTGCACCACCGCAGTGCGAGTCTATGGCTCAGGAGGCGCTCATGAAGACGACCCATGTTGCCGCGTTTGGCCTGACCTTTCTTTTCGGTGCGGTCGGATCTACCGAAACCCTCGATGAGTATGGCGACATCGAGCAGACCGTCGCGCGGATTTCTCACGTCGCGGGGGAGGTCTCGATCGCCCGAGCGGAGTCCCCAGACGAGTGGCAGGCGATCGAGCTCAACGTGCCCGTCACGCTAGGCGACCGGATGTTCGTGGAGCCGAAGAGCCGAGTGGAGCTCGAGGTGGGCGGCCGGCTCTGGCTTCGGCTGGGCGCTCGATCGGATTTGACCGTGCTCGACCTGAGGGAGCAGAGCAAGCAGCTCTCGCTGAAATCGGGCACACTCTCAGTGCAGCTCGGGTCCCTCGAGGTCGGAGAGAGTGTGGAGGTCGACACCCCCAACGCGGCCTTCGAGCTCGAGCAAGGTGGAGATTACCGGATCGAGGTCGACGACGACGGCAACTCGGTCCTCGGGGTTCGCAAGGGCCGTGCGTTGGTTACGGCGGGAGGTCGGCAGCTCTCCGTCGATGCGGGCCACCGCATCGAGCTCGCGGGTGAAGACGCAGCTTACGACATCAGTCGCTTGGGCCCGATGGACGGGTGGGACCGATGGGTCGCGGCGCGGATCGCTCGCCTGGAGGGGCGATTGTCGCGGGCGTTCGCGGTTGACGACGTCGAGGGACTTCGGGACCTCGATGATTACGGTCGCTGGGATGACGAGCCCGAGTACGGGCGAGTATGGGTTCCGGCCGTCGAGGTTGGGTGGGTTCCGTTCCGCTACGGACGATGGCTTTGGCAGCAACCGTGGGGCTGGACGTGGGTGTCCCACGAGCCCTGGGGTTGGGCGCCTTATCACTACGGTCGGTGGGTCTTCGCGTCCTCCAGATGGTGTTGGATCCCGACGGGGCGTCATGAGCGAAGAACTCACTACCGACCGGCCATCGTGGGGTTCGTTTGGGGTGAAGGGTTCGTGGCTTGGTTTCCGCTCGGACCACTCGACCCGTTCTACCCCTGGTGGGGGCACCATCGGCACGAGCCCCGCCAGAATCATGCCTTCGCTCATCGCCATCACGTCTCAGTCGTGAGTAGGACGACTTTCGAGTCGGGCGGTCGCGTTCACGAGTCACAGATCCAGGACGTCGAGAGAGTACGCGAGGCTTCGCTGGCGCCGGTGCTTGGAGGACGAGTTCCAATCGATCCCACCGAGCTCGCGCTCCGGCTCTCCGAAAGGCCCGTTCGGGCCCGTCCAGCGGCGGTTTCCAGTCGGAGTGTGGTCGTTCGAAGAGAGCCTCCCGCAGCACCCGCTCCGTTCCGAACGAAGAACGATCAACTTCGAGATCGACTCGGTGAGTCGGTCCAGCCGAGCGACGTCGAGAGTCCTGCGACTCCGCCAAAGGCCATCCGAGTGCGGCCGGCAACGCCCGATCTCGATCTGTCGCCGCGAGGGCAGGCCGACGAGGACGTGCCTCCGAAAGCAAAGCAGGAGCGGCCGAGGCGCTCGACGTCTTCGGAGTCACCGGCGCGAGACCGAGCCATCGACGAGAACGTCGAGGAGAGGCGGCCTGTTCGCAGCGCCGAAGATCGGGAGCCAATCACGAAGCCCACCTTGCGGCAGGTTCCGCCCAAGCAGAAGGTCCCGATGGCCGTCGAACCCTCCCGCTCCCCGCGAGTGAAGACGGCGCCGAAGCTCAGGCTGAGTCCCATACCGAGGCTCGGCAGCGAGGCCGAGGGCAAAGAAAAAGCGCCGGTGATCCTCCCGCCGCCCGCTCCACCCTACCCACCGCCACCGGTCCTACCGCAGAGCGTGCCGCCGAAGAAGGCCAAGAAGAAAGGGAGTGGAAAGTAGCGACCATCAAACGCCCGGATATTGCGCCGCGCCTGGAGGCATCGACACGGACCGTCCGTTTCCGCACAATGGGGCCTCGTGCTGACGGTCATTCACCGGCTCGTCATCCTCGGAGGTGTCTTGCTCGCCTCGATGGGACTCGCCGCAGTGGTCTCCACGCCGGTGTGGAGCCCCTTCTGGATCATCCGGATCGTGTACGACGGAGCGACACTCGTGTTTCCTGGCGCGCTCTTGCTTTCGGTGGCGCTATTGGCGACTCGGAGGGTCGGCCGGCGGGACGTCGCGGTGGCGTTCGGCGGCGCAGCGGCGCTGTTGGCGGCGAGGGGCTATGCGACTCATTTCGAGCCTTCGCGCGTTCAGATCCGCGAGATCATCATCACGACTCCGAAGGTGAAGCGAGAGCTTCGGGTCCTTCACCTCTCGGATATTCAAGCGGCCGAGGTCGGAGACTACGAGCGTCAGGTGTTCAGGGTCGCCGCCGAGCTTCGACCGGACTTGGTGATTCACACGGGTGATTTGGTCCAACCCGAGGACCGGAGCCGATTCGGGGTCGAGTGGAAAAAACTTTCCGTGCTGTTCGAGCGACTTCCCGCTCCGCTTGGTCGTGTGGGCGTCGTCGGAGATACGGACGGGCCCTTGGTGGCCGCGCTGAAAGACGGTGGGAGCTCGCTCAGGACGCTCGAAAACGAAGTCATCGAGCTCGAAGCTGGCGAGGGTTCCCGGGTTCGCATCCTGGGTCTCGGCCTGAGGGTCGCTCGGAATCCACTGGCTTCCCGAAGGATGATCGAGCCCTTCGTGCACGAGCGGCCGGACGCGCTCAACTTCGTCATCGCGCACCCTCCCGACTTCATTCTGCAGTCCACCGACTTACCCATCGATCTCAATCTGGCGGGCCACACCCACGGGGGCCAGATCCGGATCCCTTTCTTTGGACCCATCGTGACTTTGAGCGCGGTCCCGCGGGATTGGGCGCTTGGGTATCGGGAGGTCGGAGCCACGCGGCTGAATGTCTCCGCAGGGATTGGCGCGGAGCATCGCGCCGGCCTCGCTTCCATCCGGGTGAATTGCCCGCCCGAGGTGATACTCATTCGCTTCGTGCCCGGCTGAGCGCACGGACGCCTGGGAGCGCAGGCATCTTGCTTGCGGCCACTTGGAAAGTAAGTCCGCGAAGTCTTCGCTCCCAGGGCCGGATGCCTAGGCTCCCAGGGCCGGATCTCAGGGCCGGATGAAACGAGTAAGTCCGCGAAGCTTACGCGCAGGCAAGATGCCTGCGCTCCCAGGGCCGGATGCCTAGGCTCCCAGGGCCGGAAGAGACGCTGATCCGATCAGCGCCTCGCGGATCGTGTATGCTTGCCTCGTGAGGGACCAGCTGGAGGCTCCGAAACCTCTCTCCGTTCGGGCTCGACTCTTACTCGGGGTGGGCGCGCTCGCGGTGATCGGCTACCTCATCGGGAGCACCGTGTGTGTGTCCGCCTGGTGGGCCGACGGCATTTGGGTCACCCGGTGTCCCGACGGTCGGGTCCACGGTCGCTTGGAGCTCGACGCCCAGCTCCGTCGCGGGGAGACCGGCGTCGTCTCTTTGCAGGCCATCGCTTTCTACGCCGTGGAGGGCCGGAGCGTTGCTTGGAGCGCGCCCATTGGGCGCTTCGGCCTCGAGGCCCTGGAGGTCGAGGGTCCAGGTCTTCGAGTCCTTCGCCTGGAGCCGAAGGAGACTTCTGGTCACGCGCCGATGAAATGCCAAGTGACTCTCCCGGCCGAGCTCCCTGACGGAGAATACACGCTCCGCGCTCGAGTGAGCTCCCCGGTGGGTGAGTTGATGGCGGAGGCTCCGCTCGACGTCCGTTCTCCGCTCGCCGTCCACGTGCTCACCGATCGGGGCGTGTATCGTCCGGGTGACGTCGTCTTATTTCGCGCCGTAGCGCTCCGCGCAAGAGACCTCGTCCCTGTCGAAGGCCGAAAGGGTACCTGGCAGGTCGTGGACCCTTCCGGCCAGATCGCGTTGGAGGAGCGAGGCACGTCGGGGCCGTGGGGCGTGGTGAGTAGCTCTTTCCCCCTCGACGACGGAGCGCCTCGGGGCGTTTGGAAGGTTCGATGGTTCGCAGGGGCGCGAATGACTGACGAGGAGCGCGTGCTAGCTCGCTCAATGGGAGAGTACGCGGAGGCGGAAGGCTCCTTTGACTTCCGCGTCGAGCCCTTCGAGCTCCCTCGGCTTCGGTTCGAGCTCACTTCCGTGCGCGCCTTTCACCTCCCGACTCAGACGCCAGTGATTCGCGGGCGCGTGCGCCACGGATCCGGCGCGCCGATCGAGCGCGCCGACGTGACCCTGGAGGTCGAAGTGCCCAAGGGAAAGGGCTTGCAGGGCTGGTTGCCGAGCGGCGAGTCCGTTCGAACCCAGACCGATCGGGGCGGCGGGTTCGAGGTCGTGCTCCCTCCGGTGCCGGTCTCGGTTCGAGGCTTCGTCGAGGTGCTCGTGGCCGCTTCGGCGCGAGACGCCTCTGGCGACGTCGTCCGTGCGACGACGCAGCTTCGACTCACCCACGACTCCATTCGCGCGGACGTCGAGACGGAGCTCGATGGGTTGATCTCGGGCTTCAACAATCGTCTCTTCGTTCGACTCACCACGCCGGATGGCCGAGCCTTGACGGGCACGGACCTCGTGGTGCGACGAGCGTTCGACCCCGGCTTGGTGGTCGCGAAGGGGCGCACCGACGAAGACGGCGTCGCCGCGCTTCGGTTCGACCCTGGCCCGCAGGTCAACGTCGTCGAACAGTCGCCTGAAATCGAACGCGGCCCGCCCGAACGCGTCGAGCTCGAGTCGCTCACCAACCTCCTCTTTGGGTCGACAGCCGAGCTCGATGATCGGGCAGAGGTCGCGAGTTGGCTGCCCGCGCTCGAGCCTTGTCGGAGATTCGAGACCTCGACGGGTTCGACGCGTGAGTTGACGCTCCACGTGAGTGCGAGCGGTCGAATCGAGGCGGTTGGGCACGCCGACCGCGCGGTCGAGAATTGCCTCGCTCGAGAAATCGAGAGCCGGCTCTTGCACGGCGGAGGTTTCCGCAGCCTCAGACTCTCGTTGTCGGTGCCGCCACCCAATCGTCCTTGGCTGACCCTGGAGCGCCTCGAGGGGAGTCCAGCCTCGCCGGGTCTGGAGGGCTCGGTCCTGTCTCTCTTGCTCGAGGTCTCGGACTGCCTCCCGACGAGTGTCGACGAAGGGCACTGGCCGCGGAGCTTCGTGTACGCCGCAAAGGCCGGCGCCGACGAGGTGAGTCTGAGTTGGGTGAGCTCGGGAGGTGTCGCAGTCAGACCCTCCGTACTCAGCTGCGTCGAGGGTCGGGCCCGCTCCGTCGAGTATGTAGGTCTGCTCTCGGCGCCGATCGCGGGCGTCGGACACGTGGGCGTTCAACGACCCAAGGAGGCGCCTCGTGCCTCGCCGACGGAGGTCGTCCGGGTTGGATACGAGTTGTTGGTCGAGGCAACCAGCCCAGAGGGGGAGAGGCTGGGTGAGACCAAGGTGTTCGTACAGCCGGGTGCTGTGCCGACGCTGCGACTTCGCGCGACGCCGGCGTTTGCGAGGCCCGGATCGACGATCGAGCTCGAGATTCTGCGAGGACCCGCATTCTCGGGCCGAGTGCCCGCGCGATTGTTCATGTGGCACGGAGGGAAGCGGGTCGAGCTCCTCGTCGACGAGGAGACTCGGCGGGCTCGCACGACGCTGCCCGCGGACGCCGAGGGTTGGTATGTGTTCGGCCGATCCGCCAGCGAACGGTACGAAGCCCGAACACCGGACTGCCACATGTTTCCATGCGCCCGCGTGTTCGTGCGGCCCGCGCGTGAGTTGTCTGTCCGTGTGTCCACCGACCAAGCCCGATACGCACCCGGGGACTTGGCCAAGGTCAAGGTGATGACTTCGGCCAAGGGGGAGGCGGTCGCCGCGGCGGTGGGTTTGTTCGGCGCGGACACGGGCCTCGGTCAGCTCGGCGCGCTTCCGACGACGGAGAGTTGGGACTCCTTGGTGCCGGGCGACGGTTGGCCGGAGCCGACCTTCGGCGCGTTGGAGAGTCGGGCGCTCCTATCGGGCCGAGTTCGGGGGTCGAACGCGGCCGAGGTGATGGTGTTGCGGGTGAATCGAGAGTCGAAGGAGGTCCCGGCCGAGCTACCGGTATCGACGCAGTTGGTTGCGACCTTCGACGCGGAGTCCATCCTGAATGAGCGCTTCCATGCGGTGTTGGCCGAGCTTCACGCGGCCACGAGGGCCTGGGAGGAGAAGGCGCCGCCGTCCGAGGTCCTCGCGCCCGAGAGATTGGTCGAGCTGTGGAATGTCGCACTCTCCCAGGTCGAGGCGCGTGGCCAGTCCGTCGAGGACGCCTTTGGCCGGAAGCTCCGGCTCGCCAACCTGCCGGACGAGCTCCTCGAGCTCGTCGACCCGCGCGCCGTCGTCGTCGACGGAGCGCGTCTGCCCGAGGACTTCGACCCATTCATTCCGTGGGTTCGCGGGAGCAAGCCATGAGTCGACGCACGTCGCTGTTCCTCCTTGCCTTCGTGGTGTTGGTCGTGGGCACGGGAGTGCTGGTTCTCGGCCGCGGCTCGATGTACCAAGCTTTCGAAGCGCCCGCCCCGCCCCCACCCGCGCCAAGGTCGCCGATGAGTCTGGCACGGTCTTTGGCTACTATGGCACGCCCCGCGCCATGGTTGAATTGCGTGACGAATTCCATTGGGGCGGCTACGCGTACTCGGGCATGGTTTACGCAAAAACCCGAAAAGGCGACTATCCTCACCCGGATTGGTCGGATGAGGATGTGACGACCGCGCGGAACATAATCTCCGGCGAGCTGCCTCGGGTGCCGACTCGGCCGACGAGATCGAGGGCTTGGTTTCCGGAGACCTTTCTCTTCGCGCCGCTCGTCGTCACCGACCCGCGAGGCTTCGCCGAGCTCGAGGCTCGGGTGCCCGACCAGACCACCACGTGGCAGGTGCTCGCGCTCGCTCATGGGAGCAACGGGGCCCAGGCAGCGGACGTCACCACCTTCGAAGGGACGCTTCCGGTCGTCGTCGAAATAAGCCACGCCGGCCCGCTCGTCGTGGGTGACGTCATGAGTCTTCCGATCCAAGTCATCAATCGTCGCGAGGCGCCGCTCGACACCCTCCTCACGGTCTCGGTGTCCGGGGCTGCTGCTGGAACCAATCGCGAGCCAGTGTCTCTTGGCCCCGGCGAGACCGCGACCTTCTTCGGGGACGTCCGTCCGACTTCGCCTGGCGAGGTCGTCGTGACGGCGTCGGTCGAGCCGTGGGACTCGATGGAGCGCAGGATCGAGGTCGAGCCTCGTGGGCGACCCACGCTCGTGGAGCGACACGGGACCCTGGGTTCAGCTCGCGAAATTTCGATCGAGACTCCGAGCGACGGAACCCATCGCCGCGCCCAACTCACAATCGTCTCGGGCGCGCTGGGGCTCATTCGATCAGAGCTGGACGTCGGGTTGGCGAGGGGGCAGCCCGACGAGCATACTCTCCTGTTGGCGACGATCGCCCCGACCTTGGCAAAGGCGGTCGGAGCGGAGCTGGAGCCCGGCTCGCTGCGGACCCTGCGGTTGCTGGCAACTCAGCGGGCGTTGAGAGCCTCTCCTACACCTTCGCTGGAGCTCGCCCTGACCTTGGGGCTGGCGGCTGCCCTCTCGGACGACCCTGCCCTCCTCGCCTTTTCGCCGCGGTGGGTTCAGGTGGTAGCGTCGGCGCAGCGGCCCGACGGCACCTTCGGCGGTGAGTCGGGCTGGCCACTCCAGCGCGTCCTCGTGACTACGGCCGAGTCCATCGAGATGCTGAGTGCGAGCAAGAGAAGCGAGCGGGAGGCCGGTCGCGCCCGCGTGCGCGCCACCGGAGCGTTCGAGCGCCATCTGCGGCAAATCGCCGACCCGTATACGGCTGCCAGGGTGCTCGTGAGCGGCGCGACGGAGTCCGCTTGGTCCGGACAGCTCATCGAGCGGGTGGTGTCCGCGATCGTGTCCGAAGACGCTGACGCTTCAGAGGGACGCAAGATCGTTCACACGCCTGCCGGCGTGGTGCGTTCGGACGGCAAGGCGCCGCCCGACATGGAGTCGACCGCCTTGGCGGCGCTCGCGCTGCTGAGGCACGGTGGGTTCGAGGGGCCTGCTGGGGACCTTGCGATGTCGGTGCTCGGCGCGTACTCACCTTCGAAGGGATGGGGCGACGCGCGGTCCAACCTGGTGTGCCTGCGAGCGGTGACGAGTGTGTTTGCGAAGCCTCCGCCGGAGCGGGTGGAGGTGCTCCTCTCGATGGATGGTCGAGTCCTCGCGGCGGGCCAGCTCTCGGCGGGGCGCCGCCAAGACCGTCTGGTGATGGAGGCTCCGGTCGGACTAGGCGGGCGTCATGACTTTTCGATCTCGGCGACACCGGCCTTTTCGGGGCTGAGTTACACACTCTCGTTGGAGTCGTTCAGCCCGTGGCCGCGAGCGGCCGACGTCAGGATCGAACTCCCGCGGAGCTTCGAGTCGGGCCGCAAGGCCGCGGTCGCGCTCACGACGCCGCTGCCTCCGAGCGCGGCGGTCGTGGAGGTGCCGCTCCCTCCGGGCTTCTGGGTCGATCCGAGCGGGTTGGACGGGTTGGTTCGGACGGCGCAGCTCTCGAGTCATCGAATCGATACGGACCGAGCTCGCCTCGAGGTGCCGGCGGCGGTGGGTCCTGAGCTCTCGATCGAGCTGATCGTGGTTCCCTCGGTCTCGGGCCGGTTCCACACTCAGCCGGTTCGTGTGTATTCGGTCGACGAGCCCGGCGACTCGATGTTCTCCTCGGAGCCCGAGTGGGTGGTGAAGTGAGCGTTTGAGGCCCGAGCCCAACGAGCTTTCGAGTTCTTGCGACCGCGCAAAGTTCGCCTGAGCCACCTCGGCCGACTTTGCATCACCCGATCGGGGCGGAGTCTGATATACACGGTGCCGCGACTTGCGCAGTCGAGCGCACGCGAACGGGTGTCCGGGCCGATCCGGGAGAGCTGAGGATTCGCCGATGAAGTTGTTCGAGAGAGCGTTCCATACCTTGACAGCGGTGCTCGCCTTTGGGGCTCTGGCGTTGGTCGGATGTAAAGACGACGAGCCCGAGACTAAGCCGAGCGTCACCCGGAGCAGCCTAGCGTGTTCCACGACGGAGCAATGCGGGCCGGGCATGAGTTGCAACACGAACTATTGTTCCACTGACTCTACGGGCGCGGAGTTTTGCGTCCAGGGCGGAGTCTGCGAAGTGGAGGGTGAGGGTTGCGACGCCGACTCGGACTGTGCGTCGGGTCAGCGTTGCGAGCGGCTGTTCTGCGCGACCGTAGCCGGATCGGACTACTGCTATTCCGGCGGCGTGTGCGTGGCGGCTCAGCCAGGTTGTACGGCGGATTCGGACTGCCCAACGGGCTTTGGCTGCGAGGTCACTTTTTGCGGCGCGGACCGCGCCGCGGGTGAGTTTTGCTTGGGCGGAGGTATCTGCGTGCCTCTGCCTTCGGGAGAGTGCGACCCGGCGGACGCCGCGTCATGCCCGCCGGGATCCCACTGCGAGACGACTCGTGGCTGCGGAGCCGCGGTCGACTGTGCGGGGGCCGACTGCGCCGCGCCGCGTTGTTTTGGCGGCAGCCTGTGCGTACCCGACCAGCGCACGTGTACTCAGGACGCGGAGTGTCCAGCTCCGATGATTTGCCAGTTCACTGGAGCTTGCTCTGACTGCGTCGGAGGGGCTGACTGCGCGCCTTGCGTGGCGGGTGGTTTCTGCGTTCCGCCTCCGGACGCAGAGTGCGACGACGACACTCAGTGCCCGGACGGATGGACCTGCGAGAGCGACGCGACCGTGTGCACACCTTGTCCGGCCGACGCCGAATGCGCTCCGTGTACACTCGGAGCGTTCTGCCGTCCTCCTCAAAACTCGCAATGTGATCCGACCGGGGCCGAGAGCTGTCCTCCTGGCTTCGAGTGCCAGGTGACTTACGACTGCGCGATGCGCGGCGACGTCGCCGCGCCTGGCGACTGCCAAAGCGGCGCGGTGTGTGTTCCGACGAGCGCGTGCGACGCCGCAAACCCATGTCCTCCCGGGATGATCTGCCAGGAGTCGTTCGAGTGCCCTCCCTGCGTAGACGGTGAGCCCTGCTCGGACCGCCCCTGCGTCTCGAGCGGCGTCTGTATCTCAGAAGGCGGTGGATGCACCGCGGACTCCGAGTGCCCACACGGTTGGCGCTGTGAATACACCGGCGTGTGTCCCGACTGCGCCGGTGGCGCCGACTGTGGCCCTTGCTTCGCCGGTGGATTTTGCGCGCCGCCATCCTCGGGCGAGTGTGACTCGGCGAGGCCCTGCCCCGTCGGGTTCGCGTGCGAGCAGACTTTCGGGTGCGGTTCGGGCGACGACCCGAGCGCGCCGGGCGATTGTTTCAGCGGGTCGATCTGTGTCCCCCAGAGCGATTGCCATGGAGACCAGGAGTGTCCTCCGGGCATGATTTGTCAGAGCTCCGTAGAGTGCCCGGTATGCCCGGACGGGCAGACTTGCCCGGCCATGCCCTGTGTGTCGAGCGGCGTTTGTGTTTCCGAAGGTGGTGGTTGCTCCGAGGACGCCCAGTGCCCCGACGGCTGGCGTTGTGAGTACACGAGCGCGTGCCCGGACTGTGCCGGCGCCGACTGCGGTCCCTGCGTCTCCGGTGGGTTCTGCGTCCCGCCCTCGACGGGTGAGTGCGATTCCGCGCGGCCGTGCCCAGCAGGGTTCGAGTGCGTGGAGAGCTTCGATTGCGCGCCCCGCGACGGATCGACCGCGCCAGGCGATTGTTTCGGTGGATCGGTCTGCGTGCCTACGGCCGCTTGTCATTCCGACGCGGAGTGTCCGGCCGGATTGATCTGCCAAACGACGTCGGCGTGCCCGACCTGCCCTGGGGGCCAGGACTGCTCCGACATCGCGTGCGTTTCCAGCGGCACCTGCGTTCCTCCGCCAGCCGGAGAGTGCAGCGAGAGTGTCGACTGCCCGGTGGGTTGGACGTGTGAGTACAGCGGAGGAGTCTGTCCGGCTTGCGAGAGCGGTGCGAGCTCCTGCCCGCCGTGTGTGACCGGAGCCTTCTGCGTGCCCCCGGCCGATCATGGATGCGGCTCGGACGTCGAGTGCCCGACCGGCTTCCACTGTGAAGCCGTGCGGTGCGTCGGAGATCCGTCACATCCAGATGGGTACCGATGTGTAGGCGGCGGGCTCTGCGTGCCCGACTCCGAGGCGTGCGCGAACGACGCGGATTGCGATGACGGGCTCGCCGACACCGTCGATCATTGCGTCCCGCTCGAGTGCCCCGACAGCGCGACCGGCGCGTGCCGCGGCGCGTTCTGCACCCATAGCTGACACGGGCCTCGACCCTCCGCAGACGTTCGCCTTGGACGTGATTTCGAGCCGTCGCTCGCCAATGATTTCCGGTGCGACGCCCGAAGCAGATATCGGCTTCCCTTTCGCCGGCACTTCAGCGTTGGTTGGCTCGTGGCTTCGGCGCTGCAAGATCTGAGGCGAGCCCGCGAGATCGTCGAGACTCTGGTTCGGTTTGGCTTCCTCCTCGACACGACCATTCCAAGCAAAATTCCCGGCTTGGGGCGGCTGGAGCCCGATCCGGAGGCCTCGAGCCTGCCTCGCGGGGAGCGCGCCAAGCGCGCCCTGGAGGCGCTCGGCCCGACCTTCGTGAAGCTCGGGCAGGTACTTTCGACGCGTCCTGACGTGCTCCCTCAGGACGTCGTAGAGTCTCTGGGGGCGCTTCAGAAGAACGTCGCTCCGCTGCCTCCGGAAGAGCTCGACGCGCTGCTCGAGAGCTACCTCGGGTCGCCCGCGTCGGACCACTTCATCTCCTTCAATCCCAAGCCCCTCGCGGCGGCGTCCATCGCACAGGTCCACCGCGCGCGCCTTCGCGTCGACGGCGTCGAACACGACGTGGTCGTGAAGGTTCAGCGGCCTGGCATCCGGGAGAAGATGGAGTCCGACCTCTCGATCCTGTACTGGCTCGCGCGCCTGCTCGAAGGGAGTATCGCGGAGGCCGCGCTGTACGCTCCTGTGGCGATCATTCGAGAGTTCGAGGCGGTCCTCTTGTTGGAGCTCGATTTTCTCCATGAAGCCCGAAACCTCGCGGAGGTCGCGAAGAACTTCGAACCCCGACCGGGGTTGCTCCGGCTCCCGAAGGTGTTCGAACATGTGTCTTCGCCGAAATTACTCGTGATGAGCTTCGTGGACGGGATTCGCATCACCGAGGTCGCGGGCAAATCTGAGTACGACGGCGCGGAGCTCCTCAAGCGCGCGCTCATGGTGATCTTCGACATGGTCTTCGAAGACGGGTTCTTTCACGGCGACCCTCACCCCGGCAACGTGCTGGTCACACCCGAAGGACAGATCGGCATGCTGGACTTCGGGCTCATGGGCCGACTCACCAAGGACCAGCGCCGTACGCTCGTCGACCTCATGCTCGCGCTCCTGAGTCGCTCCCCACAGCAGATGACTCGGGTCGTGATCAAGATGGGGAAGGTCCCGCCGAGCTTCGACCGCGTATCGTTCGAAGGCGGGGTCCGAAGGTTGATGGACAAATACCTCGGCGTGGAGCTCGCCAACTTGAGCTCTCAGAATCTCATCCGCGAGTGTATGGACCTGCTGATGGCTCACGGGGTGCGACTCTCGGCCGAGTACGCCATCCTTGGCCGAGCGGCGGCGACGATCGAAGGGATCGGCCGAATCATTTATCCGGAGTTCAACGTCCTCGAGCTCGGGGCGCCCTTCGTGAGTAGGCTCGTGGCGCTACGCTTCGACCCCACCGACGTGGGGGCCGGGGCGATCGGACTTGCGACCAACGTGCAGCAATTTCTGACACAGTCGCCGCTCCAAGCCACTCAGCTCCTCGAGGATTTGGAGGCGGGTCGGGTTCAGGTCGGAGTCAAGGGGCAAGTCTTCCAGGAGCTCCTGGCGATGCAGCGGATTCATAGTCTGAGGGTCGTCGTGGTGCTCTCCGCCGCCGCGTTGTTGCTCACCGGCGCCGTCACGATCGCCCCTTTTCGATATACGCTCTCAGGCCTCGGGATCGGGCCGTGGCCCATTCCGATCGTTCCACTCCTTTGTTTCGTGTCGATGGGTGGGTTCGTCGGGTTTCTCATCTTGACCTATTTGTTCCCGAAGGGTCCGCGCAAGGTGTCGATCAGGCGGTTATTGTTCTGGCGTTTTCCGAAAAGGGAGGCGAGCTGACTGCGGTCCGAGCTCAGTAGCAGGTCGCTGAAGAAGGCTCCGAAACTCAGGGCGTGCCCTCACCACCGGTAGGATGGAATTTGCTTATCAGTACTGTGTCAAATTTGTAAGTCCTCGAAATCTTTCGAGCACGAGCACGTACGGCGTCGCCGACGACGAAATCGACTCTTCATCGTTCCTTGGCGGCGGTTCTCGTCTTCGCGACCTTCTTTGCCTTCGGCTTCCCCGTCGCCGTGGTCCGCTTCGCCGTGGTCCGCTTCGCCGTGGTCCGCTTCGCATCATCGGGTGCGGCTTTGGCGTCGTCGACTTCGAAGGTCTTTCCAGGAAAGACTCGACCATTCACGAGGAGCTCGATTTCGTGCGTTCCCGGGTAGTGTTTGCGGGTGCTCAGCTGGGCCAGGGAGACGGTCCTTTTGACGGTGACCGACTCTCCGGCTCCCAGGGTGAGTTGGTCGAGCTTGAAGACTTTGCGGCGGGTCTTTTGGGACTTGGCAGCGAAGCGCACGGCGTAGTCGACGAGGAGCCTCTGGGGCGAGGCCGAGGTACTCAGGAGAGTTGCCTCGAGCTTGAAGGACTCCCCCACTTTGGGACGACTCGGCTCTACGGTGAGCTCGTCGAGCACGACGGCGGGGCCGTGGTCGAAGCCGAGGATGGCCAGCGCCCGAGGGTGGCCTTTCTTCACCAGCGTTCGCAGCGCGTGTTTGACGACGAATTGGCGCTCGGGCTTGGCGTGTTTGGCCCAGCGCTCCGCGACGTCGAGGGCGAGCTCGGGGTGATCTTTGGCGATGTCGTTGAGGTTGTTGGCGACGGAGCGGCGCACGTAGAGCTCGGGGTCGTCTTTCAGCTTCTCGAGGAGGGCCAAGACCGGCGCGGGGTCACGGCGGAACGCGAGGAGCTGCGGGGCCCACGGGAGCCTCGGGCGCGTACCTTCGGAGACCAGCCTGCGGACGTGAACGTTCGGGTCCAAGATCCAAGTCTCGAGGCGCTCGAGCGTCTTCTCCGGACAGGCCTCGAGGAACGCCCGCATGCTGAACTCGGCGGTGAAGCGTTGGGTCAGCGCGTGCTGAAACTTCATCGACGCTTCGAAGCACGGAACGCCGAACGCGGACACGAAGAACACGTGCGGAAAATAGCGGAGCACACTCAGGCCGGGCCCGTCGGCGTCCGAGATCGCAGGGCCGAGTGATCGTCCCAGCAGCTCGAGCGCGACCTCCAGATCTTCCGGCAAGTGCGCGCGCAACACCTGGGCGATGTGCCGGGCGCGCTCGGTCAGCGCCAGGGGTTCGAGCTTCGCGCTCGCCGCGGACACGAACGACCGGGCGTCGAAGCTCGGATAGACTGCGGCTACGTCGGCGGCGATGGACTCCACCGCTTTGGGGCCGAGCAGGTTCTTGAGCGGCTCGGCCATGATCAGTATCGCGCGAGGCTCCCATCCTCGCGAGCGCGATCGACCGACCAACCGAACCAAAAAATCGAAACGGGGAGCGCGATGACGGTGAATACGGCGAGGCCCACGAGCGACGACCAGATCTCCGAGAGAGTCGCGCCCTTCAGCAGCAAGAGTCGCACGGCCTCCAAGCTATGGGTCATCGGGAGCAGGTTGGCGATTTTTTGGACCCAGATCGGGAGGATTTGTCGTGGGTAGATCACTCCCGAGAGCAGCCAGGACATGCCGCTGATGGCCATGGTGAGGGGGTCGCCTTTGTTGAACAGGACGATGAAGCCGGCGGAGAAGATGGCGAGACCGAGGGTGGCGAGCGCGGTGAGTACGAAGACCGCGAGCAATCCGCCGAGCTGAGAGAGGTGGATGGGTACGTCGAACAGCAGCGCTCCTAGCGCCACGAGGGCTCCGGCGCGGAGCGAAGTCTGGAGCAGCGTGTAGGCGGACGATCCGGCCATGAGTGCGGAGATCGAAGCTCGGGTCATGAGCATGGCTTCGAAGGTGCCGGTCATTTGCGCGGTGCGAATGGAAGAAGCGAACGTGCGCAGCGAGGAGTCCATGTAGAAGGACACCGCGATTCCGACGATAGCGAAGCCGAAGTAGCTGCCGCCGTAATTTCCGAGCGCGGTGATTCCGGACTCGACGCGTTTCATCATGAGAGAGAGGAAGAAGAAGGTCACCGCGATCGAGAAGATCCCGGCAAACTGGAAGAAGGTCTGGAGGCGATACGAAAACGCCATTTTGGCGTCGCGCTTGATGAACGCCCAGATCACACGAAAGATCGGCGTAGTCATGACGTAGGGGCTCGGGCTTGGGCCAACAGCCCGGGAAAGACGCGCTCGAACTCGGCGGCCTCATCGGCGGTCTCGGCGTCGAAGAGCGCTTTGACCTCCGGCTGCACGTCGGCGAAGGCGCCGTGCCGGGCCACGCGGCCTTCGGCCATGACGACGACCCGATCGGAGAGCTCGCGCGCTTCTTCGAGGGAGTGAGTTGCGAAGAGCACTCCCTTTCCGGCCTGACGAACGAGCACCTCGCGAATCACTCGCCGGAGGCGCTCGGCCCGGCTCGGGTCGAGGGATCGGGTGGCTTCGTCGAAGAGTAGGACCGGCGGATCGGCGACCAGGCCGCGGGCGATGGCGAGCCGCTGTCGTTGTCCGGTGGAGAGTACGTGAAACTCGCGATCGAGCTGCTCCTTGAGGCCGACCAGGGCGGCGAGCTCGTCGATGCGCCTTTTTGCGGCGGCGCCGTGAATACCTTCGAGCGCGGCGAAGAAGAGTAAGTTGTCGCGGCACGAGAGTCTCCAGTAGAAGGATCTCTCGTCAGCCAACACGTAACCGACGCGGGCCCGCGTCAGCCCTGGCTCGGCGACGACGTCGTCTCCCATGACTTTGACCGTGCCCTCGGTGGGCGTGACCAAGGTGGAGATGATCTTGAGGAGCGTCGTCTTGCCGGCTCCGTTGGGCCCGAGGAGGGTGACGAGCTCGCCGCGGCCGACCTCGAGGTCGACGCCGCGCAGGGCTTCGGTCCGAGGGACCGGTTGAAACGGTCGGAGATACTCACGGAGCCTCCGACGTCGGCGGAAGGACTTCTTCAGGCCGACGACTTCGATGGCGGGGGTGCTCATTCCTTTTTTTCGCGCTTCTTCTTCGGCTTCTTCTTGGGCTTCTTCTTGGTCTTGGCCTTGGTGGGATCGGCTTTCGGCGCGTCGGCTTTCGGCGCGTCGGCTTTCGGCGCGTCGGCTTTCGGCGGATCGGCTTCCTTGGGGGGGGTGAGCTTCTTCTTGGTCGCGGCCAGCGACTCGGGTTCGGGCGTCTTCAGGAGCGGCGGGGAAGGGTCGCGGGCGAGGGCGCCGGGCCCGAGCAAGGCTTCGAGGCAGCCTTCGTCGGGACAGAATACCCAGGTCCCGTCAGGCTTGGGGCCGGCATAATAGAGGGCGTCGGAGGTCGCTGGGCGAGCAGCGGCTACGAACGCGTCGAGCCCAGGGTTGGAGATGGGCGTAGGCGGCAGACCGAGTCTTCGATAGGTGTTGTGCGAGTGCTCGGAGAGAAAGTCCGCCGCTCCGAGCGCCGTCGTCTTCTTCTTGAGCGCGTAGGCCACGGAGCCCCTACTCTTGAGGGGCAGGCGCTTCTTGAGTCGGTTGTGGAACACCGCGGAGACCTCCGCCCATTGACGGACGGGTACCGGCTCGGCCTCGATGAGGGAGGCGAGCACTGCCAGCTGAGTTTCGCCAAGGCCGTGGGCGCGCGCGGACTCGATGAGTGTGTCGCCGACCTTGCCGCGATACTCGGCCACCATTTGTTCGGCGAGGTCACGGACGGAGGTTCCTCGGCTCAAGTGGTAGGCGCCGGGAAACAAGAATCCCTCGAGTGTCTTCGCGTCGAGCTGGAGCTCCGCGATGAACCGCGGATCGTCGAGCAGCGCACGAAACTCCTTCGGATCTACGAGCCCATTCTCGGAGAAGGCGGAGGCCACGTCGTCGGCGGTCGACCCGGGAGGAAAAGCCACTGAGTACACGACGACGTCTCCGGTCTCGAGGGTGTCGACGAGCTCCGCGGGGCTCATCTTCGCGGACAGGTTGTACTCACCAGGCCGGATCCGGCGCTCCTTGCTTCGGAAGGTGCGTAAATAGAGCTCGAACCAGTCCTGTCGCGAGACCAACCCTTCGGTGGTCAAGAGGGCGGCGACCTTGGCGGGGTCGGGATCTCTGACCCAGACGGTCTGATCTGCGGCGTTGGCCGACTTCGGCGCGTGGAACCATCCGGTGAGTACGCGCCAAACTACGAGGCTCGAACCGGCGCACGCGAGAAGGAGACCGCTGAGCACGAGGCTCGCTGTCCTCAAGCGCCTTCCTCCTTGGGTGGCGCCAAGACGCCGAGCCCTCCATCAGCGAACGAAGCCAGCGCGGGGTCAGCGAGGGCCTTGGCCCAGAACTCCTTGCGGGCGTAAAAGAGGCGCGTTCTCACGGTGGCGATGTTGGTGCCCACGACCTCGGCGACCTCGTCTTGCGGGAGCCCTTGGAGGTCGTTGAGGATGAAGACGGTCCGCTTTTTCTCTGCGATGGTCTCGAGGATCGCGTGGATACGACGCGCAGCGTCGGCGCGCTCGGCGGCGGCGTGCGGATCTGCGGCCAGCGAATCGTCTTCGATGTCGAAATCAAACGGCTCGGCGCGGTAGTCCTGCGGTCGACTCTTACGCCGACGGAGGTGGTGATAGCCGACGTGGAGGGTCACTCGCGCGATCCAGGAGGACAATCGGGAACGGCCTTCGAACCGGTCGAGTGATCTGAAGATCTCGACGAAGGCCGTTTGCACGACGTCTTCGAGGTCGGGGTCACGCGGCATCAAGTGGTGAAGGATTCCGAAGACGAGCTTGCGATAGACGCGGAAGAGCTCGGTGAACGCGGCCGGATCTCCGCGGCGCCAGCGCGCGAGGATGGCCTGGCCGACTTCGTCGACGGGCGCGGGCGCGGCCGCCGGAGCCTCGCGCTGGGACAGCCAGCGACCGAGGAGAGACGAGCGCGCCACGCGGCGATTTTACCAAGGGCGGCGGAGGAAGCGAAATGGTGTCGCGGCGCGGCTTTGCCCCAGCAGGAGTCGCGGTCCTCGTTCAACCCGCTGGATTCGCAGGGCTCTGTCAATCCAGCGGCTTCCCTGGGCGCAGCGTCGAATGAGGCGCGTCGACTGGAGCCTTTTTGCCCGTGGGGTTAGTGTCTTCGCGTTCCATGGCCGACACTGCGACGTCCTTCGGGCGCTACCGGATCATTCGTCCTCTCGGGGCCGGAGGCATGGCCGAGGTCTTTTTGGCCCATCAAGTGGGGCCTCAGGGCTTCGTGAAGCCGTGTGTGCTGAAGCGGGTCGCCAGGGAGTTCGTAGGGGACGACCGGTACCAGCGCCTGCTAATGGACGAGGCGCGCGTTTCCGCGCTGCTGAACCATCCGCACATCGTTCAGACCTTCGACTTCGGTCAGATCGAAGGGCTCGCGTACATGGCCCTGGAGCTCGTCGATGGGTTGAACCTGTCCGTGTTGTGCCGCGGGCTGGCCAAACAAGACCGGTGGCTGCCGCTGCGAGCGGTGGTCGAGCTCGGCCGTGAGGTCGCGGACGCGCTCGCGTACGCCCACGAGCTGACGTCCCTCGATGGATCGTCTTTGAACCTCGTGCACCGCGACGTGAGCCCGGCGAACATCTTGGTCTCTCGTCAGGGCATCACTAAGCTCGCGGACTTCGGCATCGCGCGTCACGAGGCGCGAGCGGAGGTCACGCGGGGGCCTGGCATCAAAGGAAAGCTGGGCTACATGGCTCCCGAGCAGGCGATGGGCGAGGTCATCGACGCCCGCGCGGACCTGTTCGCGGTGGGGATCGTGCTCGCCGAGCTCATTTCGGCGCGCCGGGTGAGCGCCAACTCCGCTGTGCCTTTGAATGTCTTGAAGCTCCCGGAGCGCGTGCGAGACCTGCTGGCGATCCGGCGAGATTGCCCGGCGGAGCTTCGAGACCTCGTGATGCGGTTGACTTCGATCGACCCGGACGTCCGCCCCGCCAAGGCGGCCATGGTGGCCGAGGAGCTCGGTCAGATCGCGGAGAAGCTGCCGGCCCGCGATTCGCTTTCACGGTTTCTGAAGCACGTCTTTGGCATCTACTTTCCGACGGAGAGCAACCCGGCGCAGGTGGCCGAAGCGGGGACGAGCTCGCAGTTCCCGTCGGTCAACCCTGGCGACATGACGCCCGCTCACACCGTGTCGATGCTGGAGCTCGCGTCGATGCCGATGGGGTCCACGCTCATGGGGCCAAGCGCCGGGGGCTCCGAGCCGACCGTCGTCGCCGACGAAGAGGACCGACCGAAGTCTCAGCGCGAGCTCCTCGCTTCCTTGCCGCCTCCGCCGATGGCCGACCTGGAGGAGCTCAGCTTCGTCGAGCAGGATTGGGCGCCAAGCGATCAGGAGAAGGAGCCCGCAGCGGCGGCCTACTTCGGCTGGCCCACCGAATTTCTCGAGAGGGTCGCGGTCATCGACACCGAAGACCCTCCGATTCCTTCGGGTGTGCAGATGCCGGACTTCGGCGGAGGCGCAGCGCCGGGGCCGGGGCCGTTGCCGCGAGGGTCGAGCAAGGCGGGCACGCCGGCGCCTAGAGGCGCAAGCAGCCCCGGAGCACCCAAGCCGTCCCCGAAGCTCCCGCTGCCGGGGCAGTCCGGCCAGCCCGGCGCGCTCGGCTTACCCGCCCAAGAGGAGCGGCTCTTCGTCGACTGGGCGAAGGTCAAAAAACCGCGCGGCTCCTCGAAGATCGAGGACCCCTGGGAGGATCGGCTGAAGGAGCTCCTTCCGTTGGCGCTCAAAGTGATCGGCGGCGCGATCGCGCTGACCGTGCTCGTCGTGGTGATTGCGTTTCAGCGCGAGAAGAAGCCGAAGGTCGAAGAGAATCCGATCGGGTTCGTGGAGGTCGAGTCCGATCCTCCTGGGGCCGAAATCGTTCTCAACGACCAATCCGCGGGTCTTCGAACTCCGGCGCGGCTCGAGAACATCCCGGCGTCCACGCCCATGAAGATCACGGTGTCGATGCCCGGGCGGGTTGCGGTGCCGAGGGTGGCGACGGTTTCGGTCCCGCCAGATCTGAAGCGCACCGCCGTGCGTTTCTTGCTCATGCCTTCGAGGGTGTTTCGGGTGGAGTCGATTCCGCCTGGGGCAGTGGTGAAGATGGATGGTGTGAACGTGGCTGGGATTACGCCGCTGAGTCTCCCGCCGATCGCGCTCGGGACGAGCTCGACGCTCACCGTCGACCTGCTCGATCACCTTCCCGCGAAGCTCGTGATCAATGCACGCACCGAGACGCCCACGGTGGCTTCCGTGGCGCTCGAGTCTTCTCGGACGATCGAGATTCTCAGCGTGCCACCGGGCGCGAGAGTTTGGCTGGACGGGATCGAGCTCGGTGTGACGCCCATCTTTCAAGCGCAAGTCCCGGGCGATCGGACCTTCGCGCTCAAGCTCACTCGAGCCGGCTTCGAAAAGTTCCAGAAGAGCTTTCCAAAGAAGTTCCGCGACAAGCGTATCCAGACGGACCTCAAACCATTGCCGCTCATGGCGATGCCGATGTCCGACGACGAGAAGGAGACCGCCCGCGATCTCGAGCGGAGGCTCAACGTCGCGGTGGCCTCCCTGCGCCAAGCGCGGGCGAAGTTCAAGAAGGCGGAGGAAGTGTACGAACGCGTTCAGGACTCCCGCACGGCCAACATCGCGCTCATGTCGAAGGCACAAAACGTCTTCGACGCGGCGCGTGCGAAGGTCGAGGATCTCGAGCAGGAAGAGGAGCAGGCGCGAACGGAGTTCGATGAGTTCCGGTCGACGATCATGAATCGTGTGAACGACGTGGAGGGTGAATGAACGGACGCGGCTCCTCGGGATCTTCTGGGGCGCCTCCGCCCAGAGGAGGCTCGGGCGCCAACCTCGGCTCGACGGTGCTCGGCAGCTCACCGTCCCAGCCCGAAGAGCTCCCGTGGGTCGACACGGCGGTCCGCGCGGACAGATCCCAAGGGCCCACGGACGGCCGCAAGGCGGAGTCCGAAGAGCTCGCGACGGGCACCTGGCTGAGCTCGGAGCTTCGCGTCGTCAAGAGGCTCGGCAAGGGTGGCCAAGGCGACGTCTACGAGGTCGAGGACCGCGTCGGGCGCCGCTTCGCCGTCAAGCTCCTGCTCGACGCCATCGCCGAGGACCGCACTTTCGTGGCTCGCCTGCGTCGCGAAGCGGAGACCGTGCGAGGGATCGACCATCCGAACGTGATTCGCGTACACGGCCTGGAGACGACCGATTCGGGTCGATCCTTCGTGTGGATGGAGCTCCTCGTGGGCAAGCCGCTCGACGCCTTGATCCGAGAAGAGAGCCCGCTCCCGATTGACCGTGCGACGGCTCTCGCCGTAGGAATCGCGCGCGGCCTCGCGGCGGTCCACCAGCTCGGCATCGTTCACCGCGACCTCAAGCCCGCCAACGTCTTCATCGTGCCCGGGCCCGATCGATCCGAGGTCCCCAAGATCATGGACTTCGGGATCGCGAAGGCCGGCGGCGGTGTAGACGCGACGAAGCTTACGCAGACGGGATCGATCCTCGGGACGCCTTCGTACATGTCGCCGGAGCAGATCTTGAGCCCGGCGGAGACCGACGCGCGCAGCGATCAGTACTCGTTCGGCGTGTTGCTGTTTCAGCTCCTCACGGGGCGGTTGCCGTTTGCGTCGGAGCAGGTCGCGCAGTTGCTCATGCAGCATGTTCGGACGCCTCCTCCGAACCCGAGAACCCTTCGAGACGATGTGCCCCAAGCGATCGCGGCGATCGCGTTGCGAGCGATGTCGAAGACGGCGGAGGAGAGATTCGCGTCGATGAACGAGGTCGCGGCAAAGCTCGAAGCCGCGCGAACGCTCCCGACGACGCGTCCGAAGGTGCTCGGAGGTGAGGCTCCGCGGGGAGGCGACGTGGCGCCGCGTTGGCAACCCGGTCAAGGCGCGTGGGCGCCCGAAGGAGGCGCGACACCGCGCGCTGCCTCGAAGACCCGCGGCCCTTCGGCTGCGCCGGAGCCTCCGCCGCTGCGACCCGTCACCATCGTCCAGCAGGAAGCGCCCAGTCACTTTGGACGCAACGTCGCGTTGGTCTTGGCGCTCGCGGCGGGAGTCGTCGGCGTTCGCATCTGGCTCAATCAGCGCGACGTGGAAGAGGAGGACGAAGCCGAGGAGGCCCATGCCGAAGAGATCCGTCCGGCCCCCGCACCTTCGTTCGAGGCGCCGCGGGTGGGGAGGCTTCGGGTGGACTCGGAGCCTGCCGGCGCTCGGATCTTCCTCGACGGCGCGCCAACGACGTACTCGACGCCAGCGGAGATCGTGAATCAGCAGGTCGGTAAGCCCATCGCTGTGAGCGTGGAGAAACATGGGACCAAGCCCGAGCCCGCGCGGGCGCTGGTCACGATTCCTGGAGACACGATGGCCGCGGCGATCCGCTTTCACCTCGCGCCGACGAAGCTGATTCCGCTGACCTCGAAGCCGGCGGGAGCGCGTGTGTCGATCGACGGGCGTCGCCTTCCGGGCGTAACGCCGCTCGAGCTCCCGCCGATGGCTCCGGGAGAGACGACCAGGGTGACGGTGGAGCTCGACGGCTTCGCTCCAGCGACCCTCGACGTAGCCGCAGAGCAGACCAGCGCGCTGGTCGAGTTGAAGCCGGCGCGAGCCATGGAGATCTTGTCGACTCCGTCGGGCGCGGAGGTGAAGGTGGACGGCGTCGCCATCGGGAACACACCGCTGTTCTCGGCGCTGGTGCCGGACAAGCAGGCCGTCGCCATCGAGATCAGCGTCGAGGGCTACTTACCCTATCGAACGAAGCTCGGAGCGACCGACAAGCGCCGGCAAATCGAGGTCGAGCTCAAGCCGAAGAGCACACCTGGAGCCGGCGGGGTCGGGGAGCGGGTCGCCAAGCTCGAGGCGCGGATCGCCGAGTTGGATGAGCGCATTCGCTTGGAACGGCGAGAGATGGAAGCGGCCGAGGAGGTCGCGGAGCGCGAGGCCCGGACAAACTCACACGAGGTCTCGCGCCGAGTGAGGGCTCAGAACGCGTTCGACGAGGCGAAGACGCGCTACAAGCGGTCGGTGGCCAAACGCGACGAGCTCGCGCACCAGCTCGAAGAGCTCAAGGAAGAGTAGCTCGCTTTTTCGGTTCGCGACTCGCGATCGTCGTTCGTGCGCTGCCTCAATCGCCCAACAGTTGAATCAAGACCACGGTGACGTTGTCGGTGCCGCCGGCGGCGTTGGCCGCGTCGACGAGCTCCTTGCACGCGACCTTCACGTCACGGCTGGACGTGACGATCTCCTGGATGTCGTGGTCGTTCACCATGCCCGATAGCCCGTCCGAGCAGAGCAGGTAGTAGTCATCGGGCTTGGGATCCAGGCGGTTCACGTCCACCTGGACGACCTCTTTCATGCCGAGGGCGCGGACGATGACGTTCTTGTGCGGAAACGCTTCGATCTCTTCGGGGGTGAGCTTGTTGGCCTTGATGTAGTCGTTGAGCAGAGAGTGGTCTTCGGTGATTTGTTCGATACGTCCGCCGCGGATTCGATAGCCGCGGGAGTCGCCGACGTGACCGAGGTAGGCGCCGCCCTGAGTGAAAAACGCCGAGACGATCGTGGTGCCCATGCCTTTGTATTTGGGCTCCCTGGAGGCTGCTTCGTAGATCCGCCGGTTGGACCACTTGATCCCGGCCACGAGCCGGTTCTCGTCGTAGCGGAGGTTTCGCTCTTCTTTGAAGGGCCAGGTGGCTTCTTCGTCGCGAGTGGTCATGCGGAAGAAGCTCGAGATGGTCTCGACGGCCATGCGGCTGGCCACCTCGCCCGATGAGTGTCCGCCCATGCCGTCGGCGACGAGGTAGAGGCTGTACTCGGAGAGGAGGCAGAGGGCGTCCTCGTTGTGAGTCCGCTTCATTCCGACGTGACTGAGACCTGCAGCGCGCAGCTTCATGGAGCCTCGCCGATCCCGAGGGACCGGGCTTCCGCGGGAGAGTCCGGGAACTCGGACTTCGCGTCAAGCGTCGTTCTCAGTCGATGGGCGCGAACAGGAGGCCGTCTTCGAGACGTCCGCGCGGGTCGGGCTCGGCGCGGTCGGATCGAACGACCACCTGATGCGAAACCCGGCGACCGGAGCGAATGACGACGTCACGACCGAGGATGGCGTCCTCCACGAAGGCGCCGCGCTCGACGCGAGCGCCGGGCCACAGGACGCAGCGCCGCGCTTCCGCACCTGGCTCGACCGCGTCCGGTCCGCCGATCACGCCTGCGGGGTCGAGCCAGAGGCCTTCGGAGACCGCGCGCCGGTGAAGCTCGAGGTAACGCGAGAGCGTCGAGAACTCCCACCAGCGACCCCGGGGCTCGACGTGAGCGAAGACCCGCCGCGCCTCGATCAGCCTCGGGTACACGTCGGACACGGTGTCCGAGAAGCCCGGTCCGATCGACGCGACCACGGCGGGCTCGAGCACGTGAATTCCGGTGAAGAGAAGCGGCGAGGGACCCTTGGGCACGCGGCCTTCGCCGAAGCCGGTCACGACGTCGGCCTCGGTCAACACCTCTCGGAAGGCTTCGCGCTCGGCGTTCGGTCGCAGGCCCATCGTCACGAGCGCTCCGGACGCTTGGTGAGCGCGCCAGAGCGCGCCGAGATCGAAGTCGGTGAACAACTTGGCGTTGATGATCAACACCGGGCGATCTGGCTCGAGCAGCTTCGAGGAGGACGCGCGTTCGAGGGCGCCCGCCGTGCCGAGGATCTCTTCCTCGTGGCTGTAGAGGATGCGGACGCCGTGGTCCGAAGCCTCTAGCGCCTCGCGCACGGACTCGGCTCGGTGGTGTGTGTTGACCACGGCCCGATCGATGCCGTGGCGAGCGAGCAGCGCGATCACCCAGTCGATCAGGGGCCGCCCGAGGAACGGAACGGCAGGTTTGGCGACGTCGTCGGTGAGGGGCCACAGGCGAGTGCCGAGCCCGGCGGCCAACACCATGGCTTGAGGCTTGGTCATCGAGCCGCCAAGGTAGTGCAGGAGGAGAGGTTCGAGAGCGAGAATCGACGAGGCGAAAGCGTCTTGCTCCGACCTGGGCGACGCCCCAGCGAAACAAAGATCATGGCCGCGGGGCTAGCTAGCTAGCGGCCCATGAACAGCCAGATCGCGGAGGCCGCGAGCCCTCCGAAGATCGTGCCGAACGCAAATGCGGCGAGCACGACCTTGAGCGAGTAGCCCGAGGCGTCCGAGTGGGGATCGAGCGCGGACGTGACACGCTCGGCCGATACGTCCGAGGTGACGAACGGCTTGCCAGGCTCATCGCCGAGGGGCTTCAGAATCGGCGCGACCTCTTGCGCCGCGATGGTGGCGACGTCGCCGAACGCAGCGAGCTCACCGGTCGACTGCGTCGGCGGTCGGATCGAGTCGGAGGTGAGCACGGACTTGAACGCGATGACTCCGCCCGGCGGAGGCGATCTTGGTGAGGACGGGCGGCTCCACGCGTCTTGAGGCTTTCCGGACGGTTCGGAAGATGGTGGGTCCACACGCCGCGACGGCGGGCCGAGCGCAGGCTGGCCTTTGACCGAAAATCCGGCGCGGCGCGGCGGCGATGGTTCCTGCGTCTTGGGCACCGGCGCGGTGGGGTTCTCGGAGAGCGAGCCGGGACTCTTGGCGGCGCCCTGCTGCGGCGCGTCGTCGCCAAAGGCCTCGAGGAACGCCGATTCCAGCGCCCGGAGCTGCACGCCGCTGTTCTCGGTCTCGGTCCCTTCTCCGGTCGCCTCCTCACCTATCGTTCGAAAGGCGGCCTCCCCGTTCTGCTTCGTCTTGGCCTTGGGATCCGAGCCCAGATCGCGCCGGAGGCGGCTTGCTTCGGGCTTGGTTTCGTCCTCGCGCTTGGCTGATTTGGGCGGAGCCTCCTCCAGGCGGATCGAGGTCGCCGGCCGGTTGTTTTGAGGACCAACTTCCGTGCCGACGTCGGGCCGAGCGTTGGTCGGCTTCGCCTTCTCGGCGAGCGCTTCGGCGAGGGCCGCAGCGACCTCCGGCAGCGGCAGGTCGGTCCCGAGGCTGCCCGAGCCGTCGGTCGACGCGTCGGACTCCCAATCGGGAAGCGCGTCGCTCTCCGACTCGGTGGGCTCCGGAGGTCGATGAGCCATGTCCGTGGCATCGTCGTAGGTACTCCGCGCTCGCTGAGCTTCTTGCTGCACGCGCCGGGCTTCGTCGCCCACGATCTGGAGCGTCGTGCTTGGACGACGAGACGGCTCGACCTTCGACTCTGGCTTCGATTCCGGTTTGGACTCGAGAGACTTGGGCGCGCGCCCAAGCACCGGAATGTCCACCATGCCCGCCTTCGGGACGCCCGATTCGTTGGGGAACAAATCGAGCGCCATGACCGCTCGGGCCTTGAACACCGACATCAAACGCGACTCGTCATAGTCGCCGAGCGCCGCGTGCTCGCAGACCTCCCGTGCAGCCTCCACGCGATCCCCAAAACGTTCTCGCGTGAGCTGCCGGATCGCGGCGCGGGGCGTCTTGAAGCCGACCTCGTCCAGAAAGTCTCGGAGCGCCAACGCCATCTCTTGCGCGGACTGAAAGCGGTGCTCGGGCAACCGCGCCAGCCCCTTGTGGGCGATGGCGTCGAGCCGCGGATGTACATCCGGCACGAGATCGCGAAGGCGCGGCGGGGATCGCTCGATCATCATGCGCGCGATCTCTTCGGGCGACTCGGCGCGATACAACCGCCGCGAAGCCAGGCATTCGAAGAGCACGATCCCGAGCGAGTAGAGGTCGCTCCTCCGATCGATGGTGCCGCCGGTGATCTGCTCCGGCGACATGTAGCTGAACTTGCCTTTGACGATGCCCGTCACGGTGGCTTCGCGCCCGGTCTCGGCTTTGGCCACGCCGAAATCGAGCACTTTGGTGTGACCGTCGAAGGTCACCATCAGGTTCTGCGGAGACACATCGCGATGCACCAGGTTGTACGGCCGCCCGTCGTCGTCGACGAGCTCGTGGGCGTGGTGCAGCCCTTCGGCGGCCGACGCGATGATGGAGGCGACCACGGGTGCAGGGAGCGCCACGCGGATGCGCGCGACGGTGGCGAGCAGGTTCCAGACCGTCTCCCCGAGAATGAACTCCATCGACTGGAAGTACGTGCCGCGCTCGAAGCCCACGTCGAAGATGCGGACACAAGTCGGATGGGTCAGCCGCGAGGCGATCCGGGCCTCGTCGAGGAACATGTCGACGAACTCCGGATCGGCCGCGCGCTCAGGGAGGAGCGTCTTGACGCAAACGAGCCGATACAGCCCGTCATCACTGGGCTGTCGCGCAAGGAAGATGTTCGCCGCTCCGCCCGTGGCGAGCCGCGCGAGCACCTCGTATGGCCCGAAGGCCACGGACGGCATCGCCCCATGTTGGCGCGAATCGAGCCGGGATGCGAGAAACCTCGTGCCCGAGCCCGCGTGCCACCTGGAGGACCCGCAAGAGCTCGATTTCAGTCCGATTTCGGCCGTTTGATCGAGCGAGCTGCCTTGCAGGCGCCGGTCCTCGCGACGTCGCGACCTTGGAATCGTAGACCCGGGACGAGTCGCCAGGTTTGCGGCTCGCCTCGAGGCTGTCGAGGTTCGGTTCGCGGCCATCGAGACCACTCTTGGAGACGTGGCCGAGCAGATGGTCATGCTGGCGCGCGGTTCGAAACGTTGACGCCCGATCCGTTCCTATCGATGGTCCGTCGGTGCTCGAGCTCGGGCAGGCTCGCTACGTCGCGGTCTTCGTCGTCGCGCTGGCGCTCTCGCTCTACTTCACGCCCGTGATTCGGCGCGCGGCGATCTCGTACGGCGTGCTCGATCGGCCCGACGAGAAGCTCAAGCAGCACCAAGAGCCGGTCGCGTACCTCGGCGGGGTCGCGATCTGGCTGTCGTATTTGTTCGCGCTGACCTTGCTCTACCAGCTCACGCCGGAGGTGCTGGCGATCCTTCTGTCGTCTTCGATCATCGTGTCGCTCGGTTTGTTCGACGATCTGAAGGTGCTTCGGCCCACCGTGAAGTTGGCCGGGCAGCTCGTGGCGGTGCTGGTGTTGGTGAGGGCCGGGATCATGATCCGCCTCTCGTTCTTGCCGGAGTGGCTCTGCTTGATCCTCACGGTGTTGTGGATGGTCGGGATCACGAACGCGTTGAATCTGATCGACGTGTCGGACGGGCTTGCCGCTGGGGTCGCTGCGATCTCGGGTGTGTTCTTGTTCGTGATTGCGATCTGGAACGACTCCATCACGATCGCGATGCTCACGGTGTCGTTGGTGGGTGCGACGCTTGGGTTCCTCGTCTACAACCGTCCGCCCGCGCGCATCTTCATGGGGGACACGGGGTCGATGCTCTTGGGATTCACGTTGGGGGCAGTTGCCATGATCGGGCAGTACACGGCGTTTTCGCATCGCGTCGCTGCGGTGGCGCCGGTAGTGATCCTCGGGGTTCCCATTTTTGACACGTTCTTCGTCATGGGCGCGCGGGCTTGGCGCCGTTTGCCTTTGATGCAGGGCAGTCCGGACCACTTCGCCGTGCGGATGCGGCGCAACGGAGTGAGCGCGGCGAGGATCGCAGCGCTCGCGTACGCAGCGAGTGTGTTGCTCGGAGTGGCTGCACTTTTGGTTTGCCGGATGCGGCTGTCCGACGCGCTGTGGGTTCTTGGTGGCGTAGCGGCGCTTGCGACGAGCGCTGTGGTGGGCCTGATGAAGCTCGGGCGAGGTCCCGGGGTTTGACCCGAACGACTCGATCGGGTCTTCGAGCCGTTTGCGGGCGTGGGGGTCGACGTCTATACTCGCGCCAAACCGACGACGGTGCTCCTCCTCACTTTTTCGTGCTAGAGGGCCACCGTCGCTTCGGCGCGTGGCGGTAACGTCTTGAACAAGACGAAAATCATCAACGCCGCTCAGAAGGCGGTCCAAAAGGGACAATTCGACAAAGCCATCGGTCTGTACCAGAAGCTGGTGGAAGACGACCCCAAGGACGTCCGGACGCTCCTCAAGATCGGCGAGATCTACACGAAGAAGGGCGACAAGACCGAGGCCAAGAAGATCTACAAGCGCGTCGGCGAGTCCTACAGCGAGCAAGGATTCTTTCAGAAGGCCGTCGCGGTCTACAAGCAGGCGCTCAAATACGACGCGCGCGACGTCGACGTGATGCTGAAGCTCGCCGAGCTCTTCGAGCAGCTCGGCGTGATGAACGACGCGATGGCTCAGTACCAGGCCGTCGCGGCGATCTACGACAAGTCCGGCAACGCCAAGGACGCGCTCAAGTACTTGGCGCGAATGGTCGAGATCGATCCTGAGAATGTCGCTGCGCGCGTGCGGCTCGCGGAGACTTACTCGCGCGAGAACATGGTCGAGGACGCGGTCGAGCAGTTCGACAAGGCCGCCGACATCCTGAAGAAGCAGGACCGCACGGGCGACTACATGAAGGTCGTCGAGCGGCTCGTGTACCACGACCAGACGCGGATCGATCTGATCAAGGAGCTCGCGCAGCTGTATTTGTCGCGTGCGGACACCAAGCGCGCGTTGGCCAAGCTTCAGATCGCCTTCAAGGCCAAGCCGCGGGACGAGGAGACTTTGCAGCTCCTGGCGAAGTCGTTCGAAGATCTCGGTCAGCCCAAGAAGACGGTGTTCGTCTTCAAAGAGCTCGCGAAGATTTACCAAGAGACCGGGAGGCTCGACGAAGCGCGAAAAATCTACACGCGTGTGCTCGAGCTCGAGCCTGGCGATCCAGAGGCCACGCAGGGGCTCAACGAGGCTCAGGGCTTTGGGGCGCCGGCGTTTGGGGCGCCGGGCGGTTTTGGTGGGGGCTTTGGCGCTTCGAACGGAGGCTTTGCGGGTCCCGCGGCCGCGTCGCCGCCGCCTTTTGGCGCGCCTGCGTTCGGCCAGCCCGCGGCGTTCGGCCAACCAGCGCCTGCTTATGGCCAGCCCGCACCCGCGTTCGGCCAGCCGGCCGCTCCCGCGTTTGGTCAGCCCGCGTTCGGTCAGCCCGCAGCTCCT
>CAYXDO010000057.1:0-22055 GCA_964463485.1 uncultured Myxococcales bacterium | reverse complement strand
CTGCGTTCGGTCAGCCCGCAGCTCCTGCGTTCGGTCAGCCCGCAGCTCCTGCGTTTGGTCAGCCGGCTTTCGGCCAGGCCTTTGGAGCTCCGGCGCCGGCCTTTGGCGCCGCTCAGCCGGCGCAAGGCTTTGGTGTCATCCCTGGCAACGCGCTGCCCGGCATGGGCGCGGGATCGGGGCAGCAGTTCGGGCAGAGCTTTCCGCAGACCGGCGAGATGCCAGCGTTCGGATCGACCGCGGCGACGCCTCAATTCGGTCAAGCGTATCCGCAGACAGGGTTCATGGGCGCGTTCGACGCCGCGCAGCTCCGCAAAGGTTTCGGGCCCGGATCGGCCTTCGGGCAGCCTGAGCCGCAAGTGATTCCGGGTTCGGCGACGCCCGCCGCGGTCTCCTTCCGCAACCCGCTCGCCGACGCGGGGAACGGCCGCCCATTCGACGCGCGCACGCCGTCGCCGCGGCCTCAGTTCGGTGGAGTGACGCCTGTTCCCGGAGCGGCCGCGACGCCGCCGCCCCCCAAGCCCCCCGCGAGGAGCGGCCCGAAGAAGGCGCCCAACGAGCCCAAGAAAGCGCCGTCCGTCGAGATCTCGAAGCTCCTGACGGAGACCGACGTCTACATCAAGTACGGCTTGCGCGACAAAGCCGTCGAGCACCTGAACAAGCTCCTGGCGCTCGATCCGCTGCACATCGACGCCTACTACAAGATGCGCGACATCTACCTCGGCGCCAAAGACTCGGCCCGAGCCGCCGAAGCGGTCGCGAACATCCTCCGCATCTACGCGCACATCGGCGACGAGGAGCGACTCGAGAGCATTCGCGCGGAGCTCCGTTCGTTGGCGCCTGGCCATCCGCTCGCCCAGCCCGGCGTGATTCCGCCGCCGCCGACCGCCATCGACCTCGCGAAGCTCCATCCGAAGGAAGAAGACGCGGTCGACATCGACATCGACATCGATGACGACGCGGAGGGCGACTCCGACGCCGAAGCTCAGGCGGAGGAAGACGAAGGCGGCATGGTAGCCGCAGAGGATCTCGACGACGAGCCCGGCGTCGAGATGGAGCTCGAAGCGGCCCAGGACGAGCCAGAAGAAGAAGACGACCTCGGTGACGAGCCCATGCCCTACCAAGAGGGCATGCCGGACTTCGGCACCGGTGACATTCACAACGTCAACGAGGCGATGTTCGGCCTGTTCGGCGAGGCCCCGAGATCGGTCACCGGACTCTCAGAGCCGCAAATCATTGCGCCCCAGAGCCCGCTCGCTCGGGCCGGCAGCGGCCTGAATCGCTATGACGCGGCCCTCGCCGAAGCTCCCGACGAAGACGAACCCTCGGTGTTCGGGGTCGCGACCCCCGCGCCCTCGGCGTTCGGCATGCCTGAGCCGGAGCCTGTCGATCGCGAGTACCCGACCGAGCGAATCACGAGGGTGCCCGACCCGATCCGCTCGCCGTCGGTCGCGATGCCGAGCTCCATACCGAGCCCGAGCCGCGAAGCCGAAGACGCCGCGATGCGCGACGCGTTGTTCCTCTCCAGCGAAGACGAGGAGCCCGCAGGAGACGCCGGCGCCGTCCCCCTCGCCGACGACGCCCTGCTCACCGCCGAAGAGGCCGAAGCGGCCTTGGCGGGGCTCGACGAGTCTCTGGGCGAGCTCGGTGAGCTCGGAGAAGGCGGCCTGGACGAGCTCGAAGAAGAGGAGCCGGAAGACCTCTCCGCCCAAGCGCTCATGGGCATGGGTACCGGCGACATCGAAGCCTCGCGCAGGGCGTACGAGTCTTATTTCGCTCAGAGCAGCGAGGCCTCCGGCGGGGACCACCTCCCGGCCGAGCATCTCCCGACGGAGGTCGACCTCGTGGGTGAGCCTCGCGCGGAGAGGCCCCCAAAGCCCCGCGCGCACTCCGAAGAAGAGCCGCACGAGCTCTTGGATTCGGACTTCGCGGAGCTCGACGAGCCCAAGGAGGACGGCGAAGACGAAGCCTTCCCGGCGCCTCCGAGCTTCGACGAAGACGCCGCCACCGGTGACCTACAGAGCGCCCCCTACGACGAGCCTGCCTTCGATGAGCCCGCGGTCGCCGAGCCGGCCGCGCCTCGAATCGGCCTGGAATCGGCCTTCGAATCGCCCGCCTTCGAATCGCCAGCGTTCGCCGAGCCCACCGACCTCGCCGTCGCTCCGCAAATGGGCAAAAACGGCGAGGCCCGCTTCGAAGCGCGCGAAGCCAGCGAAGAAGAAGCCGTCGCCGCCGTCCCCGAGCTCGACGAGGAGATCGAAGGCGAGCTCGACGAGGCCGACTTCCTCCTCAGCCAAAGCATGCTCGACGAGGCCCGGGAGAACATCCTCACGATCCTCGAGAAATCGCCCGCCTACCCCCGAGCGCTGTCGATGCTCGAAAACGTCGAGAAGCAGCTCGGACTCCGCTGATAACAGCCTCTCTGAGACCAGCATCGAACGCCTCGAACGGGTGCACGACGGACCTGCGGCGATTCAGTTCAACCTCCGCATGAACCACGGAGAGCACAGAGAAGGAACACCGAGGGCACGAAGGACTTCTCTCCAAAATCCTCTGTGTTCTCTGCGTTCCTGCTCTGTGTCCTCTGTGGTTTGCCCAGCGCCGAGCGATGATCGCCGACAACTCGCGCAACTTGGTCGGGCACCCCTCGAAGCTCGAACGCTTCGAACGCCCAACGGTGCGGATGAGGTGTCGCGGTGATAGCATCCCGCGCGCCATGACCAGAAAACTCATTTCGGGTGGAACCGTCGTAACGGCGAGCGACACGTTCGTCGCCGACGTCGTGATCAAAGACGAAAAGATCGAAGCGCTGTTGGCGCCCGGAACGGGCCCCGCGGACGCGGCGGTCCTCGATGCGCGTGGCTGCTACGTGATTCCCGGCGGCATCGACGCTCATACACACCTCGACATGCCCTTCGGCGGCACGACCTCCATCGACGACTTCGAGTCGGGCACCATCGCGGCCGCTTGCGGCGGCACCACGTCGCTCATCGACTTCGCCATTCAGCAAAAAGGCGGCGCGCTTCGGCAGGCCCTCGATACGTGGCATCAAAAGGCCGAAGGCAAAGCGGTCGTCGACTACGCGTTCCACATGATCGCGACCGATCTTCCGCCGTCGCAGCTCGAGCAGATGAGGTCGATCGTCGACGAGGGCGTCACGAGCTTCAAGCTCTTCATGGCCTATCCAGGCGTGTTGCTGCTCGACGATCAGTCGATCTTTCGCGGCATGTTGCGCGCCGGCGAGCTCGGCGCGTTGATCTGCATGCACGCCGAAACCGGCCTGCCGATCGACGTGCTCGTGGAGCGCGCGGTCGCCGAAGGAAAGGCTGCGCCCATCTACCACGCGCTCACGCGCCCCGAAGCGGCCGAGGCCACCGGCACCGAGCGCGCGATCGCGCTGGCCGAGATGGCCGGTGTCCCCGTCTACATCGTGCACTTGTCGTGTCGGCGTGCGCTCGAGCGAGTCCGTGAGGCGCGCGATCGTGGCCTGTCGGCTTACGCCGAGACGTGCCCGCAGTACCTCTTTCTCACCGAGGACGCGCTCCGCGGCACGCCTGAAGATCCGTTCGAAGGCGCAAAGTACGTGTGCACTCCGCCGCTCCGGCCGGGCAGCCACCACGAGCACCTCTGGAACGGGCTCCGCAACCACGACCTCGAGGTCGTCTCCACCGATCACTGCCCGTTCTGCATGAAGGGCCAGAAGGACCTAGGCCGACACAGCTTCGCCAAGATCCCGAACGGAATGCCGGGCGTCGAGACGCGCCTCTACCTGCTGTACGAAGCAGTTCGCGAGAAGAAGCTCTCGCTCAATCGCTTCGTCGAGATCACGTCGACGGCGCCTGCGAAGATCTTCGGCATGTATCCGAGGAAAGGGACCGTGTCGGTGGGCGCCGACGCCGACCTCGTGATCTGGGATCCCGAAAAACGCTTCGAGCTCTCGCTCGAAAACCTCCACATGCGCGCGGACTACGCGGCCTATCCGGGCAAGGTCGTGACGGGAGCCCCTCGCAAAGTGCTCTCTCGCGGCGACGTCGTGGTGGACGACAACCGCTACGTCGCGCGGCCCGGACGCGGCCGGTTCGTCCGCCGCTCCACCTTCTCCCTCTAGGATCTTCCATGACCGAACCTGTTCCAAAGCGGAGCGGACCGATCCGCGCGCTGACCGGCGTCAAACCGACCGGTGTGCCGCACATCGGCAACTATCTCGGCGCCATTCGACCGGCCCTCGAGCTCGCCAAGCAGCACGAGTCGTTCCTCTTCATCGCCGATCTGCACGCGCTCACCTCGCAGCGCGATCCGAAGAAGCTCGAGGAGGAGACCTTTTCGGTGGCCGCTACCTGGCTCTCGTTGGGCCTCGATCCTTCGAAGACTATCTTCTATCGCCAGAGCGACGTGCCGCAGACCGCGACGCTCGCGTGGATTCTGTCTTGCTTCACGCCGCTCGGGCTCTTGAACCGCGCGCACAGCTTCAAAGACGCTCAGCAAAAAGGGAGCTCCGAGCTCGACATCAACCACGGCCTCTTCGCGTACCCCGTGCTGATGGCCGCCGACATCTTGCTCTACGACGCCGACGTCGTTCCGGTCGGCAAAGACCAAAAGCAGCACCTCGAGATCACGCAAGAGATCGCGCGCAAGGTGAACAACGAGTACGGCCCCATCTTGAAGGTCCCCGAGGCGCGCATCGACGAGAAGGTCATGACGATCCCAGGGCTCGACGGAAAGAAGATGTCGAAGAGCTACGGCAACGACGTCTCGCTCTTCGGCACCGACAAGGAGCTGAAGAAGAGGCTGATGAGCGTCAAGACCGACTCCACCGAGCTCGGCTCGCCGCTCGATCCGACCAGCGACACGATCTTTCAGCTCTTCGAGCTCTTCGCGACGCCAGCGGAGCGCGAGTCGTTGTTGGAGCGTTATCGAACCGGTCGCCTCGATCCCTCGATCGCCGACGCGTCGCTCCCCGACCCGACGACCAACTATTTCGGTTGGGGCCACGCCAAAAAAGCGCTGCTCGAGCTCGTGCTCGATCGGCTGGGGCCTGCGCGCGCCGAGTACACGCGGCTCATGGCCGACAAAAGCCATATCTTGCAGTTGTTGGGCGATGGCGCCGAGAAGGCGCGCGTCGTGGCCGATCAGGTGCTCGGTCGAGTCGAGCACGCGGTCGGGATCAGGAACTCCGCGAGACGCTGATGGCGATCGAGTTCGACGAGCACGTGATCGAAGCGGTGCGTGGCTTCATGCGATCGATTCCGTTCAACGCGATGCTCGGCATCGAGCTGGAGGTGCTCGGGCCCGGCTTCGCAAGGATGCGCCTTCCGTTCCGTGAGGAGCTGATCGGCGACTTCATTCGCGGGGCGCTGCACGGCGGCGCCGTGGCCTCGCTGATCGACACGGCCGGCGGAGCCGCGGTGTGGACGGGCACCGAGCTCGGCGACATGTTGAGCACCGTAGATTTTCGGGTGGACTACTTGCGACCGGGGCGTCGGGAGGACGTCGTGGTGGAGGCTCGGCTGATCCGACTCGGGAATCGCGTGGGCGTCACCGACATGGTGGCTTTTCATCCGTCGTCGCCTTTGGAGCTGATTGCCACGGGGAAGGGCGTGTACAACGTTCGGCGTTCGAAGAAGTTGGCCGACAAATCCTGAGGTTTTTCCCGTCGCGCGAATTTCTGGCGGGCATGGACGCCAAAGGGCGGCGGCCATCTTCCCAGCGGGCGGGTTCCTGGAAAAAATCGTTCTGCCCCGATACCTCCGCGAATTCGTCGACGGGGCGCTCGCTCGGGTTAGTATTTGGAGAGTCCACGGCTCATGAGCACGAAGTCACCCAAAGGCGAGAGCGACGTCCTCACCAAGACTCGCCAAGAGACGAAGACGCCGCGCAATTTCAAGGTGCTGCTTCACAACGACGACTACACCACGATGGAGTTCGTCGTGTGGCTGTTGAAGAACGTCTTTCACCACGACGAAAGCGAAGCCTACGAGATCATGCTCAAAGTGCACCGTGGCGGTGTCGGCGTGGCCGGCATCTACTCTCGAGAGATCGCAGAGACGAAGGTCGCCAAGACGATCCAGCTCGCGCGCCAAAATGACTTCCCGCTCGAGGCGAGCATGGAGCCCGAATGACATGGAGTACACGAAGGCCCTCAAAGACACGCTCACGCTCGCCTACAAGGAAGCAAGCCGCCGACGCCACGAGTTCGTGACGCTCGAGCACGTGCTCTGGGCGCTCCTCGAGGACAAAAACGGACGTCGTATCCTCGAAGCCTGCGGCGGAGATCTCGACGACCTGCGCTCCGATCTCGAGCGCTACTTCGAAGATTCGCTCGAGACCATCCCCGAGGGCGTGGACTACGACCCCGACCAGACGATCGCCTTCCAGCGCGTTTTTCAGCGCGCCGCGATGCACGTGCACTCGGCCGGCAAGAACAAGCTCGACTCCTCCAACCTGCTGGTCGCGTTCTTCCGCGAGAAGGACTCGCACGCCGTCTTCTTGATGGAGAAGCAAGGGATCACGCGACTCGACGTGGTTCGATACATCTCTCACGGCATCGCCAAGGTTCCTCAGAAAGACGGCGATCGTCGCGACGCGGACGCGAGGCCCCTGGAAGAAGGCGGCGACGGCGAAGCTCCGGCCAAGGACGCGCTCGAGGCGTTTTGCACCAACCTCAACGAGAGCGCTCGGATCGGCCGCATCGATCCGCTGATCGGACGCGAAAGCGAAATCCAGCGGACGATGCAGGTCCTCTGCCGGCGTCGCAAAAACAACCCCATCCTCGTCGGTGATCCGGGCGTCGGAAAGACCGCGATCGCCGAAGGCCTCGCGCTCAAGATCCACAAGGCGGAGGTCCCCAAAGCGCTCAAAGACGCCACCATCTTCTCGCTCGACATGGGCGCGCTGATCGCCGGCACGAAGTTCCGCGGAGAGTTCGAGGAGCGGCTCAAGGCCGTCGTGAATCGAATCAAGGCCTACCCAGGCGCCATCCTCTTCATCGACGAGATCCACACGGTCGTAGGGGCGGGCGCGACCCACGACGGATCCCTCGACGCGTCCAACTTGCTCAAACCGAGCCTTCAGTCCGGAGAGCTCCGCTGCATCGGGTCGACGACTCACAAGGACTTCAAGAGCTCCATCGAGAAGGACCACGCGCTCGCCCGGCGTTTTCAGAAGATCCAAGTCGACGAGCCCAGCGTCGACGAGACCCATCAGATCCTGCGCGGTCTCAAGGCGCGCTATGAGGAGCACCACCGCGTCGAGTACACCGACCGAGCGCTCCGCGTGGCCGCCGAGCTCTCGGCGAAGTACATCAACGACCGGCAGCTCCCAGACAAAGCCATCGACGTCATCGACGAAGCCGGCGCCGCGTTGAGGCTCCTGCCCGAAGCCGAGCGCCCGCGGATCATCGACGAGAGAGCGATGGAGGACATCGTCGCGAAGATGGCGAAGATCCCGCCGAAGACGGTGGCGTCCGACGATCGCACCAAGCTCAGGCTCCTCGACTCCGAGCTCAAGCAGGTGGTCTTCGGTCAGGACCCCGCGATCGACGCGTTGGCTTCGGCGATTCGGCTCTCGCGCGCGGGGCTCGGTCAGCCCGAAAAACCGGTGGGGTCGTTCCTCTTCGCCGGCCCCACGGGCGTCGGAAAAACCGAAGTCGCCAAGCAGCTCGCGAAGGTCATGGGGATCGAATTCGTTCGCTTCGACATGTCCGAGTACGCCGAGAAGCACTCCGTCGCGCGGCTCATCGGATCTCCGCCAGGCTACGTCGGCTTCGATCAAGGCGGCCTCTTGACCGAGGAGATCCGCAAGAAGCCGCACTGCGTCTTGTTGCTCGACGAGATCGAGAAGGCCCACTTCGACATCTACAACGTGCTGCTCCAGGTGATGGACCACTCCACGTTGACCGACAACTCGGGTCGCAAGGCCGACTTCCGCAACGTCGTGTTGATCATGACGACCAACGCGGGCGCGCGCGACATGGCGGACGCCAAGATCGGCTTTGGGCGAGGCGTCGAAGCGTCCGACAACAGAAAAGAGATCGAGCGGCTGTTCTCGCCGGAGTTCCGCAACCGCCTGGACACCATCATTCACTTCGGCCACCTGCCCGAGCCGATCGTCATGTTGGTCGTCGACAAGTTCGTGCACGAGCTCGACGTGTTGCTCGCGGACAAGAAGGTCACGCTCGATCTGTCCGAGGCTGCGCGGAAGTTCATCGCGGACAAGGGCTACGACAAGAAGTTCGGAGCGCGTCCGATGGCCCGAGCCATTCAAGACCTCATCAAGCGACCGCTCGCCGACTCCATCCTCTTCGGAGAGCTCCGGTACGGCGGTCACGTGGACGTCGAGCTCGAGGGCGAAGGCGAGGACGCCAAGCTGACGTTCGCGTTCTCGCAGATGGGCAGCCCAGAGAGCGGAGAAACCGAGCTCGCCGCCCCGGTCAGCTGAAGCGCGCATGATGCCCGCCGTGTTTGGAGCTTCCGACCGGAGCTTTCTTCGATGATCGCCGTCTGCTCGCTCCTTCTGGCCGCGGGCGCTCCTGACCCGAGCATGCTCGCGCCAGGCCCGCACGAGCTCGACCAAGCCCTGGAGCGCGCGCGCGTGGCCGTGATGGAGGCCGAAGCGCTCGCGACGGCGGTGACTCGGCTCGAGAACAAAATCGGCGAGTGGCGGGCCCGCCGGGCCCACCTCGACCGGTGCGAGCCGCCCGAGGCGGAGTCGATCCTCGCTCGGATCCCATCGTTTCTCTCGGCGCACCGAGACGGAGTGCAGAACGCGCGCGCGAAGCTGGCTCGGCTCAGCCGCGTGGCGGAAGCGCCGACCGTGGCGCCGGTGTTGAGCCCCAAGGCTTTGGACGAGCTGAAGTCGTTCCGGGTCAGGATCGACGTTCAGATCCGGACGTACCTCGAGGCGCTCGCGTGGCACCGCCACTACGTCGCGCCGCTGATTCGGACCTGCGCGCCCGCGCTGCTGGCGCAGAGGGCGCCCGGTCTGCCAGGCTCTGGACGTCGCGACTACGTCGCCGTGATGGGGCTCGGAGGAGGCCGCGTGTGTCCGAACGGGACGCCCGCGGACGGGCGGGTGGTCGCCGTGCCCAAGGGGCTCGCGTGTTATCAGGCCGAGAGCGGAGAGTGTACGTGCGCTCCGGTTCGCATCGACCCAGCGGCGATCATCGGACCGGCCGCTTCCTCGACGGCGGCCGCGATCGTGGCGGTGGTGGAGCCGTCCTCCCTCGACGCCGGCGTGACCGACGCCGAAGTGTTTCGATTTCGGCGAGTGCCGGCGACCGCGACGATCAGCGAGACGCCCCTTCAGCCCGCCGAGCCAACCCAGCCCGCCGAGCCAACTCGGACGACTCATCCAACTCAGCCGACTCATCCAACTCACCCAACTCATCCAACTCAGCCGACTCACCCAGCCGAGCCAACTCGACCAGCCCGGCTGGCACCGACCGAATCGGCGACGGCGGGCGCGGATCAGGAGGACATCGAGGTCCCGAAGGTCGAGATGGATCCCTTTCCGCCGGCCGAGGCGCTGACCGGGACCACCGGCGGTCGGTGAGCTAGCCGACAAATCGACGTTTTCAGCGACCTGCTGACCGGCGGGGCGATTCTGAATCTGTTCCGTCCCTGCCTTGTCAAAGTGCGCCCAGACCGGCAGGGTTGTGCGCATGCGCTCAGTCTGGATCGCCGCTGCCGCGGTCTCGTGGGTTTCGTGCTCGGACCCTGTCGGGCCGACCGCCCCAGACGGTTCGGTGGCCGCGGGCTCGGACGCTTCACCGAGCGACCCGAGCGAACCCAACTCGTCCGACGCAGGCGCTGCACCGGCCGGCTATTGTGGCGGAGAGCTCGCGGAGACCACCTTTCGGTTCGGTCTTTGTCTTTGCGAGGACCTGGGCTTCGCGTCCGTACTCAGCACGGACGGTTACGTCTCGAGCCTCGGCGCGTACACGCCCGGCGGCGCGGGCGGAAGTGTCGGGGTCAATGGGATCTTTCGAAGTTATGGCGCGACCGACATCGGTGGGTCGCTGTACTCGGCCAGCGACATTCGGCCCGTAGGCGACCACGACGTCAAAGGTCAGCTCCACTGCGGAGGCGACGTGACTGCAGCAGGCGACATCCACGTCTTCGACGACGCCTTCGTAGCGGGTGACTTGATCGGAATCAGGACGCGCATCGACGGAGCGCTGCACGTCCCCGCGAGCTCCCGAGTGGGCGTGGCGACGAGCTCCCGCGAAGTCATCCCAGAACCCGTGACCGTGCCGCCGCCTTGTGATTGCACCACGCAGCGCGTCGATATCCTCGGGGTCGTGGCTGGGTCGCGCGCCAGCAACGACAACGCGTCCGTCGGACTCACGCCCGACGCGTGGACGGACTTGCTCCAACCGGTGGAGCTGTCCCTGCCGCCGGGCCGCTACTTCGTCGAACGGATCCGCGCGATAGCCCCTGTGACGCTGAAGGTAAGCGGACCGACGGCGATCTTCGTGGCGGAAGACCTCGCGGCCGCGTCGATCTTCGAGATCGAGCTCGACGGCAACCGCGCGGAGCTCGACCTCTTCGTGGCCGGCAGCATCCTCGCCACGGGTAACTTCGAGCTCGGCACCCGAAGGTACCCAGCCCGGGTCCGAACCTATGTCGCCGGTTCCGAAGACATTCGGTTGGCCGGTGACTTGGACCTCGGCGGAAATCTCTTCGCTCCGAACGCGCGACTCATCGCCGCCGGGCCGCTCGACGTTTACGGCGCGGTGCTCGCGCGCGGGGCCGTCGAGGCCGGCGTGTTTCGCGTACACTTCGACCGGGACGTGCTGCGAGCCGGAGAACCTTGTCGCACCGGCCAGCCCTGGGGACCCCCGCCCGCCGAGGCGACGAATCCTCCGCAGCGAAACTGCAAGACGTGCCTGGACTGTGCAAATCAGGCCTGCAACGGATCGGCGTGTGGACCCTGCGCGACCTCGGCGGACTGCTGCGCGCCGCTCGTGTGCGTGAGCGGGAGCTGCCAGGTCTTGGATTTCTGACGGTGGGATTCATGAGCGTTCGAACCCTCTCGTTCGCGGTCGCGGTCGTCTGCGTCCCTCTTTCAGCGTCTGGCCAAGCGTGGACTCGGGACCAGGGCAGCTTCTACGCTGGGCTGAGTATCACTACGATGGCGGGCAACGCGTTCCACGGGGCGGACTTCGAATCCATTCCCCTCGCGAGCACCTACCGCCAGCTCTCGGTCGGCTTGTACGCCGAGGTCGGCCTCGTGGACCGGTACCTCACCGCGACGCTGAGCAGCGAGGTCTTCCGTCGAAATCAGCTCGACGGAGCGGGTCGGACCCTCGGGCTCGGGGACTCTCGAATCGGGCTTTGGACCGGGCTGTTGACCTCGCCGCTCAAACTCGCCGTGGGTGTCGTGGCCGACGTTCCCACGGGCGACGAGGCCCCAGACTCCGCCGCCGCTCGGTCGCTCCCTACGGGCAATGGAAAATTCGACGTGACACCCACGGTCGCAGTGGGTCACTCGTTCGGAGGACAGTCGTGGCCCTTGACCCACTTCGCCCAGCTCGTCGTGGGCTACTCACCGGCCGTAAGTGGGTTCGCCCAGCAGCTTTCGTATCGCCTGGAGCTCGGCTCGAGAGTCCCGCTGGACGTCCTCGATCGGTTTTGGCTCACCCTTCGCTTGTCGGGTACGGAGTCCTTCGCCAGCAACCAAGACCTCGACCCAAGCCTACTCAGCGGGCTCGGAAATGGAGTCTCGGTCACGGCGCTTGGCCTCGAGCTCTACGGGCGAATCGCAGGCGGGTTCGGCGCCACCCTTGGAGCCGATACCGCTTTCCGCGCGCGGGGGATCGTGTCGGCCCTGCCCATCAAGGTCGGACTCAGCTACCAACGTTGACGGACCGCAGACTCACCACGCCCCAAGGAATGGCTCCGAAAGGATGACGTCGCCAAGCGTGACAACGCGCGCTCGGACCGGTGGCTCAGGCCGAACGACGACGGCGGACGAGGCCTAGCACCATCAGCGCCAATACCGGGGCGAGCTCGCCGCCGCTGACTCCAGTCGCCGAGCAACCGCCACCGACGAAACCGCCACTCAAAGTGTCCTCGACGAGCGGACTCACCGAGAATGAAACGCCCCGAACAGATGCCGCGATCGCCGGGGGCGCCCCAGCTTCGTCGACCGACTCCCAACGCCCGTCCAGGCCGTAACGGATCTCGTCGTGACGAGAGAACACCGACTGCACTTTGGCCACGTACTCACCGGGCGGCAGGCGCGTCGCAAAACGTGTGTGGATCTGCCCAGGGGCGTCCCGAGTCGCCGTCGCATAGTCATACTGCGGAACGCGCTCGTCGAGGACGACGCTCTGGGAGGCTCGGTCCAGTATGACGATGCGAGTCTCGATCTTGTGCCCTTGGTGGCGAAAGTAAGCTCCGCCCATGGGATCGGCGTCGACGTCGGCGCCTGGCCTCCACTCGACCGCGACCAGCGCCGATGGCGTCGACCCCACCTCGCCGGCAGGATCAGGCGTGAACGTCGGGAACCCACTCCCGACAGGGTCGCCGCGCGGGCCCCCGATGGACTCGTCGCCCCCGAACGTCGGGTCTCCGGGACCCCCAGCGGTCCCGTCCCCGGGCTGGCCGCCAGGGCCCCCAACCGACTCATCCCCTGGTTCGTCCCCCGGCACGCCGCTGCCGGCTGGCTCTCCGTCGCCCATCCCGCTGCCGCCCTCGGGCCCGCCAGGCCCGACCGTCGGGTTCCCGGCCTCCTCGGTGGGCTGAGTACAAGCCTCGCTCGCGCGCGAGCTCAGCAGAGTCGATCCGAGCATGAAGAGGGATGCAGCGGCGGTCAGAGCTTTCATCGATTGGAGTACCTCGCAAGCTCCGTACCAAACGCGATGGCCTCGCGGGAGAGTCGGCGCGTGAGGAGGCCACACCCCTGCGGGTGGGGGGCCGCGTCCACGCCCTCGAGCGAAACGACAGAGCTCCTGGCGCGGCCGGGCTCCGAGCCGTGGTAGAAGCGCAAAATGCTGCTCCATCGCTGGTTGCTCATGATCGCCCTTTCCTCGATCGCCTGCGCCGACGATCCCGACTCCTCGACCTTGCCGGACGCCGGCGCGGAGAGCGACGCGACGGTCGAGGAGACCGTCGACTTCGACGCTCGATCCCGACGGGCCGCGATCCACGCGGGCGGCTCGTTCGCAATCAGCCAAGCCAAGGCCGTGACCTCGGCCTTCATCAAAGAGGATCCGACGATCGATCCCCAGAAGTCGGCGGCAGAGAACGCGGACGCGATCGCCGCGCAAATTCAAGCCGCCACCGCGACGACCTGCCCGACCCTGACTCTCACACACGCGGCGAGCTCAGCGACGCTCACGGTGAGTTTCCCGACGTCCGGGTGCTCGGTCAACGACGTCACCGTGTCCGGGCAGGTCGCGATCCAGGTGACCGCGATGACCGGCCTCGTGAAGGTCTCTTTTCAATTCACCGCGCTGTCGGTCGAAGGTCACGTGCTCGAAGGGACGGTGGAAGAGTCCACTACCAACGGCACTACGTATTCGACCAAAGTGACCAGCCTGGTCGCAGATGGCGTCACCTATGATTACGAGGGAACGCAGACCCTGGACGGAGACCTGAGGGGTGTCACTCTGAACGGTTCGGGCAGCTCGAGCAAATCAGGAGATACTCATCCGACGACCTACTCCGTCGCCACGGTCCACCAAAAATTTGGCGCCTGCTACCCTGACTCGGGCACCATGTCACTCACGTCAAAAGAGGATGTCACCGTGGGACGCCGCACCGTCACGGTGACCACGACCGAGTCCGTGCTGTTCGATGCGAACACGCCGTCGGACGGGACGGTCGACGTCACGGTCACGATCAGCGGAAGCTCTCCCGTGACGAAGACGGTCACGTTGCCGGCGTATGGTGAGTGCCCGCCCTGAACACCGATTGCAGAAGCTCGCTGCCCGACATCGAATCGACTAACGAGGCGTTGGGCGATTCGCGGGTCTGGCGAGTCGTCGTCCCAAGTCGATGAAGGCGCTCTCCACTCGGAACAGCTGCCGGGCCAGCAACCAGCTCGCTGGAAGCACGACCGCCAGTAATATCGGAAAGAAGGCGCCGGGGTGCCAATCAGAAGCGAGGCTGTACCCGATGGGCGCCACGAGCCCAATGAAGAGCGAGTGGAACAGGTAGAGACTGTAGGAGTACGCTCCAGTCGCAACCAAGATTCGTCCGGCCCCCGACGACGGCTGCCATCGGCTGGGGCCCGCGCACGACGCTACGATGCCGAACCCACACAATACGTCGAAGGTGTTCGCCGGCATCGGACCCAACGAAATCGGCCCGACGCGGGGAATCAAAAACAGCGCGCACGCCGCGATGAGAACGACTGACGCCGCGAATTTCGAGGCGAGCAGTCTCGCGATGGGTTGTCGATTGACCCCGATGAGCAGTCCGCCGCCGAACTCCCAAAGCCGCTGCAGCGTTCCTCCAGGAGTGTGAGTTGCCGTGCCGACGAGCCATGCACAACCGCAGAGCCCGATGACGAGCGCGTTCCCAGCCCATCGGTTCGTCGGCCTGAGGCAGGCGACGAGAAGCGGAAAGAACAGATAGAACTGCACCTCAATCGGCAAGGACCACAGGACGGTGTTGAAGCACTGGGGCGTGCCCGCGAGGTTGAAAGTCATGGTTAGGTACGTCACCCACCCGAGGAGGCCCGGTTCGTTGGCGAACTGAGGACTCAGCCAGTCGGATAGCCCTGGTTCTCGAATCAGCCCGTAGATCGGCCTAAACGTCCAATATGCGAGAATCGAGAGCAGATAGGCCGGGTAGATCCGAAAAAAACGTTTGATGTAAAAGGCACGAGTCTCGAAGCGTTCTGGCGTCCCGAGCGACAGGCCGAACGACGCGCCGCTCAAGACGAAGAATAGGCTGACGGCAAAGGAACCCAGCAACACGAAGGACGTCCAAGTGAGGTCGAGCTCTTTGAGGGTCTCGAAGCGCGCCGAGTTGTATCCCGGCGTCGCTCTGAAGCAGTGATGGATGACGACCAACACCGCAGCGACTCCGCGCGCGACGTCGAGCAGTAGAAATCGATTCTGCTCTTGGCGTTGCAACGCGGAGCCCGACATGAGCGCTCGCATCAGCGCAGGAGGGCGGGCCAAGGTCCAGTGATGAACTGCTCGACGTGTCGCTCGTCCTGTTTTTCACCCCACCCTACCGGAATTTCCCGAAAGCCATCGGACAGGCTCAGGGACTCGGCTCAGGGACTCGGCTCCGCGACACAGCGACTCGCTCGACAACGCGTGACGAAGTCATCGGGGCTCGCAACCGGCCGACACTTGCCGCCTCGAACGCGGCAATCCATCGCCGCGCAGAGACGCCTACTCACCTCGAGCTGTCTCTTGGTCGTTCCGTAAGGGTCGAGCGGACAGCTCTCGCAGCAACCAGGGAACGTGGTGATGACACAATCCTGGTCGACCGCACACGGCTCGGAGGCGGGTGATGCAAAGAGCTCGATCGGTTCCGGCTCGCTCTTGGCCGCTCCTTGACTCGCCGTGACCACCGGACGGACTCGAGCAGGATCGAGGTAGCCGACGGAAACATAGTTCGACTCCCTGCTGGCCTTGATGACTTCGACCGGGAAAGATGCCCTGATGTTGGTGACGAAGACGTCGAACGAGCCGAACAAAGTGACCACTGAGCCTCCGTACGAGGACCCACGAGTGGATGTCGGTATCATCATCATCGCGGCGGGCTGAATTCTCGCGTTAGCGCCTTCGACCGCCGCGGTCCAGCGCGATTCGAGCTGAGCGGGCGAGATCTCCACGACGATCCGAGAAGGAGGCGGTGTGTCGAGCGCCGTGCGTTTCTTCGGGCAAGCCGCGAGGAGCAGAATCATCGCGAGGCCAGCGGATCGACTCAGTCGTGGGCGCATCGTTCCATCCACGGCTGTTGGGCGGCTGAAGTCGCGCGACTCACTTCATCGGTGGACTGACTTTCAGCACGCTCCGAGCTAGTACGCGGGCCACGATGGTCCACGCCTCTCGATCGAGGGTCTTCGGACGGATCACCTCGACCTTCGCGGTCCCGAGGCTTACGACCGTACCCGTTCGGTTGTCCCAGAGCGCGAAGCTCGCGCGTACGTTCAAAGTCACGTCGTCCGTGGTGCCGACCTGATGCGCAGTCGCGCTGCCCGGAGCGTCGGGTGCGTACAGAGCTCGCGGGGTGACAACCTGCTCTGCGGAAAGCTCGCTTGCGAATAGGACGAGATCGAACGACGAGATGCCAAAGTCAACTCTCTCGCCGAGCTTGGGCGCGCGGACGGACACTGGCGGCTCCGAACCCGCCTCGCGCTTCCAGCTCACGAGCTCGGGCGAAATCTCGGGCTCCGCGCAAGCTATTCGACCGAGGGCGGTCTGAGCGCGAATGGCATCGGAGACAGAGTCGCAGAGGAGCTTCTGCACTGCCCGCCGGGCATCGCCCTCCCCCAGAGTCGATCCAACCTCGAGCGACTCGGAAAGGATTGGCGCCTCCACGACGACGGCCAAGTCTAACCCGCCCAGCGACGATTGAGCGTACGCCTCGGACGCGCCGCCTCTCACCTGGACCCGGACGCACGCCGTGAGGCCCGTGGAGGCCAAGAGCAAGAAGGACGCCCGGCCCGGGAACGAGAGCGCCGACACGAACGGAGCCTGACACGACTCCCGCCGAGGGTCGAGGCCGAGCACCTACGTGAGGCAGGTACTCATCGCCACGTAGCTCGGCCGAGCTCCGGCCGGCCTGAGGCCCCGCAGCGCCTCCCGATCGACCCGCGGCGCCGCCGAGTCGGACGAGCTCGTTCGCAGCCTCAGGAAGTGCTCTCTCGAGCGCAGCGAAGGCCTCCGCCGGCGTCGTCCGCAACCTGAATTCGTCGCCAGACTGTAACAGCGGGCCGCCGCTGTTACGCAAACTCAACTGAGTCACTACTGAACATTTCCGACCGCCCACCGAAAATCGGTCACAGGGGCACGGCTTGAATTTGGGGGGAGGCACGGCTTGAATTTGGGGCGAAAATCGGTCACAGGGTGGCACGGCTTGAAAGCTTCAGGACCGCCCACCGAAAATCGGTCACAGGGGGCACGGCTTGAAAATCATCGGGGAGTACTGAGTGAACAACTATGCGGAGGAGTTCGTGGTTCCGATTCTCGAACACCGGATGAATCAGGGGTTCGGAAGCAACTTGGTCTTCCGACCTGGAGTCAAAGGGCTCGGAGGCGTTCGCGGAACGCGGCGAACTCCTCCGCGTTCGCGTCGATGATCCCATCGTCGAAGGCCATGCCCAACAATTTGTAGTTCTCCTTCGAAAACTGGCTCAGTAGCGCCTGAATCCTGCCTTTCGTGGACGGTTCTGAACCGATAAAGTGTTTGGCCGCGCCAGGACCGAGAGTCGCGTGGTGATCCAACCCAGCTCTACATACGTCGGCGAGGTATTTGTCGGCAAGCACGAGACCCTGGCCGGATGCCAGCGCCGTCAAAACCAAATCCTCCATGGCACCCGGCCTGTTGCCCCCTGGGAGCAAAACGAACTCTGTTTGAAATGTGAACGTTGATTCTGTCGGCGTCGCCAACGAGCTCGAGCTTGATGGCAGCGGATAGCCGGCCCGCGTCAGCTGGGCCGTGAGGTTCTTCCGCGTCTGGTCTTCGTCTTCGTCGGCATCTACAACCAGAACGAGCTTCTCGAGGCCTGTGCGTAGAAAGCTCGACGGGGATGTCGCGGCCTTCCAGCCCTTGAGAACCTGCTCAAACTTGCTCTTGCCTCCGACTGCCGTCACCTGACAGCGTTCGTTTGCACACTCGTTGCGGCTGATTCCAAGGATGGCACAGGTGATGGAAACGTCTTCTCTACCTTCGACCAGAATTTGGACCGGCCGAGCCAAGGGTTGCTTGACCGCGGCGATTTCGGGATCCTCCGCCCGCGGACGCAAGATGCCGGGCATTATCGAAGCTCCATGCCAAACTCGATGGCGGACGAAGTCGAATCAGCGTCTGGCGCCGCTACTTCGATAGCTCCTTGAGTATCGCGGGTGAGGCGAATCAATTGCCACTGCTCCGGAGCGTCGGCAAACGCGCTCTTGACTGCCCGGATGCACTCGTCGGAGTGAGTCGTAGCGACAATTTGTGTCTCGGCGTCGGCTGCGCGCCTCCGAAGTGCCACCAACACATCGACGAGGGCCTCAAAGTGAATCCCTCTTTCGATCTCGTCGATCATCAGGAACCCGCCCTGAGCCCGAGTTGCAGCCAAGAGGTAGGTCAGAGTCCGCACCGAGCCGTCCCCGAGAAGTTGGATCGGCATCTCAACGTCGCCGACGCGTGCTTCGAGGCGTGGTTGTCCCCCATACGTCAAGATCTGGAGGTCCGAAAGGCCGCTCGAGAGTTTCTTGAGCACGGCCAGAATGGGCTGAAGTCCACCCATCCGCTTGATCTGGCTGAACGTATCCAGGAATTCGTCGCCGAGCCACATGGAAGTCGACAAGTAGACGCGATTGGGTGCCTCGTCATATCCGGACCATTTCCGATTGGTGCGTTGCTCGCGTGGATCTCGCCAGGCCGTCGCCTTGCAGACCTGGGCCCCATCGATGTCGACGGCCCAATGAATGTCGCGGTCGGGCTCGAAAGGCTCTCCCGAGTTCACTGCGTCGACGCTGGACGATTCAGCAGGCTGCTCGGTCCAAATTCGAACTCGGCGATTGAGCTTCGGACCGGACAGTTTGAGCACTATTTCCGAAATGTTGGGCTCGAGTTTGTGAAAAAGGGTACGAAAGACCTCCATCGTCGTGGCGTTTCTTGTCGGCACGAGCTCTCTGGCGCGATCCAAGGTGGCCGTCGCAACGATCGGATCTCGGGAGAGTGCCGCCACGAAGGCCTCGAGAACTGCCGTCTTGCCCACGTTGTTCCGCCCAACGAGCAACGTAAACGGAGCCAACTTGTCGAGGTCGAGTTTGTCGAAGAGCCGAAAGTTGGAGGCCTGAAGCCGGGTCGCGTGCACGACTTCCCATCAGCCCGCCGCGGGCCTGATGTCAACACGAAGGCAGGTGCCCAGCTGGGTACGGACCGATCCACTCCTTCGTGCTTACGAGCATCGAGGAAGCGCTCAGCGATGTGCGAGCCTCGATGACTACTGCTTTCCGAAGAGCTTCTGCCAAAAGGAGACTTCGACCTGTTCGGCGGGGTTCAACAGGCCTCGAGGCGGCGCCGGAGCTGCTGGGAATGGCGGGACGAGGAGAAGGACGCTTCGAGAGGAACGCGGCGAGCTCGTCTCTGTCCCGTCGACAGGTCGTCAGCGGGCCTGACGGATCTTTGCGGCGAGCTGCTGCGCCAGCCTCTCCGCAGCCCTCGCCAGAGCCGTGCGGCGGGCCCCCTCGATGGTCGCGATCTCTCCGGGCGGGCTCACGTAGTCTGCTTCGCCCAGCAACTCATCGCCTTGGAACACAACTCGGCCGCTCGTGGAAGTGAGAGTTGCTCGGATTCGGATCCGCTCAGTGGACTCCGCGGCCCGTCGGCTCGAGTCCGAGAAGGGCGAGGGTACCGAGGTAGCGCCGGCCAGAGTGAGCTCGAGGGTGAGGTCGGCAGCTCGTTCCACGAGGACCGTGCTCGGGCCGCGGGCGATCGCTCGTCGCACGGCGGCGGAGACTTCGACGGCGGCGTCGAGGTCGGGTCCGTGCTCTTGGATGGGTTCGACGCGAACTCGGCGAGGAGCGCCGTGAAATGAGTACCCGCAGCTCAGCAAGGTGAGCGCGATGGAGCAAGTCAGGATCCGCATGTCAGCGCTGCGTGAGGGACGGAATCGCGGCGAGCCAGGCGCCGACGATGAGGAGCGCGCCGAATGCGAACCCCACGTGCGAAACGATCCGGGTGCGTTCGAGGTTCTCGTCGTGGAAGCGTCGATGAAATACCCAGGCCAGCGCGCGACCCACGAGGAAGCCGAAGAGGTGAGCGAGCACAGCGACGCCGGATCCGGTGGAGGTGAACGGAGTCAGCGCGCCAGGAATGAGCAGCACGATGATTCCGGCAGCCCGCCAACGCTCCCGTCGCGGGAGGACCGCGCGTTTGGCACGTTCGGATTGGCCGCCCCACCACAGCCCGATGAGTCCGTAGATGCCCGCGGAGGCTCCGAGGATGTGAGTTGCGGGCGAGAGACTTTGTTCCGCGAGCAACCCTGCGGCGGAAGAAGTCACCCAGGTCGCGAGCACGGCGCCAAAGCCATGAGTTCCAAAGAGGACCACGCCGAGGATCAACGCGAACAACCCGTTCATGGCGAGGTGGGCGAAGCCGCTGTGAAGGAAGCCGGCGGTGACGAGCCGCCACCACTCGTCCGGACGGTCGGGGGACGCGGACAGGAGGTGAATGACGGCGCTGCGCCCGAGCGCTCTTTCGAGCACGACCTGGAGTGTGATTCCGGAGCCGATGGCGAGCAAAGCGGTCAACAGCCGCGGAGTGAGGGGGCCCGAAGGGGCCTCTCGTGGCTCCTCGAGGGCGTCGTCTTCCTCGACGACCTGAAGAGGGGGCTGGGGGCCCTGCGGCGCTTGAACGGGAAGGACGGGAGGCCACGTTCGGGCGATCGGAGCGCTCGCTGGCGCCAAGCGGGCTTCGGCCTGCCGACTCAAGGCGGCTTCGGCCTGCCGACTCAAGATGGCGAGCGCCTCCGGGCGCATCGCTTGGGGGACCACGACCCAGATGTCGCGATCTCCTTCGGGGACGATCACACCGCGTATGCCGACGTCGCGGCTTTGGACGAGGGCGGGGATGGCGCGTTCGTTGAGGATCTCGACCAGGCGATTGGCTTCCTCGTGGGAAGCGGCCTCGTGCACGGCCACCATGAAGCCAAGGCTCGTGTCGGCTTCGGGCGTAGCGGTTCGAGTTTCCATTTCGGAGGGGCTAGGCCCGCTCGAATAGGTTGGCACCGGGGACGGTCGCGCGCAATGCAGTCACGCCGGACATGGCGCGCCGACGGCCGCTACCATACGAAGCAACTCACCGCCGGCCCCGCAGAGGCCGCAGTCCGCCCGCCTTGCACAAGCCGTTGAAATAATTGACCAGGCTGAAAGTTGAGGGCTGACCAAGTTGGACCCTGAAGGCCTCCTCGGTCTCGGCGCTTGCCGTCGATGCCCAAGCGCGCGAGGACCTGAGGATGCGGCCGATTCTCGGGATGGCGCGGCAGCTCTCGCGTCGCATGGAACGTGCGGAGCGCTTGGCTACAGCCAACGTCCGCGTTTTGCCGGATTTTTTGGTGCTGGGAGCGATGAAGGCGGGCACCACCTCGCTCTTCCAATGGCTCGAGGAGCACCCGTCCGTCGCGGAGGCCGAGGTCAAAGAGCCGCACTACTTCACGCTTTACTGGGACAAGGGAGAGCGGTGGTATCGGGCGCACTTTCCCACCGAGGTCGAGATGGGCGCGCGGCGCGTGGTGCGCGGGCGAGTCCTCACCGGCGAGGCCACGCCGTACACACTCTTCCATCCGCTGGCGCCGGAGCGGGTGCGGCGCACGGTGCCGACCGCGAAGTTGATCGCGCTCCTGCGCGATCCCGTGACGCGGGCGTGGTCGCACTACCGACATGAGCGCCGTCACGGGCGGGAGCCCCTCGGCTTCTTGGAGGCGATCGAGGCGGAGCCAAGTCGGCTCTCCGGCGAGGAAGACCGAATCCTTCGAGATCCGCGTTACGTCAGCGACGCGCACCAGCGGCACTCGTACGTCGCCCGCGGTCGCTACGCGGAGCAACTCGCGCGCTGGTTTCGATGGTTCGGGCCCGGACAAGTTCTCTGCGTGCGAAGCGAGGACCTGTTCGAGGAACCAGCTCGCGTGTGGAGGCAGGTCCTCGACTTCTTGGAATTGCCTCACGAGCCGATCAAGTCGGCGACAAATCGAGGCGCCGGCGGCGGGGAGCGGCTCGACCATGGGGTGGCCCAACAGGTCGCGGCGCGATTCCGAGACGAGAATCAGAAGCTCGAGGAGTTGTTGAAGCGATCGATGGATTGGACGAGCTGAGCGTCGCATTGTCTGCGGTCTGCGTCAGATCGTCTGCGTCAGATCGTCTGCGTCAGATCGTCTGC
>CAYXDO010000056.1:0-63075 GCA_964463485.1 uncultured Myxococcales bacterium | reverse complement strand
AGCGCTACGTAGCCGCAGGCAAGATGCCTGCGGTCCCAGGGGGCCGGCCAGCGCTACGTAGCCGCAGGCAAGATGCCTGCGGTCCCAGGGGGCCGGCCAGCGCTACGTAGCCGCAGGCAAGATGCCTGCGGTCCCAGGGGTCCGGCCGCTCCCTGGGTCCAGCGTTGGATTGCGGTCCCGGGCAATCGGCTACTGGTAGCCGACTTCGTCATGGTCCTTGCCGTGACAGCTCGACGAACAGCGACCCGACCGCGGCCCTTGGGACGCGTACTCACGGAGACCGCGCTGGTTGCGCCCCACGATCCGGGTGTCGAAGTTGATCAGGTGCGCGTTGTTGCTGGCGTTGCCTTGGCGGGCCGAGACCCCGTGCGGATCGTGGCAGGCTGTGCACGGAGTTGCCGCTCGCACGACGTGGAGAGTGTGAGTCGGAAACGGAGAGCTCGGCGAGAGCACCGCCGCTCGGTCGTGGCACTTGTAGCAGAGCGCGTACGCCTGCGGGCTCTCCGGCGTGTGGTCGAGCATCGCGAGCGGCCGCTCGAGCAGCCCAGGATAGGCCGAGCCGTGCGGGCCGCGAGGGCCTCCGGCCGCGTCGCTCGAGTGGCAGTCCGAGCAGTAGATCATGCTGCGATTGCTCAGGGGCGGGATGAGACTCGGGACGTCGTGGCTTCGACCCGGCCCTTCGATCGGATGGAACGAGGGCGCGGACCTCACGTCGAAGGTCAACCTCAGGTTTGGCTCCGGCGAGGCTGGGAGCCGCTGAAACAGAGACCGGCGGGCGCCGGTCTGGTTGCGGCTGTCGCCGTGGCATTTGAAGCAGAGCTCGTATTCGTAACGGGCCGGATCGACGGGCTCGCCGGCCAGCGTGATCCCGCGGACATTGGCGAGGGCGCCGCTCACGAACGGCGCCTCGGCCTGTCGGCTGTAGACGGCGTGCGGGTTATGACAGTCCACGCAGGTGACGTGTCGGGGTGAGCCGGGGTTGAGCTCGGGGAGCGGAGGCCCTCTCCCAGTGCCTTCGGTCGGATCGTGGACGCCGTTTTCGGCGAGCACTGGGTGTCCGTAGGGCGCCAGCACGGCGCCGCGCAGGTCTTTGGCGGCCACTCGCCCTTGGTGGCAATCGAGGCAAACTGCGGCACCAGGCTTCTTGAGCAGGCTCGGCGCCGCGTTGTGCGGCCGGTGACAGGACTCGCAGCCGTTGTCGGCTACGGTCGAGTAGCCCGTGTGCGCTCCGTCGGAGGGGTCATATCGCTTCTGAGAAGTCTGGTGGACCGAGGGGTTGTAGGCCCAGTAGTCCAGGTCGTGGCACTCGAGGCACAGCCCCGACGCCCGGTTGTCCCTCGCCAGGAACTTCCGCGTCACTGGATCCCGCGCCTCCTCATGGGGGTCGTGGCAGGTTGCGCACTCGACCCGATCCTGCCGGAGCGACAAGGCGCTGGTGAGCCCGAGCGCACGCAGGTTACGCCCGAGCGACGGGGTGACGCCGATCGGATGGGACCGCCCCAAGCCGCTCGCGCCCACGCCTACGTCCAGCCCCAGGATATCGGTCCCGAATCCCCGAGGCGGCAGCACGGGGATCGCGAGCGCGGGAGCCGGCGGGAGCGACCCGTTCGGGGAAGCCGCCACCGTCCCGTCGTGGCAGCCGAGGCAGACCTGCGACCCACGGCCGGCCCCAGGGGGCGCCACGGGCGCACGAGAGAGCGGAGGAGGCGGCCCGTGGGGCACGTGACAGGCCCGACACACCTGCGTCTCGGTGTTCGACCGCGAGCCTGGCCCCGTTCGAGACAAGTTGTGTTTGCTGAGCAGCACGCCAGCGCCGTCCTCTCCGCGCGCAGGCACGCTCCAGAGCGCGACCAAGGCCAGCACGGTCGCCGTCGTCAGCGCGGCCCTCACCGCTCGACTCCCAAGATCTCGAAGATCTGCAACCGATGGTTCAACGAGTCGGCCACGAAGAGATACTCTCCCAGCACCACCAGACCAGCTGGGCCCGAGAGCTGGCCCCGCCCGCTGCCCGAAGTCCCGAACACGAGCCTAAACTGACCCTTCGCGTCGAACACGAGCACGCTGTCGTTTTGAGCGTCCGAGACATAGATCGCCCCTTCGCGGTCGACCGCGACGCCCTTGGGCCGACCAAAGGTCCCCTCGACGTCGCCGGGGCCGCCCAGGCTGTCGAGATAGTGACCCGCGAGGTCGAACCGCGCGACGCGGTGATTCACTGCGTCTACCACGAGCACCGTCCCCGAGCCGGACACGGTCACCGCGGACGGATAGCTCAGCTCGCTCACCTCGCCCGGCGCTCCGCCCAAGGACGACTTCCTCGAAGGCCCCAAGATCGTGACGAGGTGGCGCGGCGGATCGGCCACGAGGAGATCCTGGGCGTGGAAGGCCAGCCCGGTGGGCCTCTCTAGCCCCAGCTCGAGCTCGACGCAGCCGTCCGGTCCGACCGCGACGACGTGGCAACCGTCCGCCACGTAGACGACCCCAACGCTCGCGGTAACCGCCATCGGCGCGATCCAGTCCCGGCCCGAGCACTCGATGGCCTCGAAGGTCGGGTGCCGCCAGCGAACGCGGGTCACCGTGCGAGCGTCCGGATCGGCCACGATCAGATCATCGCCGTCCGAGCCCAGCCCGAAAGGGCGGGCAAAGGCTGGTGGGTCGGGCTGGCTGGGTAGCCCCGCGAAGGCTCTGAGCAACTCGAGGAACGGGGAGGGCTCGGCGGGGTCTGCGGGGGGGAGCTCGCCCACCCAGCGGATGCTCGGAGCTTCGGGGGGCCACGTGGGGCCTCCTGGTGTAGGGGCGAAGGGCGTGCTGGCGCAGGCGCTGAGTACGGCGAGGGCTAGGAAGGCACGCGGGAGCGCGGAGCATTGGACGGAGCAGGCGCGGGCGCGGGCGCGGGCGCGGGCGCGGGCGCGAGCACGAGCACGAGCACGAGCACGAGCACGAGCTTGGGTCGTGCTCGTGCTCGTGCTCGATCCGGAGAACTTCATAGCAGCTCCAGGCTCCGTCCTAGGGCAGCGTACACGGAGTTGACCAAGCGCCAGGGTCCTCGGTTTCGGCGGCCCACGCCGAAGCGCTCCTGCAGCGAAAAGGTGAGCTCACCCAGGCGAACCGACAGGTGGACTCGTAGGCCGTGTTCGAGGTCGATGGACTCATCGGGTTGGGTGACCTCGACCGAGTGTGCGGCGAGCTCGACGGGGACCTTTCGAAACAGCGCGCTGGACCAGGACAGCTCCGCGAACCGGGCGAGGGTGTTCTGGGACGAGGGGCTCGGGAGGCGGGTGAGCGGATCGAGGAGGGAGCGCGCGACGCCGTAGCGGAGCCCTCCGCGGAGGGCGAAGCCGCGCCAACGGCCCGCGGCGTCGGCGGTCAGCGAGGTGCTGTGGACGTTCGAGAGCTCGGACTCGCTCGAGCCGTCGTTCGCGCCGAGGTTTGCCTCGAGGAGGGCGGACCACAGCCAGAGACGGCTTCGAACGAGGAGACGGTGCTGGGCGTCGTGGGATCGGGCGGCCTCCTCGACCGACGCGGCATAGGTCGCGCCGCCCTCGAACGGGCCCACGCCCGTGAACAGGCTCGCGGAGCCTCCGGTGCCCCATGAGAGCCCGACCGGCCCCGACGAAGGCTCGAGGACCCCTGCGCTTCCGGTGGCGCCCAGCGCGAGCTGCGTGCGATCGATTTGGCGGGTCCAGCCGAGGCCGAGGCCAAGGCTCTGCGTGGCGTCGCGCAGCGACTGCTGGTGGGCGCGGTCCACGGAGAACGAACCTCCGAGCAGCATGGAGGTCGTGAGCTCGCGGGAGGTCCGGTGGGTCCCGCCGAACGAGAAGACGTGGGACAGACGCTCGCTCGTGACCTCCGCCTGGTCGAGCAGGGTTCGGAAGTAGCCGTAGGAGGCGCTCGTGTTCCAGCGCTCCGAGGCCCTCCACGAAGTGGAGGCGGTGAAGCGAGAGTCCTCGAGGCTCGGGTTCTCGCGGGAGAGCACTGTGGGGATACGCGCCGTGTAGCCGCTGGCGACGTGCAGACTCACGCCCGTCGAGGTGCCGACCTTCATCCCGAGGCTCACGTTGTGGGCGTCGTAGTTCGACGGCGCCAACGACCCGTCGTTCCAGCTCGTCGCGTACGTCGCGAAGAACGTGTGCGGCCCAAAGCCGTGGTGGGTCCCCAAGGTCAGCGTCGAGGCGGCGGTCTCCGTCTCGGCGCCGCCGAGGCTGCGCGTCCGGCCGAGCGAGCGCCCCACGACCGCCGAGAGCGTCGGGTACTTCGGGACTCGAAGGTCAAACGCACCAGAGAGCTGCGTCGACGCGGTCGCTCCCACTCGAATTTCGCCCGACTCTTCGGCAAAGTCGGACACCACCCTCTGCGCCCCGACCCGAAAAGAGGCCGGCGTGCTCCGCAGCAGGCTCGCGGACGCGTTGAAGGTGAGCGCGTCGAGGTCCGTCGACCCGTCGACCCGCCCGTCATGCGAGGTGCGATACAGCGCCGAGGCGTTCCAATCGAGGTAGCCCGGGTTGAAGGTCCGTCCGTTCGCCGTCTGAAGCCCTAGCCCCCACCCGAGTTGAGACTCGTTCAACTCTTGAAGCCCCCATTGATGAGAGAGCTGATAACCGAGATCTCCTTGCAGACTCAGCGTCAGGCCAAAGGCGGGCCGGCCCGCGAGCAGCAAGAGGACGACAACGTAGTGCCGCGGTCTCACGGTTAGCCCTTCGGCGTTGGTTGCGGAGGAGGAGGTGTCGGGTACGGCCAGTGGCGAGGCCGCTCCTCGCCCGGCACGCGGCTCGGCGAGATTCGAAAACGCAACCGAGGCTGCGGATCGCGAAACTGAGGAGTTGGCACGACGCTCGGCGGGGGTGCCGCAATCGGAGGCGGGGCCGGAGGGCGGCGAACGCGCCGGTGCGGCGAGGGCGCGTGAAACGACAGGTTCACGAACCCCGCCCACCCTCGCTCCGACTGCCAATCTCCCCCGAGCGCCAAGCCCGCCAGGGCCGTCACGTTGAACCGCAACGCGCCGCTCGCCTTCTGCCCCTTTGGATGGAACGTCACCTGGCCCGCGAGCTCCAGCGGCCCGACCAGCGCGAGCGACACGGCGGCCCCGCCGACGGGTCGAAAGAGCACCGGCCCGTCGGAGCTCGCTCCACCCACGTAGGCCGCCAGCCTCAGCCGCTCCATAGCCTCGGTCGATGCAATCATCCGGCCGCCAACGCTCGGCGACGCGTTGAGCCGATCGACGAGGAGGTCGACAGCAAACCCCGGCTGGTACCCGACCGGAGGCGCCAGCGCGAGCTTCAAAGCGCTCGCAAAGAGCGTGGGGGCAGGGGCTCCATCGCCGACCTGACCGCCTTGGCGCCAAGAGAGCCCCAGCTCCAACCCCCACCCGAGCCCTAGGTTGATGGCCACCGGCGAGGGCGTCAGCCCGCTCCCGTCCGCTCTGGCTCCGATCGAAATCCCTCCGCCTGCGAAAGCCGTCGGCTCCGCGTGCGGGACGTCCAAGATTCCGGTCTCCCCGAACCGCGACGGGAAGACGTCCAGCTCGCAGGCGTCGCCGTATCCGTCGTCGTCGCTGTCGGCTTGCTCCGGATTCGCCAAGTAGGGGCAGTTGTCGATGCGGTCGGGAGCTCCGTCCCGATCTCGGTCCCGCCGCGGGTCATCGTCGGCCGGATCGTTGGGATCCCGCTCGCCGGGGTCCACAGCTCCGTCGTGATCTGCGTCTTCGTCGCCGTCCGACGTGGAGCCTCGGTCCGAATCCCACGAGAGTGGGCTCGTCTGCGTGCTCGGATCTTGGTCGGCGAGGAACCCGGCGCTCGTGCCGTCGAACCGAACCCCCGAGCGGCTCTTCCCGGGCGCCACCGACGCGCTCGAAGTCTCGAGCCCATCCAGCAGCCCGTCGCGGTCGGTGTCGGGGTGACGGGGCAAGGTGACGAAGCCGTCGTCGCCGAGCCGAGACTCCTCGCCGTCGGAGATGCCGTCGTCGTCCGTGTCGGCGTCGCGCGGGTTCGTGTCGCCTTCGTCGTAAACGTCGGCGGCGCCGTGGGCGAGCTCGAGCCCGTCGGAGAGGCCATCGTCATCCGTGTCGGCGTCGAGGGGATCGGTGTCCGCCATGGGGTCGAGGGATCGTGGCTTGCCGCGGCGAAGCTCGGCGGCGTCCGAGAGCCCGTCCCCATCGGTGTCCGCCCGCTCGGAGTCGGTGCCGACGAGGCGCTCGGCGGTGTCGGGGAGGCCGTCGTCGTCTGCGTCGGCCTCGATCTTCGGAGGAGGGGCGGAGGTGGTGCGGCTAGGCGTCGGCTGGAGTGTCTCGAGCTCGGGTCGCACGGTCGTCGGGGTCGTCGAAGTCACCGCAGACTTCGTGCTGGTCCCGGAAGTCAACGCAGACCTCGTGCTGGTCCCGGTCCATATCCCGGTCCCGGTCGCGGTCCCGGTCGCGGTCCCGGTGAACCTCGGAGGCGGGAGCGGCTGGGGCCCACGCGCCGGGGGGTCACGCGGCTGGGCCGCCTTCGCGGTCCGAAGGCCGAAGGCGACCCCAACGAACCTCGGGCCGCCAGACGGCGAGCTCGCGATGAGCCCTAGCTCCCCGGAGAATCTTCCCCCGAGGGGGAAGCGCAGACCGAGGCCCCCTGCGAGGTCTGAGCTGTCTCCGAGCGACCACGCTGTGCCCCACTGGGCCAGCAGCTCGACGTCGGACCCGAGCGCCAGAGCGGCGCCGAGCGCCAAGCGAAGATCTTTGGTCTCCGCCTTCGTTTCGCGAAACCGCCCGGAGAGGTCGGCCGAGACGCTGATCGGTCCGGCGCTCCTCGAGATCAAGAGCGCCGGGCTCAAGCCGCCTTTCCCGTCCAACACCCGCAAAAAGTCGACCCGCGCGGCCAGCGCGAGCTCGAGACCCTCGTGGGAGAGGACGCGGACCTTGGGCGTCAGCCGAAGCCCGATTCGACTCGAGGTGACGATCGCGTCCAGACCAGCCGAGAGCCACCCCCAGGTCGAAAGAAACCCTCCGGCCCGGCCGGTCAGCTCGAGCTCGGACGTGAAGCGAAGGTCGGCGTGGAGCCCAAAAGAGGGCTCCGCCGGGATCGTGGGGGACTCTGGGCTCAGGAACAGATCCGGGTCTGGAGTCGCATGGGCGGAGCGTGACCCGAGGCTTGCGGCGCCTAGGGCAAGTACCAGGAGGCCCGTCCTACCCATCGATCCCGCCGAGCCGATCGAGAGCCATCGGCCGCCAAGCCGTGCAAAGAACGGCGCGGGGAGCTTGGACTACTTGTTGTGGCAGGAGCGGCAGAGACCGCTTTGGTCCGTGACGCTGACGCGAAGAAAGAACGGGTTTCCGTATTTGTTGTGGGGCTCGTGGCAGGTCGAGCACTCCACGCCTTCGCCCGTTCCGCCAACGCCTACACCACGGTAGAGGTTGATCGCCGGTCCGTTTAGCGGGGCCGTTGCGGGGGCGCTTGTGCAGATGCCCGTAGTGCTCACGCAGGTGGCCGTGGTGTCCACGGCCCACCAGGCCGTGTCGCTCGCCGGGACGGAGGTGGTGATGCCGTTGTAGGCGGCGCTCGACTTGCCGTAGGGGATGGAGATCGGGTGGTTGCCTCCCAGGTTCGTAACCGTGACATCCATGAGGGTCAGCATGCCGGCCGCCTGGCCAGCGCCGAGCATGGTGAGGACGCCGGCTACGCCGCCGCCCGCGTTCTTCAGGTCGCCGACGGCGATGGTGCCGTCGTGGCAGCTCAGGCAGCGACGGGACGGAGACAACAGGCCGGTGGGCAGGGTGGTGCCTTGCAGCGTGGTGGTCAGGGCGTTGCCGTCGAGGTCCTGCCCCCAGCCGCCGAAGGTCAGGTCCGCGAACGACATGTTGCGGTTCCACAGGAGCTGCGTGGAGCCGACGAAGTGCGGCGAGTGACAGAACTTACAGATTTGATCTTCGCCGACGCTCGCCGTCACGCGGCGACCGGCTACAACGGCGTTGTTCCCGAGGTTGTGCGGGGTCGCGACGATGCCCGCTTGACCCTCGACGCGGGCCACCTGGGCGAACGCGACGGAAGGAGCCACCAACACGGTGACACTCCCTAGGATACTCCAGATTCTCATGTTTCCTCCTTAGCGCATGGTGTGCGCTGTGCCTGGAGGGGATTTCAAGGACCGGGCCAAGAAGGCGCCTTCCGCTTTCGAGAAAGGCCCGTGACGCCTTGGTCTTTTGCCCCAGAACCGGCTGCGCCACCAAGCCCACCCAGGTGGGTGACCTCACGCTTGGAATCCGCTGACGCGTGATCTACGGCCCTGCGGCCGCGCTGTGGCTGGTCGAGTCTTCTGGCTTGGTGTTGATGAGCTCGTAGACGTTGATCCGCGCGATGTACTCGTTGCAGACGAAAATTCGGTTCGACTTGGGGTGGATCGTGATGCCGCTCGGAATATCGAAGTATTCGAGTTTCTTCGCATAACCCCCGAAGTACATCAGCGTCTGGTGGGTCCGGTTGAAGATCTGCACGTTCGAGTGCAGACCGTCGACGACGTAGAGGTTGCCGAAGGCGTCGAACGCGAGCCCCTTGATCCGCTGAAAAGCGCCCGGCCCGTCGCCGTTGGACCCGAACTTCGACACGAACTTCCCAGCGCTATCGAACACTTGCACGCGGAAATTGAGCGTGTCCGCGACGAACACCTCGCTCGTGTCGGGCGCTACCGCGACGTACGTGGGGAAGAAAAAGGACCCGTCGTTCGCCCCTGACCCCGGCTCGCCTTCCTTGGGCCCCAGGAAGAACAGAAACTCGCCCGACAGCGTGTAGGCGAGCACCCGGTGCTCGTTGGGGTCCCCTTTGGCCCGGTCGGCCACATACACCCGCCCCAGCCGGCGGTCGATCGCCAGGCCCGTCGGACGCTTGAGCTGGCCCGCCCCGATCCGGCGCAGCGGCTCGCCCGCCCTCGAAAAGACCCTGATCACCCCCTCCACGTCAGTCACATAGACGCTCTCCTGGTGGTCGAGACCTACGTTGAAGACCTTCCCCATCGGCTCGTCGGGCGCAAACACGCTCATCTTCTGTTCAGCAAAGTCGACCAGCACGACCTTTCCCAGGCCATAGTCTGCGATGTACAGGCGCGACTCGTCGTCGGAGATCGCGACGCCCATGGGCTGCTTGAGGGCCACGGACGGGGCGCTCTTGCCGAAGAGCGCGTCAGAGAGCTTGCTCCAAAAGCTCGGCGCCTCGATGTCAGGCGTCGCTCCAAACGCCCGCTCGAAGCGAATACGCGCGACGTCGGGCGGCGAAGGCCAGACGACCAACTCCCGCTTCGGCGGCGTCGACGCGCAGGCCGCGACGAGCGGCATCGCCAGCCACGCGCGGCTCATGGCCGCAACCTCGCCAGCTTGTCTTTGTCGATCACGACGCGCACCCGGCCCCGGAGCTCTCGGCACTTGCTCCGCACCGCTTCGTCGGCGAGCCGCCGCCCCACCGCGTTCAGAGCGAGCTCTCGCGCCTCGTCGAACGAAGGCGGTCCCGCGGCGATCCTGTCCCCGCATTTGACGACGATGAAGCCTTCTGGCGTGGAGATCGGCCCGGTGAGCGCTCCAGGCTTCTTCATCGCGTCGGCCAACGCCGGCTGACTGGTCGCCAGCCCTTCGATGACCTCCTCCGGAATGCTCCCGACTCGACTCTGCCCACCAGCCTCCGCGGCCAACCGCGCCAGGCTCTCTCCGGCCGCAGCCCGCTTGCGCGCCCGCGCCGCCGTCGGTTCGTCCGCCACGAAGAGCGCGCAGGCTCGGCGCGCGGGGAACTGGAGCTGTTCACGATTGTCGTCGTACCACTCCTCGAGCTCCTCCCCACGCGGTGCCCGCGCTGCCGCACGAAGCTGCGCGGCATACGTTCGCACGAGCGCGTCGCGCTCCGCCTCGGCCATGGCCGCGCGCGCGTCCGGCCCCTGACCGTGGCCCCGCTTCACCGCCTCCTGGCCCAGCAGCTCGACGTCGATCAGCGACCAGAGCGACTCCAGCTTCACCGCGGGTCCGGACATGTGGCCGCTGAGCTGCCCCCCGAACTTGCGCCGCACCTCGGCCAAGATCTCGCCGTAGTACACGTCGCGACCCCCGACTGACGCGAGCACCCGGCGACTCTCGGCCGGTGTCGCTTCCATCCGCGCCCCGAGGCCCTTCACGAACGCCTCGTCGACTTGGACTGACTTGCGGAGCTGCTCCACGAGGTGCCGCCGGTACTCGGCTCCGAGCTGCTGCCGCGCGAACTTCACGAGATCTGGGCGTTTTTTCAGAAACTCGGCTTCCTGGCCGACCGTCCGCTCCACAACCCGGAACACCGCGAAACCAAGCCGAAGCGGTACCGGCCCCTCCGCGACACCTACCGCCGCCGAGAAAGCCGCCTTCGCGAACGCAGGCTCGAGCTGCACCCGCATCCGCTCCGCGACCCCTGTCGTCGGATCCAGCGAACCCCTCGACTCCGCCGAGAAGGCCGCGCCCTTCTTCACCCGTTCGAGCGCGGCCGCCGCCTCGGGCTCGGAACCCAGCACGACATACTCGAGCCGCACCGCGTCCGCTGTGTCGTGGTACAGGTCACGGAGCAGCTGATCGTCGATCACCGCTTTGTCCGTCTCGACGCGCATCATCTCCTCGCCCGCGAGCGCACGCTGGCGTGACTGGACCGCGACCCGAACCTCCGAGCGAGCACCAAGGCCAAGCCGCCGCGCCTCCGTCGCGAGGACCTCCTCGTTGATGAGGTCCTCGAGCAGCGCGCTGACGCTCGTCTCGCCCTTCCCTTTCGTCGCCTCGAGCCGAGCCTCGAGCCGACCCGACTCGATCGCGAAGTCACCGACGAGGGCCACGGGCGCCGCGGAGAGTACGTACAGAATGGAGATCATGGTGAGGCTCCTGTCGAAGTGGTCGTGGTGGGGACACGGTTGAGGTGGATGAGACTCTTGAACTGTGGGTTCGCCCCGGTTCTGTCCCCGTGGCACCAGTCGCACATGTCCATTCGGGATTTTCCGAAGTAAAACATGCGTGGGTTGTCCGAGCCATGGGGGTTGTGACAGCTCACGCAGGTGAACGGCCGCTCGGTCCGGTGGGGATCGCGCCCGCCTTTGATCCGGTGGCCGCCCTGCACGAAGTTCGTGACGTGGAGCCCATCCGGCTTGTCCACGTGGCAGCTCTGGCACAGCTCCACCACGGGCTTGATGAGGCGAAACGGATTGTCCGTCGCGTGGGGATCGTGGCAGGCGGTGCACCCGTATCGCTCGATGGCCTTGTGCTTCACCTTCGGCTCCTCGGTCGGGTACACACACCGCTCGACCATCGGGTCGCACGCCTTGCGCATCGCGCTATGGCACGAAAAACAAAGAGCTTTTCCGTCACCGCGGACGATGTTGAAGGGGTCCGGAGACCCGTGAGGGCTGTGGCACTCCGTACATTTGCCTTCCGCCACCGGCTTGTGGACGACCTTACGGCCGGTGATGTCGTCCGAGTGGCACTGGAAGCAGAGGTTCTTGATCGGCGGGGGCTGGCGCAGCATCCGCGGCTGGTCTTCGGAATGGGGGTTGTGACACACGGGGCAATCACCCATTTTGACCGCGCCGTGCACGAAGGTCGTGGAGTCTTTTCGGTCGTGGCACAGGTAACAGAGGTCGGGGGGGGGCTTTTGGAGCAAGCGTCGGTTCGGCGAGCTATGAGGCAAGTGGCAGTCCTGGCACTCGCCGTAGATCAGTGCGGGGTGGACGACTTTCTTCGAAAGGTCGATGCGCTTGTTGCCGCGCGGCCGGTCGAGGCCGCCGCGGGCCTTCGGGTCATGGCAGCCGAGGCAGAAGTCCTTGCCTTCCCCGCGCGTGTGTTTGGCGTAGGGCGAGCTATGGGGGTCGTGGCAGTCTAGGCAGGCTCCTTCCGCCACGGGGACGTGTTTGAAGCGATCTTTGAGGACCTTCGCGGGCTCGTGGCAGTTGTAGCAGACCTCGGTCTTCTTCTTCTTGAGCAGCGGCGCCTCTTCGCCCGAGTGCGGATTGTGGCAACCCACGCAGCGGCCTTCCTTCACGGCCGTGTGAACGTCCTTCTTCTGGTCTTTGCGGTCATGGCACTGGTAGCAGAGATCCATGATCGGATAAACCTTGAGATGCAGCGGATTGTCGTTGGAATGAGGGTCGTGGCAGATGGTGCACCCACCGAGCTGGATGGCCGGATGGAGCGGCGTCTTGTTCTGGAGCTCGTGGCAGCCGAGGCAGAGCGCGGGCTCGGGCGCCAAGAGCGCGAAGCCCTTTCCAGGCTCGGCGCCCTGACATTTGCCAGGCTTGTCGGAGGGCACATGGCAATCCGGGCACCCTCCGACGATGAAGAGCCCATGGCGGTTCGTGCCGGCGGTGAGCTTGGCGTGGCAGGTGCCGCAAGGTCCCGCGTCGTACGAAGTCCCTTGTCCGTTGGCCTCGGAGGCGACCACGCTGAAGGTGCCGAGCATCGAAAACCTCAGGGCCAACCTGGCCCGACGCGTACCCAAAACCCCCAATTGTTTCCTCTACGTGGCGAACCGGTGCGAGGGCCTTTCGCGCGCCCTCTCAGTCGAGCAAGTCGCGTTCCACGACCGCTGGCACGACCCGTGAAGGTTGGCCTAAGAGATGTTCCGTCTCAGGTTAGCCCTCACGCTATGTGTTGCCCTGTTCGCTGGGCTCCTGGCCTGCGAGAAGGTGTATGACCCCGATTTTTGGTGGCATCTGGCGACGGGCGATTGGATCTGGGCCCATCGAGCGGCACCCCGAGTCGACCCGTTCGGCTTTGCTACCCTTGGGGCGCCTTGGGTCGCCCACTCCTGGGCGGCTGACGCGATTCTTTCGGCCTGGTACGCTCGACTCGGTATAGAAGGGGTTGTCCTGGGCAAGGCAGGCCTAGTGGCGATCGGGTTCGGGCTGGCCCATACGCTGACGGTCCGGCTCGGGGCCTCCGCGGCCTCTGCGGCGTTGACGCTCGTCGCCGCGGCCATCGCAGCTCGTTTTCAATTCCGCGAGCGGCCTTTGATCGTGGCGTTCGTCTTCCTGCCGCTCTTCGTCTTCGGGCTCGAGAAGCTTCGGCGCGGTGATCGCCGCTGGTTCGCGGGCCTACTCCTGGCCATGGTCGCGTGGGCCAACATGCACGGCTCGTTCTTCCTCGGCCTGGTCTTGGCCGGCGCGATGTGCCTCGAGGACGCCGTGGAGTCGCGACCGCTGAGATTTAGCGCAGGCTTCTTCGGTGCGGCGGTGGCGGCGACCTTGGTCAACCCCGCGGGGCCGGCGCTGCTTGGCCAAATCCTCAGTGATTTCAGCGCGTTTTCGGTCACTCGCGCCGTGCCGATCCAGGAATACGAGCCGCTCGTCCTGGCCGAGCACAAGCTGTTCGTCGGCTTGGCGGCGCTGACGCTCGTCGCGCTCGTCGTTCCTTACCGTCGCTTCCGTTTCTTCTCCTTGGTGATCTTCTTGGTTGCGAACGTGCTCGCGTTTCGATCGGTCCGTTTCGTGGCGCTCGCGGCCCTCTTGAATGCCATGGTGTTGTCGATCCAGCTGGAGCCCTGGCTCGAAGCGGCGCGCCAACGAGCGAAGACGTGGGCGCGGCTAGCGTCGCCGGTTTTCTTTGCCAGCACGCTCACTTTGGCAGGAGGCGCGTTCGCGAGCGCCCTGCGCCAGGGCCGCGAAGCGCAGTTCGGAGTAGGCGTCAACGAGGCGCGGTTTCCGGGCGCGGCCGTGCGCTTCTTGAAGAGCGTGGGGGTGGCTGGGAACCTCTTCAACACGTGGGAGCTGGGCGGCTACCTCTTGCACGAGCTCCCGAACGTGAAGCCTCTCATGGACGGCCGCTGCCTCGACGCGCAGCTCGAGCTGCAGGCCCGGCTCGGAGCCATGGACGCCGCCGGCCTCGAGCATTTCGTCGAAGAGCACGACGTCCAAGGCGCGATCCTGAGCCGCACCGATAACTTTGCTGATTTCTTCGCGATTTCGCCGCGTTATCAGCGTGTCTTCTTCGACGACCGCGCGGTCGTGTACCTGACCCGAGCCCGCGCCGAGCAGGCGGCCGCCGAGGGCGTGCCGATGATGCGCTTCCTGCGGCCCGAGTCCTACGATTACCAGTACCTCGCGGCGCTCGCCGCCGGACCCAACGCGGCCGAAGTCGAGTCGGAGCTGCGTCGCGCCGTGGAGGCCTCCCCGACCAGCTTCACACCCCGCTTTTTGCTCGGCTTCTTCTTGGAATCGCAAGGCCGCCCCGAGGCCCTCGACCACTACGAGGCGGCCGTCCAACGCAACCCGTCCTTCGCGTTCACGCACTATCAGCTCGGCGCCCGCGCCGCAAAAGTGGCGCTCTCGGCCGGCCAAGGCCCGCGTGCGGTCGGCATCCTGCGGGCCGCCATCCAAGCGCGAGAGCCGAGCGAAGATCTCGGCCTGCTCCTCGGCACCGCGCTCCAGCAGTCCGGCGACCTCGTAGGCGCTGAACGCGAGCTACGGGCCGTCCTCGCGTCCGACCCTCATCGCTTGGAGGCCGTAGTGAACCTCGGCTTCCTGCTCGTCGACTCGGCGAAACCCAAGGAAGCCGTGCCCCTGTTCCAGCGCGCCTCGGACGAAAATCCTCAAGACCCAAACGCGCTGTACGGCTTGGCCTTCTCGCTCCAGGCCGCAGGAGATACCGAAGGCGCCATCACGGCCTGGCGCCGCTTCGTCTACACCTACCCAGACAACCCCTGGACGCCCAAAGCCTGGAGCTTCCTGCACGACCTGAAATGCTTCAAATGAACTTCTGGGTCACCTCACCCAGCCATGGGCGAGGTGGCCCATGAGGTACCACCCGGTACCACCCCCAAAGAGCATGGAAAGGCTCTGAATGCCCCTGCCCGATTCCAAGAGCCCAACTTCCGAAACTCCGTAACAGTTTGCCGGGTCACCGGCAGGGGCATGACAGTCCCAGCGGAGCCGCAACCCGTTCCGACGGTCAGAGTCCTTGGGACTCACGGACTGAGCACGAGTCCGAGAAATTCATGACGCCGATGCGAGAGCTCACAGGGCTCTGAGTGCTCCGTGGGCTTCGCTCCCTATACTCTGCGGTTTCTCCGCCGATGGACTCATCGCGCCTACAAAGCGATCCCGTGGCGCTTCATCCGATATCGCAGCGTGTCCCGGCTGATTCCTAGCAGCCTGGCCGCTGCCGACTGGTTGTGGGAAGTTCGCTCGAGCGCCTGCAAGATGAGTTGGCGCTCGGCCGCCTCCAGCTCCGGAAAATCAGCGGGAGAGCCCGCCACGGGCTTCGGCGCCCTCACCACCGGCCCTATCGGCCCTCCATCTTTGATCTCCGGCGGAAGGTCCTCGAATCGCAGCTCTTCCACGCCTGGGCTCAAGATCAAGGCTCGCTCCACGACGTTCCGAATCTCTCTTACGTTGCCCGGCCAAGGGTAGGAGACGAGCGCATCGAGGGCACGCTGAGAGATTCGAAGCACGTCGTGCCCCGTCTCGCGATTGAGTCGCGCGACGAAGTGCGCCACGAGCAAAGGGATGTCCTCGACGCGCTCGCGAACCGGCGGCACCCGAATTCGCACGACGTTCAGTCGGTAGTAGAGGTCCGAGCGAAAGTGTCCCTCCGAGACTCTCTCGATGAGATTTCGATTCGTGGCGGCGATGACCCGCACGTTCGATCGTGCCTCGGCGACGCCGCCAACTCTCCGAAACGTCCGCGCCTCTAGGAGCTGCAGGAGCTTCGCCTGCGCCGGGAGCTGGAGCTCGCCGGCCTCGTCGAGGAAAACCGTCCCCCCGTCCGCGCTCTCGACGATCCCTCGCTTCTGAGTATGGGCGCCCGTGAACGCACCGCGCTCGTGGCCAAACAGCTCGCTCTCGATGAGTTGCTCGGGTAACGCTGCGCAATTGATGTGCAGCATGGGAAACGAAGCGCGAGTGCTCTCTGCGTGGATGGCACGCGCCACGACTTCTTTACCGACCCCGCTCTCCCCTTCGATCAGCACCGTGGCGCTCTCCGCCGCCGCACATCGGGAGACCATTCGCCGGACCTCGTCCACCGCGGGCGAGCGCCCCACGATGGTCGAAGCGCCCGCGCCATTTGGTTTTGGATCGGCGGACAGCCTCAGGATCTCGCGGCGCGCCTCCATGGTCGAGAGCGCCCGACCCACCGCGGCGTCCAACGCTTGGAGGCTAAAGGGCTTCACCACGAAGTCGATCGCGCCGAGCTTCATGGCTTCGACCGCGAGATCGACCGTCGAGTGCGCCGAAATCATGACGACCGCCAAATCCGGTTGGATCCGCAGCGCTTGACGGAGCGCCGCGACCCCGTCGATCCCTGGCAGCTTCACGTCCAGCACGAGCGCGTCCACGCGATCGCGCGCGACCCGCTCCAGGCCCTCTTCGCCGGAGGACGCCGAGGTCACCGCGAAGCCCCGTCGACTGAAATGCTCCGACACCGACCACCGAATCAGGTTCTCGTCGTCGACCACCAGGATCGAAGGCGCATCCATCTGCGCGTTCATGAGTGTGCCTCCTCGGCCGCCTGCAAAGTCACGGTGAAGACCGAGCCACCCGTTTCTGGGCAGCGCAGGTCGAGCCCTCCCCCGTGCTCCGCGATGATGCGGCTGGAGATCGCGAGCCCAAGCCCGCTGCCGTCGTGTTTCGTCGTGAAGAACGGGCGAAAGACGGCCTCCCGCAGCTCCAGGGGGATGCCCGGGCCTGAATCCTGGACCTCGATGAGCACTCGCTCGCCGGACACCGAGCTTCGCACGGTCAAAGTACCCCCGTTCGGCATGGCCTGAACCGCATTGAGGCAGAGATTTAGCAATACTTGCTCCAAGAGAGATGCATCGGCGATCGCGAACACTCGCGGCGCCAACTCCATCCGGAGCACGGGGTCGTTGCGCCCGGAGCGTCTCCGGGAGAGCAGCCGGAGCACGTCCTCGACGCACCCAGCCACGTCGACCGATCGCAGGCGCACTTTTGGCGGCCGTGCATAACTCAGCACGCTCTCCATGGTCTGATGCAGATTTTTCACCTGCCGCTGCATCTCATCCACGATGGCCGCGCTCGGCGTCTGCGCGAGATCCTGACTCATGAGCTCGAGCGCGCTCGACAGGCCCGTGAGTGGGTTTCGAATCTCATGGGCCAAAAAGAGCGCCAGCTCGCCGATCGCCGAGAACCGATCCGCACGAATCATGTGCTCCCGGTACAGAGCCTCGACCTCCGTTTGAGCCTGCCGGAGGGCCGCCATGGCCGAGTCGAACCCCCTGGCGACTTCCCCGATCTCATCCACACGGCCTTCGTCAGCCTTCTCCATGTGCCCCTCCTCGGCCTTGCGCATGGCGAGCATGACCCGCTCGAGCGGGCGCAACGCCTCGCGATCGATGAGCCACCACGCGATGGCAATGAGCAGTAGCAAACCCGGAATTCCGGCGAGCGCCAGCGTCTGGGTCAGCGCACGCTCCGCTTCCGCGAATGGCTTGGTCGAAAATCGAACGTCGAGCCAGCCGTTGGTCTTCGACTCGCCTCCATGACATCGGGCGCACTCGGGCCGGTTCCGAATCGGGCGAACGACCGCGTATTGCTCGGCCCCAACGCTGTCGACGATCGTGAGTTCGTCGAACTGCTCCACCCGATCCCATGGCCGCGTCTGCAGGAGATTCCAACTGGACGAGAACCGCACGTCCCCTCCAGGCCGAATCACGCTGATGGATTGGATGTCGGGTCGATGACCTACCATCAGCCCTAGGAAGTCCTGCGCCTCCGCGGGCCCTGAGTGCAGCATCATGGCCTCCCATCCGCTCGCGAGCATCTCTGCGACGCTCTCGGCGCGTTCGTATTGGCTCTGGCGCAGTTGGATGCGGTGGAGGCTGGTCGCGGCGACCCCGAGGGTGAGCAACGTCAGCGCGAACAACAGCGCGGTCGGGAGCAAGATCCGGGCTCGAAGACTTCTTCGAAGGCGCTCCAACGGTCTCAATCTTCCACCATTGGCCACCGGACCAGCCTCGAGGCTGAGTTCAGGATTTGACGATGATGGTCGCGCGAACGTAGCCGATGATAGCCTTGATTTGCTCCGGTGTCAGCGCCGCCTTGAACGGGGGCATGCGATCCTTCCCATCGTCGCCCTTCTTGCCTTCGAGGATTTGCTTCTCGATGTCCGCGTCGTTGAAGGTGGTCACCGACAGATTCTTGATCTGCAGCTTCTTGCCGATCAACGTCTCCCCTTTGCCGTCCTTGCCATGGCAGGTGGAGCAGGTCTTGTTGAACAGCTCGGCGCCGTCTTCGGCGAGCGCTGGCGTCGCGAGGGCCAAGGTGCCCAACGTTGCGCAGGTGATGAGTATGCGTTTCATTTTCGTGTCTCCTGAACCGAAGGGTTCGAAAGAGCCGGAGCACCCGCTCCGGCTCGGCAAGTGAGGTGAACCGCACGACTTCTCATACGGGCCTCGCGGGCCACGGAGCGAGTCGTGCGGGTAAACAAAGACGATCGGCCGACCAACGGCCGCCTGGATGAGCTTGGGCTGACGGATTCCTCCTCCTCTTCATGATGCACAGGCCGGGTCTCTGAACCCGGTCACTGCAAAGCTCGCGGCAGCCCAAAACCGCTCGTTCCGCCTCGGGATCTCGAAGAATCGAACCCGTCGATGCCCACCCGCCCTGGCTGGGTTGGGTGGGCCACTCGACCCAAAGTTGGGTGAGTACACCCAACCCAGAGCGACGACGACCGATGTCAATCCGCAGCCCGACGATCTAGGGAGCGGCCTTCGACAAGGCATTCCTTCGGCTCGCGCAAACCGGGTCTGTCCCGCGGTCAACCTGGGCCCAGCGAAAAGCTCGGCCGCCCTGCCGTCGACCGCAAATTGCTCGTGGTCTTCGACATCTAGCCGCGATGCCGAAGCCGTGCCCGCTTCGCCACCATCATCCGATGGCATCTAACCCAACCGCGACCGAAGCTCACTCGCAGCCATCGGCTTGCCGATCAAGTATCCCTGCGCGCGGTCGCAGCCCAACGCCTTGACATAGGTCAGCTGAGTTTCGCTCTCGACGCCCTCCGCGACTACACGGAGCTCTAGGGAGTGCGCGAGCGCCGTCATCGCCGACACGATGAGCCGCCCCTCTCGACGAGCGTCGATCTCCTTGACGAATGACCGGTCGATCTTGAGCACGCCCAAAGGAAGCTGGGTCAGATACCCGAGCGAGCTGTAGCCCGTGCCAAAGTCATCGATCGAGATTCCCACGCCCCGATCCCGAAGCCGCCTCAAAGCGTCGACGGACCGAGCGGGGTCCGCCATCACCAGGCTCTCCGTCAGCTCCACTTCGAGCGCCCTGGGTTCGAGCCCGGCCGCGTCCAGCGCCGCGCGAATCTTGTCTTCGAGGTCCTGCTGGGCGAACTGGCGCGCGGACAGGTTGACCGCCACGAACAAGGGCGGCACTCGAGTAGGCCAACGACTGGCTTCTCGACAGGCCTCTCTGAGCACCCAGTCACCGAGCGGAAGAATGAACCCAGTCTCCTCCGCGAGCGGAATGAAGCGATCGGGCGAGATCAACCCGCGCTCGGGGTGAATCCACCGAACGAGCGCCTCCGCGCCCCGAATCTCTCCGGTCTCCAGGTCGATCTGGGGCTGATAGTGCAGCACGAACTCACCCCGCTCCAGAGCGCCGCGCAGACTCTGGCCCAGCTCCAGCCGCTCCTGAACGCTCGCGTCCATGTCCGTGGTGAAAAACTCGATCCCTTCCCGCCCCGTCTCCCGCGCCCGATACAAGGCCAGGTCGGCATCCCTGAGTAAGGCGGCCGCGCTTGGCGCGTCCTCGGGAAACACACTCACACCCATGGTCGCCGTGAGCGCGACCGACTCACCCCCTACCGAAAACGGCCGCGACAAATGATCGAGGATCGCCACGCCACGTCCTCGCACCGCCTCGCGGCCTTGAAAGTTCGTCATGAGCATCGCGAACTCGTCGCCGCCGATGCGAGCCAACAGGTCGTCTGGGCCGACGATTTCGGCGAGCCGCGAGGCCACCGCCCGGAGAATCTGATCTCCAACCTCCATGCCCAACGCGTCGTTCAGGGTCTGGAAATGATCGAGGTCGATCATGAAGACGGCCAGCGTCGCCGCGGCGGCCTCCCCTTCCGATCCGGCAGGTACGTGCAAGAGGCGCTCTAAAAAGGCCGCCCGGTTGGGCAATCCAGTCAGCTGATCGGTCATCGCGGTCTCCTTGATCGCGCGCCCGGCCTGGCCGTCCAGCTCGTCGATGAATGCGACATAGTGAGTCGTTCGACCGTCCTCTCCGGTCATGGGGTGGATGGTCTCGGTGCACCAGAAGGATGTACCGTCGAGCCTCCGATTCATCATGAGCCCGCGCCAGGGGCGACCGTGCGACATCGCGTCCCACATGCTCTTGTAAACGTCTGCCCGAGTCTCCTCGGATCGGAGCACTCGCGGGTTCTTTCCCAAAATATCGGCCTCGGCGAAGCCGGTCACCTTGGAGAATTTCGGATTCACATACTCGACGCACCCATCTCGATCCGTGATCATGACGCCGCTGCCACTTCGTTCGAGGACATACGACATCTTCCGCAACTGACTCTCTGCGGCGACGCGCTCCGTGATGTCGCGGTCCATGCCGTGATAGCCGAGGAGCTCACCGGCTTCGTCGAGAATCGGCGTCCCACTCGTCTCGAGAACGATCAGCCGACCATCTCTCCTTCGGTTCACGTTTCTCAGGAGGGCGAAGGGACGCCTGTCCCGGGCGATGTCGAAGAAGACCTTGCGGACACGGTCGGCCTCACCGTCGGGCATGAGATCGAACGGCGTCAGGCCGACGACCTCCTCGGGAGAGTAGCCGAGGAGCCCGGTCACACCGGGGCTCGCATACGTGTAGACGCCCTCGTCGTCGACTTCCCAAATCCAGTCCGACGTCGCCTCCACGAGCGTGCGAAAACGATCCTCGGCCCCCGCGTGCCGACGCTCGGCTCGAGCGCGGACAGCCTCCCGACCAAGGCGCTCAGCGCCCAACTCGTCCTCTCGTTCGGCGCGGAGGCTTTGGTGGACGGACTCCCTCCGCGGCAAAAACGAGCAAGAAAGGACCGCCGCGAGCATCGCGAGCCCGAAGACCGCCACCGACTCGGCCGCCAAGAACGTACGCCGATCGAGGAACGCCTGCGGAAACACGATCGAGCCTTTCGCGGGCCACTCCGCCTCCACAACGTTCAACCAGGGCGAAACTCCGGCAAGCTCCCCCCCTACGCTCCGCACGTCGCGATGGGTCGACTCGGTAGCCCGCCGCCACGCAGCCTCCCGGGCCTCCTCGATGAAATACACTGGGACCGACGCGAGCAGGAAGACGGCCAAAAAGACCGCTCCAGGCAACCTGAGATGGCCAAAGGTTCGCACAGAGGTCGATGGTCTACAACTTCTAGACCACGAACCCAGCCCTGGCGAATGTCTAGAACCGCCTAGCCAGAGCCGCCTAGAGCCGCCCAGCGCCCTGGGTCAATTCCCCCAATCTGGCTCGGTCACGCACCCAATCGATCACGCAGTGGTTTCGACGGAGGCAAGGCCGAGGCACACGAGCCTCACAGGCCAAACGACCAGTGAAGCCGCACGGAGTGACTCGGCACCTCCCCCGTCCGCTCGAGCTCCAACCCATACTCGGCCTTCAACGCGCTCCACGAGCTCGTGGCGAGCCGAAGCCCCAAAGTCGAGAGCAGCCCGAGCCGCGACCCGTCCACCGAACCGTCACCGCCCGGCTCGAAAAACGGGTCTGCACCGCTTCGGTGCAGCAACTCGAAGCTCCCATAGCCTCCGATCGGGTCGCGCTCGATCGCGAACACGACGAAAGCGTCGAACACGGCCCACGAGCGGCCCCGGGTGGCATGATGTACCCCGTAGACCTCGGCGATCGAAGTCACCGCGCCCGCCCGATAGCTTAGGAAAGCGTTGAGCACGATCTCTCGAATCGACTCATCCGGAAGGGCCGGGCGCACGCTGGCGTCGGCAGGCGCGATCCAGTCGAAGATCGCACCCGCACCCGCGTGCAGTCCTCGCAACCCGACGTCGTCGGCCCTCATCGACACCGAGACGGACTTCTCGGGGTTGGTGTCGTCCGCGGTCCGAACGTCCTCCACCGTGTCCCCACGACCAAGCGCCACTCCGCTCGATATCGACACTCGCCCACCCTGGACGTCCAACACGAACAATCCACCGTCGATCCCGACCCAGTGCACCGGAATCAGGCCTCCGTCGTCTTCGAAACGGATGATTTTGGGTCTCTCGATCGTGGGCTGGAGCCACACCCCGTGATGAAAGACTCCGTTCCAGTAGCCGATACGCGTGTGACCCCGGCCGGCTCGCAGCTCGAAACCGTCACCTTCGTAATCGATCTCGAAGCGCTCGACTTCGATGAATGTCGGACTATGTCCCAACTCGAACACGATCTCCCCCACCGCGGTCAGGCCGCCGGAGAGTTGCCCCGTCATCAGGATTCCAAACCCGCCGAGCTCGAAAGAAGGCTCGAGCCCTCGCGCAAAGTCGTTGAACGCATGAAAGTCTCCAAAAAAATTCAAATGATACCGAAGGTCTTGCAGCACCTCGAACTCTCGGATGGACTGCTCGGAGAATTGTTCCATACCCGTCTCGGAGCTCTCCCAGACCGCCGACGTGGTGGCGGTCCCGTCCAAGTCGAGCTCGATGAGCTCGTCGGCTCGGCTCGCCGAAGCAGACAGCAGCGTCACGATGCCGACGCCAACGTTCCATACACGAGCCCTTGTCAGCTTCGTCATCAGGACCTTCAATCTAGATTGAACGGAATTCGAAGAGCGGCCGATACGCCACCCGCCGGCCGAGGCAACCGCCACGCCCGGACACTGTCCAAGATGCAGTCCTCGTCGCGACTGTGCGACAAGGTCGAGCTCACGAGCTCGGCCGACCCAACCCGACCGTCGGGTTCGACCACGACTCTCAACACGAGCTTCCCGCGGAGTCCGGGAGACTCCATCTTCGCCCTGCGGTGGCAGGCCCGTACCCATCCGATCTGAGTGCGAATGGCTTCTCGCGTAGCCTCCACGTCCATCGGTGGGGAGCGGATCGAAGGGACGGAGTCCGACGGAGTGGACGGTGACGCCCGGGCTTTGGGAGGCTCTTCCTGCGTTCCGGACGCCTCCTGACTTTCAGGTTCGACCGCGGGCGAAGGCTCCGGCTCCGAAGGATCGGGAGGCGTAGGGACCGGGTCCGCCGCTACACTCAGAGGGGCCCGACCACGCGCCTCGACGCTCGCTGGACTTTTGGCGCTCGAATGGCTCCGCCGGGCCGAATAAGGGGCCCCCGATTCCCGCGATTTCCGCGGTACGACTTCGGCCGCCGGCTCCGGCGAAGACTTCGGATCCGGCGAAGACTTCGGATCCGGCGAAGACTTCGGATCCAACCGCGCGACGGCACCGTCCAAAAGTCCGGCCTGTTGCGCGACCACGGCCATCGAAGACGTCGGCACGAGCGGGGACGTCGACACCAGCGCTGCGCGCCTTCCGCCTGGCGCCGTCGCAGGCTCCTGGCCAGGCACTGACGGCAACGCCCAGTAAATTAAAAGCAAGAGCCCCGCCAACCCACCGGCCCACACGGCCATCGCCGCGAGTGTCCGCCAGCTGGACTGGGTCTCCCATCGGGCCGGCGGGATCCAAGCCGACTCACCGACTGACTCCTCGTGATGACGAGCTCCTCTCGTCTTTCCTGACAAATCGATGACCTCCGGTGCGCCTTCCGTGAGTTGCCCGTCGATCTCCCGAAGCCTCCCCATCACGTCCGAAACCCTCTGAATCTCGGCGCGCACCATCTCGAGCACTATCCGATCCGAAGGCGAGGTCCGCTCGTCCGAAAGCATGAGCTCGACCGCTCCGATCACACCTTGAATCGGGTTGGCCACCTCGTGCCGCACCGCGACCGCGAGCTGACCTACTGCCGCTAGCCGTTCAGCCAAGAGCGCACGCTCGTGCGCCTGTGAGACCCTGACCACCATCGCGTTGAATGCGTTCGCCAAATCCCCAAACTCATCTCGCGACCCAACCCGAACCTCCACCGAAGTCTCCCCTCGAGAGACTTGCCGCACGCCCCGAAGCAACTCGACGAGCGGCCGCCGCACCGTCCAAAACACGAGCAGGCCCGCAACCAACGTTCCGAACGCAGCGAGCGCCGCGCAGAAAGTCAACGCGCGATTGAGGAGCCGATGGCTGTCCTGCCCAGCGCGGCGAGCTCTCAGGGCCTGCTCCGCCAACTCACGCTCGAGGAGCACGAAGTCCGCGCTGACCAAATAGACTACGCGTGCCATCTCCTCCATGAGGACCGCGCCTCGTAAATTGCCCACCGGCGCCTCCAACGCCAAGATCTCGCGACCATAACCCACGATGGCTTCAATCTCCCTGGCGTGGCGGTCGAGGTCACTCGACTGACCCGCGGCAGCCTGAGCCTCCCGTAGCTCCACCACCGCGACCTCGAAGGCCGTCCGTTCCCCAGATTTGCCTCGGATCAAAAAATCGTTCGGAGGCAAGAGCAGCCGGTGCACGGCCAGCTCCAACTCGACCGCCGCACGCGTTTGATCGAGGCTCTCGTGCAGATTTTTCGTGCTTTGCTCCATTTCGTCGAGTCCATGCGCCGCCAGCACCCACCCCAAACCCCCGATCGCGAGCGACATCCCAAACGCCACGCCCAGCTTGAACCCTACGGACTTGTACACCCACACACCCCGCTTCCGCTTCCCGCTCGCCTCACCAAGCCTTCTCGTCGACTCTCCATCGTGCGACATGCGTGCCACACCACTCCTCAAGCGGCTGACCTCTCGGACCGCACCCGTTTTTCCCGAAACTCGTCGTCGAGCACCCCGATCGGCCGGCCGCATGCCCGATCGTTCCCTTCCCGGGTCCGGGTCCCGGTCCCGTCCCGATTCCGGTCCCGATTCCAGTCCCGAGTCCCGCTCCACGAGGACGGTCGATCCCCGAGTGAAGCGAAATCATCCCACGCGTGGAAATTCCGGGCGGCCAGCGGTGTCGAGCGCCCGCGCAGCCTCCGACGGAAGACACACGAGTTGCAAATGAAGCAGGGAGCTCGCCCGTGGCATAACTACGCGTCGAGCTTTGGAAGCTCGACCGGAACGACTCGGGTCGATCGTTCGTTTGTTCCCAAACCATTTGACTTCAAAACACCTCGGATGCATATGTACCGACATGGACGTTCGCTCGCGACGCGAAAGGAGATTTCGAGCGTACGATGCCCGCACGCTCGATCGCATCGGTCCGCTCGCGGAGCGACTGACTCCCGACGAACGCCTCGAGCTTCGAGCGGTGGCGCAGGTGTTCCCGTTCCGAGTCAATGATTACGTCATCGAGGAGCTCATCGACTGGGACCGTGTGCCGGACGATCCGATTTATCGACTGACCTTTCCTCATCGAGACATGCTGAGCCCCGACGACTTGAGCGACTTGGTCCAACTCATGTCCGAGGGCCATGAAGCGGAAACGCGGGCGAAGGCCCGGCAAATTCAAACCTCGCTCAATCCACATCCCTCGGGTCAGTTGACCCATAACGTCCCCCTGCTCGACGGCGTTCGGATGCAAGGGATGCAGCACAAATACCGCGAGACCCTGCTGTTCTTTCCCGCACAAGGCCAGACTTGCCATTCGTACTGCACCTACTGCTTCAGGTGGCCCCAGTTCGTGGGTTTGGATGAGTTGAAATTCGCGAATCGAGAAGCCGGGCAGCTGGTGGCCTACCTGCGAGCTCACCCCGAAGTCACCAGCGTATTGTTCACGGGCGGCGATCCGTTGATCATGAAGACCTCGGTATTACGTCGCTACATCGAGCCTCTGCTCTCTGCAGAGCTCGATCAGCTCACCACGATTCGGCTCGGGACGAAGTCACCGGCCTATTGGCCCTACCGCTTCGTGACGGACGACGACGCGGACGACTTGATCCGCCTGTTCGAAGACGTGCGCGCGAGCGGTCGACACTTGGCCCTGATGGCGCACATAAGCCATCCCCGCGAGCTCGAGACCCCCATCGCCCAGGCTGCGATTCGGAGAGTTCTCGGCACAGGAGCCGTCGTGCGATGCCAAGCTCCCCTCGTGCGCCATGTCAACGACGACCCAAAGACTTGGTCCGACCTGTGGCGCCTCGAAGTACGGCTCGGCGCGGTGCCGTATTACATGTTCGTCGAGCGCGACACCGGGCCCAGATCTTACTTCGAGATTCCGCTGGTTCGCACGGTCGAGATCTTCCGCGACGCTTATTCCAGCGTCTCCGGGTTGGCGAGGACGGTGCGCGGACCATCGATGAGCGCGATGCCCGGCAAGGTCATGATCGATGGAGTCGCCGAAGTTGGCGGGCAAAAGGTGTTCGTGCTGCATTTTCTCCAGGCGAGAGATCCCGACTGGGTAGGGCGACCCTTCTTCGCGAAGCTCGACGAGACCGCGACGTGGTTCGATCAGCTTCACCCGGCGTTCGAATCGGAATTTTTCTTCGAGCGACGAATGGATGAGCTCGGTGCGGGCGCGACAGGCTGGCACGGACGACCCGAGCGTCGCGTGGCGAAATTGTTTCGAATCGTGGATGACGACTTCACCACTGCGGCCGCGGGCTGACGACGAGAGCCGGGTCACTCCCTCGTTACCCACCCAGCGATTCGCTCCATGGCCTCGATCGTGTCGGGGCAGTGCCTCCGTAAGAAACCTTCGTCGATCTTCTCCCCCGCCTCGATCGCGCGGAGCGCCTTCGCACCGTCGAAATTCACGTACGACAAGCGAAGGGTCAGCTCGTCCACAGGCCGACCGAAGACAGAACCAGGCAAAGTTGCCACTCCTCGTTTGGTCAGCAGGCGCTCGGCCAAGGACTCCGAACCCACGATCCCTCGGGCAGACAAGCGGTCCCTGTGGAGCGAGAAGTCCGGGAACAAGTAGAAGGCGCCGTCGATCTTCGGGATTTGGCAACCCACTCCGCGCAGAATGGCCGCGGAGCTCCTCCCGAGCTCCCTGAGAACCGCGCGACAAGCGGTCAGGTAGCCATCGAGCTCGGGCCCACCTTGAAACGCTCGAATGGCCGCATACTGAATGGGAGCGCTCACCGATGTGTAAGTCTCGCTCGCGATCGCAGCCATCGCCGAGCACAGCCATTCGAGCTCCTCGGGAAAGGAGAAGACTCCGAGCCTCCACCCTCCGGCTCCACACCACTTGCTCAACCCGGTCGAGACGATCGTACCCTCCGGATAGAAATGGGAGATGCTCGCCGTGCGCCCTTCGTGGTCGAGGTCCGCGTAAATCTCGTCCGAAATCACCAGGATTTGATGACGTCGGGCGACGTCGGCCAACCCAGCGAGCTCACGCTCGGTATAACTGACCCCAGTCGGATTGTTGGGATAATTCAAAATCAGCAGTCTCGGCAGACCTCTGGCCGACTGACAGTGCGCTTCGACCGCTTCCGGCAGTAGCTTCCAATCGTCCGTGAGCCGGGTCGGAAGCCACGTGACGCGGCGCCCGATGATTTGAGCCTGAGGCGCGTACGAGACCCAGGAAGGATTGGGTACGAGCAACTCCCCCGCGTACGCCAGCTGAGTGATGAAGATGAGCTCCTTCGAGCCGGGCCCGACGAGGACTTGGCTGCGCTGCCGTTCGATCCCGTGCCTGCGTCGGAGGAATTCAGTGACTGCCTCACGCAGCGGACGCAACCCTCGAACCGGGAGATAGTCTTTCTCGGGGGCGGCCTGGCGGAGCGCGGCGACGACCGGGGCGGGCACAGGAAACGGCGATTGACCCAGCCCGAGCTTGAACACCCGCTGGCCCTGCGCAATGAGGGCGTTGCTTCGTTCGTTGATCGCCAACGTCGCGGACGGACCCAAACCCATCACGTTCGGGTTGAGATGAGGAGCGGATAGAGGAGACATATCTGTAAGTTCGCGATCTGAGTCTACTCGGCTGCGATGTTCCCGAAGGTCGGCTCGGGCGAAAGCGTGGCAAGACACGTACAGCCTTGTCGACCCCGAACCGTATTGATTCGAATTCTCCCGACCGAGCCGCCGCCCCCACCATCGCCGGTATACGCAGAGCTCAGGCATCGCGTCTCGGAGTCGCCAGAGCCACCGGGTTCGGGCAGGGTCACGAGCGCCCCGCCGTTGCCTCCCGAGCCGCTGTAGATGTCCGGGTAGAGTGGACAGGTCCCTTCGACGATCCTCGGCCCGCCGGAGGCGGGATCGGATCCGAGCAGACCGTCGCTCCCTGAGTTTCCTGAGTTGTCCGTTCCGCCGCCGCTCCCGCCGCCGCCGCCATTGGCCACGATCTTGGTCGCCCCGGAGAGCTCGACGCGTGGAGCTTCCAGCAGAATTCCGCCGCCGCTTCCGCCGCCGCCTCCGCCGTTGCACGAGTCCCCGGACCGACCCCAGCCGCCTCCGCCGCCGCTCGCGTTGATCGAGCCGGAGATGCGAACTTCCTGGCCCGCGGAGATCTGGACGGCGCCGCCACCGCCTCCGCCGAGCGCCGAGCCCGCGCAGATGTTTTGGCCGCGCATGCCGCCGTAGAGGGGCACGAGATTCTGGGACCCGTGAGCGGCCGGACCTCCTCCCCCTCCTTCGGTTCCGAAGCTGCCGCCGCGCCCGCCAGACGTGCCAGACGCGGCCAAATTGAAGATATAGGAGACGCCTGAGCCGTTCTCCGTGCCGTGACCCGCCACGTCGAGCGTACCCATGATTTCGATCTTCCGCGAGGCGAGCAGCACCAGCGCTCGCGGTCCGACCACTGTGAGATCCTGAACGATGAGCTCGTCGGAGCGGCACACACACGCCGAGATGGTCCCTGCGGAGACGAACGCACACTCTCCCAAGGACGACGTAGCCTCGCAGTCGGACTCCGTATCGAAGACGCCGTTGGCGCCGGTGGTAATGCCGGTCGAATCCGGCAGCCTCCCAAAGTCAGCTTGATTCGAAACTCTGACTGCGCAGCAGTGATCGGTGCAGCAACCGAGCGCGCAGGGGGTGACTTTGTCCGTGAACACACAACCGGTGGGTTCACAGCGGCCCCTCTCGTGCTCGATGAGGTCGGTGCCGGAGCAAGTCGGCTCGGGCCCGCGCAGACAACCTCCGGCACACTCGGGTCCGGAGTCGGACGGTCCGGAGTCGGAGGGGCGTGCGTCTTGAAGGGGGCCTGAGTCTTCGTCCGACCCGGAGTCATCCTGGACGACCGCGTCCAAACTCCCTGCGTCGGACAGAGACGCGTCTCCGCTCGTCGAGCCGTCCCCTCCGCCGTCGACGGCCGCCCGCGCGTCTGAGTTGCTTGCGGCCGGGATTGGGTCGAGCTCGGTCGCGCAGGCGGAGAGAACGAGGAGCAGCGACGCCAGAAAAGAGGTCCTCACCCCTCGGACGTACACGCGCGTCCGGGGCTCGTCAACCGCAGCCAAGTGGCTAAGTGGCTACGGTCCCAGGCGTCCCGGGCCTAGGCGTCCGAGCGCTCCGAGTTTCATTTCTTCGGTTCGAGCGGCTTGGGTGGCTTGGCCAGCGCGCCCCTCAACATCAACCCAAACACCAAACCCACCCCCAGAATGACCCAGAACAATCCGGGCGGGGCTTCCTCGAGCCCGTTTTTCAGATTCATCCCGAAGAACGACGCGATCGCGGAAATGGGTACGAAAAATCCCACGAGCAGGTTGAGTCGCTGCGCGGTCATCGAGACTTGGTGGGCGAGCTCGGCCTGGAGCTCGGCCTGCTCCGCGGTCTCGACGTCGATCGCGGTCTTCACGTCTTCGAGGAGCAACTCAGCCGCGCGCTCGATCTCGTACGCTCGATCTCGCAGAATGATGAGCTCCCGATCGTCGGAAGCCGCCTCTCGGGCCGCCTGCAGCGCGGCGTGGACGTTGCGGCTCGAGCGCGCGATCGGCACCGCGGCCCTTCGAATCGGCAACAGGTCTCCCACACTCGACGCTTGGTGGAGCTCGGCTTCACGCGCATCGATCGCTTTGGCGTAGCGCTCGAGGAGCTCCTTGAGCCCCGGCAGCCCGGCCCCAGCCACGCTCGTCTTCCATTCGGCTTGTGGGTTGCGCCAGAAAAACACCCCCGTGCGCTCCGGAACACCAGGCTCGGGCACGTCGTGGAGAATGATGAGCAGGTGCCCCTCGTGACTCATCGTCCGCTGGCGGCCGGCCGACTTTCCGAGCCGGCTGTGAAACACCTCGGGAACCTCCCAGCTCGACGGAAGGATGGTCTTCGCACTCATGACAGCTCGTGTAGCCCAACGGGCGCCCCCCGTCAGTCTCCCTTTCTCGATCGTCTTGACCTCGGCGCGCTGGGCCCCTACGAGCGCCCCGTGCCGATTCAACGAGGCTCCGTGACCTTCGTGCGGTTTCACGTGGAGTCCGGGCTCAAAGAGAAACGCGCCCTCGCCGCCGGCTTCAAGAAGAAGGCCTTCGAGCCGATCGATCGAGGATCGGACCAGGATCGCTCGCAAGGCTGGGTGGAGCTCGAGAACGTCGACTCCGCCGAGCTCACGCCCTCGACCTTCCTCTTCGGCGAGCGTGTTCTCCTGAGTTGGCGCGTCGATCGATTGGTCGTGCCCAAGCGCCTCGTCAAGACCGAGGTCGACAAGTGGAAAAACGAGTTCGCCGAGCGAGAGGGCCGGCCGCCGACACGGCACGAATCGAGAGATCAGAAGGTGCTGGTCACCCAGGACCTCCGCGGTCGCGCGTTCGTCAAGACCGATACTCACGACGTGAGTTGGGAGACCCCTTCGGGCGAGCTGTGGATCTGGGCGACGTCCACCAAAGTGATCGAAGAAATCATCGAGGCGCTCGAAGCGATGGGCGTCGTGCTGAAGCCCACCTCGCCGGGCGCGCGGGTCGAGGCCCTCGATCCGAAGCTCCTGTTGCCCACCGAAGCCCTCCACCACCTCGAACGAAAAGAGAGTTGACGTGGCAAAGTACGGAAAACGCTCGCGGGGCTCCGAAGAAACTCAGTTCCTTCGCGGACAGATCGGCGTCGACGGACAGGCCCTCGAGGCTGAAGCCGAAGAAGCCGGGCGCGAAGAGAAGGACGCGCTCCTCCGACAGCGCGCCTACCTCGGGCGCGAGCTCTTCACATGGCTCTTGTTTCGATCCGAACGCGGCGAACCGATCGCGATGCTCGACGAGGAGCCGCTCACGGTGCTGCTCGTGGGTAGGACGGTGCTCCGCGGGATCTCCGGGGACGCGAGCGAGGTCTCTGCCAAAGGCCAGCTGTCCGCGTACGCGAAGATCGTGAAGGAAGCCCTCGCCGAAGGCTTGCTCGTGCATCAGACGCGCCTGCGGATCCAATGCGGGGAGCAGGTCTTCGAAACCACGATCGACGCGGAGCGCTTCGCCTTTCGCAGCGCCGAGCTTCCCGAGCTACTCTCCGAAGAGGAAGACGAACGCATCAACGAGCGCCTCTTCTTGGCGGAGAAGCTCGTGCGGTGCTTCGACGGCTTGTGGAACGCCTTCTTGGAAGTTCGAACGAATCCGAGCTGGCAAAAGACCGAAGTGCCGGCGATCCTGAAGTGGATCGCGTCCGCTCGCGATTGATGCGCCCGAGCTACGGGCCCAAGGACACGAGGGCCACTTTGGATCCGTGGCCGGCGAGCGCGTAGGGTCCGCTCACGTCGAGCAACAGGTCGTTCGACGACACCACGAGGCCGGGGAGCTCGATCGGGAGTCGCACCTCTCGGACGCTCCGCTCCGCTGGCCGGATCTCCAAGAACCTCAGCCGATTCTCCGTCGAGCTCGCGAGGGTGATCACGCGATCACCGCGCGCGATGAGCGGACCGATGGCATCGAGGTCGAGCTTGTCGTCGCCTCGCTCCGACGCGAAAAACGTCGCGTCGCTCGCGTTGGCGACGAGGGTGTCGCCGACGAGCGTGGGCGCGTTGAGCAGCCCGGATCGATCGCGCGACAGGATCACGCATCCCTTGGGCACGCCGGTCGCGGTCGTCGTCGTGTTCGAAGACCTGGGGAGCGAGAACCTGAGGAGCTCCCTAGAGTCGCAGAACTTTGGATCGAGGGCGAGGAGGCGATCGTCGATGGCGACGATCAACCGATCTCCCACGACCCGCGCGCCGCCGAGGAGACGCTCGGCGCGGATCTCGAACCGCGGCAAGCCCGTTGGAGACACGACCTCGATCTGATCGATGTCGATGACGACGAGGGATCCGTCAGGCAGAACGTCCAGCTCGACCGCACGAGGCAGCTCGAAAGGCGCGCGCCCTCGGACGACCGAGCAGGCTCGGGCGTCCTTGGCGCGACAACGCTCCGGAGAGATACGAAGGATTCGGCCGTCCTCGAGGATCGCGACCAAGAGCTCCTTGCCGGCGCTCGACGTGCGAGCGAGCGCTTGCGGCGGTGACCACGCGAAACGACCGAGCGTCTCGAGATCCTGCTTGTCGAGCGGCAGCTCGGTCTCGACCCGAGAGCCCACGCTGAACACCACACGGCCGGTACGAGCATCGAACGCGACGAGCCTCGAGTCTGCGCCGCGCGTGACCACGGCGCCGTCGGAGATCGCGAGGAGGAACGGCGCGAGCTTCAAAGACTCGGCCCACGCACGCTCGCCATCCCTGAGCCCCAATAGCTCGCTCTCGGTGGAGACCACGATGTCACCCGTCGTGCTCAGCACCGCGCGACGGATCTTCGAGCCCACGTCGAGCATGAAGAGCGCGCGCGGCCCGTCCGAGCTCGAAGACGAGCTCGAAGACCGGGAGTGACACCCAAGCGAGAGCAGCAAGATCAGAGAGCGCCACCGCATTGCGCCTCCCCTACGGCTATGGGCTTTCGCGCGCAATCAGTTCCCGGGCTCGCCCGAAAAACTGCGCGTTCGTCACGATCCGCTCGGCTCGCCAGCGGCCAAGAGCGGATCGAGCAACGGATCGGGCTCAGCTTCCCACTGGCTCGGTCCCCTCACCGCGCGTCCAAGGAGGTCCAAAAACTGCCGCCGCGGCATGGGTGAGCCGCCCATGAACGTCAGGTGGTCGGTCACCTGCTGGCAGTCCACGAGAAGATATCGTCGCGTGGCAAGCCTGCGGCACAAGGAGATCAACGCGATCTTCGAGGCGTTGTCGACCGCCGCGAACATGGACTCGCCGAAGAACGCACGCCCGATCGCCACCCCGTACAGACCCCCGACGAGCTTGCCGTTCTCGAAGGTCTCCACGCTGTGGGTCACGCCCATCTCGTGCAACTTTCCGTAGGCCACGAGCATGTTCGGCGTGATCCACGTGCCACGCTCGTGTCTGCGTTTGATGCCCTTGCAGCGACGCATCACCTCCGGAAAGCAGCTGTCGAAGCGGACCTCGAAGCGCTCTCTCCTGAGCAACTTCTTCATCGATCGACTGATGTGAATTGATTGCGGCCGTAGGACCATCCGAGGATCCGGAGAGTACCAAGGGATCGGGTGCGCGCCGGTCCACGGAAAGATCCCCTTCGTGTAGGCCTCGATCAGAATCTCCGGATGGAGCTCGCCCCCGAGAGCCACGAGCCCCGTCTCGTCGGGCTCGAGATCGTCCGGAAAGATTGCCATGACTCCAGAACTTGAACGAACGAACGATCGGCGGCAACAGGCTTGCGACGACCTCGGCCCTACGAACGATGGGCTTTCGTTGGGGCTCAATCGACCTTGCGCGCCCGTCCGTCCTCTTCCGTGAATCGGCGGAGCTTCGCCTCCAGCTTGGTTCGCTTGCTGAACACCGTCGAAACCGTGATGCCCATCTCGGCCGCGATCTCTTTGGGCGATCGCGCGGCGACATAGAAGAGCTCGACGAGCTCCTGCTCTCGCGCGGAGAGGCGCTCGACCGTCTTCCACAACTCGCGGCTGTCTTCTTCTCTCTCGATCGCGACCTCTGGCCCCGGATCATTGGGGCCCAGGGCCGCGAGCACCACCGGGTCTACGGAGCGGGCGCGAGTGCGCGCGCGCAGCACGTCACGGGTCACTCGCGCGGCGAGTCGGGCGATCTCAGCTTCGGAGCGCTCGCGGGGCCCCTGCCGAAGTGACTCCGCCAACGTGGGCTCCTTCAAAAGTCGAAGCTGCAGCTCGGAGAGGATGTCGAGCAGGTCGTCGGCCGAAGGCCACGCCCCCCGACGACCTGCCGCATGCAACACGGCGCCCACGATCGACCCCCACCACTCGTGCAACTGTTCGAAGCCCCTGCGCATGGCCCGCGGCGTCTCTTCGAACGCCGGGCCGCGAGGCCGCCCCACGGGGCGCGGAACGAGGGAGCGAGTTTCCAGTCGAGAACGAAACGAGCGTCGCATCAGGGCCTCCGAACCTCTTCATTCTCGGAGGCACCGGGCCCGATGTTCCGCGCCGCGGTCCAGGGAATGGGAACAAGGTGACAAAACGTCTTCGGGCCCCGGGAGGCCACGCCCTCAGCGCAACGCAAGTTCCCTCTTGACGCAGGACAAACATTCGCCTCAGTGTTCGCGTTATCAATCGATCAATTGATAACGCGATGTCGCCACCTCGCAATCGTGAGCTCCGAGCGCGGGCTCGTGCCCACTACGAAGAGTTGGCACGGGTCGGTAAAGCGCTCTCGAGCCCGGTGCGGTTGCTGCTGCTCGACCTGTTGCGGCAAGGGCCTCGAAGCGTCGACGCGCTGGCCGAGCAGTGCGGGGAGAGCGTCGCCAACGTCTCTCAGCATCTCCAGCAACTCAGAACCGCCCATTTGGTGCGGTCCGAGCGACACGCCCAGCGAATCGTCTACGAGATCTCCGATGAGTCCGTCTCCGAGCTGTTTGCGTCGGTGCGCAGAGTCTCCGAGGGCATTCTCCCGGACATGCTTCCGTTGCAGAAAGCCTTCGCCATCCTCTCGGACACCCAGCGCGAGGCGGTCTTCCACAAGCTCGAGAGCAAGCACGCGCTGTTGCTCGACGTGAGACCGCTCGCCGAATTCGACGCCGGTCACCTGCCGGGCGCGAAGTCGATCCCGCTCGACGAGCTCCAAGGAAGGCTCGCCGAGCTCCCCGCCCGCGAAATCATCGCCTATTGCCGCGGTCCCTACTGCTCCATGGCGCTGGAAGCGGTGTCCATCTTGGAAGCCGCCGGATTTCGCGCAGCTCATTTGGACCTTGGGCCCCCAGATCTCTCGGCGCGCGGTGTCGCGCTCGAAACTCAACCAGAATCAGAGGAACGAACCGAATCATGAAACTCGATCACCTGCTCAAATCAGCTCTCGCCGCGCCGCTCGCGGCGACCCTCCCGGCTCTCTTCGCCGGGGTCGCGTTGGCCGACGACGTGTTCATCACGGTCGACGAGGCAAAGGCCTTGGCGGGGAAGCCGGACGTGCGCTTCGTGTGCTCAGACTCGGACAAGGACTGTCAGAAGTCGCACATTCCAGGCTCGGTCTTCGCATACTCACACGACCTCCAATTCCTCGACGACGTGAAGGCCTGCAGCGGTCTGCCCATGTGTGAGCCCGCCGCCAAAAAACTCTTCGGCGAGCTCGGGATCGACGGGGCGACTCAGGTCGTCGTTTACGACGGCGGCATGGGAGCGAACGCCAGCGGGAATTGGTTCCTGCTCACGCTGTACGGCCACGACAAGGTGAAGATCCTCGACGGAGGCCTCGCCACGTGGAAAGCGCACGGCGGCGCCGTGGAGGCAGGCGCCGCCGCGAAGGTCGCGGCGAAAGAGTTCTCGCCGAAGGTCCGAGGCGAGATGATCGCCGGGCTCGAGGAGGTCAAGAAGGCCACCGCCGACGCCGCGCACTATCTCATTCTGGACGCACGCCACAACCTCGATGAGTACACCGGAAAGACGCTCCAGGCGTCCATGATGGCCCCCGGCAAGGAGGCCACGGTGCCGCGAGGTGGCTTCATTCCTACCGCCGTTTTCTCGCCTTGGACGAAATACGCGGCCAACAAGAGCGGCGAGGCCGACAAACCCACGCTGAAGGACTCCGCAGAGCTCACCAAGCAGCTCGAGAAGCTGAAGAAGAATGGGTACACGCCGGACAAGACGGTGATTAGTTACTGCCACGTGGGTCTTGGCCGAGGTTCCTTCCAGTATCTGGCGCTGAAGCGAGCGGGCCACAAAAACGTGAAGGTTTACATAGGTTCCTGGAGCGAGTGGGGCGCGAACGAATCCCTGCCGCTCGGAACTCAACCCTGAGGTCGAATATGAGCACGTTGACGTCGATTCTTGGAGGCGCCGCGACCGGGTTCGGCTTCGGCGTGGTCCTCTACAAGGTGGGTGCGACTCGCTACTCGCGAGTCATGGGTATGCTGACACTTCGCGACACGAAGGTCATGAAGTTCGCGTTCACCGCGATCGCCGTCGCGTCACTCTGGTACGGCCTAGCCGGTGCCCTCGGGGTGGACGAGTCCTTGGGCCTCGTCCCGCGAATCATGCCCTACTTCGGGCTCGGCCACGTGCTCGGCGGCATTCTGTTCGGCATCGCGATGGGTGTCTCCGGGCTCTGCCCAGGCACGTGTATCGCGAAGGTCGGAGGTGGCGCCGGGGACAAGAAGGGCGCCGCGCTCGCCGCCACGCTCGGGCTGTTCGCTGGAGTCCTGATTTACACACAGCTCAAGACTCCGCTCATGGAGTCAGGGATCGTCCTAGAGAATCAGAAACCGCTCACGCTCTATGGCGTCCTCGGACTGCCCTACGCCGTCGTCGCGCTCGGGCTCGGCGTGATGCTGCTGGGGGTCATCTTCGTCATCGACCGCGTCACCGCCGAGCGAACCTTCGCGCCGGCAGTGGAACGTCACTCGTTGCTCGACTACGTCCGCGGAGAGTGGAGCTGGGTCGCCTCCGGCGCGATCGGCGGTACTCTCGTCGTGCTCGCGACCGCGCAGAATGGGTATCTCGGATTCTCGGGCGGGCTGCTCGCGTTGACCGGCTGGATCTCTCACCTCGTCGGCGCGCCGCTCGAGGTCGTTCCCAAGATCACCGACGACATCCTTTGGAGGGCCGCACTCTTTCTCGGCGTGTTACCGGGTGGCTTTGCGGCGCACCTGTTCTCCACGCCGTCCAAGGCCGCCGTCCAGACGCCGCTGCCCAAGACCTTCAGTCCGAAAGCGATCGCGAAGAGCTTCTCGATGACCACACTCATGAGCCTCGGGGCGATGATCGGTGGCGGATGCACGACCGGCGCCTTCATCTCCGCGTGGCCCACGCTCTCGATCGGGAGCTTCACGATGGCGGGGACCTTCTTCTTGGTGTCGATGGTCGTAGCGAACGGCCGACTCCTCGTCGCGCACACGCTCGACATGGCATCAGCGCAAACCGTGGGCGACCGCGTCTACGACTGAGGTGCTCGTGAACACGCAACTGCGAATTTTGCTGCTTCTGGCGGTGCTTGCCTTGGGGATCGGCGCCGTCAGCCTGCACCTTCGGAACGCCGAGCTGGCGGCGCGCCTCGCGGCGACCCGGGAGGTCAAGTCATGAGTCGACTCGAACCCATGGCCTGGTTTGGCACGCTGGCGATCCTGACCGGAGTGGTGATTTGGGAGGGCGCTCGGCGAGCCGAGCTCGAGGCCGAGCTCCCCATCGAATCCAAGGAGCTCTACGGAAAGCTGGCCAAGTCGAGCGTTCGACTCCAACTCATCGACGTTCGCACGGATGGCGACGAGTTCGAGGACGCGCACGTGCCCGGCGCCATTCCGTTCCCTGGCTGTGATCCGTCCGCGACCGATTCGAAGGCCCTGCCGCGAATCCTCGCCTCCGCACCCTCCGTCATCATCTCCGAGGACGGCGACGCACAGGTCTTCGCCAAGTGTCGCGCGCACTTTACGACCGCTCGCAACCTCGCCGGCGGCATGGCGGCCTGGAGCGACGCAAACTATCCCGAGGACGTCGGCGAGTATACGCCTCCGCGCGCAGCGGCGGGCGGAGGCTGCCTCTGAGGTCGCAACATGAGTATCTCTCGACGCAACATTCTCTCCGGGTTGTTTGGAATCGGCGCCGTCGGCGTGGCCGAGACGGCGCTGGGCAAGGCTCCGCCGGATCCGGTCCGCGTCGATGATCCGCGGGCTTCTTATCCCCTGTCGAAGTCGACCGAGGATCTGTATCGGGCTGAGTTCGCCGAGACCTACGGAGACGGCGAGTCTCATGGGTTCGCGTATCACTGCGTGAACTGCCAGGGCAACTGCGCATGGGAGGTCTGGGTCAAGGACGGGAAGATCACGCGAGAGAACCAGAGCGCGAGCTACCCGCAGGTCGCCTCGGACATCCCGGACGCGAACCCGAGAGGCTGCAACAAAGGAGTTCAGCACTCTCAAGTCATGTACGAAGCCGACCGCTTGGCCTATCCCATGCGGAGGGTCGCCGGGCGCGGCGAGGGCAAGTGGAAACGAATCTCGTGGGACGAAGCCATCACCGAAGTGGCCACGAAGCTCTACGACACCATGCTCGAGAAGGGCCCGGCGGGGAACTACATCCACATCGGCGCAGGCGTGCTCACGGAAGCTCGCGCCGCCTCGGTCAAGCGCCTCGGAACTCTCCTCGGCGCCGTCCGCCCGTACATCGCCAGCTACGTGGGTGACATGTTTCCAGGAGTCAGCGTCGTCTACGGTGAAGGGAACGTCGGCTGTACGTTCGACTTCATGTACGGCGCCAACGTGAACGTCTTCTGGGGCTGCAACCCCAACGTCTCCCGCATCCCCGACGCTCACTACTTGTGGGAGGCCAAGTACAACGGATCCAAGATCATCGTCATCACCCCTGAGTACAACTCGACCGCGGTCCACAGTGATTTGTGGGTGCCCGTCAAGGCTGGGTACGACGGTCACCTCGCGCTCTCGATCATTCAGCGCATCGTCGACCGAAAGCTCTACGACCCGAAGTTTCTCGCGCAATTCACCGACCTGCCGCTCTTGGTCCGCGCCGACGACAAGGCGCTCGTGAGGCTCTCAGACCTCGACCTGAACGATGAGCGCCTGGACAAGTCGTCGGTGGAACAGTTCGCCTCGGACGAAGAGAAACACCACGAGGTGTTCGTGGTACTCAACAAACGAACGAGGAAGATCACCGTGCTGCCGGGCTGCGAAGGCTCGACGGTCGAGACTCTCCGGCTCGAAGACATCAATTTCCTGATCGAGCCGGCGCTCGACGGCCAGCTCGAGGTCAGACTCAAGGACGGCAAGGAAGTCACGGTCACGACCGCCTTCACGGAGTGGCGCCGGGAGCTCGAGGCGTTTCGGGCCGAGAAGACCCAGGCGCTCACCGGCGTTCATCCAAGCGTCGTCGACGAGCTGGCCAAGGATTTGGCCAAGTCCAAAGTCGCAGTCATCACGATGGGCTTTGCCGTGGGCAAGCACTTCAACGGCCTCCTGAGCCAGCGGGCCATCGCCTCGCTCGCCGCGATTACCGGCCGGCTGGGGCCCACCGGTGGCATGAACACCGAAAACGAATGGAACATCACTGGGCTGTCGGGACTCTCGAGCTTCGAGGGTCGATATACTCACCGGTTCGCCTCCGGCTTCGTGTCCGAGTTCATGCTCGGCGACGGCTTCAAGAACGCGGACAGCTACTTCTCGGACGAAGAGATCGAGCGTTCGACGGGCAAGAAGAAGGCGGACTACTTCGAGACCGTGGGCAGCCTCGTGATGTCGAGCTCCGGGGACGCCGGAGAGAAGAAAGGCAAGCCGTGGTGGCCGGAGACGGAGACCTTCCTGATGTTCGGCGACTCCCGGTTTCGGCGAAACAAGGGTGAGTACAAAAAGGCGTTCCTCGAGAAGGCGAAATTCATCGCCTACGGCGACTTCCGCATGTCGGACTTCGCCAACTACGCGGACATCCTGCTGCCCTGCACCACACCCTATGAGTCTTGGGACATTCGAACCAACCCAGGATACCATCGTTACGCAAACCTCGCGATCCCGCCCGCAGGGCTCAAGAAGGTCGGCGAGTGCAAGAGCGAATGGGAGATCGCGACGCTCGTCGTCGAGAAGATCGAAGCCATCGCGAAAGACCGCTACGCGAGGAGCAAGGACCAGAAGCTCGTTCACATTCCCGACCCGACTCACACCACGCTGGGCTTTCACGATATGGAGCAGCTCGTCAAAGAGTACACCCTCGACGGAAAGCTCCGCTCGGACCGCGACGCCGTCGAGTACGCGCTCGAACACGTCGACCAGTTCAAGCCCAACAATCCGAAGACCGTGGTCGAACGGGGTGGGTTCCTGGAGCTCAACGAAAAAGCCGGCAAGTCGTCGCCGCTCTACAAACACCGGCCATACAACACGTTCGAGTCCAACCTCTTCCTGCACCAGCGCTTCGAAACCCTCACCGGCCGACTCACCTTCTACGTGGACCACCCGCTGTGGGTCGAGGCCGGCGCGCACGTGCCGGTCGCCAAAGAGCCGCTTCGACCGAAGAAGTATCCTTTCCTGATGATCACCCCGCACGCGCGGTGGTCGATTCACTCGACTTACAAGACCTCTCCGATCCTCCAGCGACTCCAGCGCGGCAAGCCGTACGTGATGATCAACCCGGAAGTCGCCAAGAAGCTCGGCATCGACGACGGCGAAGACGTCCGAATCAGGAACGACGCCGGTGACAGCATCTTGATGGCCAAGCTCGTCTCCGGCGTCCCGCCCGACGGCCTGGTGATCGAGCACGGCTGGGAGCCGTTCATGTTTGCCGGAAAGAAAGGCCACAACGTGCTCAACGTCGACTTGCTCAACTTGTTGGAGGTCACCGACGGTTGGGGGCACCTGAAGTTTGGTACTCACTGGGACGGGAACCAACACGCCTACCAGGCCACGGTAGCGCTCGAGAAGGTCTGAGGAGCAACCATGTCGAAACGCCAACTCGCGATGGTCATGGACCTCAACAAGTGCATCGGCTGCCAGACCTGCACGGTCGCGTGCAAGACTCAGTGGACCAATCGAAATGGTCGCGAGTACATGTACTGGAACAACGTCGAGACTCGGCCAGGCCAAGGTTATCCGAGGAATTGGGAGTCGATGGGCGGAGGCTTCGACGAGCGCGGCCACCTGCGCGACGGCACCGTCGCCACGCGCAACGACTACGGAACGCCCTGGGACTTCAACCTCGACGAGGCCTTGCTCGGTGAAGAGATCGTCGCGCAGAGCAGCCTGAAGAACGGGCCGAACTGGGACGAAGACGGCGGCGCCGGTGAGTTTCCGAACTCCCATTTCTTCTATCTGCCGCGCATCTGCAATCACTGCTCGAATCCCGGGTGCTTGGCCGCGTGTCCGCGCGAAGCCATCTTCAAGCGCGACCAAGACGGCATCGTCTTGGTCGACCAGCAAAGGTGCGAGGGGCTCCGTTACTGCATCGCCGGCTGCCCGTACAAGAAGATCTACTTCAACCCCAAGATCTCGAAGTCGGAGAAGTGTATCTTCTGTTTTCCGCGCATCGAGAAGGGCCTCCCGCCCGCGTGCGCGCAGCAGTGTGTGGGCCGGATCCGGTTCGTCGGCTACCTCGACGACCTCGAGGGTCAGGTACACAAGCTCGTGAACGTCTACAAAGTCGCACTCCCCTTGCATGTTGAGTATGGAACTCAGCCGAACGTGTACTACGTGCCTCCGCTCCCGGGGCCGCCCAAGTTCGACGCTTTCGGAAAGCCCATCAAAGACAGCGAGCGTATCCCGATCTCCTACCTCGAGTCACTCTTCGGACCCGCGACCAAGACGGCGCTCGCCACGCTCGAAAAGGAAATGGAGAAGCGTAAGTCCGGAAAGAAGTCGGAGCTGCTCGATATCCTCATCGCCTACGAGCACAAGGCGATGTTCCGCATCGGCGAACCGGTCTCCGCGGGGCTCGTGCAGCTCGGTCGGCGCGGGGCGAAGTCCCTGGCGGTGGCGAGGCAGCCGTGAGACGTGCTCTCAGCGTTGCTCTGGCCTCGAGCGTCGCCGGCACCGCGCTGGCAAGCGGCCCAGCGCCGGACGTCGTCCCGGTCCGGACGGTGTCCGGGACGCTCCCGCTCGACCCAAGGAGCGCCTCATGGGAGGCCATACCTACTCACTCGGCATGGGTCGCGCCTCAACGCACGACCCACTTGAATGACTCGGCCGCGACGCCTCACGTCGCCCGAGCCGCGCACCGCGTCAGCGTGCGGGCCGCCACGAATGGAAAGGACCTCGCGATTCTCCTCGAGTGGCCCGACGACTCGGAGACTCGGCCCGTGGACACCGACGTCTACGGCGACAGCGTGGCGCTGCAGTTTCCGCTCCGCTTCGGCACCGGCCAAACACTCCCCTACATCGGAATGGGAGACGCTGAGCAGAAGGTCGTGCTGGCCCTCGCACGCGCCACCGCGAGCGGCACGGACCTGCGTGAGGCCGTGGCCGCCGGGTTCGGCTCGTCGACCCGCGCCGAGCTGTCCGCGTTCAAAGCTCAAATGAGCTACGACTCGACGGCCAAAGTCTGGCGTGCGGTCATCTCACGTCCCCTGAGTATCGAAGGGCATGACTTGGCCAAGGGGCTCGTGCCCTTCGCGCTCGCGGTCTGGGATGGTCAAAAGGCCGAGCGCGGCGGAAACAAGGCGCTGTCGGGCTGGATGCTGCTGCGAATCTCCAATTTCCCCGAAGAGACCGGGTACCTGAAATCGCTGTCGTTCGGGATCGAACCCGATGAGGCGGGAGACCCGGCGAAGGGTAGGACGCTGGTCGAGTCGATCTGCATCGCGTGCCATCGGTTTGGAGACAAACAAATTGCACCGCCGGAGATTGCCCCCGACCTGTCCAACATCGGGGTCATCGCGTCGCGCCGCTATCTCTTCGAGTCGATCACGAACCCGAGCGGGCTGATCGTACCGAATCTGAACCCCAACCGGATGTATTCGAAGTCCGCGGCGCCGGATCCTCATCGAGCGCAGCCGAACGACGCGAGCTATCTGTGGCACACCGATGTGAACGGGAAGAGTACGTCCAAAATGCCTCCGTTCGCCGGTCTTCCCAAGGCAGATCTCGCCGCGATCGTCGCTTACCTGGCCACCCTAGGCTTGCCGTCACAGGAGTCGTCGAAATGATGAGACCTTTTTGGGCCGTGGCACTTTCCTCGATCTGCTACGGCGCCCCGGCGCTGGCCGTGGAGCGAGGGGAGGAGGTAGAGATCACGGCGGGCGCAGTGACTGGCCTGTCGTGTGCGGTGGACGCTCGAAAATCGAATGATTTGACCAAGCTGTCGTCCTGCCCCCTCGAAGAGGCGCGGAAAGAGATCGTGGTCTTCGACGTGGCGGAGAAACAGATCTATCGAATCTCGAAGAAGCGCGTATTTCGGTACGAGCTCGAAAAGGCGTTCGGGGGTGGGTCTGTGGATTTCACCGGGAAGGTCTCGAGGATCGAGAAGAAGTCGGAGATCGCGACGGTGGACGTCGACGAGTATTCGGTGACCCCGAAGCCGAAGCCCGGTTCGTTCAAGGGTTGTTTGTGAGCGAGCCGCTCGTGCAGCTCGGCAGGCCACGGCCGGGCGTGACCTATGGTCACTCATCGCACCCGAACGACCGCGCGCCGTACGCCAAGCACGTCGTGGTGTTCACGAGCGGCAAGGGCGGCGTAGGCAAGAGCACGGTGGCGGTGAACGTAGCGGTCGCGCTCGCGCAAATGGGGAAGAGGGTCGGGATCCTGGACGCGGACGTCCACGGACCGAGCATCCCGCGCCTCCTCGGTGTGCTGGCCGAGCGCATGCGTTGGAACGACCGAGACAAGATCGAGCCCATCGAAAATTTTGGCTTGCGCATCATGAGTGTGGGTCTCACCACGCCGGAGAGTGACACGCCCCTCGTTTGGCGTTCGTCCGTAGCCACGAGCGCGTTGATTCAGCTCCTGGACGACGTGGATTGGGGAGAGCTCGATTTTCTGATCATCGACATGCCGCCGGGAACGGGAGACGTGCAACTCACGATCGCCCAGGAGCTCCGCATCCGGAGCGCGGTGGTCGTGACCACGCCGCAGCCGGTGGCCACGGACGACGTACGCCGGGCGATTCGAATGTTGCTCGAGGTGGGCGTGAAGGTGGCCGGAGTCGTCGAGAACATGAGTTATCTCGAAGTTGGCGGCCAGCGGATTTATCCCTTCGGCCGAGGTGGCGGTCGGGCGCTCTCGGAGGACTATGGAGTCCCCTTTTTGGGCGAAATTCCGCTCGACCCCGAGGTGGGTTCGATGAGTGATTCCGGGACGCCCGTGGCTGCGGTGGGTACGGAGTCTCAGCGAGCCCCCTTCGTGACGATCGCGCAGAAGCTCGCGTGATCCGCAGACCGAACGGCAGACCGCACACATCTTGCCAGCGGCTACCCAGCACGAACCGAGTCGATCCTTTGGCCAGTTGCCATCCGGCTGCCGATTCTGCACAGGGGCGACATGGGAACGTGGGCGGCTGGCCCTTTCAGCAACGACTCGGCGCTCGACTTCGTCGGTGACGTCACCGACGACCTGATCAAAGCCATCGAGGATTTCGTCGAAAGCCCGGAGATCGACGAGACCTTCGAGCCTGCTTTTGCCGCTGTGGCGCTCTTGAACGTCATCGGCAAGGCCGTGAGCGCGTATATTCCGGAGCCGGAGCAAGTCCGGATGTGGCGGGACGTGTTTCTGGCCTGCTACGACGATCAAATCGACGGCATGGATCCGGATCCCAAGTTCAAGCGCGAGCATCGTGAGGCGCTAGAAGGAGAGCTCGATCAGCTGGTCCAACGCAGCGAGTCCTTTCACGCGGGTCCCGATGCGACCTGAATTGGGGCGCGCCGCGCGCGGAATCACTACGACCACACTTTGCTTGGCGTTGCTTGGGTGTATGGAGGTTCGCGAGCCTCACGTCCTCCTCTATCGAGCCGAGCCGTCCGAGGTCTACTCCGGCGAGACGACCACTCTCTCGTGGCGCGTCGCGGAGGCCGAGCGGGTGATCTTGTTCGGGCCCGACGGACCGCTTCTGAACGCACCCGTCGTCGAGGGTTCGATCGAGAGCGGCGCCCTCGGTGTGAGCTCCACCTTCGTGTTGCGGGCGTCGACGCAGGACGGGCTGGCCGTCGAGCGCTCCTTGGACGTGACGGTCCACGAAGGGGCGCGCGCCGAGATCTCACGTTTTTCGGTCCACCCTCGGTGGCTCACTCGGGCCAGCACGGTGGCCGTGGAGTGGATCGTGCTCGGTGCAGTCGAGACGACGTTGGCATTGAATGGCGCCTCCGTTGACGACCTCCCGAGTGTCATCGATGGCCGGATGGTGCTCGATGCGGCGCCCGGCGACGAGCTCCGACTTCACGTGCGCGGTCCCTACGACGAAACGGAGGAGACGATCGTCCTGAGTACGGCGACGCCCGAGGTCGAGCCCAACGACACTGAGGCGGCGGCGCTCGCCCTCGAGGCTCCTGTATTGGGACGGAGCTCCTTCGGAGACCTCGACGTGTACGCCCTCGTCGTCGAGGACGGGGGCTCGGTCCAGATCGAGGCCCGCGATGTCGACGATGGCTGCGCGTTCGACCTTGGCCTCGAGCTCCTGACTTCGAGCGGAACGAGCCTTGGGTACAGCGATGCGCTCGATGATTGTCCGCGTATCGATCCCGAGCACGACGCATTTGCCCGAGACCTCCTGGCGGGGACTCACTTCGTCCGAGTGAGGTCGTTTGGTTCGAGTCATTACGTAGTCATGGGTGGCGCTGAAGCGCCTTCGTGCGGCAACGGGTGGACGGAGACGCGGGCTGGCGAAACTTGCGACTTTGCCCGCGAACCCTCGTGTTCGGCGGAGTGCCAGATCGAGGGCACTGTCGAGGTCGAGCCCAATGACGATCCGGTCACGTCGATGCCGCTCGAGCTTCCCGCCGTAGTGCTGGCAGCCGTCGAGAGTCCGTCGTCGGTCGACAGCTTTCGGTTCGCGATCCCGGCCGGACACGTGCTCGAAGCCGCCGTGTTCACCGACGGACTCTCCGGATGCCGCAACGGCGAGGTCTTCATGGTTCGTTTGTACGCGGACGGGGGCGAGTTCGAACAGTCCTTTTCGGGATCGAGCTCGATCGACCCGGCCTGCGTGCGACTCGTGACGAACGTGGACGAGCGCCTGACCGCGGACCGAAGCAGTGAGTTCACGCTCCTGATTCAAGGTGAGTCGCCGGGCGCGTATTTCCTGGAGGTCGAATCGAAGCCGTTGGGCTGCGGGGACGGAGTGCTGGACAGCGAGGAAGAGTGCGAGCCAGCGACTTCTGCGCTCGGCGTCTGCGACGCTTCGTGTCATTTCGTCACCGCAGGAGTAATCTCTGGTGATCAGGTGGTCACCGGCACGTTGGCGCCGGGTCGATCGGTCGTTTACGAACTCGCGACGACGTCGACCGCTCATTTGAGCGTCGAAAGCTACTCTCCTGCCGCACCGAATTGTGACTCCGCGAACTCGCTTCTGACGTTGTACGGCCCCTTGGGAGTCATGGTTCGCGACGATTTCTCAGGATCAGGCCGCTGCGCGCGTATCGATCCGCGCCTTCATGCAGGTGCCCGGTCCATGGCGCCCGGTCGATATTTCGTCATGTTGACCGCGCAGAGCGAGCTGCCGAGTTACTCTCTCGTCCTGAGGTTGACCGAGCCCACGTGCTCAGACGCAATCGTAGATGAAGATGAGGAGTGCGACGATGGAAACGGCGTCGCCGGAGACGGGTGCGACGAGGCTTGCCGGCTCGACGCGATCGAAGACGTCACCACTCCGTACGACGGCCAGTTCAGGCTCAGCGGCTTTGCGGCGACGAAGAACTTTCGATTCGGCCCGCAGACCGCATTCGACGTCTTGAGCGGTCGAACCACCACCCCGGGCGGAAGCTGCCCGTACCCAGGCGTAGTGCGAATCAAGGCTCCGAGCGGCGAGATCTTCTACACGAGCTTCCAGGGTTGCCTGCGAGACTTTTCGCGGGGCCGGCGCAACCGACAGCTCCTGCCCGAGTCGGGCGAATACGTACTCTCACTTCGAAGTCACAGCCTCGTCGAAGGTGACTTCTTCTTGGCGCTCGAACCCCGCCCGAACGTGTGCGGAGACGGTCACTTCAGACCTTCCGAGGCTTGCGACGACGGCAACACGGAGAGCGGCGACGGTTGCTCCTCGTCCTGTGGGCTCGAACGCACAGCTCACGCGGAGCGGGAGCCGAACGACGTCAACGCGGAGCTCCTGCTTCGAACCACGACCGAAGTGCCCTACACGTCAACGACGGCGGCCGGTCGAATCGCCCCCGCAGACGTGGACAGGTACGAGCTCGTCGCCCAAGTCCCATTCACCCTCCGAGCCCGAACCTATGGTGCGCAAGGAGCGGCCGACCTCATGGATAGTTGCGCGGGTGACACGACCTTGTCGCTCTTCGATGGAGAAGGTGAGTTGGTGACCTCGAACGACGACGATCGCACGCTGCGCTCCACGGCGTGCTCGACGCTCGACGAGCGCATGGAGACGCGCTTGGCGGGCCTCCCCGCCGGCTCCTATGTCCTCGAAGTCCGCGGAGCCGGATTGAGCACCTCCGTACCCTTCTACCTGCTAGACGTGGAGCTCCGACCATGAGGTGGATGATCGCTGGGTGGGTGAGTCTTCTCGGATGCTCACCGACGGGACAGCTCGGTCACTCCGAGCTCGGAATCATAGGGGGTCGGAAGATCGGCTCGGGTGAGTATGCCGCCGCCGGTATCCGAATCACGCGGTACCGCAACGGCTCTTTTGGATATTGCTCGGGGACGCTGATCGCGCCCGACGTGGTGCTCACGGCCGCTCACTGCGTACAAACGGTCTCCAGCGCGTATGACGACACCTTCTGCTTCGAGGACGAACTCGACGTCCGCACGAACGAGATCGTCACGAGCACCCTGGCGGTCAGAGTACGAGGCTCGGTCGCAGATCCGGAGTACGACCCGGACGGCGGACGGTTCGGAGCGGACTTGGGGCTGGTGTTTCTCGAGGGAGCAGTGACCGATCGCCCAGTCGCGGTGATTCAGCACTCCGGAATCGATCCCCAAGTTGGGGATCTGGTGCACAAGGTGGGCTACGGCAGCGCCGTTCATGCGCAGCCCGACGATTCTTACGGGACGTCGTACGTGGTGAGCCGGCGCGCCCTCGAGCTCGACCTCATGCGGGTCGAGGCGAGCTCCCTCTTCATTTCGGCCGGAGGGGAGGAAGCGCCTTGTTATGGAGACTCAGGAGGCCCGAGTTTCGTCGAGTTCTCCGACGCGCTCGAGCCTCCGTTGCGCATCGTGGGTGTGGCGAGTCGAGTCACGAGCGGGGATTGTCGTGGCACCAGCGTGGAAGCGAGGACGAGTCCGAGGATCGGCTGGATCAAGCGCGAGCTGGGCGAGGCGTGTGAGGATGGGCGAAGGGCGCCGGAGGGGTGTTCGCTCCAGAGATTTCCGCTGGAGCCTTCGAGAAGCCAGGAGCCGCAAGATCTCGAGGGCGAGCAAATTCCGGCGCTCGAGGGCGGGTCCGCGGAATGGACCGACGGGCCCTACGCACCTGGCGGGTGTCGCTGTGTGGGCTCGACCGGAGAGTCCGCGTGGTTCCTTTTCGGACCCATTGCAGTGATGATTCGGCGGGTGGCACGGCTCCTCCGGGCCGCCGGTGCCCGTACACCGTCTCTTATCTCATTCCGGGCGCGAAAGCTCAGTCGGCCTGGGCGGGAGGCTGATCCATCGAGCGAATCTCTTCGCGCAAAGACTCGTTGTCCCAACCCTCGTCCGTGGAGAGCTCGGCGTCCTTGGCCTCCGACTGCATCGTACGCTCGAGGTCCTCGATCATGGTCTTGGCCACGTTGATGTAATGGGCGCGGTCCTTGCGGGCCGCGGCGAGCTCGTGCAGGCCCGCCTCGTCGTGATTCAAAAAGGTCCGCGCCGCCCGAGTCGCGCGATAGCCGTGCATGCCCAACGCCCGCAAGACGTCCACACCCATCCTCAAAGCCGAATCCAACGTCTCTCGATAAACGTGCTTCACGTCATCTTCGAGCAACTCATACGCGTCCGGTCGATCGATCGAGCGCGCGAAAATTTCGAGGTGAGGAAAATGCTTCCGCACGGTGTGAACGATCGACAAGTTCTTCTCTGGTTCGCCGAGCGCCAAGATGATGATCTTGGCTTTCCCGGCGCCAGCGGCCTCCAGCAGGTCGTGACGCGTCGGATCACCGTAAAAGACGCGCAAACCCATGCGCCGCAAGAGATCGACGCGGTCGGAGTCATTGTCCAACACGGTCGTTCCGTACCCGTTGGCTTTGAGCAAACGACCCACCGTGTTCCCGAAGCGATCGTAGCCCGCGATGATGACGGCGTTGTCGCCGTGCACTTCGTCGGCCGGTCGCGCTTCGCGCTCCTTCGTTCCGAGCCGCGGCATCACGAATCGTTCGAACACAAACATCACGATGGGCGTGGCCGCCATGGTGAGGGCGACGACCGCCACCAGCAGACCGGCCTGCTCTTTCGTCAACACGCCGAGGCCCGCAGCGAACGACAGAAGCACGAAGGCAAACTCACCCACCTGGGGCAGCGCCGCCGCGAACAAAGCGCCCTGATCGGTCCCCAGCTTGAAGAGCTTGGACAAGCCGAACAAGACGATGGCCTTGGCTACGAAGACGATCAGAACGATCCCGGCGATGGCCAAAGGCATCTGCGCCACCATCGCGAAGTCGATGGACGCACCCACCGAGATGAAGAAGAGTCCGAGCAACAACCCCTTGAACGGATCGATATCGCTCTCGAGCTCGTGCCGATACTCGCTCTCCGCCAACACCACGCCCGCGAGGAAGGTGCCGAGCGCAGGCGAGAGCCCCACGAGCTCCATCAACAGCGCGATCCCCACGACCAACAACAACGCGGCGGCGGTGAAGAGCTCTCTGAGTCGCGTGCCCGCGACGGCTCTGAGCGCGGGCCGAACCAGCGCGCGGCCCACGATCACGATCGAGGCGACCGCACCGAGCACCGCCAGCGTCTTGCCCCACGCCGGCAGGGAGCCCACGAAGCTCTGATGGCCTTCTGCGGTCACCGCCTGCACCGCACCTTCCGGCGCGAGTAAGGGAAATAGGGCGAGGATCGGGATCACCGCGAGATCCTGGAACAACAACACCGCGAAGGAGCTCTGACCGGCGGAGGTCTTCATCCAACCCTTCTCGTTCAACATCTGAATCACGATGGCCGTCGACGACATCGCCAGCGTCAGGCCGACCGCGAGCCCGGTCGCGAAACTCACTCCGAAAAAAGTGGCAATGACCGCGATGACGAGCGCCGTCACCAGCACCTGCAGACCACCTAGCCCGAGAATGGGTGCGCGAAGCCTCCACAACAGCGCAGGCTCGAGCTCGAGACCTACCAAGAACAACATCATCACCACGCCAAACTCGGCGTAGTGCATGACGTCCTGACCTTCCTCACCAACGAGCCCGAGCGCAAACGGACCGATCGCTACGCCGGCCAGCAGATATCCGAGGACCGATCCAAGGCCGAGCTTCTTGGCGATGGGCACCGCCACCACGGCGGCCCCGAGGTAGATGAAGGCCTGCCCCAAAAATCCGCTCATGAGCTGGCCTCCGCACGCATCAGGTCCTCGAGGTGCGCGTTGATTCTCGGCAAATCACGCGCGGCCAAAAGGTCGATCCGATCGTCGCGAATGGCCTCGATGAAGCGTCGATACTCGGCAGCCATCCCCTCGATCTGCGGAGCGTCCAGGCGATGGGTTCCGTGGATGACATAAGGCGCGACGAACTCCATGCCGCACAGGCGAGCGGTCTGCTCGAGGGGCGCCAAAAACTGTCGCATCGTGTGACGGTTGTGCCCGCCTTCCCGATACGCATGCTCCACTCCGCCGGCCGAGATCGCACAGAGCATGATCTTTCCTTGAAGGGCCGTGCCCTTCTTGCCGTAAGCCCAGCCGTGCTCGAGCACGAGGTCCTCCCACTGCTTCACCAGCGCCGGAGCGCTGTACCAGTAGAACGGGTGCTGCAAGACGTAGACGTCGTGCCGAAGCAGGAGTCCTTGCTCCCGCTTCACGTCGACGTCGAAGTACGGATAGGCGTCGTACAAGTCGTGGAAAGTGACCCCCGAAAGGCCAGCCACCTGCTTCACGAGCTGTCGGTGAACTCTGGATCTCTCGAGCGCCGGGTGCGCGAATAGGATGAGCACGCGGGCCATGAGCGAGCGCGGGACGCTAATGGAAGCAGGCCCAAGTCGCAATGGGCCTTTCGAGCCACAAACCCGCCCGGTCAGGTCAGGAGAGACTTCCGTCGGGGTGCTGAACCATGCCGGCGAAGTGGATCTTGATGCGGCCGTTCTCGAGCACCCAGGAGTCCGCAAAACGCATCGACGCCTTCGATCCGTCCTTCATCGTCATGGTGATCCGCTCGGTGATCATGATCGTCTCGGGGTTGTTGGTCTCCGCCCAAAAGCCGATCTCCGTCTCGAGCCCCTCGATCCCCAAGATCCCTTGCATGTGCTCCTTGAGCTGATCGCGGCCGCGATAGATCACCGGCTTCTTCATGAAGCTCGAGATCAACATGGCGTCGTCCGTGTACTGATCGAGCAGGCCCTCGATGTCTTTTTTGAGAATCAGCTCGATGTGCTCTCGGTACATTCGTCCGAGCTTGGTGTCGGGAACGTTCTTCATGAAAGCCTCCTCGAAATCAGAGTCGCGCCGAGTCGTCGGTGTACTTGAGCTCGTCGACCGCGTAGGTCACGACCACCGGGCCCTTGACCTTGTCGGAGTACTTCACGGTCCAGGTCTGATAGGCATCGAGCTTGATGCGGTCGGAGTAGCGCGCTGGCGGGACCCAGCGGCTGGCCTCCCAGCGGACCACGATCTTCACGCGCGCGGTGTCGTCGGCGTTGATCTCGGAGTTGACTTCCTTGACGGTGTGAACCTCGTCGAAGAAGATTCGAATCACTCCCTGGTACCACTTCTCGAACTCGGCGAGCCCGCGAAGAGTCGCTTCGGGGAACTTCATCTCGAGATCGCCGTCTCCCGAAAGCATCGGAATCAGCGAGAGCATGGGGGCGTGGACGTCGAGCCCGTCGTACCACTCACGGGCGAGCTTATCGATCGATTCTTTGGTCAAGTGCGGCATTTCTGGGTCTCCCTCGGGCGCGTGTTTAGGGCTCCGGCCTGAGGGCCGTCAAGGGCTTTTCGCGAAGGAACTTCGGCTCCAGATTGCCCGCAGAAGACGACGAAGGCGCCGACTACGACGACTTCCTCGATTCGCGCCGCGCGATACCTAGAAAGCCGCCCCCTTCGGCGAGGACTGGCCTTCACGCCAGCCCTCTGGCACCCTCGACGCCGTGCCGCAGACCGGACGCCCGTCGGCCCTCTCGAGGCTGGCCGAAAGAATCGAACGCGCGCTCCACGGGCTCGGCGCCGCTACGTCCATCGAAGACGTCGAATCCGCCGCGATCTTCGTGCACGAGTGTATGTCGCGCAGGGGGCGCATCTTTCACAGCGTCGAGCACGCGATCGTCGTCTCCAACAGCTCCGACCCAGCCCAGGCCATCGCGGGTATCTTTCACGACATCGTTTACTGGCAGGTGGATGGCGGCATCGTTGACAAGGTCGCCGAGCTCGTCGGGCCCGCCATCGAGATCGACGGCGAGGAGGTGCGCGTCGCCAAGACCGCCCCTGACTCGAGCTCCGACCTGGCCTTGGTCATGGAAATCTTCGGCTTCACCCCCGGTCAAGAGCTCGGAGTTTACGGCGGACGAAACGAGTTCCTGAGTGCCCTGGTGGCTCTGCGAGTCACCGGTCGCGATCTGTCGATAAAAGCCAAGGCCCGCATCGCCACAGCTGTCGAAGCCACTTTCCCCTTCCGAAAGTCCGACGCGAATGGGTCTCCCCTCGAACGCCTCCACACCCGACTGACTCGGGCCAGCGAGATCCTCGGACTCGGCATGACCGCCGACGAGATCTTCGCCGCGACCGTCGCGGGACAGGAAATCTCACATCGAGACTTGAGTAGCTTCGGGCAACGCGACCCCGGACGCTTCTTGGACAATACCTGGCAACTCATCCCGGAGACGACCTTCGCCCTCCGAACACGCGCTTACTACACCTGCAACGAATACCGCGCGGCCCTCGATCGAATGGAAAGGTTCCTGTCCAACCTCGACCCGGAGCTCGTCTTCATGCGATTCCGCGGGCAACCGTCAGACGAAATCTGGACCGAACGCACCGAAGCGGCCCGCAACAACATCGCGGTCGGCGCTCGCTACCTGCGCGCCAAGCTCGTTGCAGCCTACACGGTCGAGGCTTTCGCGGTCGCCAGCGGAGGAGACGCGCCAGTGTCGCTGTTCATGGGTGACTTGCCCGACGGCACCCCGCTACTCCACCTCGAGGACTTCCTCCCCCAAAACCCTCCCGTCGTCTCGAAGGATCGAGATCCCGTCGTCGAAAGACTGTTGGTCGACGGACGAACCAAAGACACCGATTTCGATCTCAAACACGCGCCCCTAGCCGCCTACATTTATCGCGGTCTCGGAAGCCAACTGACCGACCAATTCCTCGCCACCGTGAGACAATCGATCTCCGCCGAAGACCGGCTTCGCGCACTCCCGGCCGAAATCAGAACCGTCGTCGCAGAAGCCGTACAAAAATTGGCGCCCACGCGGGCGAAACGGATCGGCGAAGTGATCCAAAGACTGGAACGAAACTAACTTGTTTGCGAGTTGGTGACCGCAGCGCCCGTACCCAATCCGGCAAACGAGCTCTCGGTTTTTCCGCTGAGTTTCATACTCATGCTCATGCTCATGCTCATGCTCATGCTCGATCCGAGGTTTTCTCACGGTCACTAAGCCTAGGCTTTTTTCAACTTCAGGATCGAAACGGACTCTCTCTCCACCGTCTCTCCCACCAACCCCCGATCCCGCGCCTCGAGCTCCAGATAGGGCAGATGCCCGCGACCCGGATCAGCAACCCAGGCGACTCCGCCCGGATGTAACAAAGCGGAAATCGTCTCGGCCAGGGGGATGACCTTGCGCTCCTCGTACAACACGTCCGAAGCGAGGATCGTTCGATACTCGGCGCTCCACGCCGGGTCTCGCCAGTCGAACGCCCGAGTCGAGACCGCGACCTCGTTGAGCGCTGCGTTCTTCTCGAGAAATGCCAACGCATCCGGCTCGTGATCGGTAGCCAAGACGTCGAGCCCGCGCATCGCCGCGGCGATCGATCCGACGCCGAGGCCGCAGCCGAGCTCGAGCACTGGCCCCTCTAACTCGGAGGTCGACAGCACCTCCCGCGCGAGGACCAACGAGGACGGCCAGACCGTCGCCCAGTAAGGAAGCCGCTCGTCGGGCCCGAAGTCTTCAGGGCCCATCGCGTCCACGAGCGCGTTGATGTCCTTGACCGCGTAGACGCGGAGCGCCCGCGGACCGACGTCGAGCTCGCGGACCTCAGCGTCGTATTTGTTCAGCAGCCGAAAAGGCACGGGAAGAGCTATGAATCGTCAGAAGACGATCCCACCGTGAAACGACCAGCGATCGCGGGCTTCTCGCGCGAAGGAGCCGGACCACCGGAGCCCGAGCCAGGCTTGCGCTCGGCCCGGTCTGCCCGGTCTGCCCGGTCTGCCCGGTCTGCCCGGTCTGCCCGGTCGGCCTTGTCGGCCTTTTCGCCCCCTTGCTCGAAGTTGTCCCATTTGGAGTCGGACGTAGACGAGATGCCGCGAACGCGGAGCTCGAAGTTGCCGGGGTTGCTGCTCGTCTCCTTGGCGACGTCGTACGAGATCGTTCCGGCCTTGTAGAGCGCCATCAGCGACTGGTCGAAGGTCTGCATGCCGTAGGTGATCGAACCCTGCGCGATCGCGTCGACGATCTCCTTGGCGCGGTCCTTGTCCTCGATCAACTCACGAATGCGTGCCGTGTTGCGCAAGATCTCGAGGGCGACGACGCGGCCCTTGGCGTCGACGGTCTGAATCAAACGCTGGCTGATGATCGCGCGGAGCACCGCGCCGAGCTGCATTCGCACGGTCTTTTGCTGGTGGGGCGGAAAGATCGAGACGATACGGTTGATGGTCTCCGTCGAGTCGAGCGTGTGGACCGTCGACATCACGAGGTGGCCCGTCTCGGCCGCCGTGATCGCGGTGCTCGTCGTCTCGAGATCTCGCATCTCGCCGACCAGAATCACGTCGGGGTCCTGACGCAACGCGGACTTCAGCGCCGCGGCGAAAGACACCGTATCCACGCCGATCTCGCGCTGGTTCACGATGCAGCGCTTGTCACGATGAAGAAACTCGATGGGGTCCTCGACCGTGATGATGTGGAGCTGCTGGAGATTGTTGATGTGATCGATCATCGCGGCGAGCGTGGTCGACTTTCCGGATCCGGTGGTGCCAGTGACGAGGATGAGGCCGCGCGCTTCGAGCGCGATCTCGGCGAGCACCGCAGGCAGCTGGAGCTCCTCGAACGAGCGGATCTTGAACGGAATGACACGGAAGACGATGGCGATGGTGCCGCGCTGCTGGAAGACGTTGACGCGGAAGCGTCCGAGCCCGGGGACGCCGTAGGAGAGGTCGAGCTCGTTGGTCTGCTTGAACTTCTCACGCTGGAAGTTGTTCATGATGGAGAGCGCCATCCGCGAGAGGTCCTCGGGATTGAGCCGCTTGGCGTCTTTGAGGGGCAGGAGCGTTCCGTGGATTCGGAACATGGGCGGAAGGCCTGCTTTGAAGTGAATGTCGGAAGCGCCGCCTTTGACCGCAACGGCAAGGATGTCGTTCAGCTCCATGGGGAGTCCGAACGTATCACGGGGCGGATCGAGCGGTGAACCGGATCACGGGGGCGAGGGGGCGGTCCTCTGGCGCCTCCGGAAGGACCTGCTCGTGAAGTCGCGGGCAGCGGCGACAGTGGAAGCTTCGCCAGCGCACGTGCGCGGCGAAATCGAGACAGCCCGAGTAAGACCGGCAATCGAGGTTACGGGCTTCCGGGACTTCTTCGATGTGGAGCTCCGCGAAGGGCATGGGATGGGCGCCCAACGGCAGCCGGGCGAGCTCGATGACGTGCCCGCCGACGTCGTTCGAAACTTCGAGCGCTCGGACGCCCTCGGGAAGAGGAAGCGAACGCTCGACTCTCTCCGTGTTCTCGTCTCCAGAGCTCACGACTCGGAGTGTACTTCGAGAGCGCTCGTTCGTCGCCGCAAGAACGGCGTTCCTAACAACGCCAAAGCGAGCTCGGAGCGTCGTGAGAATTCACGGCGTTACCTGTTGACAGTTCGGAAGACGGCCCGAGCTAGACGTTGGCCCGCGCCAAAATGTCGCGAATCTCTTGATTCTCGCGTCCGAGCCTGCGGAGCTCCGCTTCTACAGCCCCAAGCCGCTCCGCGAGCTGTCCATGCGCCACCGCGAGACCCTTGAACTCCTCGAGATAAAAATCGGGCCCAATCGTGCCCGGAGTGGGCGGCGCGCGGACCCCTTGGGGGCTTTGCGGAACGGGCCCGGCGAACGCTGACGGCGCAGGCTGACCCGCCATGGGCTCCGCGCCGATACCCCCCGCGCTCCGCAGCGCTGTCCGACGTGCGTCCGCCGATTGCGGCGAAGGCGGCGCCATCGCGGTCATGATCGGCGCAGGCGCGGGAACCGGCGCCGGCGCCGGCGGACGAGGCACCGGCGGAGCTCCCATCGCAGGCGCGGGCGCGGGCTTCGGCTTGGCCGCGCCCGGCGCGAGCTGCGAGGACTTGCCAGCTTTGATGTGGTTGAAGATCGCCACGGTGATGTGCCGCAGCGTCTCCAAAACGCCCGTCCCCGCCGTCGCAACCGCTCCAATCGACTTGACTCCGCGATCGTTCAACGTCGCGTCGAGCTCCACCTCGGGGATGAGTCGCGGGAGGTCGCGCTTGTTGTATTGCAACACCAACGGGATCGAGTCGTAGTCGATGCCGTTGGCCGCGAGATTCTCCTTGAGGTCTCTGAGCGACTCGCGGTTCTCGTCCATCATGTGGTCTTGCGAGTCCCCGACGAAGACCACTCCGTCCGCTCCTCGCAACACCAGGCGACGCGTCTCCGAATAGTAGACCTGCCCAGGCACCGTGAAGAGACGGACCATGAACCGCATTCCGCTGATCGTTCCGAGGTTGAGCGGCAGCAGGTCGAAATAGATCGTTCGGTCCGTTTCCGTCGCCACGCTCAGGAGCTCACTTCGAGACTCCGGCCGCATCCGGGCATGGATCTGCTGGAGATTGGTGGTCTTTCCGCAGCGCCCAGGACCGTAATAAACGATCTTCGCAATCAGCTCCCGCGCCTTGTAGTTATAGGTTGGCACTCGCGACTCCGCAGTTTCCTCGGGTCTGGGGCGGGGGTCAACCCGCCGAGCTCGAGGAGGATGAGCACACTACCACGATCACGAAATAGGTCACGGAACCTGCGGGCTCCCGAGGTCGAAAGCTGACGCCGACAGGGCCGTGCGACCCCTAGGATCAGGAGAAGCGAGTAACGCACGCGTGAGCGCAAGCCGCTCAGAAGGCGGCGGATGGTCGTCGAGCGCCGCGACCAACACCGGGATCGTGCGGGGATCCCGTGCGAGAGCTAGGCGCTCGATGAGCTCGATGCGAAGATCCAAAAGCCCTTCCCGCGGCTTCTTTCCATCCACAGGCGGGTCCACGTTCGCCGCCAGCATCGATGCGAGATCTGGCGGATCGAGCAGCGGAGCCGCGGCGCGCGCAATGCGCGCGTTTGGATGGACGCGCAACATCGTCACCACGTCATCGAGCTTTCTCGGGAAGTAGTCCGCCAACACACGATACGCGAGCGCTCGGCGAGCCGGATCGTGTCGTGCGTCGTCCGCATAGATACGCAAGAGATCAGGCAAGCGGGTGTTCGAAATCTCCTGCATCGCACGCCGAGCGACCGACGCGAGGCGGCGGTCGGGTCCTTCCGCGATGGGTCGCATCGAAGTCGCCACACGCGCCGTCGCGACTCGCGCAAGGGTGTGCAGCGCTCGCGTCTTCTGCCGACGCGGCCCGGTCAAGGCAACGAGCGCCTCCTCGATCTCTTGCGCGCTCTTGGTCTCGTGCGCCTTGCGCAATCGCTCCCGAAACGCACGACCGAAAGCCCGCGCGGCGGCCTCCGCTTCGTGCTTTGGCGGACCGATGTAGAGCGCCCCGCGCCACGCCGGCGCTTCGTCCGCACAGAGCGCCGAGCGTCCAAAACGCCCGGCCCCGATCTCACTTTCACCGACCGCCTGCAGCTCGATCCCTTCGAGCTCCACACTCGCGAAATCGAGCGGCGCCCGACAGGCGCGGGCCCGAGCGATCGCACGCTCGAGCTCGAGCGGCGACAAGCGTTGCTCGGTGAGCCGCTGCGCGAACCGTACGAAAAAATCGACGAGCCGGAACCGATCGGGAGGTCCCGGCGAGATACGAGTCCGCACCGGCGGCCCCTGGTCGGTCTCGTCCGCGAAGATGAAGCCGTGGAGCGCGCAGACGTAACGACCCGCGCCCTCCGCGTCGGCCGTCAAGCGTGGCCGAGGTCCCCGACCGAGCTCCGTGAGGATCGCCAGCTCGCGCTCGAGGCTGTCCGCAAAAATGTTGCGCGAACGAAACGGCGGATCGACTTCGTCGAAGCCATGATGCAGCTCGAGCGATCCGTCGCGGCACAGCCCAATCGCGCGGCTGCCTGAATAGACCGGCTCGCCCTCACGAGACACGCCGACGACCGTGAACTCCACCACTCGGTCGGTCGCCGAGCGCTCTTGTACGACATAGGTGCGCAGACCCGGAAAGCCGGGTTGGAGCGCCCGGGCGAGGCCTTCTTTTCCTACGGAGACGCCGAGGAGACGTTCGATGGCCTCCGCAACATCATCCCGAAGGCCTCGTCCACGCGCCAAGGTCGACGCGACGCCTTCGGGAGCGCCCGGCCCGTCGCTGCGGTCATACCGCGCCACTTCGTGAGCCTCTACGCAGCGGCACCCGGACAATCAACCCGATTGCATCGAATCGTCCCGCTTCTTCGTGAGCTCCTCCATCGTCGCCGCAGACAGCAACACACGTCGCTCCACGTCTGCTCGATCAAGCATGCTCAAGCTCACCGTCTCCGGCGCCTCGGGGTGCGGGTGAAACACCTCCACGATCGACCGGTGTTTGTCGCCCAACGAAAGCGGCGCCGCACGCATCACGTCCAATACGTCCGCGATCGACGTCGTCGCTGCTGGACGACCCGGCGCGTACGACACGCTCCCGGACTCCGTCGTCTCGATCAAAATGCGACCGGCCGCGAGCTGTCGCAGGATCCGACCCATCGTGCGTGGAGGCCCCGCGACGCGCGCAGACAAAGTCTCGAGGTCCGAAGCGCCAAGCCCGTCCTCGAACCGCGCGAACACCGCCACCGCGACGGCGACCCCCAGTCGCTCCTCGGCCCGCTGCCCAATCGCGTACCGATCCCCCGTCGGCTCGTAGCTCTTCGCGTTCTGCACCGCGAACGTGACCAGCGCGCCCGAGAGCGTCACGAGCCAGCTCACATACAGCCACACGATCGTCAGCGGCACGACCCCTAGCGAGCCATAGATCGCGGAGTAACTGATCGCCCGCCCCGCATAGACCGCGAACAAGACCTTCGCGGCCTCCCACAACGATCCGCCTACCACGCCACCGATGATCGCAAACCGCGCGTGCACACGCGTGTTGGGCAAGATCATGTACATCAACGAGAACCCAGACCACGTGAGCATCAGCGGCCCAACCTTGAACGCCAGATGCAGCGCGGGGAGAACTTCGATGGCACGCTGTACGGTCGGGCTGGCTTCGAGGCTCGCCGTAGCTGTCAACGAGAGGCCGAACAAGATCGGTCCGAGCGTGACGAGCGGCCAGTAGGCGAGGAACTTTCGCGCCCACGTCCGATCCCGATCGATGCCCCAGATCTCGTTGAGCGAACGCTCGACCTCGGCCAACAACAACAACGTCGTCACCACGAGGAGCGCCACACCGACCCCCCCGAGCGCCCCGAAGTTCACGTTCAACACGAGATCGTCGAGCCACTGCTTCACCGAGTCCTGCTGCTGAACGGCGAAATAGGAGAGCAAGCGGTCACGCATGCCCGCTTGGTCGAGCCCTCCAAACGCGGTGAAGGTCGAAAACGCCACCGTCAGCGCCGGCACCAGCGAGAGCAACGTCGTGTACGTCAACGATGCGGCGCGCAAACGCAGCTGGTCTCGAGCGACGCCGTAAAGAACGATGGCGATCGAACGCACCACGAGCAACAGCACGCGACTCGGTCGCTCGAACCGGCGAGGCTCATAGGACCAAAGGTCCTGCTCGATGAAATGGCGCACCCGCTCTTCGAGCTCCCGAAAAGAACGAATCGAACGCGGCGAAGATGGGTCACGAGGACGTTCCTTCGGCCCGGCAGCCTCGATGCCGTTGACACGCCGAGAGCCGACTGCGTCGTCCGGATCGGTTGGCCGGACCGATCCGGAGCCTTGCTCCGGAACCGACACGGATCGACCCTACATCAGAACCGCATCCGCCGCCGGAAACCGACATTGGAAGTTGTGCGAGAGCCCATGCCCTCGTGATATGAATCGATGTCTCGGGGGTCGCCATGATGGCCACTCCCAGAGGCAAAGCCAACGCCGCGTCACCCGTCGCGGTTTCCTGGCCTTGGTGGTACCGAGCCTTCGATGTCGCACCGGATCTTGGTCGTCGATGACGAGGAGTCCGTTCGTGAAATGGCCTCCGACTTTCTCTCCGCGCAGGGCTACCAGGTCCTGACCGCCGCCGATGGCGATGAAGCCCTCAACCACATCCAATCGTCGCGCCCGCACCTCGCCCTGATCGACTTCCTGCTCCCGCGCAAAAATGGCTTCGCCCTTGCTGAGGCCATCCGAGCCAACCCCGAGAGCGCAGAGCTCCCGCTCATCATGATGAGCGGCGTCTTCAAAAACCCAAAGACCGCCGTCGAGGCCCGCGAAAAGTTCCAGGTCCTCGATTTCTTGTCGAAGCCCCTCGACATGAATCGCGTGATCGCCCTGGCGCGCCAGGCCCTCGCCTCCGTGCCGGTCGACGAGATGCCCGATCAGCTCGAGTTCGAGGGTGAGCAACCCCCAGAAGACGCCACCTCCGACGAAGGGATCTTGGGCGCGCCCACGCAGCAAACCGGCCGCGGCGCAGCGAGCCGAAAGCCGGCCGGCGGCCACCGCGGCCGCCCGTTCCCCGCCATCCCCGGCGAAGGTCACCTCGGTAGCTGCCCGGTGGCCCTCCTGCTCTCCATCACGCGCTACGACCAACTCACCGGCATGCTCGACCTGAGCGGCGACGATGGCACCCACCGCAGAGTCTACATTCGCGGGGGCCAGCCGATCTTCATGCAGTCCACCTCCGACGGCGAGAACGTCGGCGCCTTGCTCCTGCGCCGCGGCCGAATCACCGAGCCTGACTACGACCGCTGCGTGCAGTACATGAAGGCCAAAAAGCGAACGCTTCAACAAGCGCTCCTCGAGCTGAAGCTCGCGTCGGAACAAGACCTCGCCACCGCTTACAAGCTCCTCGCCGGCCAGCTCCTGCCCTCCGCCCTCGGAATGTCCGAGGGCACCTTCAAATGGCGCGAAACCGATGCCTTCGCCGGACGCGTACCCGAAGGGAGCTTCGAGCCCCTCTCAGTGCTCTTCGAAGGCATCAAGCGGCACGTCCATCCACCTCAAATCATTCGATTTTTCCGAGGCCGCGAAGACATCCCGCTCCGCCGGACGGCCCAGTTCGACGAGCTGCTCCCGTTCTTCCGCCGCGCGTTCTCCGCCAACAACATCGCCAACCGCATCGACGGCAATGGCACCTACCGAAGGCTCTCCGCCGGAACCACCGCCGAAGCCGCACAGGTGGTTCCGCAGCTCTACGCCATGGTCACGAGCGGCATGTGCGTGCTCCCCGAAATCGACGCCGACAACGAAGTCGACGCCGTCGTCAACTCCGCCGCCGCCGAAGTCGAAGGGATCGGTGGCGCTTCGTTCCTCGCGCAGGATGATGACGAGGTCGAAGGTGACTCCCCCGAGGAAAAAGGCGCCATCGGCCGCATCAAGAAGGGTCACGACAAATACATGTCGATGAATTTCTTCGAGATCTTCGGAATCAAGGCCTCGAAGGAAGTCGACCTAGGTCGCCTCAAGAATCAGTACTTCACGCTCGCCAAACAATGGCACACCGACGCCTACGCCGGCCTCCAGATCGGACGCACCGCCCGTAAACAGGTCGATGAGCTCTTTGCGCGCATCACCGAGGCCTACGAGACCATCACCAACCCCGAGAAACGCAACGAATACCTCATCTTCCTCGACCGCGAAGCCAAAGGCCTGCCGACCGACGCCAACCAGGTGTTCAAAGCCGAAGCCGTCTTCGACGAAGGCGTCGCCGCGCTCCGACGCCGCGACAACAAAGGCGCCAAAGCCAAATTCGCAGAGGCCGTGAAGCTCAACCTCGGCCAACCCATCTTCCGAGCACACCTCGGCTGGGCCACCTACTTGGCCGACCCTAAGTCCCAAGACGCCCTCCTCGACGCCGTCAAGCAACTCAAACAGTCCCTCGAAGAACAGGGAAATTTGGCGGTGGCTTACCAGTTCCTCGGCCAAATCAGCGCAGCCACCCAAAAAGAAGCCGAAGCCAAACGCTGGTTCCAAAAATGCCTGGAGCTCGAACCCGGCAACGTAGAGGCCGCCCGCGGCCTCAGACTCATCAATCAACGAGGGAACACCAGCGCAGAACGTAAGACAGGCTCCGTCGCAACTCAATCGCCAAGCGGACGAGAACAGCCAGGCGGCCCAGGAGCCAGCGGCCTCTTCGGACGCCTCCTCAAAAAATGAGCGGATCCTGAACGCAGCATCTAGCCTGGGCCTACGATCTCGGACGTCGACCAAGACGGCTGGCCGGAAATCGGCGTCGTCGGCGCCACCAAGCCCGCAAGATCTGGAATCAGCACAGCTACCACGTGACGAACGTGAATGACGACAGGACGATCCCGCTCGTCGAGCGCCCGAGCTGGCTGGAGCCCGGCTTGAACGGCTATCGGCTGAATACGTTGCCGGCCGGCGAGGCTCGGCACGACACCCTGACCTACCGAGTCACCGCGGGCGCCGCGGAGCCGAACGAGGCCACGGTGAGTATCGAGCTCCTCCCGCCGAAAAATGTCCCGCGGATCGTCTCCACGCCTCCGCTCGTCGCTCACGTGGGCCTCCAGTACACTTAGCAGGTCGCTGAAAAAGCTCCGAAACTCACGACGTGCCCGCGCCCGATTCACCAGTGCCCTAGTCACCAGTGCCCTAGTCACCAGTGCCCTAGTCACCAGTGCCCTAGTCACCAGTG
>CAYXDO010000055.1:0-63696 GCA_964463485.1 uncultured Myxococcales bacterium | reverse complement strand
GCTTGTACTCACCGTCGAGATCTTTGGAGACGATGCCTTCGTGGCCCTGATTTCTAAAGTGCTGGTAGAGTCGGTTGACGTCCTCTTTGCTCTTGGCCAACTGGCCTTCGGCGAGCACCATCGGGACCGGCAACGGCAGCCCAAGCATGGGAGTCATGAGGAGCTCGAGGACGCGCCGGCGCTCCCCAAGTGTGAGTCGGGTGAGATCTCGCCCGTCGAGGTAAATCAAGTCGAAGGCCGCATAACGCAGGTTGACGCCCTTCTGACCTTCCCCTTGAAGCAGCGCATAGATCTCGTACACGGTCGCCGGGCGACTGCCTTCGAGGTCGAAGGTGGTTCCGTACAGCTCTCCGTCGACGATGGCGGTGCGGGCAGGAAGCGCGCGGATACTGGCGTCGAGACCCGGCACGAGCTCGAGCCAGTCGCCTCGCGTTCGCGTGTAGGCGCCCGAGAGCACCGACCCGCGCGCGTCGGTGGACTTGTGGAGCATGAGTCGGATGCCGTCGTATTTTCGCTCGACCCACACCGGGAACTTGTCGATCTCGTCGGTCGTGCCACTCGCGAGCGCTGGACGCACCGGAACGAGCGGCTGCAGTTGAATCTTACGAAGCCCCTCGGGACCTTCGCGCGCAAGGATATCCGCGACCTTGAAGGCGTCGGTGAGGGCCATCGCGTGGCCCACCTCTTCTTCGCTGACCTTCTGGATCCGGCGACCGGGGATGGGAGACGGTTGAGAGAATTGTTCGGCCAAGGCGCGGGCGATCAGGGCCCCTTGGTAGTCGAAGCCAAACCCCGCCTTCCGCAAAATCAGCTTGGCCAGAAAGTAGGCCTCGAGCTTCCCCGTCCGCAGGAACAAAGACCTCAACAGATCGAACTTCTGAGTTCGGGGAGCGAGCGGAAGAAACCGGAGAGTCTCCAGCACTTCCCGCGAGGTGAGCGGCGGGTCGATCTTCAAAGAAGGGCGGGCTTCGGCAAAGAGCACCGCAGGGTCGCCGACTACGGTGAGTCGGTCGAGCGTCTCTCGCCGAGTCACCATGTGAATCGACTGATAGAGGCGGACGAGGCTGTCTCGCTTGAAGCTGCTACCCTTGCCGCGGAAGGGGTCGCCGAGGATGCAGGCGATCTTTTCGACCTGGGACAGACCGATGGGTCGTTCGAGGAATCGACTCAGCAAAGCCTCGCGGCCAGCCACGTCGGGTGGGGGATCTGCGACGATACCGAACAGCGCGGCCACGCGGTCGGGGTGCAAACCGGACAGCGGAAGAAACAAACCCTTCGCCAGACTGTAGAACGGGATCGAATCGAGCGCTTCCTTCGGGACAGGTCCGAGGGACTCGGCAGAGAGTTGCTCGATGATGTACCGAAGATGAGTGGGGAGCCCATACTCGAGCTCGATGAACTCGTCGTCTGCCGCCTTCTTTCCGATCGATTGGTGAAATTCGTCCAAACGCGTCGACCCGAGCGTCCATTCGCGCACCGCGTCTTTCGACACGACGTGAATCGACTTACCCGCCCGAGCGAGCTCGGCGTCCGAAGTCGTAACTCCGGCGTCCTCCACAAAGCTCGGTTTGGAAGCCGCGATGACGGGAACCACCTTGGCCACGGCAGGGTCTGGCGGTTCGACCTTCTTGGCCCGGGTCTTCTTGGGAACATCCGCCTCGGAAGCTTCAGCGGATGGCTCCGCCTTGGAGACCTTCTTCGCAGGGCTCGCCGGTTCGGCCGTGGGCTCCGAGCTCGAGGCGTCCTTCGAAGCCGCCTTCTTGGTGCGCTTCTTCTTGGACGGCTCCGGGGTGTCTTCCTCGGCGCTCACGGCGCCACGGACAGCGGCGCGAAGTGCGCGGGCTGAGAGGGATGCACGACGAGCGCGCCGGTCTTCGAGGCTCGCTCCACACGAATCGGGTGGGGAAAAATCGGCGTCGTCACACTCTTGATGGCGCGGATGATATCGATCCGGTCTCGATATTTTCCTCCCCACTCCTCCGCGATTTCCTTGCTGCCGAGCGACATCTCCTCGAGCAAAAAGACGACGTCCGCGGTGTGCTGAAGCGCTTCTCCGCCAACGGGGAGGCCCGTGTCGCGGATCTGGCCTATACACATACACGTCACTCCCTTCTCGTGATTGTAAGTCTTGAGCGCGGACAGATTGTCGGCCGTGCGGTTCTTGGTCGGATCGAGCATGTTGAGCGAGTCGATCACGACGAAGCTGATTTGCTCCTTTTCGACGAGATAACGGTACTTCCCCACGAAGTCGTCCCACGTATGACCCTTGTGATACTGACTCTCCAGCACGAAGACATTGGAGAGGACTTTCTCCTTGAGCGCCTCGAGGTCGAGCCCGGTGGCCGCCATACCGATCTTGGCCATGCGGGAGCAAAGGTCGTCTCGGCCGGAGTCGACGGTGTCGTGGAAGCCTTCCTCGGCCACGACAAAGGCGACCTTGTGCCCGGCCAGCGCGACGCGCGTGATTCCGGCGAGGGCCGAGCGTGTCTTCCCTTTTCCGGGAGGGCCGGCGAACGCGATCGTGCAGCCCTTCGGGACGCCACCGAGCGCGAACTGGCCATCGGGCGTGAGGCAGAGCAGATCGAGCACCGAGCCGAGCGAAATCGCCGCCTGGTCCTTGATGAGCGGCGACAAGAGCGCCGGGCGAATGATGTCGGCGTCGAGCCCTCGATCGTCATCCGAGCGCAGGGTGCCACCGGCAAATGGGATCGCTGACGGATCGACGAGGGGCGTGCCGATGCCGCCGCCCATCATCATTTGCATCATCTGCATCATCTGCATCATGGGATTGGGTCCCATTTGCATTCCCATGGCGCCGTAGGGAGGCATGCCGGGCTGTATCATTCCCTGTTGCATCGGCATCTGCTGCATCTGCTGCGGCATCATGCCGGGCTGCTGCATCATGCCGGGCTGCTGCATCATGCCGGGCTGCATCATGCCGGGCTGCTGCATCATGCCGGGCTGCATCATGCCGGGCTGCTGCATCATGCCGGGCTGCATCATCTGAGGTTGCATCGGCATCATGCCGGGCTGCATCGGCATCATCTGGGGCTGCATCGTCCCCTGTTGCTTTGCGCCTTCGTCTTTGCTCTTCGCCATGGCGGCGGGAGGATACAGCGACCGGGCGTGCGACTGCCAATCGATGGCAACGATTTCTCGAGCGAGCTCGTGCCTCGCACGATCGCGCTCAATGAGCGGGAAGAGCTTGCCGAGCGAGCTGGCCCAGCGCGTCGTACGCCGCGTATTTGTACGCCACTGAGAGGGAGGGAAACGTGAAGACGGACTCCAGGAAATAGTCGATTCCGCCTCCGAGCTTCATGACGGCTTGGCCGATGTGGATGAGCTCGGTCGCCCACTCACACACCAGATGCACCGCCAGGAGCTTCTTGGTCTGGCGGTGAAAAATCAGCTTCACGAACCCATCGGTGTCACCGATGATTTGCCCGCGCGCGTTGTGCTCCATTCGGCTGCGACCCACCACGAACGGAATCCCGCGCTCACGCAACTCGCGCTCGCTAGGCCCAACCGTCGCGACCTCCGGGATCGTGTAGACGCCCGAGGCGAGGTTGTCCCAATCCCTGCCGGGCACCTCCAACCCGAACATGTGAGCGACCGACATGCGCCCTTGCTCCATCGAAGCAGACGCGAGCGCGGGCCGGCCGATCACGTCACCCGCCGCGTAGATGTTGGACACCGAAGTCATATAGCGATCGTCGACCTTGATGAGCCTGGACTCATCGAGCTCCACGCCGACTTCCTCGAGGCCGATCCCGGTCGTGCGGCCGACCCGGCCCGCCGACACGAGCACTTTGTCGACGGGCATCGACCCGCCGTTCTTCAGCGAGAGCTCGAGGTTGCCTCCGCGTCGTTCGAGCTTCTCGACGCCGGTATTCAAGTGGAGCTCGATCCCCATCGCGGTCATGGCCTGCATGATCGCGTCGGATACCTCCTCGTCGAGAAAGGAGAGGACTCTTCCGCGAGACTCGACCAGCTGAATGTGAACGCCAAGAGTGGCAAAGACGGACGCGTACTCGGAGCCGATCACGCCGCCGCCTACGACCGCGAGCGTCTTGGGGATCTCGTCGATGAGCAGGATGCTGTCGCTGTCGTAGACGTCGGGGTCCGAAAAATCGAAAGTCGCCGGCCGCCGCGGGCTCGTCCCAGTGGCAATCAGGACATACTCGGTCTGGAGGGTGTGCTCGCCGACGCGAACACGGTTCGGATCCATCAGGCGACCCGTACCCTCGAAGACTTCGATGCGGTGTCGCCCGAGGTTGTCCCTGATTTGTTGAGTCTGAGTTCGGCGAATTTGCGGGAGCCGACACATCAAGTCCTCGGCCGAGTGACCTTTGGGCTCGAAGCTGAATTGGATGCCTTTGTAAAGCTCACGACGACGGAAGCCGACCAGATAGAGCGCGGTCTCTCGGAGGGTCTTGGATGGAAGCGTTCCCGTGTGGACACTCGCTCCTCCTGGACCATCGGGTGCGACCTCGACGAGGGCAACCTTGCGCCCGAAATAGGCCGCAGCAGCAGCGGCCTTCTCGCCAGCCGGGCCGCCGCCGATGACCACCAAGTCGTACGCCATGGGCACATCCTTTGCTGGCTCTGACCGGAGCGCAAGACCCGGATCGGATGCCTCCCCACACGGGCACACATTCACGCAACAACGCCCCGTTTTGAGCGATAATCGGATCGAGATGCGGACCTTCCATCCAGCGCAGCACCATCCCACCCAAGGGCAGGTCACCGACGCGTACTACTCGGGACAAGACGACGACCTCAAAGGCGTAGATCAATCCCAGCTCGTTGCGCTGGCCGCGCAGACGAACAACCAGCTCGCGCAGAGCTTCGCGCAGCTCGGGGGCTCGACGGACGTCGCCGCGCTCGGAGCGCAAAAGGACGTGACGCAACGGACCCAGGCGATCGGCATCGCCGCCGCGCTGCTTCAGTCGCGAGACGAGCAGACCCGCAGCGCCGTCGAGTCGCTCCAGAAGGCCTGATCTCGGACGTGGCCGATCCCGATCGCGACGACTCGCTCGCCTTCGTTCTCGGGATCTTTGCGCGCAAGCATTCGGACGGGTCTCCGCTCTATCCAGACTCCGTCGTCCAAGACTTCATCCCTGCCATGTTGCTGTCGTTCGGCGTCGATTTCACGGCGTTGCCGCCAGCCGTCGAGGCCGTGATGGCAGATTTCGCACGTCGCGCCGGGATCGCGCCGGGCATGCCGGCGGACGCGATGAAACGAGCCATCGACGCCTACTATGCCGCGCACCCGCTGCCTTCGGAGCTTCGGGTCGAGTTCCTGCATCGCACGCGAGAGGAGCGGCTTGGCCGAGGCAACGAAGAGGTCGCCGAGGCGTTCGAAAAATACATGCGCGAGACGAACAGGAAGCTCGAAGGTTTGATCTCCAAGGAACGACCCGCAGAGAGCATCCCGGCCGGCCCGTTCGCGAAGTTCCGGGCGCCCTCCAAGCTCGAAGAGAACGAGAAGAAGTCGGGGCGCGTGACGAAGAGCCGCCGGACCCGGCGCTGAGTCCCCGCAAATCCGTGACCACCGGTCAAACCACAGAGGTCACGGAGCCGAAGCCCACACCCTGGCGAAAGAGCTCCTCGGCTTCCGCCCAAGGACAAGAGGATAGGCGCTCCCAGGGACCGTTTCAGCGCGTTGCCGCCCAGGCGACGAGGCGCCCGACCAACGCGTGCGCCTGCCTTGCCTCTCCGGCGGGCTCCTTGCCTGGATCCCCGAGCGTCGCGTTGATGAACGGTCGCGCGCTCGGAAAGACGACCACTCTGCCGCCCAAGACCGAAGCCTCGCGTGCGACGTCGAAGCCATCACCCGAAATGAGCGAGCTCCCCCAACTCAGGCGCAGGACCGATGTCGTCAGCTCGAGGTCGTCGACGTCGAGCACCGAGGAGGTGAGGTGCGTCGATCGCAACTCACCCCCCGAGTCTGATCCCGGATAGGTCGAGTCCAGCGCGAAGAGGAGCTGGCGAGCGGCTGGCGTCTCGCCCAAGACCCAGAGGTCGCCGCCCGCCCGCAATCGCCCGCGGACCTTCTGAACGGCCGCGTCGTCGAGTCCAACCGAGGGCTCGGTCAGGATCGTGATCCGATCCTCGCCGAGCTCGAAGCGCGCGTGGGCCTCGACCTCCGCGTGACGATTGAGCGCGACGAAGAAGCCATAGAAACCGCTGGGGTCCGTGCGCCCCGCCGCTCGCGGAGCAGACCGTTGATCGAGCCCGATCGAGAGCTTGGTAGACGGCACCGCCCGCAGCGGCGCGTCCTCGCGATGGGTCACCCAATCGAAGGCGTTGGCCGCCAACGTGAAATTGTCCGCAAAGTAGAGCCACGCGTCGCCGAAGATGTTTTGATCTCCAATGACCACGACTCGGCCTCGGCCCCACTCGGCGACCGAGACCACCGACAACGGTCCTCGAGGCTCGACCGCCTCGTCGCCATCGTGCGTCCAGTTGCCGTAGTGTCCGTTCGGATCGTTTGGGTTCCAAAGATCGGCGAAGCTGTCCTCGGACGTGAAGGCGAGCCCCGTGCCACCCCAAATGGGACCGCCCGTTTGCAGGCTGATCGCGCGAATTTCCTTGGTCACCGGGTGCTCGGCGAAGGCCGACACGAGCAACCAGCCCGTACCTTCGACGGTCGCGTCCGGATCGTTCTCGACGGCGGTGTGAAGCATCGCCGCGAGGCCGGACGGTGCGAGCAAACGGTTGATGCGCTCTGCGTGGCCGTACGCGTTCGAGTGATCCGCGATCAGCACGAGCCCGCCGCCGTGTTCTACGAAGGCCGCGACGGCGTCGAGCTCCTCCGCGTCGAAGTCCGGGAGGTCCTCGCTCACGAGGTTGATGAAGAGCGTCTCGAAACCATCGAGGCCATCAGGGGTGAGGGGCTCATCGAGCGAGTGCGTGGAGTATCCGCCCGCCTCCAGACGATCGAACAAGCGCGCGTAGGCGAACAGACCTTGGTACGCGAAGGTGTCGGGCCCGAGCCGGTAGTCGAGCCGGTTCTGCTTCGTGGAGTGTCGCAGATCGTCGAACACGTGCGGGCCCGGTCCTTCTGGCTTTGGACGCGCACAAGCCAAGAGAAGCGCTCCACAGAGCTCGAACGCGAACGCGGACCGCGCTAGAGGATAACCCATCGAAACAGCCGAGCGAGCAGAGCGTCCTCCTTCGATATCGAGTGATCAACCCTTTGGGCCGTGGAGGAGGCTCTGCGGTATGCTCCGCGCGTGCGACGCGGAGCGCTGATCGCGGCCGCTTTGGCTGCGTGTGTCTCGAGCGCCTACGCCGAGCCGGACCCCGAGATCGAGAGCGCGCGTCGGCTGATCGAGGTGGAGCTTCGTTTCGCCGAGGGCGCGGAGATCTTGGAGAGCCTCGCCCAGAAGGAGCTCCCGCGCGAGCAGAAGCTCGACGTGTACCGGCTGCTCGGCATTGCCTACGTAGCTCGCGGAGCCCCCGAGGCGGCGCAGGCCGCCTTCGGAGCGCTGCTCTCGCTCGATCCGGGCTTCGACCTCGACCCGCGCCTCTCGCCCAAGATCCTCGAGGTCTTCAACAAGGTGCGAGCGAAGATGATCGAGCGCCCGAAGCTCGTAGACGTAACCGCCGAAGTCGTTGGAGAACAAATCATCTGGAAGGGCCGAATCGAGGACCCGCTGCGACTCGCGGTAGATGTCATGCTGTACACGCGCAGACCGCCCGAGGCGTTCCTCGGGACAAAAGTGAGCATCGACGGCCTGGCCCATTTGGACGCCCGATTGCCCGCGACCGCGACGGACGGAGAGCTCCGCGTGGAGTACTACGTGATCGCGCGAGACGTAGCGGGCCGGATAGTCGCGCAGGTGGGCTCACCGGAAGCGCCGTCGAGCCTCGTGGTGGAGCGCGTCGTGGAGGCGAAGGTCGATCCGAACCCAATCGTGGTTGCGCCGATTCTTCCGGCGGAGCCGGAGCTATACGAGCGTTGGTGGTTCTGGGTGGGAGTCGGAGCGCTTGCGGTGGGCACGGGCGTAGGCCTGGTGCTCCTGAGCGGGACCGAGACAACCGAGGGGACCCTCCCCGCCATTCAGCTGGAATAGACCGTCGAGCTCAGTTTCGAGCTCAGTTTCGGATCGCGCCATGGGGCCGACCTTCGTGAAAGCCGGCGGGGGTCTGAACGCCAATGACGGCGCGCTGCCTGAACTCAGCGAGACGAGTCGCGCCGACGTACGTGAACGACGAGGTGAGTCCGGTAAACATATCGACGAGGATCGAGCCGACGGATTCGAAGCCAGGTCGCAGATAAATCTTCGAAGACGAGATGCCTTCGCGAAAGAGGCTGCGTTTGGCCTGTTCGAGGGGCGACAGCCGGCTCGATCGCTCGAGTACGGCACGTGCGCTGGCCATGCCGTAGTTCTCTTTGTACAGGACTCCGTCTTTGTCCTCTTTGATGTCACCGGGGCTCTCGTAGGTGCCGGCGAGGCTCGTGCCGATCATGACACGGCTCGCTCCGGCGGCGAGGTACAGCGCTACGTCGCGCGGGTGACGCACGCCGCCGTCGGCCCAGACGTGGCGACCATGTTCGCGGGCTTCAGTCGCGGAGTCGAGCACGGCGCTGAACGTGGGTCGACCCACGCCCGTTTGCATGCGAGTGGTGCACATCGCGCCGGGACCGACGTTGACCTTCACGATGGACGCGCCTGCCTCGATCAACGCTCGAGTGCCCGCTGCCGTACACACGTTGCCCGCCACGAGCACGGCCTCGGGTCCGAGGAGAGCACGAACTTTCTGTACAGCCTCTAGCATACGCCGCTGATGGCCGTGGGCCGTGTCGAGCACGATGCAGTCCACGCCCATGTCTCGAAGAGACGCCGCGTTCTCTTCGACTTGAGCACCGATCCCTATCGCGGCGGCCGTCAACAAACGCCCCGACGGATCGAGGGACGGTCGTAGGACCTCGGAGCGTACGGCTTCCTCACGAGTGAGCAGACCCACGAGCCTGCCGTCGTCGCCGATCACCGGCACTCCTTTGACGCGCTCCTCTTCCATGAGCGTGAAGGCTTCGCGGTTGGTGGCGCCGGCCCTGATGGTCACCAAGCGCTTCGACATCACGAGCGCAGCGGGGGTGTACTGGTCGCGATCTCGGAGGTCCGCGTGCGTGATGATCCCCACCGGCCGTCGTTCTTCATCGACCACGACCACCATGTCATGCGATCGCTTCCTATAGAGCCCCAACACATCGCGAATGGTAGCTTCGGGCCTGACCTCGACCGCGGTGTCGTATCTTGGATCGACACTCTTCACGAAGCGCACGATCCGTTCGACGGTCCGAAGCTCCATGTCTTGGGGCAGTATGCCCACGCCTCCCATACGAGCCATCGTCTCGGCCATGCGCTTGCCGGTGACCGCGTTCATGTTCGCTGACACCAGAGGGTGGCAGCCACCGGGGAAGTCGTCGGGGGTTAGGTCGACCTCGAGCCGCGAGCCTCCGTCCCACTGACCCGGAACCATGAAGACATCGTCGAGGGAGAGCTCGAGTACGGCGTCGTGTTCGGGATGAAGAAACCGCATCGACGGAAGTCGAGCCGGAGGTCAATCGGTGCGCAAGATCAGAATCAACAGAAGCAAGATGATCGTCGACATTCCGATGAAGATGATGCCGAGCAGGAGATAGTTCGGTTTGGGGATCGCGGGAGGAGGCGCCTCGGTGTTGTCTGAGCTCGAGCCGTCACGAGGCGGCGGTTCTCGACGCTCTTCGCGAATCTCTCGCCGTTTTTCGACGCGGGGCTTCTTGTCGCCAGAAGCCTTCGCGGAGTCCTCTTCTTCGACGTCCTCGTGCTTGGCTGGCTTGCGCTTCTTGTCCGGCGGCACGACCTCGGGCGCAGGCGAATTCTGCGTTCGCGGCGCGGCGAGCCGCGTGGGCTCCATGTAGTCCGGGTCGCCTTCGTTCGTGACCTTGGGAGCGACCTTCTCGGGCCAGCCCGGCGCGTTCAGGCTCGGCGCCGCCATCATCACGGTCGCCTCCTCGTCGGGAAATTGATGACCCGAAGGGCGGCTCGCGCCGAGTGGGTTCTTGCCGGCCTTCAACGGCGACCCGCGAGGATCGGATTCGATCTTCTGAGTCGCGTGGTGAGGCGCTGAGTAGTCGACGAGCGTTCCGTACGAAGGAGGATCGTCTCGCGCAGGCTGAGCAATGGCCGTGCGCGAATCGTCTCGCGCTTCCATCATCGTCGCCTCCGACTCCCCAAACGTAGACCGATCTCCGACCGTGAGCTCTCCGGTCACGACGTCGTTGTCCGGCGCGTCCTTACCTTTTGCGCGTCGCTTCTTTTCGGCTTCGAGCTCCGCGCGCAGCTTGCGCATGTCGAGCTGCCGCGTGAACTGAATGGGAAGCTCGCCGCGCCCGAAGACCGACTTGGCGCCCTCCTCGGACAGCGCGATGACGACCGACTTCTCGGATTCTTCGAACTCGTTCTTCTCCTCGTCCTCCCCGAAATCGGGCAGAGCTGGCGCGCTGAAATCCACGCGCGGGTACAGAAAGCGAAGGTACTCGATGAACTCCTCGGGCTTCGCGACCCGCGTCTTCATGCGGTGTACGAAGTCGAGCACCTCCTGCGCGTTCTGAAACCGATCGTCGGGCTTGGACGCGACCGACTTCAACACCAAGTCGTCGATCTCGCGCGGAACGCCCGGGTACGAAGCGCTCGGAGGCCGGTGATTCGGGTTGAGCACGCGGCTCCACAACGTCGCTTGATCTTGCTCGTCGACGAGCCGGTCACCGGTGAAGACTTCGAACAACATCACGCCAGCGGCGTAGATGTCCGCGCGACCATCGATCTTCTCGTGACGCGCTTGCTCCGGCGGCATGTAGCCATACTTGCCAACCGCCAGCGCTCCTTGCGTGCGCGCAGGTAGAAGCTCCGTTCGCGCTAGCCCAAAATCGATCAACTTGATCGAGCCGTCGAACCCGACGAGCACGTTCTGCGGCGAGATGTCCCGGTGAACCAAGTTCATCGGCCGACCGCGCTCGTCCTTGAGGTTGTGGGCGTAATCGAGCCCGCGCACGAGCCCCTGCGTGATGTAGAGGCCGAGCTCCTTGGGCAGCGGCTGTCCCCGCTCGAACGCACGGTCGAGCACGTCTCCCAGGTCGCGCCCGTGCACGTACTCCATCGCGATGTAGAACTCGGGCCCGATCTTCCCGCAGTCGAACACGCGAATGATGTTGTCGTGGACGATGCGAACCATGATCTTCGCTTCGTCCGTGAACCGACCGACGAACTCCTCGTCTCCCGTCAGATCCGTGCGAATCGTCTTGATGACACATCGACGCCGAACGCCGCGAGGCACGGCGAGGAAAACCTCGCCCATGCCACCCCGCGACAAATTCTTCTCGAGCAGGTAGGGACCGAACGGGCGCGGGAAGCCGGCGTTCTTGGCAATCTTAGCCTTGGCCTCTTGCTTCGCCGCCACGATGGCCGTTCTTCTCGGCAAGGGGAGGGAGCCCTCGCCGGAATCCTCTGTCCCGCAATACCGCGACTGCCGAGAAACGACGAGATCTCGGCTTCGGATCCTTGAACCGACGGGTCGGGATGCTGGAGTTAACTCTTAACGTGTCCTCAAAAACCCGTCATCTAAAAGCTGGGAATGATGGTCGGCGTGGCCACGGACAGGAAGTATTCCCGAGTGCTGATCGTGTCGACGTCCTGGGTCTGGCCCGCCACACGCACCCGAAAGAGACCGCCGCCGTCATAACGAGCGCCGAAGAAGGCGAGCGTTGGATCGTCGCCTTCGACCGATCCGACGACACCGTCGAAGAGGAAGAGCTGGCGCGCGTCGTTCGAGAAGCTCACAGAGATCGGAAAGGCAGCATGGAAGCCATCCCGACGAGGGTCCACGAACGGATAGCCTGCCTGCTGGGCGCCGATCGACTCGAGGATCATGGAGAGCGTCGAGGCGAGCGAGCCCCCGGTCGTGCTGATTTCGAGGAGATCTTGGCCGGTGACGATCGTGTCGGGGACCGGCCAAGCGAGGTGCTGGGCGAAGCAGCGATAGCTGCGCTGGTCGGGAGACGGCGTCACGGCGCCGGCGCCAGGCGTGATGCCGTCGACGGACTGGCACACGTAGTCTCCTGACTCGGCGACATAGTCGTAGACGAAGATGCCGTAGTTGCGGGGCCCGAACGCCGCCACGATGCTCGTGGGATCGAACTCGCTCCAGGCGAGTCGAGCGCGTTTGGGATCTGGGTCGAAGACGGGTGCGTCCTGGATCAAGCCGCGAGTGGGTTGAACCTCGCGCATTTGCGTGCCGTCGAACGCAGCCATCATGACGAAGGATTCGAAGTACCCGGAATCGCCGATGGGCCGTGAGGAGTCTTCGCGCACCCACGCCACCCGGTCTGCCTCGGGCGAGACCGAGGGCAGCGAATCGACGAACGGGGTGTCGGTCGTATCAGAGATTCGTTTGATGCGGCCCGACGAGCTGATCACGTGGATGCCGGAGTCGCGAGCAAAGGCGAGGCCCCTGCCAGCCAGAGCCGCGGACGGCTGCCAATCGTTCTCGCTGCTGTCGGTGAGTCGCTCGGCGGGGACGCTGTCGACGGAAGCTCCATCGGGCACCGGAGCCCAGTACAGATCGTAGCCGGCGCTACCCACGATTGCGCGCGTAGAGAAGACAAAGCCACCGCGGAGCGCCTCGTACGGAAAGGGCAGATCGGTGCCATCCTCGCCGACGCTTTCGCCACACGAGATCGTGAGCGCGAGCGCGAAGACCGAGCGTTTGAGCATCTCCGACCAGCCTACACGAACTGATCGGAGGCGACGTGAGGAAGCGTGCTCAGAGGACCTCTGAACGCAATGACGCGCCGGCACTTTTGCAGAACGAGCGATCCAGCTAGGTTCGCGGGCCATGTCGAGTGATGTGATTCTCGCGATCGACCAGGGCACGACGGGCACGACGGTGCTCGCCATGTCGAAGGACCTCGGCGTCCTCGGCCGACACACCAAGGAGTTTCGTCAGATCTTCCCGAAGCCGGGTTGGGTGGAGCACGACCTCGAGGATATTTGGCGCTCGACGACGGACACGCTCGGCGCGCTCTTGGCCAAGCTCGCGCTCGATCCCAAGCGCATCAAGGGGATCGGCATCACGAACCAGCGCGAGACGGTGGGTCTTTGGGACGCCAAGACCGGACAGCCCATTCACAACGCGATCGTCTGGCAGTGCCGACGTACCTCCGACATTTGCGCGAGCTTGAGAGAGAAGGGGCACGAAGCGATCGTTCGCGAGCGAACGGGGCTCGTGCTCGACCCGTATTTTTCTGCGACCAAGATCGCCTGGCTGCTCGACCACGTGGAGCGCGCGCGCCTTCGCGCAGAGCGGAAAGAAATCATCGCCGGCAACATCGACACCTTCTTGCTCTGGCGACTCACGGGCGGCTCGGTCCACGCCACGGACGTGTCCAACGCTTCGCGAACGTCGCTGTTTTCACTCTCGACAGGCGCGTGGGATGACGAGCTCTTGGAAATCTTTCGGGTCCCTCGCGCGGTCTTGCCGGAGATCCGATCTTCCTCCGAGATCTATGGGCTCACGCGTGGGGTCCCGAGCCTTCCTGACGGCATTCCCATCGCGGGAATTGCGGGCGATCAACAAGCCGCGTTGTTCGGTCAGGCGTGCTTCGACGAAGGCGACGCCAAGTGCACGTATGGCACGGGCGCGTTCTTGCTCTTGAACACGGGCACGCGGCTCGCGCGCTCGAAGCACAACTTGCTGACGACGTGCGCCTGGAAGCTCGGCCCTGACGGTCCGATCGAGTACGCGCTCGAGGGTTCGGTGTTCATCGCGGGCGCCGCCGTGCAGTGGCTCCGAGATGGGCTCGGGATCATTCAGAGCTCGAGCGAGGTCGAGTCTCTGGCACGCACAGTCGACAGCTCCGGAGACGTCGTCTTCGTCCCCGCGCTCACCGGGCTGGGCGCACCCCATTGGCGCGCAGGGGCCCGCGGCCTCATCACGGGCATCACGCGTGACACGAACCGAGGCCACATCGCACGCGCGACGCTCGAGGGCGTGGCGCTCTCCGTCTTCGAAGTGCTCGATGCGTTGCGCAAAGACGCCGGCGCGCTCCGAAGCTTGAAGGTCGACGGCGGCGCCGCGGCCAACGATCTGTTGATGCAGACGCAGGCAGATCTCATCGAGCAACCCGTCGTGCGACCGCACATGCTCGAGACCACTGCAGCCGGCGCGGCCTTCCTCGCTGGGCTCGGCGTCGGGACGTTTTCGTCGAAGCAGGCGATTCGAGACGCCTGGCGGGAGGACAAAAAGTTCCTCCCAGCGGACCGCGAACGCTCGCAGGCGCTCATCAAACGCTGGAACGCTGCGGTCGATCGCGCCTGACCAGAGTAGCGGGAATTCGAGCGGACGCCGTACCTGCCGCGATCCCGCGCGGATCGCGGCGGCGGCTGCTCTTGACCACGGGCCCGAGAACGGGCCCCATCAGTGGATGCTCAAGACCAAGCTCGCCAACGGGCTCACCGTCGTCGTCGAAGAAAATCACGCGTCCAAAGTGGCCTCGATGCAGGTCTGGGTTCGCGTCGGATCGGCAGACGAGAGCGAGCCCGAAGCGGGCCTGGCGCACGTACACGAACACATGTTGTTCAAAGGCACCGACCGGCGCGGCGTCGGAGAGATCGCCGCGGAGATCGAAGCGGCCGGCGGGGACATCAACGCGTACACGAGCTACGACCAGACCGTTTATTACGTGACCATCGCGAGCCGCGAAGCCTCGGTGGGCCTCGACATCCTCGCCGACGCGGTTCAGCACTCGAAGTTCGATCCCGACGAGCTCAAAAAAGAGCTCGAGGTCGTCCTCGAAGAGGTCCGGCGCGGCAAGGACACGCCTGCCCGCGTGATGAGCGAGAACCTGTTTCGCGAGGCCTTTCGAGTGCACCCGTATCGTCGCCCGGTGATCGGCTACGAGGAGACGATCAAGGCTTTCGATCGGAACATGATCTTGGACTTTTATCGGCGTTGGTATCGCCCCGCGAACATGACCCTCGTGGTCACCGGTGACGTCAAAACGGACGCGATCCTCTCGCAGGCCGAAAAGCTCTTCGTGGACACGACGAGCGCGCCCATACCGCGACACGCTCGGGCGCTAGAGCCACGGGCCAACAAGCTCGCGACCGTCACCGCCTTTCAGGAAGTTCAGGAGTCTCACCTCGGGTTCGGCTGGCATGGCGTCGCGTTTCAAAACCGCGACGCCGCCGCGCTCGACGTGCTCTCCATCTTGCTCGGAAGCGGCGACAGCTCGCGGCTGTACCGCACCGTCAAACGCGACAAGAAGCTCGTGAACGACTGCTACGCGTACGACTACACGCCCCTCGATCCGGGCTTGGTCATGGTCGGCGCAAACGTACATGGCGACCAGGTCGAAGAGGCCTTTCGGGCGTTGCTCGAAGAGACCTACCGACTCCGCTACGAGCCCCCGGTGGACGCCGAGATCGAAAAAGCGCGCACGATCCTCCTCTCCGAAGCCATTCACCAGAAGGAAACCGTCCAAGGGATCGCGGCGAGGATCGGCATGTTCGAGTTCCTCGGAGGAGACGCGAGCTACGAGGCCACCTATCTCGATCACGTGAAGCAGGCCACCCGTGAAGAGGTTCGAAGGGTCGCCGAGCGGTACCTGCGAACCGAGTCCATGACTTTCTCGGCCCTGATGCCCAAGGCCCTCGAAGGACGACTCTCACCGGAGCGAGTGGCGGAGATCGCTGACGACGTGGAGAAGTCGCTCGAAAAAACCTACGCCAAGCGGAGCTTCACGCTGGGCGCGGAGTCCGTCGCCAAGGTCACCCTCGGCAACGGAGCGACTCTCTTGGTTCGCGAGGATCGGGCCGCGCCGATCGTGAGTGTCCGGGCAGTCGCCGTCGGTGGGTTGCTCGCGGAGGACGAAAAAAACAACGGGGTGAGTCACCTCGTCGGTGAGCTCCTCGTTCGCGGCACTCAGTCCATGACCGCCGAGCAAATCTCCGAGGAGATCGACGCGATGGCGGGTGGCCTCGGCGGAATCTCCGGCAAGAACTCACTCGGCGTGGCCGGGACCTTCCTCGCCGATCGCTACGCTCGCGGGCTCGAGATCTTCATGCAGTGTCTGTTCGAGCCGAGCTTCCCCGCGGAAGAAATCGAGCTCGAGAAGAAGACGCAGATCGAAGACATCGCCTCGCGCCAAGACAGCCTGAGCACCGTGTGCTTCGACCAACTCGCCGCGACCTTATGGAGTCGGCATCCGTATCGAATGCAGAACGTCGGCACCAAGGAGAGTGTCGAGGCCCTCGACCGAGGAGCCATTCTCGCCGCGTATCACAGCCAGCTTCGACCGGACCGGCTCACCTTCGCGGTCGTCGGGGCGGTCGACGTGTCCGACACCATCGACCGATTCGAGCGGCTGGCGGGAGGCCGAAGGCCCGACCCGAACGCCAAACAAATCGTGCTCCCGAGCCTCGAGTCGCAAATCAGCGCTCCGAGGAGCGCTCGGGTCGCCAAAGAGAAGTCTCAAGCTCACCTCGCGCTCGGCTTTCCCGGGTTGTCGATGTCCGACGACCGGCGCTTTGCCCTCGAGGTCCTGTCGAGCATCTTGGCGGGCCAGGGCGGAAGACTCTTTCTGGAGCTCCGCGACAAGCAGTCACTCGCCTACTCCGTCACCGCGACGAGTATGGAAGGTCTTCACCCCGGTTACTTCGCCGTCTACATCGGGACCGCGCCGGAGAAGGTGAAGGTGGCCGAGGACGGACTCATCAAGGAGCTCACGAAAGTGCTCGAAACCGACGTGGACGACGTGGAGCTCGAACGGGCCAAGCGATATCTCATCGGCGCCCACGAGATCGGGCTCCAACGGACCAGCGCTCGGGCCGCCACCATGGCCATCAACGAGTGCTACGGGATCGGCTACGATGAGTTCGCGAAGTATGCTGGCGCGATCGAGAGCATGACCAAAAAACGAGTGCGCGAGGTCGCGAGAGATCTCATTCGTTTGGATCGGATGGTGAGGTCGCTCGTCGACGTGAGCTAGCAGGTCGCTGAAAAAGGCTCCGAAACTCATGACGTGCCCGTGCCCGTCCGCGCCCGTGCCCGATTGTCCATGCCGATCACGTAGGGCGTCGCGGCGGCCGAAGTCGACTTCTTCAACCTGCTGGCCCGTCCGTTCGGACCAAGCGCGTCGCTCGGGAGTTACGAGTGTATCCCGAAGGGGTGGATTGATGAGTACCGGAGCAGCGTGTAGGACGGGCTTCTGAATGGCCGTTGGCGCCTCCAGTGTTCGGGCGGGCGCCCTCTCGGCGTTCTTCGCGAGCTGGGTGGGGGCCCTCGTCTTTCAAGGCGCCGCCTCGCCCCGCGCGATCTGGGTTTGTGGGATCGTCTTCCTGGGCCTCGGGGTCGGCTGCGTCGTGTGGCGAGGCCGGGATCTGGGTGCGCCGCTCGGGCTGGTCCGTGCGATCGCATTCCTCGATCTGATCGCGCTCCTCCAACTCCTTCCTGTCGATCTCGGCTTGTTCGACTTCACTCGAGAAGCGCGACGAGCCTTCGGCGTCTCGGTCGCCGCGCCGGGCACGGCCGATCTCGTGTCGACGATGCGAGCGCTGTCGCAGTGGCACACCTACGCCTTGGCCGCCCTCGTCGTTCACACGCTCGTCGCCGCCGGAATCCAACGCTCGACCCTGATCCGCGCGTTCGTGATAGTCGTTGCCGCGCTTGGATTGTACGGGCTGCTTCAGTGGTCACTGGGGTTCGAGACAATCCCGTTTTACGGTAAGAGAATCGCGGCCGAAGCTAGCGCGACCTTCGTCAATCCAAACTCCTTCGGAGGATTCGTGGCCGTCGGCTGCGTGCTCGCCTTCGACCGCGCGTTGGCCGAACGGAGAATCACCTGGCTTCTCCCCGCGTTGGTCTGCCTAGCAGCGCTCTTGGCGACTCACTCTCGAGGCGCGATCGCCGCGGCAGGAGTGGGAATATCGGTCTCCGTCGTGGTTCGGCATCGCGCGGCGGGCGTCGCCCTAGGCGCGGGGGCCGTGGCCGCGAGTGTTGCGTTCCTCGGTCGCGACTTGGCCGATTCGATGGCCGGGAGAATGAGCTTCTGGTCGGCGTCGCTCGCGGGCCTCGAACGCCAACCCGTCCTCGGATTCGGCCTGGGCGCGTTCCGATACGCTTTTCGACCTTTCGCGCCGGAAGGCACCGACCTCTCCGTGTTACATCCCCACAATGAATTCCTGAACCTGCTTTTCGAGACCGGAGTCGTCGGGGCGCTGGGAGCAACTCTCTTCGGGCTGTCCTGGCTGCGCCTCGTCCTGCGCACCTCCTCGCGGAAAGTGGCGCCCGACCTCGTGGGAGCGCTGACTTGTTCAGCGGTCCACGCTTGCGTCGACTTCGACTGGCAAATCACGGCGATCGGCATTCTGGTCGCGTCGCTGATGACTTTGTCGGTCGAAGGTTGCCAGCGAGCAGAGGGCTGGACTTTCGCACGGACTCTCGCACTGTTGAGCTCCGCGGTTGTCTCGTCGGCGTTGTTCGGGCTGGCGCTGTACTCGATTCCTCGCCCGCGCGAAGACTTCTCCGAGTCCGACGCCGCTCGCGCGCTTCGACTCTCCCCCTTCGCCGTAGAGGCGGCGTTCGCGAGCGCGGCTACCGCCGAGAGACGTGGGGACCGCGACACGGCAAGCGAACGCTTCGAGCGGGCCTCCGCGCTCTGGCCGGCCCACGGGGGCCTGGCCGAGGCAGTGGCCCTGCGGCTCATTGGCCTCGGAGCGCTCGACCGTGCCACCAGAGTCCTGAAGCCCCGCTTTCTTCACGCGCCCCATCGAATCGCCGCGGTCCTAGGAAACGACACAGTCTCGCGACTCAGCATCGAGGATCGAGCACGCCTGGTACCTCTCACGCCGATCCCTAGGACCTACTTCGCGGCGTACCTGGCCCGAAGGGGGGAGTGGGAGGACGCGATGGCCACGTTCGACGCGATCCGTTTCGACGAAATCACCCCCGAGCAAACTCTCTCCGCATACGACGCCTTCGCCGCGGAGCTCGGGCAGGCCGACCTCGGAGGCCTCGAGGCAAAGATCAGGGAACGTCGGCTGGCCCTGCCCGAACCTTCGGCCCTGCCCAAACCCTCGACCAGGTCAGCTCGCGTGATGAGTCGGGGCTCCGCGCTCGCCGCCGCCGCGCTCGCCTGGGAGCGCCTCGACGCCCTCGATCGCGCGCTCCCTTTTGCCCTCGAGGCGGCCAACGAAGAGCCTTGGCGTCCAGAGAGACACCAGCTGCTGGGCCGCCTTCGAGAACGACTCTTCATGCGCCTGGACGCGCTCGACTCATACTCTCGATGGATCGAGCTCGAGCCCAAGTCGCTCCCCGCAAGAGTCGCGAGAGCTTCGCTCGCTTCGTCCCTCGATCAGCTCGACTTGGCCGAGTCCGACCTTCGCGCCGCGCTCGCTCTTCGACCTGAAGACTCCGCCAATCGGTTGCTCTTGGCTCGCCTGCTCGCTCGGAAGGGTGACTTGGTCGGAGCGGAAACGGAATTGCACCGGATACTGTCGCGGGACTCAGGACACGCCGGGGCGCTGAGTGAGTTGGACGTACTCAGAAAAGTCCGCGCTCCGGAACCCAGATGACGTCGCCGGACTCCACGGCCACGTCCCGCGAGAGATCTCCGGCGACGACGGCGTCGAGGTCCACGCCGATCTTGGCGGGACCTTCGGGCGATTGTCGCAGCACCTGAATGCTCCCGGTGGCCGCAAACTTCGAGAAGCTCCCAGCTTTGCTGATCGCCATCGACACCGTGAGCGGCACGCCCGAAGGCAGCTCCACCGCTCCGGGAGAACCGACCGCGCCGAGCACGTAGACGACACGTGTCTTGCTCCCGACGATCACGAGGTCTTCGGGGCCGAGCTCCGGATCCGCTCCACCGTCTCCGTGTGCGAGCGCAGATTCCACCGAGACCAGCGACACACGACTCACCGATCGCTCGCCGGTCGGCGTTCGCCGAACGATCAACACGTCCTCCTTCGTCGCGTGCTCCGTGAGCCCGCCGGCCGCGGACACGAGCTGCAACAAAGTGAGCCGCTCGCTCGGAGACACCTGGTGGCCCCCTGGCCGCTGAACCGCACCGAGCACGTAGAGCTTGCGTCGCGCGTACTCGACGACGGAGACCGCTACGTGGGGGTCGCGAAGAAAATCAGCAGCAAGTCGTGAGCGGATCGTCTCTTCGAGCCCAGGAATCGTTTGTCCGGCGGCTTGGATCGACCCGATGAGTGGCACGGAGATCGTGCCGTCGGCCCGAATTCGGCTGTCGAGGTCGAGGTCGGGCTGTTGGTACACACGCAGACGAACGAGGTCACCTTGCACCAGGGGCTGCTCCGTGAAGCTCGCGTCAGGCAACAGGAGCGGCCCGGTGTCTCGGGCCGGCGGTGGGTTCGGCACCTTGATGAGCCCATCCTGAGCAACAGGCGGAAGGCTCGATGCACAGGACTCGAGGAGCACGCAACAGAGCGCATGGGTCGATGCCAAAACCACCCAAACGAGAATCGGTCGAACGAGCACGCGCTTCACGTGAGCACTCGCTCGAACGATCTCAGTTCTCATCGGAAGGCTCAACGCAAAAGAGCCATGACCTTGGCCCGGCCGAAGGAGCTGCGATAGCTCGTAGGACCGCAGAACCGCAGAACCGCAGAACTGCGGCCTTCATTGACTCCTCGATGGGTCCGCGGTAGCCTCGCTCCACCGTGCCATCGTTCTCAGGAGGCGCGTGGAAATTCGTCTTCGGCCTGACCTTTTGCGCCGCGTTGGCCGATTCGGAAATCGCTCGCGGGCAAACGATTGGGACAGACTGGCTCGACCAGAACCGTGGCAACATGGCATCCGCGGACGGTCCTACTCTGTCTCGTTCGGCGCGAGCGTCCTTCAGAGCGGGCGCTGAGTACGCGTTCACTGACAACGTCTTCCTGAACGCGACGGCCCAGTCTGACTCGTCGCTCGTCGGATGGGCACAGGGGTCGTTCGAGCTCGCGACCTCCACCATCGATTTCATGACCGCCGCAATGGCCAACTACAGCGCGTATCTCAACGCACGAGCTTCGTCTTCGGACGAGGAGCGAGCCTTGTTACGAGTTGGAGTCGCCGGCCCGAGTTTTAGTCTTCAACTCTCGGACGTGGTCCGTCGAGAGGTCGACCCGGTCGACGTAGTGTTCGTAAACGTTGCCCGTCGGGTCGCCAACGACTTCATGCCGCGCGCGTCGGTGAATCTGCACCCTTTCAAGCTCGAGCTCACATCCAGTATTCAGGTCGTCGTGTTCACTGATGACTTCTTTGGCACCGAGCGCAACAACTTCAACCACAGAAGTCAGTTGCTCTTGGCCGTCGAGGTATTGCCGTTCTTCGAGGTCACTGCTGACGCGAGCATCTTGGGCTTTCAGTACTTTGGCGATACTCCCGACGCCGATGGATTTGCTCTGAGGGCCGGAGTCCGAGGCGCGCTCGGACGGAATTTGGTCTTGTCGGCCTCCGTCGGAGGCGTGGCCCTCGAGTCCGACCCCGAGCCGATCACGGGCGAGCCAGGCAACGCCGCCAAGCTCGGCTTCGAGGGCAGGGCGCGCTACGAGCCCACGTCCGACCTCACACTCACCCTCGACGTCGGACAGCGCACGACCTTCGGTGCCGGCGACTCGTCTTTTGCCACTGCAACTCAGACGCTCCTGCTGGCCGAATATCGAGCGACCCCCGACGTCACACTCGGCTTCCGCTCTCAGGTCGACCGCCTGGAGCCCGAGCAAGATGCGTCTCGTTACTACGTCTCCCTCTCGGCCTCCGCTCGAATCGCGTTGAGCCAAGCCATCACCGTCGACCTTCGCCCCTCGTTCAGGACGAGCAGCGTGGAGGTCGTCACCGGCGCAGGCGCTTACCAGAATTTCTTGCTTCGCGTAGGTTTGATCTTCTCGGTATGAGAGTCGTCCTCGTTCTCATGCTGCTCGCAGTGCTAGGAGGCTGCGACGGCGAACCCATCGAGCCCCCCGAACCTGACGCCGGTGAGCCTCTCGACGCGGCGCCGGGACCTGATCGAGCCGTGATTGACGGCGTATCTCCGCCCGAGGCGCCCGCGCTCCCGAACCCCATCGTCGAAGCTCGCGCTCCGAATTGGGACTGCCCTCCGGGCTGGACCGCTCGGACCACCGACACGTCGAGCGCGTCCTGCGATCCCTCTCCGGACCCGCCTTGCACGACCGATCAGCTTCGGGTCCCGGGCGGTTGTATTTCGCGCCGCCCGTGCGAGACCGCCGCGGAATTGCCACCTGGATTTGCGTTATACGTGGCCTCCAGCACCGAGGCCGGGGACGGCACTCGAGCCCGCCCATTTCCGACGCTCCATGCTGCGCTCGCGGTCGCTCTCCCGGGCGCGGCGATCTTTGTCGCCGAAGGCCGATATCACGAGTCGATCGTGGTCACCTCGAGCGTGTCCCTATTTGGCGCCTGCGCAGCCCAAACCTTCATCGAGCCCGCTCTTGGACGAACGGCCCTCACGGTCTTGGGATCGGCCACAGTCAAAGATCTCACGGTGATCGGCGGCGCTCGAATCACCGGTGAGTTTGCTCGTTTGACCCTCGACGATTCCGAAGTGATCGGAGGAGGCCTCGTGGCCGAGACTGGAGCTTTTCTGCGTCTCCACCAGGTTCGAGTCACGAACGAGCTGGGCACCGGCGTGGTCGTGCGCGAGGCGACGGGTGAGTTCTCCCGGGTCGAGATCGGTGCTTCTCATGGGCTCGCCGCCCTGATTCGATCGTCGACCGTCACGATGGCTGATACATGGATAGCCGCAACTCGGACGGCCACGAACGCCGTAGCCCTCTACATCGCAGATGGGTCCAGGCTGGCAGCTTCCCGTTTGGCCTTCGAATCGAACGCCGGCAAAGCCATCTTCGCCACGGGCGCAGGGACTGCTGCAACTTTGGAGGACGTGCTCGTTCGAGACTCACCCCGCGGGATCGAGGTCGCCAATGAGTCGGTCGTGACTTTGCGACGAGCGCACATCGAGAAAACGTCGGAGCTCGGCGCGATCGTCACCACCGATGGTCGTCTATCGCTCGAGGACGTCGTGCTGGAGCCGCGGAGCCCGCTGGCCATCGACGTCGAGCGAGGCGGAAGGCTCTTTGCTGCGCGCGTGAGCCTTGGCAACACGCTAGGCGGCCTCGCCATCCTCGACGGCGCCGCGATGTACGCGACCGACCTCCGCTTGGCGACCGCACGCCCCGAAATGTCGCTCGAGGTCGCCTTTGGCATCTTCGCCCGTGGGTCGGATGTCGAGCTTCATCGCGCAGAGCTCGAGCTCCGAGGCGGATCACCGCTCCGACCCGCCGCGGCCATTCAACTCATCGATGGAGCGGTCGCCTTGGTCGACGACATCGTCGTTCGGGACAAAGCGTACCTTTTGAGTGTGTCGTCCGGCAGCCAGGTCCACGGCGCGAGATTGGCCAGTCATGATTGGGTCGCGCCGATCTCGTTTTCGGGTCGAGGCACCCGTGGTTGGCTCGTCGATCTGGACCTGCCGAGCTCCTCTCGAGGATTGATCGGTGTGGACGTCGAAGACGAGGCCACGCTCGAGCTCTCTCGAGTCAGCATCGCGGGCGCTTCCGGGGCGGGGCTCCGCGTCCGGCACGTCGGAACGCTCCTCGTCGCTCGAGACGTGACCCTCGACTCGAGCCCGCTCAGCATTCACCAGGGTGGACAGGCCCGAGTATCTCGACTTCATGGCTCGAATTTTCGAGAGCGCGGTGCTGGCGCGGCCACGTTCGGCGTCGGCTCCTCGCTGTCACTCGAAGATGCACTCCTCTTTGGGCCTGGAGTCGGGCTAGCTGTCCTCGACCATGCGACGGCCGAAGGGGCTCGGATCGAAATCACGGACGCGAGTCGGATCGGCGTCGAAATCATCGATGGCTCCCTCGAGTTGTCGGACCTTCGGGTCTCGGGGACCATACCCGAAGCCTGCGAGTCCAGCCCCTGCCCCTCTGTGGGCCTCGTCGCAGGCGAAGGCTCGAATGTGGATTTGACCCGCTTTGCCATCACGAACAATGGACTCATCGGGCTCGCAGTTCGCACGACGGAATTTCGTGCGACGGATGGGCTGGTGGCTCGACACGTGCTCGGCTTGAGTCTCTCCGAAGACCCAGCAGCGGCCTCGGAGCTGCTGCGATCGGAGCTGCTGCGATCCATCAAGCTGTTGGCCAACGTCCGTAATCTCGACCACGTCTCGATGACTCTTCCGGCCGGCGTGACCGAGCTGCCGTTCTGAACGAGCCGTAATGAACGAGTTGCCGTTCTGAACGACGGCCGTTCTCCTCGGAAACCGCTCCGATTTGAGCCCGACGGAATTTGACTCCAACCGAACCGCGAGAGCACACTCGGCCGGTGACCGCTCTGCTCGCGCTCCTCCTCGCCGCGCCCCTTCGGTTGTTGGACGATGGCGTGTTGGTGGACGAGGAAGTGATTCGCTCGCCCAAGCCCGTGATGAAACAGGTCGGGCCCGCCTCGGTGCTCATCTCTCGGACCGACGTCAAGCCCCTCGACGGAATCGTCGCGGTCAAAGTCACCGACGACGAGCGCTTCGTATACCTCGGCCCAGGAATCCGCCTCGTTCGAACGATGATCGGCTTCCGATTGGTGCGGCCAAAGCGGGGCACGATTTATTTGCGGGGTGACCACAAGGACGAGATCGTCGGGCTTCCGAGCCCGGTTGAGGTCACCGTGGTCCCCGCAGGATTCGAGCTGAGCCAAGACATACGTATCGAATCCAGGTCCCTGCGGACTGGCATCACGCCCCCGCGCGGTCGCGTCGGGCAGGCCGGCTCGTCGGGCCAGCGTCAGTCGCGAACGGAAGGTGGCCAGCGATCCGGAGAGTCGTCCGAAGCGGAAGGGTCTGATGATTCGCCCGGCGAATCGAGCTCGGGCACCGGAGGGCGGGTCGTGGCGCCGCCCACGGTCGTTCTGCCCGATGGCGCAGGCGGAGCCGGGCCGTCCACGATCGGCCCGTCGCCGCCCGTGGCTTCCGACTCAGGAAGCTAGCTCACTCCGCCAGCGCGCGAACGAATACGTCCGGAGTCCCGGTGCGGTCGGCTGAGTACGACACGAACTCACCGGACGGGTCGATCGAAGGAGAGTGCGCTCCAGAAATGGAAATTTCGCGTCCGGTCGAGTCGATGACGAGGACGCCTTGCGCCGACGCGCAGACCAGGCGACGCCCATCTGCCGACAGGCTTGGCTCCGTGCAGGCGCTGGTGGTGGCGCACTTGATGAGCCCACTGGCGCGCTCGAACGTGAAGACATGCTCCCGACCGTCGACGCACGCCGGGTCGAGGTCCCTCGCATTGGAAACGAACGCGATCACGGTCCCATCCAGCCCAATATCCGGGTCCCAAGAGTCACCTTCGGAGGCACCGCCGTCAGGGCGACGACTGACGACCTCCGTCATGCCCGAAGAAACGTCGCTGACCAACACGACCCGCCGACCTCCGTCGCTCGAATCCCAGACCACGAGCTGGCCAGAACCGGAAATGCTCGGTCGCCGACCGTCTCCAAACCCAGACCCAAGCCGCGAGAGGGTGTCCTCGGTGCGATCTCGCACGAAGACGTTGGGCAAGGCGTCTTCATCCGCCCGGAAATTCGTAGCCTCGGAGACGAAGGCGACGAATTTCCCATCGGAGCTCACGTCGACCTCGTAGCTCGGACCATTGGCCTCCTCCCCATTCGGCAGGCCGCTGACGCGCTCGGTGAGTTGGCCTTCCCGATCTTTGAGGAACACGTCCACCACGCCATTGCGGTCTCCTGGGACGAGATTGCTGGCCGCCGAGGCAAACACGAGAGACACACCGTCGGGTGACACTGCGAGCGAACCCACCGAATCCACGACATCACCGTTCGCGGGCCCCCCGTTCAGCCCGACGGTGATTCGTTCGGTCGTGCCGGCCTTTCGATCGTGGAGGAATAGGTCGAGCTTATCGTCGACCGCCGTGTCGAAATTCGAGGCCCGAGACGTGAAAAGAGCCACTTCGCCCGAAAGCGACAACGCCGACGTGCGAGACGCGCCGTTGCCCGCCGCGCCATTGGAGGAGGCGCTCACCAACAGAGTCTCGTGTTTGCACCCGACGCAGGCGGCCTCTGCGTCACACTCCTCGGACCGGGAGTCGACGATTAGGTCTCCGCAAGTGGAGATCGCGCAGACCGTGCCCGTACACACTCCAGGCTCGCGAGCGCCCGTCGTACAAAGCGCTCCTTCCAGGTCGGCTGACGCTTCGTGAATCGGTTTACCGTCGGCGCCACACTCATCCGTCGTGCACGGATTGTCGTCGAAGAACTCGGGGGAAGGTTCGAAATCACAAACGTCCAACTCTTCTCGGCAAAGCGCCGACACCGAGCAAAGCGGGAGCTCCTCACACGGGGGCTTTGCGGACCCGCACATCCGATCCTCACAGCTCTCTTTGCCGTTGCACCAGACTCCGTCGTCGCACTCCGAGGGGTCGAAACAAAACCTTCGGAGCACGACGGAGAGGGTCGCGCCCTGTTGCGTCGAGAAATCGACGTACGCCCGCCCTCGCGCGATAGATTTCACACCCACGCGCGCTTCCACCCAGACGCTCGAAGTCGTCGTCTCGGATACAGTCAAGGCGAAAGTGACTGGAAATCGCGCCGGAATCGATCGTATCTCGGAGAGCGCTTCGGGCTTCGACCCCACCGCGATCGAGTCCGTTCCCGTTGCTGCACCAGCTGGGTCTTCGACCGAGATGACGACGTACGTCTCGGAACGGCACGAAATCAGGAAGGCCAACAAGAGCGCCGAAATTCGCAAGCCAGGCGCCATCCTGCAAGCATGGGCGGGTCCCCGCAAGCCCTGAGCGCGACCTCATGTTGATTTTGCCCGAACTCCTCGGTCATAGTTCGAGACGATGCTCGCGGCCGTGTTCCTCCTCTGCGTCGCGCAGACGGCTTCGCCGCGCGATCAGCCGGAGGATCTCCTGAAGGGTGCGCGAGAGGCTTATGAAGGTCTCGAGTACGACGCGGTGCTTCCGCTCACGCGAAGACTGCTTACTTCCCCGCAAGCCACAGGCGCGCAGCGCCTCGAGGCGCTCCAGCTCGAAGGAAGCTCGCTGGCGATCCTCGGCAACTCCGTCGACGCAGAGAAGCCTTTCAGACAGCTTCTTCGCGAACGACCGGCATTCGACCTCCCTCCCGGAACCAGCCCGAAAATCATCGGCGTTTTTCGCAAAGTGCAGGTCGAGGAACGCGCCATCGCAGAGCAAATGAAAGAGATCGAACGTCAAAAAACCTTGAAGACCCTGGCCATCTCCGGCGAATTGCCTGAGATCGAAGAGGGCGGCGTGCCCATTACCTTCGAGCTCATGTTGAAAGATCCCAAAGGCGTCGTTCGCGACATGAGGGTTCGATACCGCCGCGAGGGGGGCAGGAGCTGGTCGGCCATCGCGCTCGAACGTCACTCCGATGGACGCTGGACGGGCACGATCCCTCCAGAGCTCACCTCCAGCGAGTCTGGGTTCGTGCTCGAACACTACGTCACGAGCGCCGACGAAAATGGCCAGACGCTGGTAGAGCTCGCCTCTGCCGACTTTCCTCGAAAGCTCGAGGTCCTCGCGGGTGAGATGACTGACCCTACTCCTTTTTATGAGCGAGCCGCTTTTTGGACCGCCGTGGGCGTGGGCTCCGCGGCCCTCGCGGTGAGTATCGCGTTCCTCGCCGGCCGATCCAGCGACCTCCCCGATACGGACATCGGGGCCGTGCCCTTAAGGTAGCCAAGGTGTCGACGCTCATATTCGACAAATACGAAGTCATCCGGAGGCTCGCCGTCGGCGGGATGGGTGAGATTTTCCTGGCGAGGCAAACCGGCGTCTTCGAACGCCTGGTCATTCTCAAGAGTCTCTTGCCGAGCTTGGCGGAGAGGGCCGGCGCGGTCGAGATGTTCCTCGACGAAGCGCGCGTGGCCGCTACCCTGAGCCACCCGAACATCATCGCGATCTACGAGGTCGGGCGCTGGAAGGGCTCGTACCTGATCGCGATGGAGTACATCAAGGGCGACAACCTCCAAGTCCTCGGTCGGGAGGCGGAGGCCAAGGGTGTGGCGATGCCCATCGGAGTCGCCGTCAAGATCATTCGCGACGCCGCGCTCGGGCTCGACTACGCCCACAACGCGACCGATGACACCGGCAAGCCTCTCGGAATCGTCCACCGAGACATCAGTCCGCACAACATCATGGTGACGCTCGAGGGGACGACCAAGGTCGTCGACTTCGGGATCGCGGTCGCCGAAAACAGACTCTCCGCGCGGACCGCGACTGGAACCATCAAGGGCAAAATTCAGTATATGGCTCCGGAGCAGATCACCGGGGAGCGCGTCGATCCTCGCGCCGACCAGTACGCGCTCGGCGTGTGCCTCTGGGAAATGCTCGTCGGCGAACGACTCGTGAAGATGCGAGGCAACGAGATCGAGACGCTGATGCACGCGCTCGACATGTCGATCGAGGCTCCGTCCGCGCTTCGACCGAGTATCCCCAAGGCGCTCGACGAGATCGTGACAAGGATGCTCGCCAAGTCGAAGGACGATCGCTTCGAGCGGTGTCGGGATGCGGCGAACCTGATGGATGCCTTCCTGAAGAGTCATGCGGGGCCTCAGGACGTGCAAGCGTTTGCCGAGACCTCTATCGGCGAGGCCATTCGAAGCCGCTCGAAGGAAGCGGCGGAGGCCGGCGGAGGCGAAGACTTTCTGATTTCACTCGTTGGGTTCCCTGGCCAGGACTCACGCGCCATCGTGACCGATCCGACCCTGCTCCCGGAAAACCTCGGCGCAGCTGCAACGCCCGACACCCTCGTCCGCGGAGTGGCGTCGGACGTGTTGGTCCGCGAGAAAAACGAAGTCACAGGCAGCTCTCCGCTCGCCGAGCTGACCGCGTCGGACGCGGCCATCCGTCGCGCCCCCAAGCGCCTATGGCCCGCCGTCGCGGGCGGAGTTGGCGCGCTGGTCCTCTCGGCTGGGTTTTTGTACCGTCCCAAGTCGAGCGAGACGTTCGGAAGTGTGGATATTCGGAGCCCGGCCGGAGCCCTCGTCAAAATCGACGGAAAACCAGTTTCAGGCATCACGCCGCTGGTCTCGAGTGGGTACTCGGCGGGACCTCACGCCGTGATTGCGGAAGTCGGAGGGCGCACGTTTCGGGGCGAGATCGAGGTGGCCGCAGACGGCGTCGCGATCGTGGACGGACAGCTCGCCGGAGATGTCGCTACTCTCGAGGTGTCCTCGACGCCACCGGGCGCGGAGGTTTGGGTCGGTGATCACAAGCTCGGACTCACACCGCTGAAATGGTCGGAGCTTCCGGCCGGCGCTCACGAGATTCGAGTGACCTTCGTGGGTTTCAAGGAGAGCAAGACGCCCGTGGCGCTCGAGTGGGGCAAATCCAAAGAGATCGCGGTGTCCCTCACCGCGGAGCCGGTCGCATCCACTTCCCCGTCGCGACCCACTCATCAGGCAAAAAAACCCGACGAGTTGGCCCAGGTAGAGTCGAAGCCCGTCGAGGCGCCGGTCGAAGCCAAGCCGGCCCCCACCGAGCGGCCGGCGGCTCCGCCGGCGGACGGTTTGTTCACCCTCGCTACGAACCCTTGGGCCAAGATCGAGATCGACGGGGAGCCTTACGGAGTGACTCCGGTGGCCAAGATCCGGCTGAGAGCCGGTGAGCACAAGGTGCGTCTCGTGAACGAAGAGGCCGGCATCGATGTGAGTCGAACGATTACGATCAATGCTGGCGAGCCTCTGAAGCTCAACCTCAAGCTGCCCTGATGGAATCGGAGACAATCGAACGCGACCGTAGCGGGACCCGCGAACCTCGGCCTTCCCCGCCTGCTGCGGACGAGCCGGCCATCGAGCAAGTGCTTCGCGTCCTTCGCCGACATGCGCTTCCTTCGGCCGTCGCCTTCGGTCTGTCGCTCGTCACCGCGGCCGTCACCTACTCGGTTGCTCCCGTCGAATACCTCGCCATGGCAACTCTCGAGATTCGGCCCGAGGCGCCCCTCGTGGCCTCCCCCGACGAGTCGCTACGGTCGGGTGGCTCGATGTACGAGCAGTACTTCCGAACTCAGCAGGAAATCCTGAGAAGCCCCGCGCTCCTCGGCAAAGTCATCGAATCCGTTCCCGAGCGCCATCGCGAAGCGGCCTCGGTCGGTTTGGACGCCAGGCTCATGGTCGAGCCGGTTCGGGGCAGCTTCTTGCTCAAGCTCGGATTCGTGCACCCGAACCCCGAACTTTCGGCGATTCTGGCGAACACCCTGGTCGACGTCTACCTCGGCGATGCGAACAGCCGCGCGCAATTGCTCCAATCCAGCGCGCTCGAGTTCCTCGCCAAAGAAACGCTCCCGGAGCTCCGACGCAACGTCGACGCCGCGGACCGAGCCCTACGCGAATCTCAAGCCACGTCCGGTTTCGTCGACTTCGACGTCGAATACCAGTCCCTCCTCGACGGCCTCCAGAAGGTCCATTCTCAAGCCACCGAGGCTAGGCTCCGACGCATCCGGCTCGAGGCGGAGCTCGGCGCGCTCCAAGCCTACGCGAAGTCCGGCCAGACGTCGCATCCATCGTTCCTTCAGATCGGCGCGCTCGGCGAGCTCACCGCAAAGAGATCGGCCCTGACCGAGAATCTCGCCAGGGAAGACACCACCCTCAAACCCGGACACCCTAGGATCGTCCAAGCTCAAGCCGAGCTCGCGGCCGTGCAGAAGAAAATCGACGATGTCGTCCAGGAGACCCTCGCCGCTCAGCGCGCCAACATCGAGTCCGCCAACCGCGAGGAAGCTTCGCTCAATCGGGAACAAACGAGACTCGTGGCGGAGATCGGAGAAATCGGCCGGAAACGGACCGATTACAAGAAAATCGAAGCCGAGCTGTTTGCGGCAAAGGAGCTCTACTCGGCCTATCTCAAAAAACAAGGAGACGCGGCGGCGCTGAGTCAATCGAGATTAGCCAGCGTCCGAATCCTCGAGCGAGCGACTCCACCGACTCAGCCGGCGAGACCCATCATGAGGACCTACTTCATTACGGGTGTCCTCGTCGGAGTGATCTTCGCGTTCGCCACCGCGATCCTCCTCCACCAGTTCGCGAGGCGGCTGCTCTCCCCCGAGGAGACCGAGGCGGTGCTCGGGCTCGAGGTGCTCAGCGCAGTCGCGCGCCTCGACTCGAAACACGGCCCCATACTCATCGATCCGGAGAGTCACCCGGCGGAGTTCGAAGCGGTCCGGTCGCTCCGATCTCAGGTCCTCGAAGCGAGAGAGGGCGGCGTCATCGCGGTCACGAGCGCCTTGGAGGGTGAAGGCAAGAGTACGGTAGCGGCCAACCTCGCGCGGGCCATCGCCCTCGACGGGCGGCGGGTCATACTCGTCGATGGTGACCTCCGGCGTCCGAGTGTCCTCAGAACTTTCGTCGACGCAGACTCCAAGCCTGCGACTTTCGCCGACTGTCTGCAGGGTTCTGCTGCCATCGAGCATGCCATCGTCAATGGATTGATTCCGGGCGTGTCGCTCCTGGGAGGCTTCGACGGTCGGCCCGACGCGGCCGAGCTCGGATCATCCGAGAAGCTCGCGACTTTTCTCCGAGACCTCGGGTCGCGATTCGATGTGATTGTCCTCGACACCGCCCCTGTTCTCCTCGCCTCCGAGACGGCGTTCATGGCGGCGACAGCGGACGAAACTCTCCTGCTCGTGCGCGAGGGCGAGACGCCGGCGCGAGCGGCCCAAGCAGCCAGACGCCGCCTCGAAAGATCGGGCGCCCACATCCTGGGGATCATCTTGAACGCCGCTCGACCGCCCCTCGCCGCCTATCGCAGATATGGCTACAACGGGTACGGCTACTATCCTCAGCGGCCTCCCGCAACGCTTCCCGAGTCCTCCGCTCCACGTTCGAGCTGAGTCGCTACGAACTCGTCGACACTCACTCGTGCGCGAGCCGTTGATAAATCTCGTCGACCGCCCGCGCCTTATGCTCTCGCGAGAAGAACGAAGCCCGAGCCAGCCCGCCCCTGGAAAGCTCCCGGCGAAACGACTCATCCCCGGCGATGCGCTCGATCGCAATTGCCATCCGATGACTCAGCGATCGAACGGGCTCCGTAGGGACGAGCACTCCGCACTCGCTCGTAATGGCGTCACGAAAACCGCAGTGGTCGAGCGCGATCACGGGTGTGCCCATTGTGAGTGCCTCTACGAGCACTGTAGAAGTGAGGTCCTTGAGACTCGTAATGACGAAGACATGCGAACGACCGACGAGCGCCATCGCCGCTTTGCGAGCCACCCACCCGTGCCAAGTGCATCGATCGCCGATTCCGAGCTTCTCCGCGGTGGCCTTCCATTCACCCGTCAGGGGTCCGTCTCCGAGCACGTCCAAGCGCCAAGGAAGCGGTGGAGGAAGAAGCGCCAGCGCCTTCAGCAGGATCGGCAGCGCTTTTCCGGCGAGGTGCTGGCCGCTCCAACTCAACCTGAGTGGCTCGTCAGAGTCGCGCAGGGACGGCTGTGGCACCACGTCGAGCTCAGGACGGGTGATCTCGCAAATCACCTCCGAGTCCGCGCCCAATGATCGCCGAAGGACCTCGCGTACACCTGAGGTCGCCGAAATGAGTGCGACCTTCGGTCTCCTCGTCGCGTGTCGCGGTGCCGGAAGCCAGCGGAGCTGCGCGGAGTTGATGAGATTCCGTGCGCCATAGTAAACGGTGCCCTCGAGACCCATGAGGGGCAGGAGCTTCCATGCTGTGTTCTCGGCTCCTCCGATCGGACCCCACACGAACGGAATCGGCAGCTCCCAAAGGTATCCTGGAAAGCGAAAGCCCACATAGGTGAGTTGATGCAACAGGTCGAATTGATATTGGGCATGAAGCCGGCGACCCAGATCGAACGCGTCTCGCAGCCAAGCCTCGTACGCGAGGTTCATCAGCGGTTTGAAGGCCGAGCTCTCGATCTGCTTCCAGCGCGGGCTCGGACGGTAATGCCACGGACGATGACGCACGTATAGGAAACGGACGTTGGGGATCGGATGGGCGCGCAGCCGGAGCTCGTTGAATTCCGCGGTGACTACCCAGGCCTCATGATTCGCCGAGATCGCGCGAACAAAATCCCACCCGACCGCGCCCTCGGAGCCAGCTGCGGGATCACAGGCGTAGGCCGACACCAAGACTCGCAAGCGACGCCGCACGCCTGACTCACACCCGAACGCTCGGCGAGGGTCAAGCGGGCCCGGCCGCTCCGCGGCTCGATCCCGTGCCCAAGCGAATGCCCATGGCCCACGGCTTGACAGGGAAGGAGAGCACCAGCCAGAAGCTCGACGTGGACCCAGCAGCGCCCGACGCTACACGCCACGGGTCGGACGCAACGTCCGTGAGCCCGGCACGGCAATTCAACAACTTCGATCTGCTTCGGCACACGCTCGCCGTGGTCGTCCTGCTTTGCCACGTCAACTGGCTGACCAAACTCGAGAGTTTCCGCTCATTCGGATTCTTGTCCTCCGATTTCGCTGTGAAGGGCTTTTTCACGATCAGCGGATACCTCGTCGCCCAGAGCTATGTTGCCGCAGGCTCTGTTCGTCGTTATGCTGAGAAGCGAATTCGAAGAATATACCCAGCCTATTTCGGCGTCGTGATATTCTGTTTCGTTGCAGGTGCGCTAACGTCGACCCTGCCACCATCCGAGTTCCTCTCGAACCCAGCGGCCTGGAAATACTTGGCTGCGAACCTCGCTTTCCTGAATTTTCTCCAGCCAACTCTGCCTGGCGTGTTCGCGCTGAACCCGGTTCAAATGATCAATGGGTCGCTCTGGACGATCAAGGTGGAAGTCGGTCTGTACTGCAGCGTTCCATTCGTCGTCGCGGCTTTCAGGCGCTTGGGGCCGCTCAAATGCACAGCGGGTCTCTACGCCGCGAGCGTGGGCTGGGTTCTGGTGTTTCGATCGCTCGAATCAACCTATCCGCGCTTGGCTCCTGCCCTGGCCCATCAACTGCCCGCCCAACTCTCCTACTTCGTGCTCGGCATCCTGGTCGCCGAGGCTGCCCTGCCAAAGCGGGTCCTCGCTCCGATCGCGATCTGCTCGTCCGTCGCGCTTGCGGGACTGTCCGGGAGTCTCTTCTCGCCAGTGATCGAGCCGATCTGCTTTGCCTCGACCGTTCTGTGGATCGCATTGATACCCAAGCTGCCGAAGTGGAAACTTCCGGACGTGTCATACGGTCTGTATCTGTTCCACTTTCCGACAATTCAGCTTCTGCTTGCGCTCGGAGTGTTTGAATTCAGCCCTTGGGTCGGCTTTGTCCTCGCGATCGGATGCGCGTCGCTTCTGGCTCTCGCGTCTTGGACGTTTGTCGAAAGGCCCACACTGCGCCGAGACTCACTTTACGTGACCAGCTCACACACGTCCCCCTCGAGCTCGTGAGCTCATGAGCGGCGGGAAAAACCACAGAAGGCAGCTACGGCTTCCGCACCCGGGCTCGGTCCAGTACACTGACGGCTCGTGACTTCGCACCGACTAATCGTATGGGGTACCGGCGGGCACTCCAAGGTCGCTGTCGATGCCGCGCGGCTCGAAGGCAAGTTCGAGATCCTCGGCTTCATCGACGACGTAAACGTGTCTCTCCACGGAAGCCTCTTCTCGGGGGCGCCGGTGCTGGGCGGGTCCGAACGACTCGCTGGCGCGTTCGAGGCCGGCGTACGACATCTGTTCGTCGCCATTGGGGACAATCAAGTCAGGCTCTCCTGCCTTCAAATCGCGCAGGCTTCAGGGTGGACCATCGCAACCATCGTCCATCCGAGCTCCGTGGTTGCCTCGGACGTCGTGCTCGGAAACGGGACGATCGTCTGCGCTTCCGCCGTGGTTGGCGCCGGATCCACGATCGGTATGGGCGTGATCGTCAATACGAAGAGTTCTGTGGACCATGATGGCCTCATCGGTGATGGGGCCCACGTCGGCCCTGGAGCGACGCTAGCCGGCCACGTAATCATCGGCCGCCGAGTCCTGATCGGCACGGGAGCGAACGTTAGGGATCGCGTCTCCATCGGGGACGGCGCCACTGTTGGTATGGGTGCAACGGTGATTCGCGATGTACCTGCCGGCGTTACGGTCGTCGGCGTGCCAGCGCGCGCCCTTCGGCGCGCTCGTGAGTCCGCTCCGGAAAGTCCGCTCTCGGGACAGCGCCAGCTCGACCTGGCGCATAGGTCTATCGTCGGCATCAGGACGAGCAGTGCGCCCAGGCGCGTCAACGACATCACCGTCACTCAGCCGTTCCTTCCTCCGCTGGAGGAGTTTCGCGATTACCTCGAGCAAATCTGGGCCAACCGATGGCTGACCAATGCGGGTCCGTTCTGCCTGCAGCTCGAGAACGAGCTGGCCCGGTACCTTGGTGTCGAGCACCTCTCCTTGTTCGCGAATGGAACGATCGCACTCGTGACCGCGCTGCAAGCCCTTCGCATTCGCGGCGAGGTGATCACGACGCCCTACTCGTTCGTAGCGACGTCGCATTCACTCTTGTGGAGCAACCTCGAGCCTGTCTTCGCGGACGTCGAAGCGGCCACTCTCAACCTCGACCCCGTCCGAGTCGAGGAAGCGATCTCCTCGCGGACTGCGGCCATCCTGCCTGTGCATGTGTACGGTCGCCCCTGCGATATCGAGCGCATCGCGTCGATTGCTCGAACGCACGGTTTGAAGGTCATCTATGACGCCGCCCACGCGTTCGCAGTCTCGGCCGGAGGGAAGACGATCCTCGATGCCGGTGATGTCTCCGTCCTTTCCTTCCACGCCACGAAGGTCTTCACTACTTTCGAGGGAGGCGCGATTGTTTGCCACGACGCAGAGATGAAGCAGCGGATCGACTACCTCAGAAACTTCGGATTTGCCGACGAAGTGACCGTCGTGGCCCCCGGGATCAACGGCAAGATGAACGAGGTTCAGGCGGCCTTCGGCCTGCTCCAACTTCGCTACATGCCGCAGATCCTAGAGGGCCGCAAACGCGTGGACGCAATCTATCGGGCGCAGCTCGCTGGCACCGAAGGGTTGCGAATTCCGCCGCTTCCGGAGAATTCCGTGCAGAATTTCGGATACTTTCCCGTCTTTGTCGAAAGAAGCTACCCATTGGCTCGCGACGTCCTGTACCAACGCCTGAAAGACCGAGGCATTCACGCCCGCCGTTATTTCTATCCCCTGATTACGAGCTTCCCGATGTATCGCGGCCTAGCCTCCGCGGATCCTCACAACGTCCCGGTGGCGTTGACCGCCTCGGAGCAAGTCATTTGTCTTCCGATCTATCCTGCGCTGCAGGACTCGGAGGTCGAACGGGTCATCGAGGTCATTCGGAATTCGTGAGACTCCTTCACTATGCGCCCGATGAGAAGTTCATGGACTTCTTCGCTGGCCTCATCGGCTCGGTTCCCGGATCGACCCACCGGTTCGTGATTCACACGTCGAACCCGCGTGCCGGACTGTCCCGAATCCGCTCATTCGTTCCTCATCGGTTGGTCGATGGTCGAGCGTACGTACGCTCGGGGACTGCGGAAGAAGACCTGGCTTCCTGTGACGCGCTCGTCGTTCACCATCTAGACCCTGCGGCCGCCAGACTCGCGAGTCGCGCGCCCGGGCGGCTCCCCGTCGTCTGGAGCGGGTGGGGCTCCGACTACTATCATCTCCTGGCCGGTGGCGACGCCGCTCTGCTGGGCCCCGAGACGTCGCGCCTCGTGAGACGGACCTTTTCGCGCAAGGCTAAGACGGCGCTATCACCGGCCTGGCGACTCTATCTCCGGCATCGCTGGCTTTTGCCGGCGATCCGTCGGGTTCGATTATTCTCGGCGCCGATTCCGGGTGACTATGAGCTTCTCAGGTTAGCTTTGGGGTCTGCGTTCGCCGCCGACTTCATCCAACTCAACTACGCCGAGGTCGAAGCCTCATTCGCGCTTCGTGGTGACGGCCCAAGTGGAGCAGACATCGCTGTCGGAAACTCTGCAACTCCAACCAACAACCACGTGGAGGTCTTTCGAATGTTGGCAAATCACGACCTTCGAGGACGCAAGGTCGTCGTCAGTCTGAGCTACGGGCCCCGAGATTACCGCGAGGCCGTGATCGCCGCAGGGCGCCGGTTCTTGGGAGCGCACTTCGAGCCACTGGTGGATTTTTTGCCCCTGCGTCTATTCAACTCCAGGCTCTCCCGCTGCTCCATCGCCGTCATGAATCACTATCGCCAGCAGGCACTGGGAACCATCGGCAGCCTCATGCACGCTGGCGCCAAGCTCGTACTCGCAGAGCGCGGAGCAACCTACGCCTTCTTTCGCGGCCAGGGTGCGCACGTCGTAGGTACCGGGTTGCTGAACGGCACCTCCGAGACCCTGTTTCGTCCGCTGAGCGACCAGGAGCGAAATCACAATCGATCGGTGCTCGAGGCTTTCTGGGGGCGAGACCGAGTTCGAGCCAACGTCGAGCATTTCCTTCGCACTATCGATCGGCTTTCGCATGCGTGAGTACTCCAAACTCGCTCACAACTGGCTCGTTCTCAAGGTCAACAACGAGCAAATCGAGCGACGCCTCTCGCTGCTGAAAGGCGTGGTGTACGACCTCGGCTGCGGAACGCGTCCCTACGAACACGACATCTTGTTGCACGCCGAACGCTACATCGGAGTCGATTGGGACAAGTCCCGGCGGCAACCGACGCCCGACTTGATCGCGGACCTGAATCGTCCGCTGAATATAGTCTCCGAGTCGGCCGACTGCGTCGTCGCTTTCCAGGTCCTCGAGCATGTCCATGAGCCCGCGCTGCTTATCTCCGAAGCCCATCGGATCCTCCGACCCGGCGGGCTCCTGATGCTATCTACGCCCTTTCAGTGGAGAATTCACGAGGCACCCTGGGATTATACTCGGTTCACTCGTTTCGGACTTCTTCACCTTCTGAGTTCCGCCGGTTTCTCAGAGATCTCGGTCGAAGCCGTCACAGGGTTCTGGGCCACTTGGTTCTTGAAGCTCAACTATGAGTCCAAGCGTTTGATTCGCGGGCCCACCTTCGTCCGCCACCTGATGCGCGCGTGCCTGACCCCGATGTGGTTGGTCGACCAGACGATTGCTCCGCCCTTGGATCGGCTTTGGCCGAGCGAGGACGAAACTGCGGGGTACTTCACCACGGCTCGAAGGGTGTCATGAGTCTGAGACGCGCGGCTTTCTCGGCCGCCCGGTGGACGAGCGTCACCATGGTCGGTCGGGCCGTCGTTTCGGCCGCTCAACTTGCAATCGTCGCCCGGTTCGTCGACCCCGCTGACCTGGGACTCATGGCGCTCGTCGGCGTCATCGTGGGCTTCGCCCAAATCCTTGCTGACGCTGGCGTAGGAAACGCAATAATCCAGAAACAACAACTAAGTCCTGGACAGCTGGGCGCTCTGGAGTGCGTCAACATCGGAGTGAGTCTATGCCTCACCAGCGTGATCGTGCTCGCGTCCCCGGCGATCGCCCGACTCTATGCAGAGCCACGACTAGAGGGTCCGCTCGCTTTGGCTGGGCTCACGCTCATCATAACCGCTCTGAGCCAGCAACGACGTGCCGCCGCCATCAAGAATCTCGCGTTCAAGGGCCTCGCCCGGATTGAACTCTTGAGCGCGTTGATCGGATTTCTCGTGGCCGCCGCCCTGGCGCTGCGTGGGTTCGGTATTGTCGCACTCGTCGCCGCCGCGCTGGCCAGCTCGAGCGCGGGAACCGTTCTGTCGTGGGCCTGGCTCCCAAGTCCGGCGTCGCTTCGAAAGATCGACTGGACTGGGCTTCGAAGCGCTTTGGATTTCGGCGCGTTCTCGGTCGCGACCAACGTCACGAACTCACTCGTCTCTGACAGCGATACTCTGCTCGTCGGTCGTGTGCTCGGGGCCGAATCTCTCGGCTTTTTTTCCGTACCTCGGGACTTGAGCCTCAAAGTGAGCGCTCTCGTCAACCCGATAGCTACTCGTGTCGGCTTCCCATTGATGTCGAAGGCACAGGGGGATCTCGAGACACTCCGCCGCGTCTACCTCGAAACGCTCCGAATGACGTCCTCGGTCAATAGTCCCCTGTACATTGCCCTCGCGGTTTGCGCTCCAGAAGTCATTCATGTATTCCTCGGCCCGTCTTGGATGCAATCAGCTCCGACCTTTCGAATTCTCGCGATCTGGGCCCTGTTCCGATCTGCAGCCAACCCCGCCGGCAGTCTGTTGCTCGCCGTGGGAAGGGCTGACCGAGCGCTGAAATGGAATCTCGGGCTCCTGCTCGTGATCCCAGGCGCCGTCGTGGTGGGGGCGGGGTACGGAATCGAAGGAGTGGCGACCAGTTTGCTCGTATGCCAAGTCTTGCTGGTCGTACCGGGCTGGGCCGTCCTGATTCGACCCACTTGCCACGCCGGGGCCCGGGAGTGCCTCAGTATGAGTCTGATTCCCACGGCGTTGGCGTCGCTCGCCGGCCTCGCCGCTTGGGCCGTTATTACCCCGGTGACTCAGCCATGGGCTCGTCTCACCCTCGGCGTCGGCGTAGGCGCCCTCGTGTATCTGCTGTTGAGTCTAAAATTCAACCGACGCTGGATTGATTCGATGAAGGAGTTCGTCCAGCCATGAGCCCGAACGCTGTAGTCTCGATCGTCGTTCCGGCTTACAACCGTCGAGGATTGATTCGTCAGACGCTTGACTCGGTTCGAGCCCAGCGATACCGCCCGCTCGAACTCGTCGTGGTCGACGACGGCTCGACCGATGGCACCGCTGACTTCGTCGAGGAGTGGAGTTGGTCCGTTGCTCCAGACGTGCGAACCATTCTGCTCCGGCAGGCCAATCAAGGCGCGTCCGCGGCCCGAAATGCCGGCATCGAGGCTTCGACAGGCGACTTCCTGCAATTCCTCGATTCCGACGACCTCCTCGCCCCTGACAAGCTCGCGGTCGACCTGGACCTTCTCGCCGCGCACCCCGCTGCACCCTACACGTGGTGCCGAACCGTTCAGCTCGGTGGTTCACGCCGTCACCACACTTACCTGGGCGGTCCCATCCGCGCGCTCCCGCATGACGTCCCCAAGCACAACTGGCACATATCGGGACTGCTAGTTCGGTCTGCGGCGGTCAAACGCAGCGGCGGATTCGCGACGGATTGCCGACGCTCCGGTGACTGGGAGTTCGCCGCGCGACTGAAGTTCCGATGTGGATACGGCGTCTTCCACCCCCGAGTGGGTTCCTCATACCGAATTCACCAAGACGAGCAACTCACCAAAGGCCCACTGAACCAGTACCTCGACGCTCGCGAGCGAGCCTTGCTTCACATAGTGCGGCTCATCGACGAACTGCCCTCCGCGGACCTCGGCGGCCGCGCCGCGCGCGACCAACTCTGTCTCGAGATGATCCGCTGCGCCCTCGGTTACCTGAGAATCGGCAACCTCCGGGCCGGCACACGCTGCCTGAGTCAAGCAGAGAGCATCATGCCGCGCGGCGCGCCGGCCGAACGCCTGCACCGACTGTCTAAAGTTGCCCTGACGAAGTTGTTTGACTGACGATCCACTGGTACGTCTTTCGAAGTCCTTCGCGGAGCGACCCGGACGGCGCCCAACCGAGCTTCTCCCGAATGAGCCGATTGTCGGAGGTCCGGCCGCGAACACCTTGCGGGCCAGGTACGTGTCTCAAGGTGAGGCGCTTGCCCGCAATGTCCATAATCATCGAAGCGAGTTGATTTATCGAGACCATTTCCGCCGAGCCAATGTTCACGGGACCGGCGAAGCTCGATCGCATCAACCGCGCGACTCCTTCGACACACTCATCCACGAACAGGAACGATCGAGTCTGCTCTCCATCTCCCCAAACCTCGATCTCATCGCCGTCTCGCGCTTCCGCGACTTTGCGACAAAGAGCCGCTGGCGCCTTCTCTCGCCCACCGCGGAAGGTCCCCAGCGGACCGAATACGTTGTGAAAACGAGCGATGCGGACCTCCATCGCATAGTTTCGAGCGTATGACTGGTAAAGTCTTTCACTGAACAGCTTTTCCCAGCCGTATTCACTGTCCGGGTCCGCCGGATAGGCCGAGCTCTCGGTACACACCGGATTCTCGCGGTCGCTCTGGTTATGCGCTGGATAGACACACGCTGAGGACGAGTAGAATACTCGGGCCACGCGGTTGACTCGACAGGCCTCGGCCATGTTCAGGTTGATGAGTGACGAGTTGCGCATTACATCCGCGTCATGCTCCCCTGTAAATAGGTAACCCGCGCCTCCCATGTCGGCAGCGAGCTGGTAGACCTCATCGATGCCTTCGGTGATGCGAACGCACTCGTCGGCTACTCTCAAGTCGGCAATGACGAACTCGTCGAGCTGATCGGGAGGTGCGTATTCGTGATGTTTGAGATCGACGCCCCGAACGAACAGTCCATCTGACCGGAGCCTGCTCGCGAGGTGACCGCCGACGAATCCGCCTGCCCCGCAAACCAAAACCTTCTTTTTCATACCAACCTCACACGCTCGCGGTGCGCTCGATCGGGGCGCGCGGTGACTTGCTTTCGATTTGCATGATCCATCGCGCCAACGAGCGCGATGCATGGGAGCATAACCAAGAGATCCACCCCGAAGATCGCCCCGCAAACTTCGGGGATGGACCTCACCGTGAAGAAGGCGAGCAGACCGATGACCTCCAAGAAGGGCCCTTCTGGTCGTGACGGGCGAGCCAAGAGCCTCCAGATGGAAGACCACGCCGACACCAGGCCGGCGACGAACGCCAACAACCCGAGAACGCCAGCGCAGAGGAGCGCATAGAGATAGGTGTTGTGGACGTGAATAAAAATGAGCAGGCGATCGGCCTGCGGACCGAACCCGAGCAACGGAGAACGGGCCGAGGCGATCAACGCGGCCTCCCAGTCCCGCGTTCGGCCGGTGAGACTCGCTAGATGCTCGCTGTCTTGGCCTCTCCTGAGGTGGTCGCCGATCTCTGCAAGAAATCCCACGGGAATCAGATCGGACGCCCATAGCACAAAGGTGATCGAACCGAACACCACGGCCGCCGCCCGAACGTGACGTCCAGCGCAGGCAATCAGTACGAGCATCGACGTGGCGAGGGCGAGAATCGCGCCCCGCGACTGGAGGTGGTAGATCAGCGCGGCAGAAAGACAAAACACGGGAGTCGCGACCACAACCCGCCAACCTCGATGAGTCAGCATCGTCACGAACGCAACCAACCCAGGCACGGCGGCAAACCGGGCCATGCCCGAAGAGCGCGACATGGCCATTCCTCCAACCTCCGGCATCCGGTTGTACGCACCGTACCCCTCCGAGAGAGTCTCACCCGACGCGACAACCAACCCAGCGAGTACCAGAGTCGTTCCAAGCCAGGTGAGTTGATTGAGGAGTATGAGTCGGTCCAGAGTCGGGTCCGACCGAAGCACCAGCGCCAGAACCGCGAAGGGCGCCAGGTAGGCTGACGCCCAGTAGAGCGCTGCCCATGGGTCTGGTGAAAGAACACTTGCAACCGCCGCAATCACTCCGTAAGTGAGCCAACACAAAAAAGGCGTCGGAAATCTCTGCACCGACAGGCTCGCCAACGCGATCGTTCCTGCCCCGAGGAAAGCGAGCTGAGGAAGGAAGGCGCGAACTAGATGCACCGAGGCCATCGCCGACGACGAACTGGACTCCAACACCCATGGACCGGTGTTGATCCCTGCCCAGACGAGTAACCAAAGGGTCGTTACCCGCGCCCCGAGCTGCCGGACCACGGTCAGAATTCGTGCAGGACCCAGAGCGGTCATCAAGAATCCAAGGCCACCCGAACAAGTCCCACGCAATTGCCCAACACGCGATCGAGCAAACGACGCTCCCGTCCGAGCACGCCCGAAACCGTCGTGGCCAACAGCCGACCGGTGAGTCCAAGCAAGCACCGACTCATCGACAAACGGTGCTTTCGCACGATGAACACCCGATTCTCCACTTCAGACTGCCCAAACCGTAGAAAGCTCACTCTCCCCTTGGGCGAGTTCAAGTGCAAAAAACCCGCGTCGGCAAGGACGGCCAAACGATGGTTGGCCTCCCGAACGGAAAGGCTGAAATCCAAATCCTCCAAATAACTGTAACCCTCGAAGCGCTCCTCGAAACCAAACGTCATCAACACCTGCCTTCGCCAAACGCTCGCGAGGCTCGGAATCCAATCCACGAACCGGTTCTCCGATACTCTCCCGATCGGCGTGTGCCAACCCGACGGCATCACCGCTCCGGGCCGCCCGCTGTACATCCCGAGCCATTCGACGAACCGCGAACGCTTCAACGCTTGGGCCGGCGTTTGCTCGAAATTGACCCAGTTCAGCGTGCACCCTGCTACGTCCTTGGGCGCGCTAGCCCAGTACTCGTAGACGGCCGAGATGGCCCCTGGCTCGAGCGTGATGTCGTCGTCGAAAAACGCGACCAGCTCCACCTCGCTCGAAAGCGCCCGAACCCCCGCGTTCCGCTGCGCGGAGGCCGACGGAAACGCGTGCCGCAGATATCGAACGCGGATGTCTCCAAACTCGTCGACTACACCCGTCACCGGGTCCGAGCTGGAATCGACGACCCAGATCTCCGCGGGGTGCGCGCTCTGGGCGCGAATACTCCGGAGAATCGTCCGCAGCTCCTCGGGCCGGTCCTTCGTGGGTATGACGACGCCTAACTTCATACGCCTAACTCATACCTATCTGAACGTCCAGAGCCCCAGTCGCTCCAGGAGCACACAAGCCACAAAAGGCGGACCTTCGAAAAAAACCCGCCGATAGGTTCTTCTTGGATCGGCGGCCAAACGCCAGGCCCACTCGAGCCCCAAGTCTCCGACCACCGCCGGCGCTCGCCGAACGGTCCCCGCGATGAAACCAAACGCGGCCCCCACCCCCGCGGCGATCGGCACCTGCAGCCGGTCCACGTGAGCTGCAATCCATTGCTCCTGCTTGGGCATACCGAGCGCTACCCAGAGTACGTCCGGCTTCGCTGCGTTGATCATCTCGATCACGCGGTCGTCGGCGCGGTCGTCGGCCTCCCGTCCTCCGGGACCGAAAGGAGGTGAATACGTGCCCGCGACTCGATGACCCGGGTACCGCCTCGAAACGGTTTCAGAAAGCCGAGTCAACGTCTCGTCCGTGTCGCCCAGAAAAAAACTCGAATAGCCCTTCGCATCCGCTCGCTGAAAGTACGCCGCCATCAGCTCGGCGCCCGGCGCACGACGGGCCGCGCGGAAACCGTAGCTCCTCGCAATCCACACCGGAGCGATCCCGTCCGGAACCCAAAGGTCCGCCGCGTTGAGCCGCGCGCGCAGCTCGGGGTCCCGAAACGCACACCAGAGCCCGTGGAACCCCGTGACGACGACTTGACGGCACAACCCATCCCGCCGCTCCAACCAGCTCTCCATGACCTCCACCGCACGATGTACGTCCAACAGATGCACGCGCGACCCGAGGATCGTCACTTGCTCTTGGTGATCAGCCAAGCTCCCGACGTTCACTCAGCAGCCCAACCCAGAACGGGATCGAGAACTCGAGAGCACTGCAAGAAGGCCAGGGCGCAAGGTCCAATCTGCGGCGTGTTCAACCCCCCATATTTCGCCGCGCAGAATTGGCGCTGTCAAGACGCGGGCGAACCGGAGGCCGAGGATGGTGTCACGTGACCCGCACCACACTCGCACCCTGTTCGGATGCGTTTCTTTCAGCTCCAGCCGTGCTAGGTTCAAACTCCCGGGCGGGTAGCTCAGTTGGCAGAGCGGCGCTCTTACACGGCGCATGTCGCAGGTTCGAGCCCTGTCCCGCCCATCCATCCTCTGACCCGTGTGCGACTTACTCGCAGCTCACTTCGATCGCTTGAGCGTCGTCCGCGCACGTGTCCCTGTTGACCCCGCCCCACGAAGAGCTCCCGATACAAGGGCGCGCGGTCCAACCCGGACTGAGACAGTTGCAGAGAGTGCCTCCCGCCGTGATCTCGGTGCCCGATCCGCAGTTGCCCACGACCCAACTCCGCCCGTCGCAAAAGACCGACGTGGACGATCGATTTCGGAGCGCCGTGCAGAGCTGCTGCGCCGCCGCTCCCCTACACGTCCGCCCCGTCGTGTCGAAGGAACCGCGAATCGTCACTCGCTCGATCCCAGAATCGGGGATCTGCCCAAGAAAATCGTTCCACTCGAGGCACGCCGGGTCGGAGACACTCACCGATCCTCCGGGGAACGAATACGAGTACAAGGCGGAAGGCGTGCAGCCCGCGCCCGAGTCCGCTTCCGACTCACCCCCGTCCGGCACACCGTTCACACACCGACCTAAAATCCGGAGCACCGCGAGCTCGCCGGGGGGATCGTCGTTCGCCGTCGTGTTCCCACCCAACAAGTACACTCCGCCGTTGACGTACGCGGCAGCGGCCAAGTCCGTCGGTGGCAAGAGGGTCGTGACCGAAGTGACTTCCTCGGTCACGACGTCGAAGACGTAGACTCTCTTCGACAAAGACCCATCCGCCAAGCGCCCCCCGTACACCGCCACCTTGCTGTCGTGAATTCGGATCGCGCTCGCGTAGGCGACCGGGACCTCCGACCCGAGCTCGCTCCAGGACCCGCTTCGGTAGCGATAAATCGTACCCACGACGTCCCCTGCCGAGTTTCGGCCTCCCAGCAAATACAAGTCTCCGTGATGGTACGCGGCCACCGCTCCCGTTCGCCCTTCCGGCAACACGGCCGCAGATCGCCAGGAATCTCGTTCGGTGTCGTACACCTCGACCGTCTGAAGGGCTCCGTTGTTCGTCCCACCGATCACCCAAATCTCGTTCCTCGCCAACGTGGCGGCCGCCTCGCTCCTCGCCGTAGTCATCGAGGCCTTCTGGGCCCACGTTCCGGTCGCCGGGTCGAACGCCCGCACGTGCGCCACCGCGTTTCCAAACCCATCCGCGCCGCCGATCGCGTAGGCCCGCCGGCCGTCCGCCACGGCCACGAGACCATTCTGAAGCGAAGCCAGCGGCGGCAAGATCGTGAAGGACAAAGTCTCCGGGTCGAACGCCCACGCGGTGGCCTGCTCGGTGAACGAGCGGCCCCCGAAGACGTAGACTTTCTCGAACAACGCGGTCGCCGCATGGCGATAGCGAGCCTCCGGGAGCGCGGCGACGAGGCTGGTCTCGTCGCGATCGATCGAGAACGCGACCATCGTGTCGGTGAGTCCGGCGCTGAGTTGACCCCCGACCATCCAACCCTCGAGCCGCCGGTCGACTTCGTGATCGGCCTCCACCGAAACCGACGCCGCGCTGTGACGAGCACGAGCGAGCGGAGCCCGCGTTCGCCACGTGTCGGACTCGATCATGTACTCCTCGGTGATCGCGGAGGCGACACCGCCCGTGGCCTTGCCGCCCGCGGCGACGATCCCCACCTCGCTGCGTTTGATCCGACCGATGTTTTCGTCGAGATGGACCGCGAGGAAAGATCTAGGCGTCGGCATCGGAGCACCTTGGCTCCAGGCGTCGGTCCCGATGTCGTAAATATCGACCTCCGCGACGGGGACGCCCGCGCCATTTTGGCCGCCGATGAGATAGATTTTGCCGAGGTATTCGACCGCGCCGAACGCATAGCGGGGTCGTGGCATCTGGGCGACGGAGTTCGACCAGACGTTGCCGTTCGCGTCGTAAGTCTCTACGCGATCGAGGACCGCGTCTCCATTTCCCTTGCCGCCGAACACCCAAATCATCCCGCTCGCGGACACCGTGGCGATGCCCGAGCGAGTGCTCGGCATGGGTGCCTTGGCGCCCCAGGACGTGCTCGAGGCTGGGTCGAACTCGAGCACGCTGTTGAGGGGCGTGCCGTGGTCGTCGCCGCCGATCGCGTAGAGCTTGCCCGCGTGGGCGATCAAGGTGTGTTGCGATCGGGCGCCTGGCAGCGAAGCCAGCGACGTCCACCCGGACGTCACCAAATCGTAGACCTGAAATCCGGCCTGAGGCGCGATGCCGTCGCTTCCTCCCAACACGTAAAGCTTCCCGTCGTAAAATGTCGCACCGACGTGCGTCAGCGGCTCAGGGAGAGTTGGGCCGTTGTCCCAGCGATTTCCGTGAGACGTGACTTCGAAGTCGAACGTCTTCACCGCAGTCTCCCAATTGCCGGCCAGGTCCCGGCATTTGAACGAGAGCCGGGTGTCCGAGAAGACTCGGAATTGTCGCACCGAAGTAAAAGAAGGTGAATACTCGTCGGGTGTGCCTCCGTCCGTGGTGTAGAAGACCTCCGCCGGTTCGTCGGAAGCGACCGTCACGGTGAGCCCATTCAGGAAGACGCCGCCGCCGGGCGTCGCGAGGGTGTTGGGCGGAGTGATGTCGAAGACGATCCGCACCTCCACCGTCGCGCTCGGGTTGCCTTGGTCGACACTCCGGATCACGAAGGTATTCAGTCCCGGCGAGAGATTCACAGAAACGGTCCAGCGCGTGTCAGGACTCTCGGGCACTGCCTCGAGTCCGTTGATCTCGATCGACGCGCCCGCAGGCTTGGTACCCGAGATTTGAATCGTCCCGCTCTTCGTCGGCGTGGTGTAGGGGTCGATCGCCGGCGGCTCGATACATCCCGAGATCGGGCTAGAGGCACACGCGCCAGCAGCGCACACATCCGTGGTGCAGGAATTTCCGTCGTTACACGCGCCGGAGACCGGCGAGTGAGTACACCGATTTTGGGCCGGATCGAACGCGTCGGCCGTGCAGGGCGATCCGTCGTCGCACAGGCTGGGTCCGTCGATCGCGACACAGCGTCCGTTCGAGCAGAGCGAGCCTGCGGCGCAGGTCCCGCTCGGGTTGGCGCTCGAGCAGCCCGAGCCCGCGTCCACGCAAGTTCCTTCGAGGCAGTCGAAGCCATTCTGGCAGAGCCCGACGGGATTGTTGGTGGTGCAAAGAAGTGTATTTGCCCGGCACACACCCTCGAGACAGGTCTCTGCCGAGCCACAAGCGCCGCATCCTGCAGTCATGACACAAGCGCCGTTCCCGTCGCACGTCTGACCCATCTGGCAGGTTCCACAGCTCCCGCCGCAGCCGTCATTTCCGCACACTCGGCCCGAGCAGTCCGGCGCGCAAACGCACGCGCCCTGGGCGGTGCAAGCTTCGTCTGGGTTGCACGATCCGCAGCTGCTGCCGCAGCCATCGTCTCCGCAGTCCTTGCCCGTGCAGTCCGCGGTACACGACTCACATTGGCCGGCCGCGTTGCACGCCTGATTTGCTCCACACGTACCGCACGTTCCGCTGCAACCATCGTCTCCGCAGACCTTGCCCGTACAGTTCGCGGTGCACGACTCACATTGCCCGGCCGCGTTACAGGCCTGGTTCGCGCCGCAAGACCCGCAGGACCCGTTGCAGCCGTCGTCGCCACAAACTTTGCCCGCGCAGTCCGCGGTGCACGACTCACACTGGCCGGACGCGTTACACGCACGCTCGGCGCCACACGTCCCGCAGCTGCCGCCACACCCATCGTCTCCGCAGACCTTGCCCGAGCATTCGGGCATGCAGGCGACACACTCACCGCCTTCACAAGCCGTTCCTGTCGGACAATTCGAGAGGCGCTCGAAGACGCCCCCGGAGCAAACTTCGATCGCGTCCGCTCGACATCGGCGAGCTCCGTCCGTGCAAGTCTGCGCCGGAGGTCGCTCCTCGTCGCCGCTGCAACCCAGGGCGGCCAGGCTTGTAGCAAGGAGGCTCGTGGCAAGGAAGTTCAGAAGGAGCGGTCGCGGAGCCGACATGCCGCGCACCTTACTCGGTTCGGCCGGCCGAAGAAACTACGAGAAGCGCGTCGACTCAACTCATCGCGACGGGTGAGCTCGATTTCGCTCGCCTTCGAGCGCCGCGGACAAAAGCCAGGTGAGCAACAGCCGCTCGTGCGCTGCGCTGAGCTTTCCGGCCTTCCTGAGCGCGACGGCCGCGGACTGGATTCGCACATAACGCTCGGCCCCAACATCCTGCGCTGCGCGAGGCGCCACCTCGAGCCCGCCCTCGAAGCGACAGCTCTCCGCGCGCTCCATCGTGCAGCCCACCGGCAACGGAGGAATCTTCTCCCAGAAACTCTCGGCAAAAACGCCGCAACCGAGCTCCTTTTCACCGACGAACGCTTGCGCGATGCGAGTCGCTCTCCCTTCCATCGGCAGCGCCTCCACCAGACGCAAGACCTGCTTTGCCGCGCTCTCGCACGAGTCGCTACGAACCGGGTCGCCGCGGACCGGGCTCTCCGCCTTCGCGCCCAAAGGCGCGAGCACCACGAACGCGCCGAACGCGACGAGCGCCATCGCTCGCATGGAGCTCGTACCTACAACCAAGAGTTCGGAATCACCGTCGTCGAGAGGTCTTGAAGGCCGTGGAGCAAACGCTCCGCGTAAGTCACGTTGCGAGTGGTCGTGGTCGAAGACGCCTTCGCCGCGTCGAACGAGCTGATCACTTCGAGCACTTCCTTGCGCGACAGCTTGGAGAAGTCCGGTGCGGTCAGGCCGAGATCTTGAAACGCGGAACGCATCGCCGACCCGTGCGTCGCTTGAAAGAGCTGCCCGACGTTCTTCCAGTAGAGCAGCCGAATCACCTGGTCGCGCTCTTTGGAGAGCTCGGTGCGCTGCTCCGAACTGATGTCTCGTCGCGCCAACAGGCGCTGGATGTTGTTGTAGTGCGAACGCAGCGGGCCGGTCTGGCTGTCCTCCACCACACTCTCGCCGGACATGAAACCGGACACGATCTCGTGGCTGGTGTTGTAGCGGTCCGTCACGGATTCGAGCGACGCGGGCGGCTGGCCGTTGTCGTAACCGCGCGAGGCCGACCACACCGCGACGTTCTCGCCCTTGCGAACGCCCTTGACGATGTCTCGATTGATCGACTCCGCGTTGCCACGCGTCGATCGCTCCCAGCGCGTCAGGTGCGGAACCGCGCCGCTCCATGAGCCCGGCGCCGATCCGTCGTACGCCCACAGCGTCTTCAGGTTCGGGAACATCGCGCGGTAGGTCTCCATCGTGGACTCGCCGCCGGAGTAGCAAGCGGCGATTCCGAGATCTTGAACTTGCGCCGCCGCTTGCGGAAACACGGCGATCAACTTCCCGAGCGTGCTCACGTGCAGCGTGCCGTTGCCGTCACCCCAAATCTGAGATCCGATGGAGTGGCCCGAGAGCACGATGCGCTCGATGTTACGCGTGCCCTTCTCGGCCTCGCGCAGCGCTTTGGCGAGCTGAGCGGCTTCGTCACGCGCGTTCGCATCGATCTCGCCGAGCGCCTCGGACAGCGCGGTCGCGCGATCACCTTTGAGCCCGATCGCGTTCGCAAAACCGAGCCGTCCCTCGTCCGTCTTCAGATCGTAGGTCGTGTTGCCGATCTTGATCGTGTCCGCTTCCTTGGCGGTCTTGATGAACGTGACCGGAGCGCCAGCGTTTCGCAGCGCTTCGACTTCATGCGACGCCGTCTCGTTCATGCCGATGAACACGATCGAGCGGTCGACTTGCTGATTCGTCGGCGCGGTCCGCGGGGTGGCGGCCATGGCCTGACCGCTGAAGAGCGAGGCGAGCGACGCCGCGCCCAACAAGACGGCCTTCGTGCCTGGGCTGAAGGTTGGAATGCCGAGCCACGCGCCGAGGCCCGACCGCGTCTCCGGCACTTCTTCGGCGTGATGGTTGCGAGGCGGCTGAATGGGCGCGTTGGGCGGCTGAAGGGACGTCGTCGTAAGCAGCGTCGTCGACAGGTCCGCGATCGGCGTGGCCGTCGGCGCTGCGACTGGGGAGCCCGGCGGGTTCAGCCGAACGGAGGTCATCGACGCACATTATCGCATTTCGAGTGCGATCGTTTCTTACATCTGAGGGCTCGTATCCACACGTGTGGCGGGCGCACGTCAGTATTTACACTGAATAATGGTGCGGCTGAAAGCCGAGGGGCGAACGTTTATCATGGGGTCGTGCCCTCGCCCGAGGCCAAGCAGGTTCACTCTCCTTGCATCAACGTCTGCCGCATCGACCCGTTCGAGGCCGTTTGCATCGGATGCTTTCGAACGATCGAGGAGATCGCAATGTGGCCGGACATGAGCGATGACGACAAGCGAGCGCTCGTTTCGAAGCTCGAAGGACGCAAATCCGCGGTGCCGAGCGGGAAGCGGTTCCAGCTCCCGCGCCTCAAGATCCAGCGGCTTCCGTGAGCACCGATCGAAATCGACGCGACGCGCACGCGCTGCAGGGCGTTCGTTGACAAGGAGATCGCGGTTACGTAACCGAAGCGCGCCATGGGTTTGGGCTTGGCGATTCGCGCCTTCTTCGCGGTGCTCTTCGGGAAGCCCATCCCGATGGAGCTCCTTCCTGTTGTGCCCGAGGTGCCGCAGCTGCCGGCGCCCAGCGACACTTTGCTCGCGGAGCTCGAGGGCTTGAAAAAGGCGATTGAAGCGGAGAAGCGCGAGAAGGAGCGCCTCGACCGCGAGAAGTCGGAGCTTCAGAAGACCTTCGACACGGCCGTGCGCGAGCACGGAAGAGCGCTGGAAGCCGCCGAAAAATCTGGTCGCGAGAAGCTCGCCGCGCTCGAGAGAGTCTCCGCCGAGCGGCTCGAAGCCGTTCGTGCAGAGATGGCCAAGGTCACGCTCGATCCGGCCAAGCTCGACGCGGTCGCGATCCGCGTGATTTCGGTGTTGCAAGCCGAAGGGCGGCTTCTCGATTTCCTTTCCGAAGACATCAAAGCCTACTCCGACGCCGACGTGGGCGCCGCCGTTCGCGAGGTGCATCGCGGTCTCAAGCAGGCGCTCGCCGACCACTTTCCGGTCGCTCCTGTTCGGTCGGAGGAGGAAGAATCTCCCGTCACCGTGCCCGCAGGCTTCGATCCGTCCGAGATCCGCCTCGTCGGAAATCTGGTCGGATCGCCGCCTTTTTCAGGCACCCTCAAGCATAGAGGCTGGCGCGTCACCAAAGTGAACTTGCCCAAAGTCCCCGAAGGCAAGGCCGCGACGATCGCGGCGCCGGCAGAGGTGGAAGTGTGAGCCGCTACATCGTCGGCATCGATCTCGGCACTACGAACTGCGCGCTCGCGTCGGTCGACCTCTCCGTCGCCAAACCGGGCGACGATGAAGCCAAGCCACCCGAGGTGGAGAGCGTCCCGATTCAACAGCTGATCGCGCCGGGACAAGTGGCCGAACGAGCCACGTTGCCATCTTTTTTGTACGCGCCTGCCGCCGGTGAGCTGCCCGCAGGGAGCCTCGATCTGCCGTGGGCCAACGAGCGCGGCTACATGGTGGGCACCGCCGCGCGCGATCGCGGAGCGCAAGTCCCGCTGCGTATGGTCAGCTCCGCGAAGAGCTGGTTGTGTCACGCGCGCGTCGACCGTCGCTCCGGTCTCTTGCCTTTTGGCGCGCCTCCGGAAACCGAAAAAATCTCACCGATCACCGCGTCGACTCGCTACCTCGAGCACCTTCGCGACGGTTGGAATCACGCGCACCCGGGCGAGCAGCTCGAAGACCAAACCGTGTACCTCACCGTTCCCGCGAGCTTCGACGCCGCCGCGCGCGAGCTCACGGTCGAGGCCGCACACGCCGCTTCCCTGTCTCACGTCGTTCTCCTCGAAGAACCGCAGGCGGCCTTTTACGCGTGGCTCTCGCGGGTCGGTGATCGCTGGCGAAAGCTGCTGAGACCGTCCGATCGCGTGCTGGTCTGCGATGTCGGCGGAGGCACCACCGACTTCTCGCTCATCGAGGTGAGCGATCGCGAAGGCAACCTCTCCCTCGAGCGTGTCGCAGTCGGCGATCACATCTTGCTCGGCGGCGACAACATGGACCTCGCCCTCGCGCACTTCATCGGTGAACGGCTGAAGTCCGAAGGTCACAAGCTCGACGCAGGCCAGCAGCGAGCGCTGATCTCGGCGGCCCGCGGAGCGAAGGAAAAGCTACTCTCCGAAGGGGGTGGTGAGGAGGCCGGTGTCAACATCCTCGGCCGAGGCAGCAAGCTGATCGGCGCCAAGATCTCCACGACGCTCGCCAAGACGGACGTCGAGCGGATCATCGTGGAAGGATTTTTTCCTCGCTGCGGAAAGGATGCCCGCCCGGTCACCTCGCGACGCACTGGCTTCATGGAGCTCGGCCTCGAGTTCGCGGTCGAAGCCGCCGTCACCAAGCACCTCGCGGGATTTCTGATGCGCCACAGCGACGGCAAGCCCGTCACCCACATTCTGTTCAACGGAGGCGTATTCAATAGCCCAGGCCTGCGGGCTCGCCTCGTCGAGGTCATGGGGAGTTGGTCGTCCGCACCGCCCGTCGTGCTCGAAGACGCCGATCACGATCTCGCGGTTGCGCGCGGCGCCGCTTATTACGGCGGCACCAAGCTCGGACGCGGGATCCGCATTCGCGGAGGCACCGCGCGTTCCTATTACGTGGGGATCGAGACGGCGATGCCTTCTGTTCCAGGCGTTCGGCCTCCGATCCGTGCGCTCTGCGTCGTTCCCTTTGGTATGGAAGAAGGCACCGCCGCTTCGGTGCCTAGCCAAGAGTTGGGTTTGGTGGTGGGTGAGCCCGTCGAGTTTCGATTCTTGTCGTGCTCCACGAGGAAAAAAGATCAGCTCGGAGAGGTGCTCGACGAGTACTCGTGGGCCGAGCACCTCAACGAGACGGCTCCGCTCGTGGCCACGCTCGAGGCCGGCGAAGGATTTCCTCCGGGAACGCTCGTCCCAGTTCGACTCGAGGTGAAGCTCACCGAGATCGGCACGGTCGAAGTGTGGTCCGCGCATGTCGGAGGCCAGAAGCGATGGAAGCTGGAATTCAACGTGCGCGAGCAAGCCGAGGCGTGAGCTCCGACTGAAAGGCGCACGTGGCCAGGTACGTCATTGGAATAGACCTCGGAACGACCAACTCAGCGGTGGCTTACGCCGACACTCGCGAGGTTCAAGACCGCGGGCGTCCGCTCATCAAGCTCTTCGAGATCCCGCAGCTTTCAGGTCCGGGATCGGTTCAGTCACGAGGTCTGTTACCTTCGGCGCTCTATCGGCCTGCGAAGTTCGAGCTGGGGGACGGTCGTATCGATCTTCCTTGGGAGACGGAGGAAGAGAAGGCGTCCGGCAAACAACGCTTCGTCGTAGGTGAGGCCGCGCGAAAGCTCGGCGCCAAGACACCCGTCCGTTTGGTCGAGTCGGCCAAGAGCTGGCTTTGTCATGGCGGCGTGAATCGAACCGCGGCGATCTTGCCGTGGCACGCGCCCGAGGACGTACCGAAGCTATCACCGGTCGACGTATGCGCGAGCTACCTCGCCCATGTTCAGCGGGCCTGGGACTACGAGCTCGCCAAGGCCGACCCGACGCTAGCCTTCAAGGACCAGGACGTCATCGTCACCGTCCCTGCATCCTTCGACGAAGTGGCTCGCCAACTCACCCTCGAGGCGGCCAAACGGGCAGGCGTCCCAAATGTCACACTCATCGAGGAGCCGCTGGCGGCATTCTACGATTTCATCGCTCGCACCGGCGGGACGGCTGAAGCCACCGGGCTGTCTCCTGGCGAGCGTGTGCTGGTCGCCGACGTCGGTGGAGGAACCACCGACTTCACGCTGGTAGATGTCGGCGCCTCGGACGAGAAGACCGGCGTCCTCACCTTCGAGCGGACCGCCGTCGGCGACCACCTGCTCCTCGGCGGCGACAACATGGACCTCGCGCTCGCCCATGCGGTCGAGCCCGAGCTCACCAAAGGAACCAAGAAGCTCGACGCGGAAGGTTGGGCCCAGCTCAAGTTCGAGTGTCGATTGGCCAAGGAAGCCCTCTTCACCGAGCTTTCTCAGGACCACGTGCCCGTCGTCGTCACCGGCAGAGGAAGTAAGTTGATCGGAGGGACTCTGCGGGCCGACATGACGCGTGAGTTGCTCGATCGAGTCGTGCTGGAGGGCTACTTTCCGCCGCTCCCGAAAGGAGAGGCCGCGCGGCCTCAGAGGGTCACTCGGACTGGCTTTTTGGAGTATGGGCTCCCGTACGCCAGCGATCCGGCGATCACCCGGCACATGGCCGCCTTCCTGCTCCGCCACGCGGGTCACGGCGAGCCCGCGGCTCGCGTCCACGCCGTCCTCTTCAACGGCGGCGCGCTCATTCCGTCGAAGGTTCGCGACCGAATTCTCCGTGTCCTCGGAGACTGGCTCACCGAGTCCGGGGTCAGCGAGCAACGCCCTCGCCCGCTGATTTACGACCAAGGCGAAGAGACTCTCTCCCTCGCGGTCGCACGAGGCGCCGCCTACTTCGGCTTGGTGCGGGCCGGTCTCGGCGTTCGCGTGGGTGGCGGCGCTCCGCGTGAGTACTTCGTCGAAATTGCCTCCGACGGCGGCTCGCTGCCGCCGGGCAAAGTCCGAGTGCTCTGTGTGGCTCCTCGCGGAATGCAGGACGGGCAGACTTTGGAAGTCTCCAGCCGCGACTTCATGCTCGTGACCAACAAACCCGTCGAGTTTCCGATTTATACCTCGACCGGTCCAGAAGGACACCCCGTAGGCGCCATCCTCGATCTGGACAAAGACGGGCTCGTCAGACTGCCGGCCCTCCAAACCGTCGTTCGCTTCGGAAAACATCAGGCCGGCACCGAGGTCCCCGTACGTCTCCAAGCCCGCCGCACCGAGCTCGGAACCCTCGAGCTCTCCTGCTTCTCTCGTATGAGCGGCGCCCGTTTCCGGCTCGAGTTCGACCTCCGCGGGAGCGAGCGCGACGAGCCCGCCCACAGAGTTCCTCCGTCCCACGCCTCGAGGTTGAGTCTGCCACCCATGCCCATTCCAGGCGCGGGCGCGTCCGCTCCACCAGATGCCGGTGAGGTCGACCCGAGGAAGCTCGCGGCCGCAAGAAGCCGGGTCTCCGAAACTTTCAAGGTCGATCCACCGCGCCTGGACTCGGACCTCCTCATGAAGGGTCTGGAGGAAGACCTCGGCGTTCGCCGCGACGAGGTCCCCATCGGTACTCTTCGAAACCTCGCCGAGCACCTCCTCGAGCTCATGGACGCCCGCTCGATCTCCTCTGAGCTCGAAGCCCGTTGGCTCAACGTGGCCGGCTTCTGCCTGCGACCTGGCTCGGGCTACCCTCTCGACGACTGGAGAGTGCGACAACTTTGGAAGATCCACGGGCCTGGGCTGGCTTTTCCCGGCCGCGATCCGTGCGAGCTCAACTGGTGGATCTTGTGGCGCCGCGTCGCCGCGGGCCTCCAGCGAGGACACCAGCTCGAGCTCTCGGCCATCCTCTGGCCCCTCCTCGTGCCTTCCCTGGCCAAAAAGGCCCGCCGAAAGCCCCCGAAGAGCGGTACTCAGGAGGCAGTGGAGATGTGGCGGACCGCTTCCGCTCTCGAACGCGTCGATGCCAAACAACGAGCCCAACTCGGCGACGCGCTCATGGAGCTCATCGAAGCAAGAAAAGCTCCGAAGAGCGCGCTGTGGTGCCTCTCCCGCATCGGCGCGCGCAGACCCCTTTACGGCCCTCGCGAAGCGACCATCCGCCCCGAGATCGTCTCCGGCTGGGTTCTGCGACTCATCAAGCTCGACAAGCCGCCGAAGGACGAGCGACCGAAAGACTACCTCATCAGCCTCGCGCGGCTCGTCGGGGACCGTCAGTTCGACCTCGACGAACCCACTCGCCTTCAAGTCATGGGCTATCTCGCTACTCATCACGTCCCCGAGAAGGAGATTCAACCGCTGCGCGAAGTCATCGCCCTCGACGCCGAAAGCGAAAGCGTCGCGTTCGGTGAGGGACTCCCTACCGGGCTACGCCTGGGAGCCGGCCCGTAGTCGATTGAACCCATGGGCGTGTTGCTCGATCCGTTCGTTCGACGTGTCCAAGCTCCCGTGACCAAGGGAGCACTCTGACATGGGTCCCTGGCTGGTTTTGTGCCTCACTCAGGCCTTCGCTGGAACCTCGTCGACCAGCACCGCGTCGGATTCGGAGGCCCGAGTCGCCGCCGAGCACCCTTCGCGAATCCGCTACGAGCTCGGAGGACAAATCTTTTTTCGCGCGCGCGCCCAAAACACGAGCGACACGTGGTCCGCATCCTACGAAATCACACGGGCCCGCCTCTCGGCGAAATTTCGCTTCGATGACCTGCTCGCGCTCGTGCTGGAGCCCGAATTTGCCGGATTCGTGTGCACGGCCTCGGGGTCGGCGTGTGATGGCGTCGAGCTGAGTGACATTTTCCTCGATCTTTCACCCTCGAAGCGACTTGGCCTCCGACTCGGCCAAGCCAAGTCTCCCTATGGGATCGTGGAGACCACGAGTGAATGGCGACTCCCGGTTTTGCATCGCGGGCTCGTGTCACGGCTCGTTACGACACGACTCGGGTTCGGGGGCCGCCGCCTCGGGATCCGCGCCCGCATCCGCCCAGACCTCGCCCTCAAACCTTCCGCTGAGCTCGGCGTCTATAACGACCCCGCGGTCGGAGACGCGCTCGACGGTGCGCTTCGCCTGGGAATCAAGGTCAGCAAAGGAGCGCGACTCGAGTGGTCGGGGTATGCTCGGGCCCATGCGACGGTCGCCGAAAAATACGGCTTCGCCTCCGCGCTGGGTCTCGCGTTCGACCGCAGTCCGGTGTTCGCGGTGGTCGAGCTCGGGATCGTGCGGGCACGCCGACTCACCATCTCGGGACCCTCCCCAGACGACACGACGGCCGTCAGCGGGCGCACCCTCGCAGCGGTCGCCGTTCCGATCAGTCAACAGATCGAGCTCGCACCCTACGTCGCGCTCGATGTGTTCGATCCGAGTCTGTCGACGCGAGACGATCTCGGCGGATCGGTCCGAGGCGGAGCTGGAGTCTTCGTGGCGGGCTCGTTGAGATTCTCCGTGGAAGTGGAGCGCCGCGGCGGTCAGCTCGCCTTCGTCTCGCCAAACGAGACCCTCCTCACCTTCTTGGCTGGAGGCTCGCTCGAGCAGGGGGAGCTCGAATGAGACCCTCACTGATCCTGGCGCTGCTCCTCTCTTGCGGGTCCGAGCCCCCCCCCACGCCTCCCGATCCTGCTTCGCTCTTTCCTGTCGCCGTAGGAAATCGATGGGAATATCGCGTCGCCGAACCCGGCAAGTTGGAACAAACGAAGACCCAGTCGGTGACTCGGACGGCAACCTCCTCGGCCGGAGATGGGTTCCTGTTCGAAACGGTCAACGGACCGAATCGAACCGTCTCGATCCAGCGATTGGACGGAGCTCGGCTGGTCCGAGTCTCCGAAGAGTCTTTCGCCAACGGCGCACTCGTGGAGCGCATCCACTTCGAACCACCCGCTCTGCGAGTCGACACGCATACCCCCAAGTTGGGCGACACCTACTCCACGACCCACGACGAGATTCTCGTGGATGGCGATGGCGACCCAATCGGTCCCCGCCTTCACAAGAGTACGACTTTTCTCGTCGAAGCCATCGATGAATCGGTCACCGTGCCCGCTGGAACCTTCTCGACCGTACGGATCCGAAGGACCGTGGTCGGTGGATCGGCCAAGACCTACTGGTTCGCCGAAGGCGTCGGAAAGGTCAAAGAGGTCGGCGGACAAACCGAGTCCCTCGTCTCCTACGACGTCGACGGTTGATCCGCCATGCGATTGACTGCTCGAATCTACAGGGCCACCTTCATCTCAGGACTGATCCTGGTCGCGCCCTTGCTCATCGGTGTCTCGTGGTACGTCGGCAAAGCCTACGTCTATGTCACCCGCTACGAGCGTGCGCTCGGAAAACCGGGCACGAAATCGCCGGTCGACCTCGAGCTATTTCAGATCGCCCTCCACGACGCCCTCGTCCGCGATCTGCTCCGACTCGGCCAGCGGGACAGAGAGCCGAGCAGGAGCCTCCCTACTTATTCCATCTCCCTGCCCCGTCAGAGCCTCGATGAGTTGGCGACGGAGTCGCGCGAGGACCAGGATGACTACGTCAAAGCGCTCCTCGAGAAAGACGGAAAGATCCACGAAATCAAGCTGCGGTACCGTGGCGAGCAACCGTGGCATTCCCTCGGCGCCCAGAGATCGATGAAAGTCCGACTCGATCGCGGCGATCTCGTCGACGGAGTGCGAGTCTTCAACCTGTGGAACGATCCGACCCCCTTCGGGCTAGAGGACCAAATCATCCTCGATCTGGCGCGCGCGATGGGCTTGTTGGCCCCGGAGTACCGGCCGGTGTGGGTACGCATCAACAACCTCGACATGGGCGTCTATCGCTTCGAGGCGCAGCCGGACGAGACCCTCCTGCGTCAGAGTCACCGGATCCCTGGAAACATGTACTCGGGCGACTCCAAGCTCGTCGACCCCGCGACGAAGACCGGGGCCGTTTTTTCCGATCCGCCGGCGTGGCAGAAGATCTCGGCCCGATCCGAAGACGACCTTGCCGATCGAGCGGATCTTCTTCGACTCCTCGACCAGGTGAACACCGCCAGCTTCAGGGAGTTCGCGACCTATGCGGAGGCGGCTATCGATCTCGAAAAATACGCGAGATTCGACGCCCTCGACGTCGTCTTTGGCGGGAGCGAGCACGACTGCTTCTCCAATCACAAACTCTATTTCGATCCCTATCGAGGCAAGATGGAGCCCGTCGCGTTCAGCTTTCGAGGATTTCAGCATGAGGCCACGTTCAACGTCATCGACCACCCGCTCCTGATTCGACTCAAGCAGACGCCCGGCTATCTGGCGCTGCGAGATCGCGAAGTGTATTCGCTCCTCATTGGCCCGGCCTCGGTCTCCGCGATCCGAACGCGCGCCGATCGAGCCATCGACGAGCTGAGCAGTGACTTGCTCGCCGATCCCAACTGGGACGCCTACAAGCTCCTGCCTCGCGCCTCTCGACTCCATCGATTTTTGGTGAGACCCATGACCCTCGATCGCTGGATCCTCGCGTCTGCCAGGGAGATCGATGAGTTTGAAAGGCGGAGCCGTTTCTTGCTCGACGTGCTCGAGTCTTCGAGCGTCGGCTTCGAACGCTCTCCGTTCGTCTCCGCCCCCGAGCTCGGTGCATCGCAGTGGGTCTCGACGGTATTGGCGACGGTCGACGGACACTCGGCGAAACGGCTGCAGAGAGTTCGGGCGCGAGGCTGCGGAGCGCGTACGACCGGGAGAGCGCCAGGCCCTTGCGCGCTGGAGATCGCGGTCTACGCCGACCAGAACCTCGACGGGATTTTCGATCCGCATACCGACGTGGAGCTCGCCCGTTCGAAGAGCGGCGAAGTCGAGCTCACCGGATACAACCAGCTCACACCTCGCTCCACGCTCATCCCTCACCCGGACCCATCTGAAAAACGAGGCCGCGTTCGTGTGACGAGCGAGCCTACGAGCTTCGTGTATTTCGTGGTGGCGGTTGGAACCGCTCCGGACGAGCTCTCGCTGGAGCTCGCGGACATCGTCACCGGCGGTTCTCATCTTCGCCTCGTTCGACCCACGGAACGCCTTGCCATCGCGGCAGCTGAGTCCACCTCGATCGACTCCGTGCCGCGCCTGCAACCCGGAGAGCGCTCACCGCACCCGTGGGCGTTCTCTCAGCCCGAGCCCGCGCGCGAGCTCGTCCTCGGCCCAGGCGAAGTGAGCCTTTCGAGCTCAGAGACGTACTCGTCCGCTGTCACGACGAGAATCCTTCCTGGAACGGCCCTGCGGCTCGGCCCGGGAGTCTCGCTGGTGTTTCAGGGCAAGCTGCTCGCCGAAGGCACCCTCGACCTGCCCATCCTCGTGACGAGCCGAGAGGAGGGAGCGTTCGGCGGAATCGCCCTGGCTGGGCCGGGAACAAGGGGATCCAAACTCAGATGGGTGAGGATGGAGAGAGGCTCTCGGGCGCAATCGACAGCCGCAGAGTATACCGGCTTGTTCAGCGCCTACGATACTCGCGACCTCACCGTCTCGGACTCGACCTTCGTCGGAGGCGAGAGAGACGACGACGTCTTCCACCTCTACGGAGTTACCGACCTGTCGATGCACGAAGTCACCATCGCTTCCGCGCCCGTAGACGCGCTCGATCTCGAGTTCGTAGAGGGCGAGCTGCGAGGCCTCGAGGTCAAAGGAGCCAAGGACGACTGCCTCGACCTGATGGGCTCGCGACTCACTGTGACCGACGCGGTCCTCGTGGGTTGCGCAAACAACGGCGTCTCTGCGGGAGAAGAGACCGAGCTCCTCGCCAACGGCCTCGTCGTGGCTGGGGCCAAAACGGGCGTCCTGGCGAAGAACGCCTCTTCTGTCCGACTGATCCGAAGCCTTCTGTTCGATACCGAGCGCGCTCTGCGCGCACGCGCGCACGAGGTTCGGTATGGCGGCACGAGTCGAATCGGCGCCACCGATGTGTTCGTCGTCGAGGCTCGCTCGGTCTCGGAAGCAGATCGGTCGAGCACGATCGAGCTCTCGGGGGTTGAAGTCGGCATCCCCGAGGGTACGGATCTGCGGCACATCATCACGGAGGTCCTGCAGATCGATGACGGAGGCGACCTCGTCTCGGCGCTCCGCGAGCTCGAACGATCGGTTGGGCGATGAAGAAACCTCGGGCAACGTGGGTACCCGGCGCGGGCCTCGTCGTCATGGCCTTCGGGTTCGTGCTCGCGGTGAGTGTGCTTGCTTTTGGGTTGACGACGCCGCGGCTCGATCGGGTCTGGCGTATGGAAGTCGAGCTGCGGCTCGGAGTGCGTCCAACGCTCTCCAAGGCCGAGTTTCGGATGTTTCAAGACGTGCTCTGTGATCACCCGCAGCTGGCCGCGTCACTCGTGGACGAAGGGGACGCCGCGTTGATCAGCCGCCATCGGCATGGGCTCGTCGACCACGCGTACGCGTATTGGGTTCGCGAGGCCGGCCACCCGAAGGTGGGTATGGTGGTCACGCTTCCGCGGGACGGACGCGAGGAGCTCACGGTTTCGGTTCGGTCAGGCAATGAGCAACTGGATGGCGTCGTCACGCACGATCGGCCGCTGAGTTGGACCCCTCGCCCACAAGGAGACTGCCCGACCCTCGTGGAAGTTCGTGTTGGCAGGCCTCGGTCGGGTGACGATAAGACGGAGCCCAACCCTTTCTTCATCTCTACCCGAGAGCTCCCGTGATTCGCCGATTCAATCGTTACGAGCTCAAATACATCATCACGAGCCGCGATCGCGACCGGCTTCTCCCGACCATCGAGGCTTACATGCAGGCCGACCGGGAGGGGGGACCCAACTATCGGGTAACGAGCCTCTATTTCGACTCCGCCGACTTCGCATGTTATCGAGCGAAGTTGGACGGTGTGAATTACCGCAGAAAGCTGCGCATTCGCCGGTACGGCGGGCTCGGGCTGCCTCCCGGAGCCGACCCTCTCGTGATGGTCGAGATCAAACAGCGGATCAACCGAACGACTCAGAAGCGTCGCTTGGCGACGAGTCTCTCGAAGGCGTATGCGCTCTGCGAAGGCGTCGCTATTCCTGACGAGCTCCTGCTGAATCCGCTCGACCGGGCCGTCGCCGAGGAAGTCACGTTTCTCGTCGGCGCTCTTCAGCTTCGGCCCACGGTCGTCATCTCGTACGACCGACAGGCCTTCGCCGGCAGCACCTTCGAGCCAGGACTCAGAATCACCTTCGACTCGATGTTGACCGCGGGGCCCGCCGGCGAAGGGCTCGGCCCGCCGAAAAATCCACTCCCGATCACCAAAGACGATGGAGTGATATTGGAGGTCAAGGCGAACGACGTCGTACCGCTCTGGGTGAGTCGGTTGCTCGCAGCGAACGGCTGCACGGTGCGACGATTCAGCAAGTACTGCGCAGGGGTCGCGCGGCTGTTCGGACTTTCGGATTCCAACCGAGCCCTGCTGGCGCTCGGAGCGGGCGCGCCTCGAGACGCGTGAAGGAGAGAATTGAATGGACGAGCTCGTGAAAGAGATGGAACGGTTCAGGGAGGCCACGAGCGCCTTCACGCTCACGGACGTAGCCATCGTCCTATTTCTCAGCTTCCTCCTTTCGACGACGACAGCCGCCATCTACCGCTTCACCCATCGCGGCACCTCGTACTCACAATCGTTCGCTCAGACTCTCGTACTGATGGGTATGGTCACGGCGCTCATCATGCTCATCATCGGTTCGAACATCGCTCGGGCATTCTCGTTGGTCGGGGCGCTATCGGTGATCCGATTTCGGAACGCGGTCAAGGAGACGCGGGACGTGGGTTACATGTTCCTGGTCATGGCGCTCGGGATGGCTTGCGGCACTCGGTTTTACATGCTGGGGATCTTTGCCTGCACAGTCATGTCCGCGGTCATGGTGCTCATGTCGAAGCTCGATCTCTTCGCCCGAAAGGTCGTCGAGCGACTCCTTAGGGTGCGCATGGCGCCAGGCCAGGACTCAGAGGCGGCCCTCGCGCCCATCTTTCGGGAACACGCGAGCGACAACCGCCTGGTCGCGGTCGACGCGCTGCCCGACGGTACTCAGGAGGCCGTATACACCGTCGTGCTGAAGTCGAACGTCCAGCCGGAGCAATTCATCGAGGCGATCCGGGCCGTCAACGGCAACCGACGGATCGTGCTGGTAGTGGGACAACAGGAAGTCGACCTTTGAGACTCGAGTCCGCGACGGCGCGAGTGGGACTCGGTTCGAACTACCCCATCAGAGCGTTTCCAGATTTGCTTCGAAGTCGAGATCCGGGATCCGGCGAACGCCGTCCGCGTCAGATCGTCTGCGTCTGATCGTCTGCGTCTGATCGTCTGCGTCTGCGTCTGATCGTCTGCGTCTGCGTCAGATCGTCTGCGTCTGCGTCAGATCGTCTGCGTCAAATCGTCTGCGTCTGCGTCAAATCTGCGTCTGCGTCTGCGTCTGCGTCAGATCGTCTGCGTCTGCGTCAGATCGTCT
>CAYXDO010000054.1:42726-64568 GCA_964463485.1 uncultured Myxococcales bacterium | reverse complement strand
CTCCGACCTCCGACTCCGACCTCCGACTCCGACCTCCGAATCCGACCTCCGAATCGGACCTCCGAATCGGACCTCCGAATCGGACCTCCGAATCCGACCTCCGAATCCGACCTCCGAATCCGACCTCCGAATCCGACTCCGACCTCCGAATCCGACCTCATCCCAGAAGACCTCGAGTTCTGGCTCGGCGCTAAGCCGGCGAGGCAGAGGGCACCACCCTGTGGATTGCCCTGCCGACTGCCGGAACTGGCATGCCCGACCCAGACCTGACTGGTTTTCGGAAAGACAAAGGCGAACCTGAGCGGAATGTCCGCGAGCGCGTGGCACCGGCCGCGGGCGCCGCTCCGAGCTTCATGAGACCAAACGCGTGAGCTGCGTCCCAACTTGCATCTAGCTCAGCTACCGAGCCCGCGAGTGAGCACTTACCGTCCGGTGAGATCCGCGCTAGGAGCCCGGCATGCTCGACTTTCGGCAAGTAGGCGCCCAGCTCGATGACTATCGCCGTAGGCTCACGCGTCGCGCCGGCTTCGATGCCGCCCTGCTCGATCGCGTCAAGTCGCTCTGGGAAGACCGCGCGATCGCCATCCACGAGGCGCAGAAGGCCCAGGAGGAACGAAACCGACTGAACGACTCGATGAAGTCGATCATGAAGTCCGGGACCCCCGAGGAGAAGGACAAGGCCAGAGCAGCAGGCAAGGCCATCTCGGATCGCGTGAAGTCGTTGGAGGTCAAGCTCAAGGAAGTCGAGGCGTCGCTCGAAACTTTGATGCTCGACATTCCGAACGCTCCCTCGGACTCGGTTCCCGACGGGGCCTCGTCCGAGCAAAACGTCGTGGTGCGGACTTGGGGAGCGAAGCCAGACTTCGCATTTCAACCCCGCCAGCATGACGAAATCGGCGTCGATAAGCTGCGCCTGCTCGACTTCGAGCGCGCCGGCAAGCTGTCCGGATCGCGCTTCGTCGTCGAATACGGTGACGCCGCGCAGCTCGAGCGCGCGCTCGCGAGCTTCATGCTCGACACTCACACCCGCGAGCACGGCTACACCGAAGTCGCCGTTCCGTTCCTGGTCAATCGCGCGACCATGACTGGCACCGGCCAGCTCCCGAAGTTCGAAGCCGATCTCTTCAAAGTGGCCGCGCTCGACGGTTCGGATTTGTTCCTCATCCCCACCGCCGAAGTCCCCGTCACCAACCTCTACGCCGACTCCATCATCGGACCCGACGACGGATCGCTCCCCCACGCCTACTGCTGCGCGACGGCCTGCTTCCGCAGCGAGGCCGGCGCCGCCGGCAAGGACACCCGTGGGATGATTCGCCAGCATCAGTTCAGCAAGGTGGAGCTGGTCCGCTTCGTCGAACCCGAAACTTCGTACGACCAGCTCGAGCAGCTCGTGGCCCACGCCGAGGCCATCTTGCAGAAGCTCGGCCTCCACTACCGAGTCGTCATGCTGTGCGCAGGCGATCTCGGAGCCAACGCCGCCAAGTGTTACGACCTGGAGGTCTGGCTGCCCGGTCAGGGCCAATATCGCGAGATCTCGAGCTGCTCCAACTTCGAAGACTTTCAAGCTCGCCGCGCGAAGATTCGGTTCAAGAGCGAAGCCCAAGGCAAGGCCAAGCTCGTCCACACGCTGAACGGCTCGGGCCTCGCGGTGGGCCGCACGCTGATCGCGATCTTCGAGCAGTATCAAGACGCCGACGGCGGCGTGCGCATCCCGGAAGCGCTGCGCCCCTACATGGGCGGCAAGTCTCGAATCGAGCCCAAGCCGAAGAAGGCCTGAGGCTGTGGGTCGATCTCTCGGAGGTCCCCGTTTCGTCATGCCGGCCGGCTTCGTGTAGGCTTGGGCTCCCGTGTTCGGACTGCTCCTCATCTCGGCCGGCATCGGGCTTCGAGTCATGCCGGGAGGAGATCTGTCCGCCGAGGAATTGCTTCGACTTCAAAGGACTCTGGCGACAGCGGTCGAAACGCGAACCAGCGATCGCGTGACCTCGGACGAGACACCCTGTGACTCCGAAGTCGACTGCGTCAGCAAAGCCCTCTCCAAGGCCGACGTTCGGGAAGTCCTCGTCGCTCGAGCCTTCAAGGGGCCCCGACGGATCCGAGTGGTCGTCGCGAGCCATCGCGTCGGCGTGATGAGCCCGAGTGAGGCCACGACTGATTTTCCCACCGATGGCGCCTGGGACGCGCCCGCCCGAGCGCTCGCCGAGAGGATGTATCCCGAACAGTCGCTCTCGCCGGCGACGTCGCTCCCTGAACCGAGCGAGGCCGCACACGGCGACGACGCGATCGGTCTGCCGGTTTGGATCGCCTACGGCGTGGCCGCTGCCTCGGGAGGTGTTGCGATCGGGTTCGGGTTGTCCAACCGCGCGGCAGCGAGCCGGCTCGAGGCCCACGACTACTCCGGAGACGAATATTACGATCTCGTCGATCGAATGAGGTCGGACGGCAAGGTTGCCAACGTGATGCTCGGCGTGGCCGCCGTGGGCCTCGTCGCCGGGGCCGTGCTCCTCGTGGTCGACATGATGTGATCGCTAAACGCCCTCGCCGGGCCTTGCCTGGGCTGTCCCCTCGACGTACAGAGCCGCATGCGTTCGAACGTACTGACCACTTCAACTCTCGCCATTCTCATGGCGGCGTTTCCGGCCCTCGCGGGGGACGGAGACACGAAGGTCAAGATCGGAAAAACCGGTGTCTCCGTGGAGACCGGATCGACCAAGGTCGACGTGTCCAACGACGACGAGGACACCGACGTAGAGGAGCAAGAGGCCGAAGCCAGCGACGACGATGGGCTCGTCATCAACGGCGTGAGTGTCAAGAAGGTCGTCACCTGCAAGACGCCCAAGGACGACGTCGTGGTCAACGGGACAAGCCACGAAATCACGGTTCACGGTGAGTGTAAGAGTGTGACCGTCAACGGCACCGGACACAAAGTCAGCATCGACGCGGCCGGCGCCATCACCGTGAACGGTACCGGGCTCGAGGTACGCTGGAAGAAGGGGCTGCAAGGAAAGGACCCGAAGATCGCGAAGTCCGGAACGGGCATCAAAGTCATCAAGGTCGAGAAGTGAGTCGCTCGTATTCGTCCGCGAAAGGGGCCTCGTCCCGGTATCTCTGACTTTCTGCCGAAGTCCGACTTCCGATTCTGAAATGTGAGTCAACCCGGCTTGATCGGGATCAGCATTCCAGCGAAAGCCTCTGGGTTGCGCACGCCTTCGTCACGGAGCTCGTGTTCGGCGGCGTTCGCGAGGTCCCGGCCGGGTGCTCCCAAACCCAACTTACCCACCCATAACTTGGCGGCGCGCGCCATCAGCACGTGACCCGTTTCGGCCAGGCTGGGTAGCGAGAGGTCGAGCAGCGATCCGGCTTTGGAACGGTCGCCGGAGATGCTCGCGACGCTCGCGCGAATCAGCGTGACGAGCGGATCGGCCCACGGAATCGACTCCCTGCCGATCTCCCTGGCGTCGGCTTCGGCCGCGGTCAGAAGGGATTCGTCCCCGGTCGACATCGCCGCAGCCAATGCGGCGCGCGCTCTGAGGTGGAGCGCGCTCACGAAGACGGGCCTGGTGCGCATGAGTTGGGATGCTCGAAGCTCCGGCCAGCCGCGTTTGACCAGAGCGTACGCTTCGGCTCCCTGGCCCGCGTAGATATGGGCGTTCACGCGAGCGAACAGCGCGAAATATTTCTGAGTCGTGAACCCCGGCGCGGTGAATTTGACCATCGCCTCGTCCACCACGCGCTGCGCGCGCTCGGGGTTGTCGTTGACGAGCCAGATGGCGTTCGGATGCCCAATCCGTAGCTCGGTCGCCGAGAGCAAATCATCGCGAGTGTCGGCGTCGTCGGTCAGCTCCGCAACTCTCCGCGCGAGCGTTTGAAGCCTTCCACCGAGAAACAGGGCTCCGTGATAGAACGTGCGCACGGTGGCGAGCTCGAAGGCGGCGCCTGCGCACTGGTCTTTGAGCAAGTTCTCGGCTTCCTCGAACCGGAGCATCGCGAGCGCACCTTCGTTGCTGAGATGCGCGGCGACGCCTTCGGTGAGGGCCACGAGCGCCCGAGCATAAGGCGTGTCGAGCGCCTTGGCGGTATTTCGCGCGGTATCTTCGAGCTCCTTTCGTCGCTCCGGTTTCAGCCCCACCGCGCTCGAATAACAAGTCTCGATGGCCACCGCCCGTAAGACTCTCTCCGGCTCCCCCAGCTTCAACGCGGCCAGGAGATGACGGCCCGACAGATCGATTCCCTTCGCGAAATCGATCAGAAAGAGTCCACCCGCCGCCGCGGCGAGAGTGTCCACTCGCTCCAACTCCTCCGGTGGCGCGTCCTCTTCGCGAACGGGCCGAAAATCGAGACCCGCCTGCCACAGCTGCGCGCTCCGGATCCATCGCGACGCGTACGCCGATCTCTGAGAGTCTCTCAGCTTCTGCCCCTGACGATTGAGCTGACTCTGAAGGAGCTCCAGGCCGTCTTTCACGTGACCCGAGAGGAGCAGGTGCTGACCAGCCTGGCGACTGGCCCGCTCCGCTGCGAACCCATCTCGCTCCTCCGCCACCTCCAGGAAAACTCGTCCCGCTTCCGCTCCGCGGCCCGAACCCACCAAGGCGAGCGCCAGCTTCTCCCGCACGTCGACCTGACTCTCCCTGTCTCCGTGTCCGAGGGCGGAGCGATACAACTGAGCGGCTCGCGTGAAGTTGAGGAGCTTCGAGGCCTCGTCCCCTGCCTTGACCGCCCACCTCGACGCAGCTCCCGGCGACCCCGCCGCGGCGAAGAGTTGGCCGATCATCTCCGGGTCCGCTCCCGGATGGGCTTCGAGCGCGCCCGCCAACGAGAGATTGTGCTCCGTGACCGTGTTCGCGGAGGTCTCCGCCAACACCGCCTCGGTGACTCGCACGTGGAAAGCTTCGATCGTCCCGCGACCCTCGGAGCGATGAGTTCGAATGAAGCTGCCGTTCTTCAGCGCGGCAATCACGGGCTGCTCACTCTCTGGGCTCAGCCCGGCGGCGGCCATCGCTACCTTGTCCGGCACCGCCTTCCCGGCAACACAGACGACCTCCAACAACTTTCGAGCTTCCGGCGAGAGCTTACCGAGTCGAGACCGCAACACCGACTCGAGCTTGATTCGATCGGTGCTCGCGTTCAGGGTCTTGAGTGTGTGGCGAACCATCGTCTCGACGAAGAACGGGCTGCCCCGAGCCTCTCGAGCGATCTGATCAGCCTTGTCGAACGCACCTTCGGACGATCCGAGCAGCGTGATCGCGAGGTCCTTCGACTCCTCGAAGCTCAATCCCAGAACTTGAATGGATCTACTCTCCGCGCCCAGACTCAGCTTCGAGAGCGCGATGAGTAAGGGGCCCTTCTTGTCGTCCTCCGACCTCGAACATGCGACGAAGAGGACCGAGGGCGCGTCGGGCGGAGCGAGAACCGTCGCGAGGGCCTGCAGGCTCTCTAGATCGCTCCATTGAAGGTCGTCCACGAACAGCACCAACGGAGCGCGTTCACCAATCCTTCGAATGATTTCTCGGAGCGCCGCGAACGCCCGGCGCTCGAGCTCGGAGCGATCTCGCGGCGTCTGAGCCTCCTCCTCTCCGAGCGCGGCGGCGGCCTCGACTCTCTCGAGGACCGGAAAGAGGCGGCTCAGCGCGGAGGTGCCCCGCGGAAGCAACAGACCTGCCTCCCTGCGGGAGAGTCTCGACAAATACTGGCTGAGAGAGTCGACGAGCACGTCGACCGCCTTGAGCGGCAAAGACTCACGCTCGTGGCAGCGACCCGAAATGACGACCGTGCTCTCGCGAGATCTCAGCTCGGCGAGAAACTTTCGAACCAAAGAAGTCTTCCCGATTCCAGCCGCTCCTCGCACGTGAACGAAGATGGAGCTCCCTTCGCGGGACCCTGCGTAGGCGTCCTCCAGCGTCGCTAGGTGTCGATTGCGACCCACGAACGCGCTCGACGCACCCTCCAAGGACTTGGTCGGCTCGATCTCCGGCCCGGGGACCACGAAGGTCGAGACCGCCCGAGCCGACGCGCCAAGGCGGGATAGAATCTCCCTGCCCGCAGGCCGCTCCTCGGGTGCAGGCGCGAGCAAGTCCGACGCGAGCCGATCCAGATCCTCCGGCACGTCGGGGGTGAGTGACGAAGGCGGCGGCGGGCGCTTGGAGAGTCGGTTGATCAACATCTCCATGCCGTTGCCTTCGAACGGCAGGCGCCCCGTGAGTGCCTCGTACAGCACCACCCCCACGCTGTACCAATCCGCGGCCGGTGTGGCCGGCTTGCCGCTGCTCTGCTCCGGCGCCATGTACGCCAGCGTCCCGGCGATTTGGTCCCTCGTCAGACTCTTGAGCGCGTCCGGCCCGAGGTCCGTGACGAGCCCAAAATCGAGCAATACCACCCGCCCCGCGGGCGTGACGAGCACGTTCGATGGCTTGATGTCGCGGTGCAGCTTCCCAGATGAGTGCAGCGCAGACACACCTACCGCGAGCTGCCGGAGCGCCTCCATGAGTCGGTCGGTGTCCGCGCGCGCGACGACTGAACGGTGCATCGCCTCGGTGGACATTTCATCTCGAAGCAACGCCTCCAGGGACCCGCCGGGCAGCGGCGTCTCCTTCGCGTGCGCCGTCGTCGCCTCATCGTCGATCACCGCTCGGGGCACGATCGAGCGAGTGATGGACGCACCCGCCAGGGGTGAAGCCGACATGAGCGAAGGCGCGGGCATCGACGTCCTCTGAGTCCCCGGCCGAGTCCTCCAGACGTACTCGAGGAAATTCGAACCGCGAATCAGCTCCATCGTGAGGAACCAAACGTCGCGCTCGGAGAAGAGCTCGTAGAGGGCGACGAGATTCGGATGGGTAACGTCGGCGAGCGCTCGAAATTCTCGCTTCAGCCGATAAAGGTGGGCGCCGGCAAAAACCTTCAGCGTCTTGAGGGCAACGTCGTGTCCACGATCGCGATCGTAGGCGTGATAAACCACGCCCATCCCGCCGGCTCCGATGCGTCGACGAATCGCAAAGCGACGGTGTTCGACGAATTCGTGGTCGAGCTCGTCGGACATGTTACCTTCTCAGCATGCCGGTCCGCGACCGAACACAGGCAACTCATCGGCGGTGCGGGTCGTAGACTCTAGACTGCAGGTTTCAGCTCGCAGACCCGTGACCAGTCCTCGACTTCCGGAAAAATCTTCGCGTCGCGCGACAACTTTGGCCACAACTTTGAGCGCACTAGTAGAACAGGTCGCGCATGCCCGTCAAGGTGCCCGCGAAGCCAAGTCCTCACGTCTGAGGCCGCTGCACCCTTGCATTGGGCCTCCGGCATGGCATGCTCGCAGAAAGTGGGCGCGGTCGACAAACGTGTGGCGCCATTCGCTTGCCTCGCCTTTGCGCTGGCGGGCGCTTGCGGCGAGGCCACGCGTTTCCTGGAGCTGCCCACGCCCAAAGGCACGCCCTCAGCGATGTTGCTGATTTATGAGTCCGGGGCCACGCTCGACCTCTCTCTTCATCCCTGGCCGATCGAGAGAACCCTCAGCTCACCGATCGATCGCCTCTCACGCGCTACACTCATTTTTCTCGACGAGTCGCCTCGGGAGCTCGGTCTCGAGGAGGGAGCGCTCCAGGTCGCGACACCGGGAGAGTGCGCCATCATCCCTCTGCCTGAGGGCCAGGCTCGATACACCGCCGACTTCGGTCGAGGGGAGACCACTTTCGTTGAGGTGGCCTCCCTTCCTGCGAAGATCGAGGCCCTGCGCTTGAGCTTCCCGTGTCCATGCCGTGATTTCGAAGCGCTCCCGCTCGCGCTGCCCGCTTCCGAAACGGTGGAGGCCGCCGTGCGCTTGGCACCCGACGTGGCCCTTCTCTTCGCCAACGACGCCATGCACTTCGTCGACGCAAACGGAGAGCTTCGAGAGAGTCGGCCGGCGCCCGTGACCCAGCCGCGATCGAGCTTCCGACAGGACGACGGAGTCGTGTGGGTCGCCGGCCAGGATGGCGCTCTGGTGCGACTCGACTCCGAGGCGGTCCCCCACGAAGTCTCGAGCAATACCGGAGCCGGCGTCGTTGAGTGGTTGGATGGCTCGACGGGCGCAGCCCCCTTCGAGCTCCTACTCATGAGTACGGCCGGGGTCCTCGAGCGTTACTCATCGGCCCGCGAGATCCTCTTCGACCAAGCTCCCACCGGATCGACCTCGAACTTGGGAGGAGTCGCTTGGGAGGGCCCCGGTCGAGCGGTGGCCATGCAGCCGGACAGCGAAGACTTGCTCCACGTCGACCACGGAACCATCGAGAGGGAGAAATGGGCAGTTCAGCGGGGCGGCGTGCTTTCGATTCGACACGCTCCTGAGTACGGCACCGTGATCGTCACTCGGCTCTCGCTGGTCTTTCACGACGATGGCACCGGCTGGAGCGAGCTCGTTCAGGCGGCGCCAGCTGCCAAGATCCGGAATGTCGTACCCTTCGAAGGTGGTCTCTTCTTCGTCGGGGACAGTGGGTTGATCGTACAGCACCACCCCGCGGCTGGCTTCTGTCGCGCGTCGAAGCTCGACCCGGAGATCCAGCTCGAGCAAGTCGCGGTGCTCGCCGGAGGAGCGGTCGTCGTCGCTGGACGCCTCGAGGATGAAGCTCCCGGGCCGAACCGCGCCTTCCTGCTGCGTGCTCGGTGATCGAATGAGTTGCTCACGCTCGCTCCACGTGGGAGCGATTCGCCTCGGAGCCGACCGATGAACGACGTGGAGACATCCCTCGCGGTGGAGCCAGACGCTGCGCTCGCTTCGTGCTCCCTGCGGGAGCTCACGATTTACTTCCTTCGGCTCGGGACCTTCGGCTTCGGAGGCCCCATCGCGCTGGCGGGCTACATGCAGAAGGAGCTCGTGGAGGATCGTCGTTGGTTCTCAAAGGACGACTATGTCGAGGGTCTCGCGCTCGCGCAGCTCGCGCCCGGTCCCCTCGCTGCGCAGCTCGCCATGTACCTCGGATGGGTACGAGGCGGCGTTCCCGGGGCGACGCTGATCGGCGTCGCGTTCGTGCTGCCTTCGTTCCTGATGGTGCTGGGTTTGGCGGCGCTGTACCTCCGCTTCGGAGGGTTGCCGTGGATGCGCGGTGCCTTCTACGGCGTCGGCGCGGCGGTCATCGCCATCATCGGTCGCAGCGTCTGGAAGCTTGGAAAGTTGACCCTCGCGAAGGACCGCCTGCTGTGGATACTCTTCGCGGTGAGCGCCTTCGTCACCGCTTGGACCGAGTCCGAGATGGTCTGGCTCTTCCTCGGAGGCGGCGTGGTCGCCGTGCTGGTCAAAGCTCCACCCAAGTCTCGCTCGAGCGGCGCCGCGCTGAGTGTGATCCCTGTTTGGACGATCTCTGGGCTCGCGGGCCCGGCGTCGGCCGCCACGTTGGTCACGATCGCCTGGTACTTCGCGGAGGCGGGGGCGTTCGTCTTCGGCAGCGGCCTCGCCATCGTGCCTTTTCTCCACAGCGGTGTGGTCACCCGGTTCGGTTGGCTCACCGAGCAACAATTCCTCGACGCGGTCGCCGTCGCGATGATTACGCCGGGACCAGTCGTCATCACCGTGGCGTTCATCGGGTACCTCGTGGCTGGCCCCGCGGGCGCGAGCGTGGCCGCCTTCGCGACGTTCTTCCCCTGTTACCTGTTCACAGTCATCCCAGCGCCTCATTTTCGCCGCTTTGCCAAGAACGTCAGCATTAAGGCGTTCGTTGATGGTGTCACCGCGGCCGCCACCGGCGCGATCGCTGGCGCGGCCTTCATCCTCGGTCGGCGGGCCCTCGTCGACGCACCCACGGTGCTCATCGCGCTGACGACGCTCGGGCTATTCGTGAGGTTCAAGAAGTTGACGGAGCCGCTCGTCATCGCCGCCGCCGGCTTGGCGGGCATCCTGATCCAAGGAGTCATCAGCCCATGACCGTATGCTCACCGCGGCCGATCCGGCTCGGGCTGGCTCCAACCGTCAGGAGTGATCGTGAGACGCCTGGGCTGCTTCCTGTTCTTACAGGTTCTACTCAGGGAATCAGGGGCCGCTCTCGGAGCAGACGACCTCACTCACTCCTCCGGCGACCGAGTCGAGGAGCCCGAGGCCTCTGATGAGCTCGGTTCGGTATCGCCGAAATCGCACACACGCACGAAGTCGATCTTCGGGGCCGGCCGCCACGCGGTACGAGAGCGTCCGCCTTTCGAGCGGCTCGAGCGCACGGAGCTCGACGCGATCTGCCTCCGCCGGGGATTCGACCTCCTGATCGTTTGCGAACAAACGAGCCGATAACCACTTGGGTGGGTCGAGCTCGTCACCGACGACTCGGCCACCCGCGTCGAGCGCGCCTGACTGATACCTTGGAGAGTGGCTCGGCCCCACCTCGAGGGAGACCCAGAGCTCGCGGAGAAAGGACGCTCCGTCGGGCAACGAGTGGCCGCTGGCGACACTCTCTAGCTCGACCTCGACGGTGTCTCCCACTCGGCGCGGCGCTTCGATGCGAATCGAGCGAGCCAGCAGCTCGGTGGCGCTCTCGGTGGAGCGACCCAATCCCAAGACTGCGTGCGTCACCTGGCGTCTCTCGAGCGTGTCACGGGAGTCTGGGTCCCCGGTGATCGGAGCCATGTGACAGTCCGCGCAACTCACGTCCCGCTCGGCAGCCGGCGAGCTCGACCAGTGAAGATACGGATGCTCTTCGAAGGCTTTGGGACCGCTCACGTCATGACACGTGCCGCACAAGTCGGAGCTGAGTAGGAACTCACTCGCCTTGACCGCATGGGGTGAGTCCATGGGTCTGTCAGACGGCACCCGCACGGGCCCGTCGAGATCCAGGATCAGTCTGCCATTCTCTATGCCCTGATTACCGACCGCGGCGTGGCAGCTCACGCAGGCGAGGCCGTCCCCGAGCCGCTCGGGTCGATCGTGGCAGCCGTTGCAGAACTCCTTCAGCTCTGCGCCATTCCGCTCGGCGACTTGGTCGCGAAGCGCGACGAAGACCTCCGAGGTGGCCGCGACCGAGTGGCGAGCGAGCGCGAGCTCGTCGCGTTGGCGCTCATGGCAGCCCACGCACTCCTTCGAGAGCTCTCCGACGGAGCCGTCGATGGCGCACGAGCACGAGAAGCCGAGAATGGCCGCGAGCGGACGCACTCGAAGCTCACAGATAGAGATTCACCGAAAAGAGCGCAAGCCCGATCGCCGAGACTTTCAAATCGTTCGAGAGCACCGCGCTCCACCGATCGACCCCCGAGTCATGGCCGAGATAGGTCGTGATCGTCGCGTCGAGCTCCAACGAGAATCCGTGCGGCAGGAACAACTCAGCCATGAGTCCACCGTGGACGCCGAAGAGCACGTCGGAGACGGACGGCGCGTCTTCCGCGGACGGGTGAGCAAACCGAAAATCCACACACGCGCCGGCAGTAGGAGCGACGAAAAATCGATCGGAGCCGAACAAAGAGGGAAAGTAGCCGCTGAAGCCAATCACGTGGTCGTGGCGGAGAGCCCCTTCCTGAGGGCGCAGGAAGTTATCGCTGAACAGCTCCAGACCAAAAGTCCGCCAGGGCCGCACCTTGAGATGGCCGCCTACGCCAGGCGCCACGTAGCTGCCCACCCAGCTCGCCGCGCGGCCGCCCATCCCGACGGGGTGGTCGGGTGACCAAGCGGAACGATCCGGTGCGACGGCGAGCAGGGAAGCGAGGACCAGGAGCGACATGACGTCACCTTACGCAAAACAGCGCTCCGGTGCGCTGAGTGAGCGCGAGCAACGAGCGCCCGGGCGCAAGAAGAAGGCGAGGCTCCTTGCGGGCGGAAGCTCACGACGGGCTGTCCGAAGAACGCAGCTCGACCTCCAGCCGGGTCGCCGTTCCGGTGGTTCCGATGTTCATCCTCTCTGTGCGACGAGGTTCCGGCCGCACATGAGTTTGGTGAGCAGCGGCACATCGACGCCTCTAGGACTCGTCACCCGGGCATTTCTTTGCGTCTCTTATTTTGAGCACCGAGCGATCCCTTGCGTCCCTCGTGCACCCGTGCCATGGGGCGCAATGCAGATTGACGCGGAAACACAATTGCCGCCGCACGAACCAAAATCCGCGTGGGAGCCCCCGAAGCTTACGAAGTTGGGGGACGTGCGCGAGCTGACTTTGGGAGGATCTCCGGGCGCCGGTGATTCAGGCAATCCCACCACGTTCCGGCCACCGGGCACCTGAGAGTGCAACTCATGAAGCAGCCAAAATTCAACTTCTCGGCCCGCTGGGCCGCGTTGGCGCTTGCGCAAAGCGTCTCCTTTCTTTCGGTCGAGGCCCTCGCCGTGGTGCCCCCTCAGCCCGAGCCTTACTGCTATGCCGTCGCCGACAGCGGCGACAACTTGGTGTACATCCGCCGCGACGGCGACACCTTCACGAATCTCGGAGCGACCGGCACGACCAACATGGAGGCCATCGCCTTCAACCCGGCCACCGCCATCATGTACGGGAGCAACGCGGCAGCCTTCGGAAGGGTCGACTACGACGACGCGTTCGACGGAGACGGCAACGACTCCGAGTTCATTCAGATCTCGGCAGGCGCAGGGACCTGTACGCTGCCCGGCGGAGCGAACGTGACCCTGACCGACATCGACGGGCTCACCTTCGATCTCACCCGCGCGGACGCGTCGACGGGAACTTGGGTTTTGTGGGCGGTGCATCGTGACGGCGACGGGGCTGCGCCCGACGACGTGCTGTTTCAAATCGACCCGACCACGGGCTTGCTCGACACGTCGCCCACTCCTGGATTTGACGGCGGAGCAACCTGTGTCCGAATTTCGGGTCCCAGCTTGCAGGTCGACGACGACGACCTTGGTGTCGACCCCACGAACGGGAGCTTGCTCGTCACGAACAACGTCGCTGGCGCCGCGAACCAGCTCATCCTCGCGGATCCGGTGACGGGCGACGGCACGAACATCCGTCTCTATCGCAAGGTGAGCAACGGCGCGATCATCGACGACATGGAGGGCCAGAGCTTCGGGCTCGACGGACAGCTGTACGGCACCACGGGCAACAACAGCACCGTCCCCGGTGACAACAACACTCTGTGGCAGATTGAGAAGGAAACGGGAGAAGTGACCTTGATCGCCGTGTTTCCGTCGTTCACCGACTATGAAGCGGTGACCTGTCTGCTCGACAACCTCGTCACCGGCACGGTCTACTTCGATGCCAACGCGAACGGCGCGTACGAACCCGCCATTGGCGACGAAGGGTACGCAGGCGCGCGAGTCGTGCTCTACATCGACAACAACAACGACAACCTCGTCGACGTCGGCGATACTCAGCTCTGCGAGAACGCCGCCGACAGCTATAACCTCGACTGTCCCGTCACGAACTCAGCCGGGTTTTGGCAGTTCGCCATGGGCCAGGGCAACATCGTGGCGGAGGTCGATTCCACGACTCTTCCGGCCACCTCGACTTTCACCACGGACAACGTCGAGGAAGCGAGCTTCGCCAACACGGACTTCGGGCTGACCGATCCCAACAACGATTTCGGCTTCACGTTGGCGTCGCCGCCGTCCGAGCTGCAACTCACCAAGGCGTCGAACGCCGACGCCGACGGCGCCCAGGCCGGAGAGATCTTTCAGTACACGTTGACCATCACGAACAACGACACGGTGACGCACACGGAGATCGAGGTCACCGATTCGATTCCCCTCGGACTTGGTTACGTGCCCCAAAGCACGACCGTCGTCGGCCGCGTTTGGAGCGGGATGCACGTCGCCGATCTTTTCGGCACGGCGTCTTATGCCAACAATGACGGATCCGATGATTGGGCCACGTCCTGGACCGAGACCGATCTCGACGGTTCGGTTTCGCAGTCTCCAAGCGACGGCGAGGTCCAGATCAACGCGGCGCGCCTGAACCTCGACAACCAGACCGCCGCCGGAAACTTTCCTTCGATCGAGAGGACTCTCCCGGCGAGTCTCAACCTGACGACCGACAAAGTGATGTTCACCTTCATTCTCCGTTTCGGCAGCGGCGTCGTCGCCGGCGACTCGGCGGTCGTCGAGGTGGACTCGGGGGGCGGCTACTCGACCCTCGAGACGTTCACAGGAATCGCGGGCTCGCTCGTGACCTCGAGAGCCTACGAGATCTCCGGCTTCCGCTCAGCGGCTACGAAGATTCGGTTCCGACTGACTGCCGGGTACACGGCCGCGTCGGCGACCTTCAGCGTCGACACGATCCGCGTTGCTGGCGGAAATGCCAACTTCGCGGACAACTTCAATGCGGCGAGTTACGCCACCAACAGCGGGACTGCTGGGTTCAACTTCAGCACGAATTGGCTCGAGATCAACGAAGCCGACGGCGCAGCCGCGGGCGATGAGCAGTCAGGCGTCGTGGATGGCGTCCTCGGATCGGTGCTGCGCGTGCGCAACATCAGTGAAGGCGTTCAGCGCGAGGTCGACCTTTCGCCATACTCACTGGCCTTCCTCACCTTCTCGCGACGACGCAGCGGCTTCGACAACTCCAACGACTACGTCTTGGCGCAGGTCTCTTCCGATGGCGGTACGAACTGGACCACGCTCGACGAGTTCGCTGGACCCACCAACGACGCCGCCTATGTCGGCCAGGGCTACGACATCACCAGCTACATCGCGACCAACACCCGCGTCCGGTTCATCACGTCGGCTACCCACGGCGCAGCGGACAATTTCTTCGTGGAGAACCTCCAAATCCTGGTGGCCGAGACTACGGCTCAGACGAAGGACAACGTCCCCGCGGGGGCAAATCCAGACCTCTCCGACGGAACCTCTCCGAACATCGTCGTCACCGACGACGCGTTCGCGTTGTCTCCGACCCAGAGTATGACTGTGACCTTCTCCGTACAGGTCGACAACCCGCTCGCCCCCGGCATCACGAGCTTCACGAACCTCGCCTCCGCGACGAGCAAGCAGAGCTCGCTGCCTGCCACGGACTCGGTCGTAGACTACACTCCCGTCACGCTCGCTTTCTTCGCTTCCAAACGAGTCGGGTCGAAGGCGACGCTCACGTTCGGCACGGCGACCGAAGTCGGTAACATCGGGTTCCGAATTCACGCCCTCCAAGATGGAGAATGGGTTCGCGCGACCGAGATGGTTCCGTCTCAAAGCACGGACTCGATCAATCCTCTCCGCTACGTCGTCGAGGCCGGCGAAACGAATGCAACTGCGTTCGCCTTGGAGGCCGTTGACCTGTTTGGACGATCCAAGTTCCACGGTCCGTTTGCGCTCGGCCGCAAATACGGAGGTGAGTTGCGCGAAGCGCCGATGATCGACTGGCGCTCGATTCGACAGAGCCACACGCGGCAGGCCGCGATGACTCGGCTACCTGCCAATCGAGCGAGACTGTTGGTCTCGGAGTCCGGAATTCAGCGAGTCAGCTACGAGCAACTCTCTTCGGCTGGGCTCGACCTGCTCGGGGCTCAACCCGCCCACCTCGCCCTCACTTTGGCGGGGCAGCCGATCCCAGTGCGCGTCGAGCCGTCGACTTCGTTTGGTCCGGGTTCGTTCATCGAGTTCGTAGGTGAGAAAATGGAGACCCTCTACCAGAGCGCCAACACCTACGTGCTCCGCGTCGATCCGTTGATGGCGCGCCGAGCGCGCGTTGATGCTCGGTCGCCGAACCCGCTCGGCAAAGCTCCAGGGTCGTTCCGGAGTACGGTCGTCGCCGAGGAGGATCGTGAGTACTCGTTCACCTCTCCGAACGGAGATCCCTGGTTCGACGCTCGGGTCCTCGCTTTCCGCGGACGACCCGCAGCGCAGAGCTTCGCTCTGGTGACTCCCGATCGGACCGACGGTCCGGTCGAGGTTCGGGTCGGTGTGTGGGGCGGAACGGACTTTCCCGCCGAGCTCGACCATCACGTCGTCGTCAAGGTCAACGGGCAAGCGCGCGCCGAAGACTCGTTCGACGGAATCAGCGCGAACGACCTCCGATTCACCATCCCCGCCAAATCGCTCCAAAAGGCCAACGACCGTGTCGAGGTCGTCGTCCCGGGAGACTTGGACGTGGACTTCGACTTGGTGCACGTCGACGAGATCGAGGCCCGATACGCCCGTCGATTCGTCGCTCGAAATGGAACCCTCGCCTTCGAAGGGCGAGACGAAGTCTTCGAAGTCACCGGCCTGACTTCGCCCGAGGTCTCGGTCTACCGCGTCCTTCCTCAGATGGTCGAGCGCCTCACGGGCGTGCTCGTTCAAAGGAGCCCGTCGGGAGGGTACGCGGCCCGATTCCCAGGATCCTCGAGTTGGGCCAAGTATTTCATCGCCAACTCAGGAGCCATTCAGAGCCCGACGATCGTGGCGCGAGCCGTAACGAACCCGATGCCTCGCTCGGCCGACCTCCTCATCGTCTCGCATCCCGATTTCATCCCAAGGCTCGCACCGCTGGTGTCAGCGCGCGAGAGTCAAGGTTGGAAAGTGGCTGTGGTCGACGTCGAGGATATCTACGATGAGTTCGGCCACGGAGCCTTCCATCCGGAGGCCATTCGTTCCTTCATCAAGGCCGCCGCTCAGAAGGTTCGGATCAAGGCGGTGCTGCTCGTGGGTGGAGATACCTTCGACTACAAGGACCGGCTCGGCATCGGAGGCCTCAGCCACCTGCCCTCGATTTACGCCCAGACCGGAGACATCGTGCGCTTCGCGCCGGCGGATGGATTGTTGGTCGATCTCGACGGCGACGAAATTCAGGATCTTGCCATCGGCCGCTTCCCCGTCCGTACGAACGCCGAGCTCGACTCGCTGATTTCGCGAACCCTGGAATACGACCAACTCACCAAGCGGCGAACGATCGTGATGGCTGCTGACAAGCGAGACGAAGGGTCGCACTTCGACTTCACGATCGCCAGTGAGCGGTTGGGCGGGATGGTCCCCACGGATTGGACAATCTCGAGGGCCTACCTCGACCAGCGTGGAGCAGCGGGGGCTCGCCAGGATCTCCTCGCGGCGCTCGATGCGGGGCCGGCCGTCACGACCTTCATGGGGCACTCGGCGCCTGGATCGTGGACCTTCGATGGCTTGCTGACGTCCGCAGACGCGGCCGCGCTGCAGAACGTGGGGCGACCGACCGTCGTAACTCAGTGGGGCTGCTGGACGACGTACTTCGTGAGTCCTGCTAGGGACACGATGGCGCACCGTCTCCTGCTGAGCGGCGACCGTGGAGCCGCGGCGGTGTTGGGCGCGACCACGTTGACGCGAGCGGAGAGCGAGCGCGCGCTCGGCTACCACTTGTTCCGTTCCATGTTCCGGCCCGGAGTTTCAGTCGGAGACGCGGTGCGAATCGCGAAGGCGGACCTCGCCAAGAACGGAAATCCCGGAGCCAAGGACGTACTCCTCGGTTGGAATCTCCTGGGCGATCCGACCCTGTCGATCGCCTCGACCCCTTGATTTCTTCCCGCACCTCCTACGAGTTCCTGCGCCCCTTTCGCTCGCCCCGCTGACTCCCCGCCTGCCTCGCTGCCTCCCGCTGCTTCGAGGGGCTCCAGGTCCAGCACGTCATCACCCCCGTCCTCGTTGCGCGCTCGGACAGGTCGCTTCAGGTCGCGAGCGACTGTTCCGCTCGCAATCACCCTCGTCCGCACCGCGCTCGGACCGGTCGCGAGCGACTGTCCCTAGCGGTGAAACCGATGGCAGTCGATACTCAGCCGCTGGATGTCCGAAAACACGACGAATCGATCCGAATTCGGACAATTATCTCGAGCGGAGGGAATTTTGTCGATAATCAACGAAATCCTTTGACGCAAACCCGGTCCATCGCTACGTTCCGCCGATGCGCCGGTTCGCCCCGCAAATTTCACTCGCCACAACCTTCGTCGCACTGACTCCAGCTTTCGCTGACGAGATCGACGCACACGTGCCCGCGACGGCCAAGCCCTCGGCGGTCCCCTGGACGTCATGTACGATGGGTAATTATACCCACCAGAGCTTGCCGATTCGCGACTACGACAAGTCCGGCACCACCCTGACGGACGACACGAAGGGGCCGGCGCAGTTCTCTGCCGAGGTGGACATCGCCTCGAGCCTCGCGCGGGATCATCTCAACGAGGCCACCTGCAACCCAGATGAGTTTGGAGACGTCCCGACGCCTCAGATGTGCGGTCCGGAGACCTCGGGACTGTTCTGCTACTACAACGGTGGAACGCCCGCCACACCGGGCGACGATATGCTCCTCATGCGGCTGCGGGTCGACGGAGATCCGCGCAAGTCGGGCAACGACGAGATCAGCGCGAGCCACTGGAACTACCTGCTCGACGTCGAGGAGTCCGGGGCCGTCGATGGCTGGAAAGAGTTCTGGATCGACGTTGACGGGCAGGCCTTCGATTTCATCGTGCGATATCAGAATACGCAGTCGCAGAAGATGCCCGGTCCGATCTGCTCCGGCGCATCGTGCCCGCAAACGCAGGAGCACCGAGCCTGTACGTTCGACATTTCTACTCTCTTTTCACCGGCCCAGACGAAGACACTCAGCAAGTCGGGCACGACCGTGACCCTGACGCAGAATGGCGCGAGCAACCCGTTCACCGCCGCGATGGTGGGTCAGGTGCTCCGGATTCAGAACGCGACCAACCCGGCGAACGACGGCAACTTCCTCATCACCGCCTTCCTCGCGTCGGACCAGATTCAGTATGAGCATGCTGGCGCGGTCGCCGTCACCAATGACGGCCTCGACTGGTCGATCAGCGATTTGACGATTTGCCGGTCTCCGACGGAGACGGGCTGCGACGTGCAGAGCCGCGTCCGCCTCTACGACACGAACGACGACCACGGGAACGTGTCGAGCGACGCGGACGAGTGGTGGGTCGACGTGCAGGTACCCATCGTCTGCTTGGTCGACGGCGACCACGTGCAGACCATCATCGAAGACCGCGAGTACCAGATCTTTTACTCCACCAGCGACTCCAGCACCGATCCGCTGCAGAAGGACTTCATCTTCTCGTGTTTGTTGAATCCCACGACCGGCAACGTCTGCGAAGACGGGACGGGTACGGAATGCTCACCCGATCCCACGGTCTCTTGCGGCGGCACTTGCCGGTGCCTCGGGTTTGGGGACGTTCTTCCAGTCACGCTGTCCAAGGTGTGGAGCAAGCGGGTGGGAGAGTCTGTGCAAATCAACTGGGCAACAGCGTCGGAGACGGGCAACGCCGGCTTCGATATCTTGGCGGTTCAGGGCGACGGGCGCGTCCGTAAGCTCAACGCTCAGCTGATCGCGAGCCAGGTGGTGAGCTCACAGTCGCAGACGCTCTATCAGCAGCTCGTTCGCGACCTGCCCGAAGGTCAGTTCTTCATCGAAGACGTGTCGATCCGCGGGGAGCGCAAGCGGCAGGGGCCGTTCAACGTCGATGAGTCCACGGGGCGAGCCGATCCGAGTCTGGCGCTCGACTGGTCGGGAGCGGCTCCCGTGGAGGCTCACGCGTGGAGCATGGTTTCGTCGAACAACACGGCCGAGCTCCTCGTGAGCGCGGACGGCATTTATCGGGCTCGTTACGAAGAGCTCCGCGACGCTGGGATCGACCTGGCAGGAGTCCGGATCAAAGACCTCGCGCTTCGTGATCGTAAGGGTCCTGTTCCGATGGTCGTTCAAGGCAACTGCGGCCTTCGAACGGATTGCAGATTTGGGCCTGGAAGTTACATCGAGTTCGTGGGTCGGAGAGAAAAGTCCCTCTACACGGAGGACAACGTCTACCGGCTGAGTGTGGATCCGCTTCGAGCGTCGCGTATGAGCGTAGGCAAGGTCACGACGAGCGGAACGACGCGTATTCATCGGTCGGTGGCGAGCATCGCCGACGACCTTGCGTACGAGGTGACGTCTCCGGACTCAGATCCTTGGTACCACACGAAGCTGCTCGCGACCTCGCAGGCCGTGTCCGCGCAGTTCGGCGTCGCGACCGACGCCCCTGTTGCGCAAGGGTCCGCCACGCTGCGTGTTCACGTTTGGGGCGGCGCAGACCTCCCTGAACAGCAAGATCACCACGTCGTCGCCAAGTTGAATGGGCAGTGGGTCGGCGAGCTTCGATTCGACGGACTCAGGGGCGAGATCTTGGAGGTGACGGTTCCGGCTGCTTCGGTTCACGCGGGCATCAACCAAGTCGAGGTGTCGCTGCCGTTCGACACGGGGTCGGTGTTCGATCTCGTGTACGTCGATCGGGTAGAGCTAGACTTCCCTCGGCGCGCCTCCGCCGTGGCGGATCGATTCGACTCGCGAGTTGGAGCGCAAGCCCTCCGCATCGACGGCTTCAGTGGGACGGACGTGGTCGCGTACGCGGTGGGTTCGAGCGGAATTCCTGTCAAGCTCGCCGGTGCGCGTGCGTCGGCCGCGGGGTCGAGCTATTCGGCGGTCGTGCCAGCTCTCGCGAATTCGCGCGTGTTCGTGGCCACCGGGCGCGGAGTCTTCACACCGCGCATTCGTCCGCTGTCCATGAATGCACTCCCGAGCGGTTCGGCGGATTACTTGGTCATCACCCATCCTGCGTTCGAGAGCGGGATTCGTCCGCTCGTCGATGCACGCCGACACGAAGGTCACTCGGTGGCCGTCGTGAGTGTGAACGACGTTTACGGACATTTCTCGAATGGAGTCGTCGATCCGATGGCGATCCGCTCGGCGATCGCTTGGTCGCAGCAGGCGCTCGGAGCTCAGTCGGTGCTCCTCGTAGGCGGTGACACGCGCGACCCGCTGAATCACCTCGGAATAGGCTCCGTGAGCTTCATCCCCAGCCTTTACGTCGCCACGGGACCCATCGTTCGACACGCGCCTTCGGACGCCGCGCTGGCGGATGCCGATGGGGATGGGATGGAAGACATAGCGATTGGGCGCTTCCCGGTTCGCAACCTGACGGAGCTCGATGACCTCGTGCAGAAGACGCTGCGGTATCCCGTCGCCGGGCACGCCGGATCGGCTTTGTTCGTCGCCGATGCTCGCGGTGAGATCGACTTTGCCCGAACGAGCGACGAGATCTTGGGGAGCTTGCCTTCGCTCGTGGCGACTCGTGCCTACGTGGACTCGATGGGTCCTGCGAACACCCGCAGCACCGTACTCTCCGAGCTGAACCGCGGCGTCGCGCTCACCGAGTTCTTCGGACACTCGGCAGCCACGGTGTGGACGTTCTCGGGTGTCTTCAATGCTTCCGACGCCTTGTCCTTGACCAACGCCGGACGGCCGACCGTCGTCATGCAAATGGGTTGTTGGAATACTTATTTCGTGGATCCGGCCGGAATGTCCTTGGCCCATGCTCTGCTGCTGTCGGGAGATCGGGGTGCCGCGGCTGTGCTCGGCTCCTCGACGCTGACCGAGGCCGGCCCCGAGGGTCGGTTGTCGCGCTACCTCTCCGAGCAGTCGGTGGAGGGCGGACTCACGCTCGGTGAGGCGGTCGTTCTGGCCAAGCGGCGGTTCATGAGCGAAGGGTTCAAGGATGCCGACGTGCTCTACGGATACAATTTGCTCGGTGATCCCGCACTCCGCGTGGCGCGCTGAGACTTTTCATCGAACGCCTAGAACAACGAAGCGAGGACCCGAGTCTTGATTATTCAGAAGTCAAGCGTCGAAGACGCAACGATCCTTTCCGAGTCGACGCAAGAGAACGTCGCCGCGGGCGCCGAGCCGGAAGCCTGGAGCTCCCCGCGCCTTTCCAGGCTCGGTGACATTCGCGAGTTGACCTTGGGCGGCTCCCCAGGCGCCGGCGACTCCGGAAATCCGACGACCTTCCGCGCACCCGGAACCTGACCCTCTAGCTCTAGCTCTAGCCCTGGGAGCGCAGGCATCTTGCCTGCGCGTACGTTTCGCGCACCCCCAACCTCTAGCCCTGGGAGCGCAGGCATCTTGCCTGCGCGTACGTTTCGCGCACCCCCAACCTCTAGCCCTGGGAGCGCAGGCATCTTGCCTGCGCGTACGTTTCGCGCACCCCC
>CAYXDO010000054.1:4892-42626 GCA_964463485.1 uncultured Myxococcales bacterium | reverse complement strand
CAGGCATCTTGCCTGCGCGTACGTTTCGCGCACCCCCAACCCTCTAGCCCTGGGAGCGCAGTCATCTTGCCTGCGCGTACGTTTCGCGCACCCGCAACCCTCAGCCCTGGGAGCGCAGGCATCTTGCCTGCGCGTACGTTTCGCGCACCCCCATCTAGCCCTGGGAGCGCAGGCAACTTGCCTGCGCGTACGTTTCGCGCACCCCCAACCCTCTAGCCCTGGGAGCGCAGGCATCTTGCCTGCGCGTACGTTTCGCGCACCCCCAACCCTCTAGCCCTGGGATCTTGCCTGCGCGTACGTTTCGCGCACCCCCAACACTCTCCTCCTTTCCGCGGAGCTCTAGCCCTGGGAGCGCAGGCATCTTGCCTGCGCGTACGTTTCGCGTATCCCCAACCCTCTCCTCCGCGCACTCGGAACTTGACCCACCGCAACCCGCAACCCTCTCCTGCCCACCATGACACTCGGGCTACTCGTGCCCGACCCCCCCAAGCTCATCCCGGCGTCCCCGAAGGCGCTTTCTGAGCAAGCTCAGCGGACGCACCAAGTAGCCAAGCCGCTGCAGAGGCCCCTCCGGCAGCCTGCTTCGCTCCTCCTCGGTGGGCTCGAGGATGTCACGGACGAACCAAACCCAATCCTTCGCCGCGGTCCGTCGCCGATCCCTCGAGCGAGCTCGGTACCATTGACTTTCCAGCGGTCCGGGCTCGGACTCTCGGTCGAAGAGTCGGTCCGCGGCCTGCTTGGCCAAGGCTCTGGCTCCTCGATCGGCGCTCACCCACTCGTCTGCGGCTTCGAGCCGCGTGCCGAGGATCTCTCGGGTGAGTGCGAGGCCCGTCCGCACCAACCTGGCGGCTTCGTGTTTCTCTACGAAAGTCTTCAGCACGGCCCAGTCTATCGGTTGTGAGGATACGAGCCGGTCGAGGTCGGCCACCCACAGCAGCCTCGACCAGGCGTGTTTGGCTCCGTGTACGCACAGGAACACGAGGGCGTCGGTCGGAGACAAGACGCGATAAGTCCTGCCGTGAGAGACGAAGTCGCGTGCCCGGTCGAAGAGAATTCGCGTGTCCATCGGAAGATCGAAGTACTTTGGACTCAAACGAAAGTGGAGCTCGACCATCACCCAAGTGTCACGACGCCGAAGCTCCAGCGCATGAAGATGATTTCGGGCAAAATCGATTCGATGCGGATTCGAGAGAGTCTGCTCGTAGCCCATTCGATGGAGCACCCCAAGCGCCTCGTCCACGCGCGGTTTCTCGACGAGGACGTCCAAATCACCGAAGCGACGCGCCCGCAAGTCGCCGTGGTAGGCGAGCGCGGCGACGGGACCCTTGAGCGGCAGCGCGAGAATCGAAGTTTCGGAAAACGCTCGCAGGATTTGGTCGAGCTCCTCGACTCTCACCCGGTTGGCCGCGCCGATCAGCTCGGCGCGAGCCTTGATAGCTCCGTCGACCGTCCTCGGGTCTGCCCGCGCTGGCAGGTGGGGCCCTAGAGCAAGCGAGAGCAACCCATCCACACCATGAGTTACCGCGAGCCGAAGGAGCCTCTCGAAGTTGGGTCCCTGAGCGAGCAGCCGGCCGAGCTCGTCACGCCGGTTCGGCTCCCGTGTGACTGCTGCGAGGATGATTCGCTCCTCGATGGCAGGACTCGTCGAGTGGGACCTCACGAGAGGATCATAGGTCGTATCCGTAGCGCCGAAGCCACAGAGAAAGAGAAACACACTGCCAAGCGACGACCTGCTGTAGCTCCGATGGAGGCGGGCCCTTCGCTGCAAGTCGAAGCCAGTCAGGGTCCATGAACGAATGGAGCCTCGAGTCTAGGAGCAGGTCTCGGACCCGCGGACCCTCTTCGTCCCAGAGTCGTCTGAAGAGCGGTTCGAGCGTTCCGTGGCGCGGAGCGCTGAGCACGGCTCGCGGGAGGTAGCCCTCGAGCGCTCGTCGTTGCACGAGCTTGGGGCCCTCCGCGAACGAAAACAGGTGCCTTGGCGGCAGGCTCAGCATGAGCTCGACGACGCGGCGGTCTCTGAAGGGATCTCGAAGCTCGACGCCTTGCCGGGCTGCGGCGGGGAGCCCTGCCGAATCGTGAACCCACATGGACTCGGCGAACGCAATCCCGTGGGCCTCAGGGCGTTCGGCAGCCTCATTCTCGGGCGACCGAAATCGCTCGTCCAGCGCCCAGCGTGCGTGCTGGGACAGCCACGGCGGCGGTTTTTCGTGGGTTCGAAGCCCGCGCGGAAAAAAGAGTCGTCGCATCGGGGCGGAGCTCAGCCCGCGGATCCCGCGATGTTTGCTCAGCTCGAAGAGGCCTTGGACGAACGAGATCGCTCCGCCGCGCTCGAACCGGTCTCGGAGCCAGCGCTCGAGGCCTGCGTAGAGTCCGTCCGCCGAGGCACCGAGGAGCACGACCCTTGCCCCCTCTGCGCGTGCGACGCTCCAAATCCGATCCTGAAACCGCCGAAAGGCATTTTGCACCGGAGTGGATGGGTCTGTCGGCCAGGTTCCGAATCCCGAGAGGGGCCAGCAATCGTCGGCCAAAACGGTCACGAGCGGGACGTCGAGCGCGTCGGCGACTCTCTGAGTGTGGTCGCGAGAGTCGCAGGACCCGAGCTCATCGAAGATCGCCGACACTGCAAAAAGGGGTGGACCTCCCCTCGACAATGGAGCTGCGAGGGCCGCGATGGCGCTGGAATCGAGACCCCCGCTGAGCGAGATCGCCACCGGGCCGGCCGCTCTGAGTCTCTTCGATACGGCGCTTTCCAACCTCTCCCGCAAGAGCTGCGCGCTCGTCTCGAGATCGCGTTCGGCGATGCGGGGTGAGGTCATCGAAAAGAGTCGCCGTTCGAGATGAGTCTCTTGGTCGGCCAAGAGGATGTGGCCGGGCGGTAGCTCCCTGAGCTCACGAAAGAAGGTGCGGCCCGGCTTCGTTGGCCTGAGGGCCAAGTAGGACGAGATGCGCGCGTGATCGATCGATCGGGAAACGGATGGATGGCTGAGCAACGAGGCTTCCTCGGAGGCAAGCAGGAGGCACTCGCGACTCGAGGTGTAGAAAATTGCCCGGCGAGCCTGGGCGTCACAGGCCGCGAGGACACGGTTTTCGAGTCGATCCACGATGACTACGGCCAGCGGTCCTTCGATCGCGGAAATGCCGCTCGTACCAAGCCTGCGAAACGAAGCCAGCGCCAAAGACGCGTCAGAAGCTCTCGGGTCCGCCCCGATCCGAGCGATCAGGTCGTCGCGGTTGTCGATCCGTCCGTCGAACGCAAGGACGAACCTCCTGTCCTCGGATTCGATCGGCTGCAACTCTCCCTGTTCTTCTGGGGTCGTCCAAAACACGTGGGCTCCGAGCGCAAACGCGCTGCTGCCGCGAAGCGCGCACCCGTCACCGCCTCGGTGAGCGAGCGTCCCGAGCATTCCGCCGAGCGCCCTCGCCAATTCTTGAGTTGGCTCGTACTCTGGCTCGACTCCGGAACGGCGGGTCTCGGCGGCCTTCCGCGAGAAAATCAGCGCAAAAGCCGTCATCGAGGAGGTGACTTGGTACTCGGTCGAAGGCGCGGTCTGAACGTGGCGTCGCTCAGCCTCTACGGCGGCTCTGGGGACTCTTGCTTCGACTCGTGCTCCGGCGCGCGAGTCTCTTTCGGAGCCACGCGCGGTACGCTCTCACCGACCCGGACTGATCATCGGCATTCAGGAAAGACGTGAGCTTCTTGAAATCGAGCTCAGGAAGCAGCTCGCTGCGCTTGATTCGCTCAGATGTGTTGCCGCGTAGCGCATGAATTTCGATCGCGCCTTCGTTCCAGAACCAGACCTCCTTGGTGCCGAGGCCGCGGTAGATGTCGAGCTTGTCGAGCCCGCCGGAGGTCCAAATCACTTCGATGGCGATGTCCACGCGGTCTTCGGCCCCGATTTTTCCGAGGACATAACACTCGTCAGGCTCCGCGCCACGCAGTTTGGGAGCGCTGCGCATGGTGAGTGATCCGTACCCGTTGAGCTCGATCGCGAGCTCGTCGGCGTAGGCTTCGACCAGCCTCGCAATGGCCTTCTTCGTCCCTTCGTGACCGCGCGCTGGGCTCATGATCTCGAGCTCTCCTTCGAGGTAGTGAATGCGAACACCGGCCCGATCCCCGCGAATTGCCAGGATGGTCTCGTACTGCCACCAGTCGACCCCGCGCAGGATGACGCGCGCGTCGGCGTCCGGACCGGGCTCGCGGAGCTCTCGAGGCGGAGGCGACCAGGGATCGAAGAGAGGAGCGACCGCGACCATGGCAAATCATAGCACGGTCTCAGGGGTCGTCGGCAGGGGCATCGAGGCCGCTCCGAAATCCTAGGAATTCGCACCGACCGACATGTCTTCTGGACTCGGTTCGTGGCGCGGACCGTCGCGTCGGGCCGTGCGCGGTCGTGCCGTGCCCGATCGTGCCCGAGCGAGGCAGGTTTTGCGCCCCAAGGCGGGGATCGAAAGGCCGCCGAGTGGGCACAGGCGTTGCTCCGCATTCCACCATGTCGGTCCTAGACGAGCTGATTCCGATGCCGCGGATTCGAGAGATCGATCATGTCGACTTGGCGGCCCGCCAGGAGGTCGTCTTCGAGCAAATCCGACACGGAGATTTGTCGCGATCTCCGCTGGTGCGAGCGCTCTTGGCGTTGCACGACGGGCACGCCGAGTCTCGCCGGAGACCGGGTTTCAAACTCAGCGACCTCGTCTCTACCCCCGAGCAACCGGGGTTTGTGATTCTCAGCGAGGACGCCCCGCGACAAATCGTGGTGGGTGCGATCGCGAAGTTGTGGCTTCCGCGCATCGAGCTCGCACACGTGGCGGATTCTTCCGAGTTTCGACTCTTTCGGGAGCCTGGGTATGCGAAGTTGGCGTGGACGGTGCGGGTGATCGCGGTCGACGAGATATCTTGCCGGGTCGAGCTCGAGCTCTACCTCGACGTCACCGACGAGACCGCCTGGGCGTCGCTCACTCGTTTCTTTCACATCTCCGGTCGGAGATCTGAGCTCGTGCGGCGCTCGGCGCTAGGTGCGCTGGTCGACGAGTTTGGGACGCCCGAGGCGCATCGAAATGAGCGACCCTTGCCGGGCGACTCGCTGATGACCGACGCTGCGGACCAACTCACCGACTCGATCGACATCGGCGCGGCGCCGGAACAGATTTGGCCATGGCTTCTGCAGATGGGTCGGACTCGCGGGGGGTTCTATAGCATCGACGTGTTCGGCAACGGGGGTGAACGGAGCGCGCGGGAGCTTCACCCGGAGCTTGCGGCCGTTCGCGAGGGTGATTTGATTCCCGCCTCGCGTTCGGGGGACGAGGGTTTCGAAGTGCTGTCGATGGACCCGCCGCGATCGCTCGTGCTCGGGACCCTCTTGGACGTCGATCAAGGCAGGCAGGTCCCGTTTGCTTCGCCGCGGCCGTCGCTATTCTGGCAGGTGACTTGGACGTTCTTTCTGGAGCCGGTTGGGTTATCGACTCGTGTTTACGCACGAGCCCGCGCGGCGTACTCGCCGAGCGAGTCTTTTCGCGCAGTCTTGCTGAAGCCCGCCCATCGGATCATGCAGGCCACGCAGCTCAGAAACCTGGCCAGCCGTGTGGAGCGGCACGTGCCCTCGGACGACTGGCACGACGTCCTGGATGGGCTGGGAGGCGCGGCGGTGGCCGCGTTCGCGCTGTTGACGCCCTTCATGAAGAACGCTCGAAGCCACTACGGGCTCTCCGAGGCGTTGGCCCTGCGCCGATACCCAGGCGACGACCGAATCTTGGAGCCCCGGTGGGGATGGACGCATGCGATCGAGATCGAGGCGTCGGCCGAGAGAGTCTGGCCATGGGTCGCCCAAATCGGCGCGGACCGCGCCGGCTTCTACAGCTATCAGTGGCTCGAGAACCTGGCCGGCTGCGGCGTGGTCAACGCCGAGACGATTCACCCGGACTGGGCGGTCAGGCGAGGCAGCACACTCAGTCTGCACCCCAAGGCGCCGCCCCTTCCCGTCGTCGAAGTGGTGGACGGAACCTACTTCCTCGCCCACGGAGCCGCGGACCAGCGCGCCAAGGCCGCGAAGCGACCCTGGTCCGAGGTTACGTGGCTCTTGCTCGTGGAACCGATCGAGGGCGATCGCTGTCGCTTCGTGAGTAGGTTCCGCGCGAACAGCTCGGACGACCTGCCCACTCGACTCGCGATGGGTCCGGGCCTGGTCGAGCCGGTCGGGTTCGCGATGGATCGGAGGATGTTGCTGGGCGTCAAACAAAGGGTCGAAGCAACTCACCAGCGGCTCATCGCTCCGAGGTCGTGAACCGACGTAAAGCCCGCGCTCTCGAGGATTCGAGCGGCGCGGGCGCTGCGCGTTCCGCTGTGGCAATAAACGACGATGGGTTTGGCGACATCGCCGAGCTCACTCAGACGTTTCGAGAGGTCTTGAACAGGGATGTTCAGCGCGCCGTCCACGTGACCGGCCGAGAACTCGGTCGTGGTCCGAACATCCACGAGCCGAGCGCCCTGAGCTACCAACTCATGGGCGCCGACACCGGAGATCCGGGACCCGCCGGCACCGACGAAGAGAACGAACGCTGCGACAGCCGCGATGACGATGACTGTGATCACGACTCTTCCCCTGCTCGGCAGAAACGTCTTCACGGCTTCGTCCGTTCGAGCCGCTCGGCCTCGGAAGGATTCACATTCACTCGGCGGCGTCGAGCACGCCTCGGATTTTTACGCGGATGAGCTTCTGAATCGCCTCGGGGACTTCGACCGTGGGTGTGGCGCGGCAGGTCGCGAGAGTCTTTCGAAGCGAGTCACACGCGGTCCTGCAGCGCTCACACGTCTCGAGGTGGTGCTCCATCTCCGCGCAGACCTCCGGCTTGATTTCGTTCTCCACGTGCTTCGAGAAAATTTTGAGGAGATTTCTGCACATCTTGGTTTCGCCAGTCTCGTTCGGGTCGAGACCCAGGACCGGGGCGACGCTGTTTCGCACGCGGATTCTGGCTCGATGCAGGCGGCTCTTGACCGCAGCAACCTTGAGCCCGGTGACTTCGGCGACCTCCAGGGCCGAGAGTCCCTCTACGTCTCGCAGCACCAGGATGTCGCGGTACATCGGCTCGAGCTCCTGGATGGCGTTGGAGACGGCGAGCTCGATCTGTTTTCCTTCGAGGGCGGCGTCTGGCGTGCGCCCGGGATCGGCTACGTCCGAGGCTGCGCCGGGCGCGCTCAGCGACTCTACGGTCTTTGGTGCGAACTTGCTGCGCCTACGCTTCTTGATGCAGTAGCTGCGCGCCACCGCATACAACCATGTGGAGATTGACGCGGTGCCGCGAAGGTCGCGAATCGATCGAGCCAGGGCGATCAAAGTCTCCTGCAGGACGTCCTCGGCGTCTTCGGGCGCTCGACAGAGTTTCATTCCGAACCGATAAATCTGAGCCTGATGTCTCTCGATGAGTTCGGTGAGCGCCGCTTGATCACCCCCCTGCGCCGCCGCGACGAGCTCCTGCTCGGACTTGTCACTCACAGGACCGCCGCGCTTCGGACCGAGTCATCTCGTCGGCTCATCCGGCACCGAGCGAGTGGGTCGAGGCTCCGAATATCGGTGGACCGCCTGTGGCTCCTCACGACGCGGAGGCGATGACACGTCGGCCGCGGGAGGTCAAACGGAGCGGCAGCGTCCCAAGCGGCCGTCGAGCGTCCGGCGTCGACCGGATGGTTGACCGGGCCGGCGAATCGTTTCAAGCCCGAGAGGCTCCCTCGTGAGCCAGGATCGACCAGATGACTCGTCGAAAGACCGGCATGGCTTGGCGTTTGGGTTTGCTCGGCGTGTTTTTCTCGGCTTGCCGTCCTTCGGCGCCGACCCTCGAGGACGCCCGGCTCTTCTCCGATTCCCAGCCCCGCTATCTGCGGGCCTTGCCGTACTCGGAGGTTCCCGAGGGACTCGCTGATTTGCGATCCGCGACCTGCGGAGCTTGCCACGCCGAAATCTACGCCGAGTGGCGAGTCTCGACCCACGCGCGCGCGTACTTCGACGACGCCCAGTTTCTGGCCGAGCTCGAGAAGTCTCGGAGTCCGGGAGCCGACGGAGCGCCCTTTGACGTCGGCTGGATGTGCCTCAATTGTCACACTCCGATGGAAAATCAGCTCCCGAAGCTCGTCGTCGCGCTTGAAGGGGGTTGGCACCGGCCGAAGTACCTCGAGAATCCGAGATTCGACCCGAAGCTCGCGGACGACGCGATCGGGTGCGCGACGTGTCATGTGAGGGATGGGGTTGTCCTCGGTCCCTTCGGCGACACCAAGGCCCCGCATCCGGTCCGGAAGGACCCTTCGCTCGCGACGACGGAAGTGTGTACTCAGTGCCATCAAGCGGTTGCTGAGTTTGCGGAGATCCGCCTCGCGTGTTCGTTCGACACGGGGCGCGAGCACCTGCAGAGCCCGTATGCCGACCAGACGTGCCAGTCTTGTCACATGCTGGAGGTGGAGAGGAAGCTGAGTATCCTGCCGGATTCTCCAGTTCGCAAAACGCGAAGTCATGGGTTTGGCGGCTCGATGATCCCGAAGCGGCCGGAGCTCGCGGGGGAGCTTCCGAAGTTTCCGGATGGCGCCGAGTTGCGGTGGGTAGGTACGTCCACGGTCCACGCAGGCCCCAACGAGCTTTGGTTCGAGGTTGAAAACGCCAACGCCGGTCACTTGTTGCCGACCGGTGATCCGGAGAGGTTCCTTTTGATTCGAGCGGAGGTTCGCGGAGGAGACGGGGCGCTCTTGGCCGCGCGCGAGGAGCGGATCGGACAACTCTACGAGTGGTGGCCCAAGGTGAGGAAACTCTCCGACAATCGCTTGGCTCCGAAGGAGCGCAGGGGGTTCTCGGTGACGTTCCAGGCGCCGAGGAAAGGTCGAATCTCACTGAGGCTCCTCGGGTCGAAGTGGAGGATCAGCGAGGAAAACGTGAGGCTTCACGATCTCGAAGGTAAGTACGTGGCGGGCCGGACGTTCTTCGACCAGGCCCTCTCCATCGAGCTGGACGTGTCGAGCTCGACGGTGCTCGATTCGTCTCGGGGTCCGTAGTAGCAATACCCAGTGGCTCGCGACAAAGACGAAGGAGGCAGCGCGTCCAAGCGACCGGCGCCGGCGATCGGCGACGACAAGGACTCCGTGAGCGCGAAGACCTTCGCGGCCGTCTTCGTGAACCGCGAGCTCTCGTTTTTGGAGTTCCAAGAGCGGATCCTCGACGAGGCCGACGACCCCGAGGTCCCGCTCCTCGAGCGGTTGAAGTTTCTGGGGATCGTGTCTTCCAACCTGGACGAGTTTTTCATGATCCGCGTGGCCGGTCTTGCCAAGCAGGTGGAGAGCGGAGTGCTCGAGACTGGGCCGGACGGGATGCTGCCGGGCGAGCAGATCGCGTCGATATTCCCGCGCGTGGCTCGCCAAGTCGCTCGACAGGAGAAGATTCTGCTCGAGACGGTGATCCCGACGCTCGCAGCCGAAGGTATTCACCTTCTGCGATCGACTCAGCTCGCTGAGTCCGCCAAACAGACTCTGAAGGCTCGCTTCACTCAGGCGATTTTTCCGCTGCTGACTCCGATGGCGGTCGATTCGGGTCACCCATTTCCATTTCTCAAGAACGGAACTCTCAACTTGGCGGTCCATTTGGTACCCGATGGGTCTCCGGAGGACGCCGCGCCTCTGCGGGCGGTGGTGCAGGTGCCGGGGCCGCTCCCGGCTTACCTCGAGGTTCCGCATCCCGGGGAGCTCGCGATCGTTCCGACCGTCGACGTGATTCAGCTGTTCGTAGGTGAGTTGTTCACGGGGATGAGGATCGTCGAGTGTGTCCCGTTTCGTGTGCTTCGGAACTGGGATCTCGAGGTCGACGAAGACGAGCAGGAGGACCTCTTGGAGGTCGTTCGCAAGGAGCTCGTTCGGAGAACTCGTCACGACGCGGTGCTGCTTCAGTTCGGAGCCTCGGGTAGCGGCGAGCTCGCCGCCTGGCTGACCTCCGCGTTCGAGCTCTCCCCCTTGCACGTCGAGCGGCATCGAGCGCCGTTCCCGCTGTCCGACGTGTTGAGCGTGCTCGACCGCGTGGGGCGGCCCGACTTGCGCGACGAGCCTTTCGTGCCCGTCAGGTCACCTGATCTGCGCGAGGACGACGACCTCTTCGCCGAGATCTCTCGCCACGACGTGCTCCTGCATCACCCCTACGAGTCCTACGATCCAGTCGTGGAGCTCGTGATGCGTGCGGCCTCCGATCCCGCCGTCCTCGCGATCAAACAGTCGCTCTACCGCGTGAACAAGACGTCTCCGATCGTCGGGGCGCTGATCACGGCCGCGGAGCATGGAAAGCAGGTCACCGCGCTCGTCGAATTGAAGGCGAGGTTCGACGAGGAGACCAACGTGACTTGGGCTCTCGCGCTCGAGCAGGCCGGAGTCCACGTCGTCTATGGCATGGCGGGCCTGAAGACCCACTGCAAAGTGACGCTGGTCGTCCGGCGCGAGGTGAACGGGATCCGTACCTACGTACATCTCGGTACGGGCAACTACAACGAGAAGACCGCGCGCGTGTACTCGGACCTATCGTTGTTCACTGCGCATCCGGAGGTCGCGGCGGACGTCTCCGCGCTGTTCAACCTGCTCACCGGCTACGCCGAGCCACCCGCGTGGAAGAAGCTCGTCGTGGCGCCGCTCGATCTGCGGCGCAACCTGATCGAACACATCGACCGAGCGCGGTCCGTCGCGAAGAAGGGTGGAGTCGCGCGGATCATTCTGAAGACCAACGCGCTCGTCGATGCCGAGGTGATTCGAGCGCTGTGCCGTGCAGCTCAACGGGGCGCGGAGGTCGTCTTGTTGGTGCGCGGACCCTTCGGGCTCAGAGTGGGCGTGCCGGGCGTGAGCGATCGAATCGTCGTCCGGACGATCGTCGATCGGTTTTTGGAGCACTCGCGCCTCTTCTACTTTCGCTACGATGACGTCGAAGAAGTCTTCATCACGAGCACCGACGTCATGCCGCGAAACTTCGACCGAAGGCTGGAGGTGATGTTGCCGGTCGAAGACGAGCGGATACGTCGCCGCATCATCGACGAGATCCTGGGCGTGGAGCTGTCGGATACGACCAAAGCCGCGGTCCTGAGCGCCGACGGCACGTTCCAGCGGATCCGCGCCAAGGCCGGCAAGCGCGTGCGTGCGCAGGCTACGTTCATAAGCCTCGCGCGGCAGCGCGCGACGGGCGCCAAACCGCGGGAGCTCCCGACCGGACGCAAGAAGGGCAAGCGAAGGGAAGCCTAGGGCTCGTCCTCGAAACTTGCTGCTCGTCCCGATTGCGGGGCCGACACCGATGAACTAGAAGGCAAGCCCGATGATCATCGACATGCACGTCAGCCTCGACGCCGCGCCAGAACCGGGAGCGCTCGTCGACCGCGCCAAGAACGTTGGCCTCGACGGGATCGTGCTCGCTGGATCCGATGGATCCTTCCCGTCCGTCGACGCGCTCAAAACCGCGGCCAAGGACAAAGGACTCTCCGTCTTCGCGGCGACGCGAGTGAAGACCACCAATGGTCTGCTCTTGTGTCTCGTTCCCAACCCCGACCAGCCGCTCGCGGAAGGCTGGGCCGAACGAAAGGACGGTTTCTTCGTCGCCACCACCGTGATCGACGCCCTGAAGGAGCGCGGCGGAATCGCCATCGCGCTGCGACCTTACGACCGAGAGGTCGAGAAGCCCATGGGTGACACGATCTTCACGCTGGTGGGTCTCGCGGCGTGCGAAACGCAGAATCCCAAGGCGCCCCAGAGCGCGAACAACCTCGCGCTCGAGGCGGCCTCGAACCTCGAGCTCCCGTGTATCGGCTCGAGCTCCGCGCGCACGCCCGAGGAGCTTGGCACTGCGGCCACGCTCTTTCGAAAGAAGGTCGGCACCGAGAGCGAGCTCATCGACGCCCTCACTCACGGAGAGTGCTGGCCGATCGGCTTCGGGACGCGAATTCCGCGGCCCGATCGCCCGAGCAACGACCGGCGCGGCGGTCGCGGCGGAGACCGCGACGGCGGCCGTGGGCGGCGCGGCGGGCGCGGCGGCGGCGGTGGTGGCGGAGGACGCGGTCGCGGCGGAGATCGTGATCGCGGGCGCGGCGGCGATCGTGGTGGCCCGCGCGGACCCGGACCCGGACCCGGATCAGGCGCGATCCCCGATCCGATGCGCTCCGGCGAGTCGCGGGGCGAAGCGCGCGGGGGTGGTCCGCGTCGCGGTCGACGACGCGGAGGCGGCGGACGCGGCGGCCCGGTCTCCGAGGACGCCGGGAACCGCAGGGATCCGCGCGAGAATCAGGAGCTGCCCGAGAACCTTGGGAATCGCGTCGAGAGCGAGCGAGAGATCGCGGACGACATCGGCAATCGCTTGCGGCCCGGTGAGCGAAATCGGTTCGCGCCCAAAGAGGAAGAAGTCGAAGATCCCACGGATCACCGAGGGAATCGGTAGCTAGCGGACCCCGGGGACCGACCCCTGAGACCGACGCCTGGGACCGACGCCTCGGACCGACGCCTGGGACCGACCCCTCGGACCGACCCCTCGGACCGACGCCTCGGACCGACCCCTCGGACCGACCCCTCGGACCGACCCCTCGGACCGACCCCTCGGACCGACCCTGGGACCGACGCCTCGGACCGACCCCTCGGACCGACCCTGGGACCGCAGGCATCTTGCCTGCGGCTACTTGGCGCGGGACTCCTTCTGCCGGACATATCTCGTCCCGTCTCCCGTACAGGCGCTAGCTACTTCTAGCTGTGTCACACGAAGTCCCGCCCGTTTTTCGAGCACGAGCACGAGCACGAACGAGCACGAGCACGAGCACGAGCACGAGCACGAGCACGATTTCCTGCGAGCGAATTTGACACAGTAGCGCTAGCTGGGCCGGGGTCGATCCGGACGATTCGATCAACATCACGAGCGCTCATCACGAGCGCTCATCACGAGCGCTCCAGGGCGTCTAGGGCGTGTAGCGAGCCTTGAGCAAGTAAGCGCAGCATTCGGCCGTGCATGTCTCTGGGTAGCCGAACCGCTCCAGCATGTTCTTCACGGTCGACTTCGCGTTGTCGAGCTCCGTGGGGCTCATCTCGCTCGCCCCGTCGCCTAGGAGCTTCAACACGTCGACGAGGTTTCGAGAGATCTGTTTCTTCCGCTCTTGGAAGTAGTCGGACTCGAGCTTGTTGATGTGGTTCGCGAAGAGCTTTCGGTAGTCCGGCGTTTGGCCCAAGTGCTCGAGGCTCCACGCGCCGATCTGGCCGATGATCGCCCGGCGGAAGTCTTCTCGTGACTCGCCTTTCTGCAGGATCGAGCTCTCCACTTCCTTCATGAGGTCTTCGTCGGCGGTGACGTACTTGCCGGTGATCTTGTCGAGCACGCGCTCCTTCTTCACGAAGTAAGAAACTTGGAGCACATACCGTCCGAAGAGCTCCTCGTATTTCTTCTCTTCGATGAGGCCCATGGACGTGCGGACCTCGCGGTCGAGCTGATCGAGCCACCACTGCCGGACGACCTCGATGAACTTGTCGAAGTCGTGATAGCCGTCTTGAGCTTGGAGCCGTAAGAAGGGATAGACGCTTGGGTTCGCTACCAACTCCTTGAGCTCGTCGAAGACGGGCAGGGGCGTAAGCGACTTGTATTTCGGGTGGTGCGCGGCGTTGAGGATCAGCGTGCGGATCTCTCTCGCCGAAGCGCCCTGGTGGCCTTCGTAGTGCCGAGTAGCCCGTCCCTCGTCGAGGAGGATGGGGATGGCTCGTCGGAGCTCCCGGGCGTCTTTGCTGGTGCACCACGCGGGCACCGTGCCCTTGTCATAGAGCCGCAGCTTCTCCACGGGGGTGAGCTTTTCGATCAGCGGCTTCACCTCCGGCGGATACAAGTTCTTGTCGGGCTTCTGGAGGCGAGACAGGACGGCCCACATCGCGGCGACCTCCACCACGTGCGGCGCGAGTGGCTTCGAGATCGTCGTCGGCGTGATCTGAGTTTCGTAGATCCGAATCTCGTCGTGGAAGCGCCGCAGATACGGCACCGCGACGAGCTCCATGCGTCCCTTGAAGCTGGGCCAGTCCTGGAATTTCTTGAACTCCTCGAGGTAGGTCTCGTTGGTCGACGCGATGAGGATCTCGTCGAGGTGGACCTTGAACTGAGGCAGGGCCGCGGTCGCCTCTTCACTCGTCGTGAGCAAGTACTTGAGCCAGTGGGTCTCGCGCTTGAGGATATCAGCGTACTCGAGCAGTCCCCGGTTGGCCGAGATCAGCGGGCCCCACAATCGATAGAGCGTCACGTTCTGAACACTTCGCGGAATGTTCTGAAGCGATCGGTCGGCGGTGACCTGCTCGGCGTGCGCGTCGATCAAGTCCTGCGGGTCGACCGTGGCCACGCCCCGCCCGTACTTGGCGGACACATAAAATCTCTCCACCTGCACGTACCGGAGCACGTCTTCGTGGCGTCCTTCGTGAGCGACGAGGAGCGCGTCGTAGATCGCGCGGTCTCGCGGCGACAGATCGCCATCGAGGATGTAACGCGAGAGCACGAAATCCGACGAGATCGTGCCGTTGTCCTTGAGGGACTCGAGCAGCTTTCGGCGTTCGTCCCGAGGCATGAAGAAGATCGGGTGGTCGCGTAGCTCGCACGGGAGCCTCGCGTCGATGAGCTCCGGGTCGATGTGCGCGAAGCCGTCTGAGGCGCGCGACGCGCTCGTGCCTCCGAACCCGAGCGATCCTTTGGTCAGCTTCTCGCTCGGAAACACCCACGCGTAGCTGTAGAGCGCACCTTCGTTGGTCCGCGAGTAGTGTTCCATCGCGGTCTGGATGCAGCGAACGAAGGTGCTCTTCGCTGAACCGTTGGGACCGTGCATGAGGACCAAGCGAGAGATCTTTCCGTCGCGTACGAAGTTGGAGATCAAACGATAAATCTCGTGCTGGACGACCTCCTGACCGGCTACTCTCCCAACCCCCTCGCGGCTCCACGGCGCGTCGAAGAGTCGAAAGCGCCCGGTCGGTCCTTCCGGCAGGTCGAGCTCCTCCACGCCGAAGTGGTCGAACACGTCTTTGACGTACTGCGCGGAGCTCCTGAAGTTCCGCTCAGGATTCTGAAGCGCGATCTCGAGCCACTCTCGATACGAGAGGATCGTTCGGCTCTCTTCGAACGCCGTTTTGACGCTCAGGGAGAGCTCCGAGAGGATTGTTTCCGCGCTCCGCGTCGCCACGAGGGACGGTCTACCTCGCGAGCAACTCAGTGTCGATCGTTCGAATCAAGGCTGAGTGGCGAGCGTGACGACGATGACGAGAGCCATGAGCGCCAAGCATCCGAGCCCCACCAACAGCGGCGTTCGATCGAGTCTGGTGGCGTCGTAGAGTCGCTCCGCGAGGTCCTTCGCGGACGGGCTCAGGGCGCCTCCATCGAGCTCGCTTCGGAGCGCCTTTCGCGCCTTCGCGTAGTCGCCCTTCTCGAAGGTCGCCAACACCGCCTCGGCCAGACCTTCCTCGGTCGGTGAGGAGGCTTCGGGTGCCTCCGCACGCTTCGGCTTCTTCGCCATGAACACGTCGTACCGAGACGTTTGTTCGGGTGCAAGGAAAGCGATCTCCAAAAACTGGCGATTCGCGATCGATCCGCTAAAAAATTGACCCCAACGCGATCGCAATCCCGTGATCCGGCCAAACGAAGCGAGGGATCGTTGCCTTGACACCCCAACCTGCACTCCTTACGGTCGCGAAGAAGTGGGGACCAGTGGATCGAAGTGGTGAACAATCCCAACGCTTCGCGCCGGGTCACTGAGAAGAATGTTCCGCGGACTGTACGAGCACGGCTTCGATTCGAAGGGGCGCATCGCGTTCCCTGCGGATCTGCGCGACGAGCTGAAGCGCCGCTACGACGACGAGCGACTGGTGCTGACCAAGCACCTCAAGGATCCGTGCCTGCTCGTGTACCCACTGCGCGAGTGGGAAGAGTTCGAAGCGAAGGTCGCCAAGCTCCCTCAGTTCGACCCTACCGGAGAGCTCCTGCGTCGCTGGTTCATTGGCCGGTCGCGTGACGTCACGATCGACCAGCAGGGGCGGATCCTAGTGCCCCAAGAGCAGCGCGCGGACACTCAGCTCGACAAGGATGCCGTGTGGCTCGGTGAGGGTCGCATCATCGAGCTTTGGTCGAAGGCAAACCACCGCGCGCAGGTCGAAGGCAGGCGCGCGGAAATCTCACCGGAGAAGCTCGAGCAGTTGCTGCACAAGGCGGCGGAGCTCGGGCTGTGAGGATGGTCGACGTGTATCTCACCGACGCAGCCGCGCTCGCGGAGATCTCGTCGCTGCACCAGAGTGTGCTGTGCGCCGAGGTGATCGCAGCGCTCGCACCGAAGGCCGGCGGACGCTACGTGGACGCGACGGTCGGGCTCGGCGGCCACGCCGAGGCGATCCTCGAGGCGAGCGCGCCGAGCGGTTCGTTGATCGCCATCGATCGCGACGATCGAGCGATCGAGCTCTCGCGGCGGCGTCTGGCTCGATTCGGCGATCGAGTGACCTTCGTGAACGCCGAGTTCTCCGCGATCCGCGAGATCGTTGGAGGTCAAATCGATGGATTGGTCGCAGACCTCGGCGTGTCCTCCATACAGCTCGACGATCCATCGCGCGGCTTCAGCTTCTCCTCTTCAGGGCCGATCGACATGCGCATGGGCGGTGGGCGCACCGCGCTGGAGCTGATTGGATCGACGACGGTCGAGGAGCTCGCGTCGATCTTGTCGAACCTCGGCGAGGTTCGTGGCGCGCGTCGAGTCGCTCGAGCGATTCTGGAAGCGCACGCGGCGGGCAAGCTCGAGACGACGCGAGACCTGGCCGAAGCGGTCGCGCGAGTCTCCGAAAAGGGTGGCAAGACACATCCGGCGACGCGTGCGTTCATGGCGCTCCGGATCGCGACCAACGCGGAGCTCGAGGAGCTGGACGCGCTCTTGTCGCAGCTCCCGGAGATCTTGTCGCTGTCGGGGCGCGCCGCGTTGATTTCGTTTCACAGCCTCGAGGATCGCCGCGTGAAGCAGGTCGCGCGCGGTGAGTCTCCTTCCGGCGAGTTGCCGCGGGGGCTGCCGTTCGCGCGTTCGCAGAGCGCGTTGGCTTTGGTGGGGAAGTCGGTGGTTCCGAGCGAAGAGGAGATCGCTCGGAATCCGCGCGCGCGGAGCGCTCGACTTCGTGTGTTGGCTCGGAGGTAGCTGTGTCGAGACAGAGAGCAAGGATGGCGGCCGACGTGCGCGGCTTCGTCGAGGGGCTGGGTCGAGAGCTTGCGCTGCCCGTGCTCGTCGTTGGGCTGGCGGCACCGGTGGTCGTCGCGGCGATTTTTTTCGTATGGACGCGAGTCGCGACGGTTCGGCTCGGCTATCAAATCTCGCGTGCGGGCGCCGAGCACCGGCGGTTGGTGGAGGAGAAGAGCTCCCTTCGCAGCGAAATATCCAGCCTGCGGTCGCCGCGTCGACTCGAGGCGCTCGCGCAGGAGAAGTTCGGGCTCACGCCACCGAGGCCCGAGCAGATCGTGTTCGTGCGGACGGTCGGGGAGAATCGGTGAGCCGCGCTTCGGATCGTCGCCGACCTCTGTACCGATCGCCCTCTGCCAAAGGGGACGACTGGGACGCGGTGCGCGTGGCCGCACAGAAGCGGATGCTCCTCGTCGCGGGAGCGCTCGCGCTCGGGTCCGCCGCCTTCGTGACTCGCGCCTACGACCTCCAGATTCGAAATGGCCAACGTTATGCCGAGGCCGCAGATCGTCAGGCCTCGACCATCGAGCGCGGCGTGGCGAAGCGAGGCGTGTTCAAGGACCGGCATGGCGCCGACTTGGCGGTGAGCATCGAGGTCGATTCGATCTACGCGGAGCCGAAGCGGATCTCGGATCCGGTGGGCGTCGCCAAGCAGCTCTCGCCGATCTTGGGCGTGCCCGAAGATCGACTGCTCGAGAAGCTCACCTCCGACAAGTACTTCGCATACCTGCGGCGCAAGGTCGGGCCCGATATCGCGCGTCGAGTTCTCTCGATGGGGATCGTCGGGATCGGCACGCGGCCCGAGCCGCAGCGGTTCTATTCCGACCACGAGCTCGCGTCTCACGTGCTTGGGTTCATGGGCACGGACGGTCACGGAAAGGCCGGCCTCGAGCGACAGCTCGACGAGTCGCTGCGCGGCAAGAGCTTCGAGGTCCCAGGACTGAGGGACGCGCTCGGCCACTCCGTGTTGCAGGAAGGCTTCGTTCCGCAGGCCGTGCTCGAAGGGACGGACGTTCAGCTCAGCCTCGATCGACACACCCAATACGTCACCGAATCCGAGCTCAAGAAAGCCGTAGAGGAGAACGGTGCGAGCGCCGGCGTCGCGATCGTCATGCGCGCCCGCACCGGCGAGATCCTCTCGATGGCGAGCTACCCGACCTACAACCCCAACGATTTGGCGGGGACGGGACCTCGGGAACACCAAAATCGCGGGATCAGCTCCGTGTTCGAGCCCGGCTCGACGATGAAGGTTCTGACCATCGCCGGTGCGCTCGAGGACGAGATCGTGACCACCGAGGACCGCTTCGACTGCGAGCTGGGACGTTGGCACGTCGCGAGCCGGACCATCCGAGATACTCACCCGCACGGCGTACTGACCGTTCCGGAGATCCTCAAAGTCAGCTCCAACATTTGCACTGCCAAAATTGGTCTGCGTATGGGCCGCGAGAGGCTGCACACTTGGACGCGCCGTTTTGGCTTTGGCGAGCCCACCGGCGTGGAGCTCCCAGGTGAGTTGAAGGGGTTGCTTCGGCACTGGGAGAAGTGGCGCGAAATCTCGTTGGTCAACATCTCGTTTGGCCAAGGCCTCGCCGTGACGCCGCTCCAGGTCGTGCAGGCGGCTGGAGTGATCGCGAGCGGAGGTCTCTTCGTCCGACCCCGACTGATCATGGCCACGCGAGCCAAGACCCCGGGATCGGATTGGGTTCCGACGCCTCGACCGGAGTCTGAGCGCGTGATTTCGGAACGGACCGCACGCCAGGTCACCGAGATGATGACCGAAGTAACCAAGGCGGGCGGCACCGCGATCAAGGCCGCGATCCCTGGCTTCGTCGTGGCTGGAAAAACGGGGACCGCGCAGAAGGTCGACCCGAACACGCGCGCCTACAGCCACAGCCTGTACACGTCGTCCTTCGTCGGCTTCGTACCCGCCGATCGCCCCGAGATCGTCTCGCTCGTACTCATCGACGAGCCAAAGAAGGCCATCTACGGCGGCATCGTGGCCGCACCCGCGTTCAAGAACATCGCGATCGCGGCGCTGTCGGCGCTCGAGGTCTTTCCGGAGGACCCTGAGGCGCGAGCCAAATATCTGGCTGCCTTCGAGCGCGAGGCGCCGACAGCCCAAGGTACGGCCAAGTGGGTCGGAGGTGGAATGACTTTCGACGAGGTCGCTGGCTGCGGGAGCGACGGTTCGGGGCGGTGCGCTCGCGTGGACGAGCCAATGGCGGCCGACGATCCGGCAGTCGCGCCCTCTCTGGAGGCCTGGGAGAGCGTCCTCGAGTCCGACGCGTTCGAAACCGAAGGTGCGGAGGAGGGCGTGCGGGCGATGCCGAACTTCGCGGGTCTTGGACTTCGCGAAGTGCTAGACCGTTCTGCTGAGGTCGGTTGCGACCTCGTGCTGAACGGCACCGGTCGCGTCGTTTCCCAGGATCCTCCCCCCGGAGCGAAGCTGGAGCGAGGTGCTCGGTGCGAGCTCGTGCTCTCCCCTGAGGGGAAGAGCAGCGGGAGCGAGACATGAAGCTCGACCGAATCATCTCCGGCCTTTCGATCACCGACCGTCGCGGTCGCATGGACGTCGAAATCGAAGACGTCGTCACCGACTCGCGCAAAGCCAAGCCCGGCGTGCTCTTCGTAGCGCTCCGTGGAAATCGCGCTGACGGCCACGAGTTCATCCCTTCTGCAATCGGGCGCGGTGCCTCCGCGGTCTTGGCGGAGAGTTGGCCGGATGATCTCGAGGCCTCCGACAAAGCTCAGGTCGTTCTCGTGGAAGACACCCGGCGCGCGCTCGCGTTGGCGGCGGCGAACTTCGCCGGTCAGCCGTCGCGAAAGATGCTCGTCGCGGGTGTCACCGGTACCAACGGCAAGACGACGGTCACGTTCATGCTCGACTCGATCATGCGCGCCGCCGCTCGCAAGGTCGGGTTGATTGGTACCATCGAGTGTCGCTTCGACGGCGCCTCGTTTTCGCTCGAGCACACCACGCCCGAACCCGTTCAGCTCCAAGGGATCCTGAAGCGCATGTTGGATTCGGGCGTGTCGCACGTGGCCATGGAAGTCTCGTCCCACGCTCTCGATCAGCAGCGCGTCGCGGGCATTCATTTCAAGGTGGCCGGCTTCACCAACCTGACTCAGGACCACCTCGATTATCACAAGACCCTCGAACAATATTTTTCGAGCAAGTCGAAGCTCTTCACCGAAGTGCTCCGGAAGAGCCGCGCGCGAGGGCGAATCGCCGTGATCAACGTCGACGACCCTCGCGGGGCCGAGTTGGTGAGCCTCTGGGGAGCCAAGGCGCTGCGCGTCTCGATCAACCCCTCCGTCGAAGGCGACGTCGTCGCGCTCGAAGCGACCTACACCCTCGAAGGGACGCGCGCCCGCGTGAAGACGCCGAAGGGGGTCTGGAGCCTCGAGCTTCCGCTCGTCGGTGCACACAACCTCTCGAACGCCATGGTCGCCATCGGCATGGCGCTCGCGATGGGCTTCTCGAAGGCCCGCGTCGTTCGTGGTCTCTCTGCGCTCGAACGCGTGCCCGGGCGTCTCGAACCGGTGCCAAACGAAGAGGGCAAAAAGGTCTTCGTCGACTATGCTCACACCCCCGATGCGCTGATGCGAGTGCTCACGACGTTGCGGCCGTTGACCAAGGGCCGGCTCGTCGTGGTGTTTGGCTGCGGAGGCGATCGCGATACCGACAAGCGTCCCAAGATGGGCCAAGTCGTCGCCGAGCACGCCGACTTCGCCATCCTCACGAGCGACAATCCGCGGAGTGAGGATCCCGAGAAAATCGCGACTGCCGTCAGACAGGGTCTCGAAGCCGGCGGCATGAGGAAGACCGACGCGGCGGTCGGCCCCAAGACGTTCATGGTCGAGCTCGATCGTCGCAACGCAATTCGCACGGCGACCCGAATGGTCGGCAAAGACGACGTGCTCGTGATCGCCGGCAAGGGTCACGAGCGGTACCAAATCATTCGCGACGCCATGCTGCGCTTTGACGACCGCGAAGAGGCTCATCGCGCCCTGGCGGGACTTCCGCCACCACCTCCCGAGGTTCTGTCGAAGGACGAGCCCGAGGAGGAAGAGCCCGAAGTGATCGCCGTGAAGCCAGTCCTCGAAGGGGAGGCCGAAGTATCGATGGACGACATCGAGGAGATCGTCTCGGCGGAGCCTCTTGTGGCCGAGTCGAACATCTCGTCGGCGCAGATCGTGGAAGTTTTTTCGACGCCGCCGGTCGCGAGCGTGCCGCCGGGGCCTGCGGTGCAGGAGCCCGCATCGATCTTGTCCCAGCCGCTTCCCGGTCTCGGTGCGCTCCCGCCGATCGGAGCGCCGATCGGAGCCTTGCCGCCTCTTCCGAATGGGCTCCCTCCGCTGCCCCCGCTCTCGGGGCTCGCGCTTCCTCCTCTGCCGCCACCTCCTGCGCCTGGCCCTGCGCCCGGTCCCTCGCCTAGCCCTGCGCCTAGTCCTTCGCCTAGTGCCCCAGCCACTCCAGCCGCGCCGGAGGACGGCAGACCACCGCCTAAAAAGGACGGAGATACGTGAATCAGCGAGCGCTTCAACTCAGCATGCGCGCGGTCGCCCTCGCCACCGGCGGCCGCTTGCGAGGCTCCGGCGACGTGCTCGTCGACGGCATCAGCACCGATACCCGCGACCCCCTCCAAAATCAGCTCTTCGTCGCGCTCCGCGGGGAACGCTTCGACGCCCATTCGTTTGTGAACAAAGCGGTTGATGCGGGCGCGCGAGGTCTGATCGTCGACGAGCGGGGAGGGCTCACCGAGGAGCGCCTCGAGGCGCTGTCGAAGCGCGTCACGATCGTCGTCGTGAGCGACACGCTCGCGGCGCTCGGAGACCTCGCTCGCGCACACCGAGCTCACTTCGAGCTGCCCGTCTTCGGGCTCACCGGTTCCAACGGAAAGACCACCACCAAGGAGCTCATGGCTTCGCTGCTGGGCGTCTCCAGACGCGTGCTCGCGACTCAGGGCAACTTGAACAACTTGGTCGGCGTGCCGATGACGCTCTTCGGCCTCGACAGCTCTCACGAGGTCGCGGTGATCGAGATGGGCATGAACGCGCGAGGGGAGATCGCGCGACTCACCGAGATCGCTCGGCCAGACGTCGGCGTCGTGACGAACGTTGGGCCTGCGCACATCGGGATGCTCGGCTCGATCGAGGCAGTGGCGGCCGCCAAGGGCGAGCTCTTCCTCGGGTTGGACCGCGACCGTGGCGTGTGTGTGGCCAACGCCGACGACGCGTTGGTGATGCACGCGGCCCGAGTCTCTTCGGTGAAGAGCGTTAGGACCTTCGGGCGTTCGGAGACCGCGCACGTTCAGCTCCTGGCCGCGGAGCCGAGCGGAGAAGGACAGGAGATTCGCATGATGATCGACGGGGCGCCGCTCACGGCGTTCCTTCCGCTGATCGGCGGACACAACGCCCTGAACGCGGCGGCCGCCGTCGCTGCGGTGACCGCGATTCCGGGTCTGGCGTCCCGCGACACGATCGAGCCTGGACTCGCTTCCGTCTCGGTGCCGAAGGGTCGGCTCATGGTGAAGCACGTCGGGCGCGTTCGAGTGATCGACGACTGCTACAACGCCAACACCGCCTCGATGGTAGCGGCGATCGAGACGATCTCGCGGCTCGCGAAGCACGAAGGTGCGCGGTTCGTGGCGCTGCTCGGCGAGATGCGAGAGCTCGGGACGTTCTCCGCGGACGAGCACGCGAAGGTCGGGCAGGCGTTGGTTTTGGCCCGTGCCGATCTCGTGGCCGCGTTCGGTCCCGAGGCAGCGCCGATCGCGCGGGAGGCCGATCGCGGTGGCCTCGAGGCGCGGCACGAGACCGACGAAGGTTCGCTTTTCGCGTGGCTCGAGCCGCGGCTTCGAAGTGGCGACTTCGTGCTCGTCAAGGGTTCGCGGGGCATTCGGATGGAACGTTTCATCGAACGACTCGAGGGGACGAACTGAGATGTTGTACTGGCTCTTGTTCGAGCGGATGGGGATCAACCTCTTCCGCTATCCATCGACTCGCATTCTGGCTGCGGCCGCTACTGCGCTCCTGCTGTCGATCTTGCTCGGCCCCACGTTCATCGAGTGGCTTCGCCGTCTCAAGGTCGGACAGCAGATCCGCGATGACGGTCCTCAGGCGCACATCGAAAAGAAAAAGGACACGCCCACGATGGGCGGGACGCTGATCCTCTTCTGCATCACCGTTCCCGTGTTGATGTGGGCTGACCTCAAAAACCCATACCTGTGGTTCGTGATGATCGTGCTGCTCGGCTACGGGCTCATAGGATTCCTCGACGACTATTTGAAGGTTTCGAAGAAGAACACCAAGGGTCTTTCGGGCCGCTACAAGCTGCTCGCACAATTTCTCTTCGGGCTGGGGGCGATGGCGTTCTTGCTCTTCACCACGAGCTACGACACCAAGCTCGCCTTTCCTTTCGTCAAGCCGACCATCTCGAGCCCCGACATCGGGCTCGTGCCCTACATGATCTTTGCGCTGATCGTCCTGATGGGAACGTCCAACGCGCTCAATCTCACCGACGGTCTCGACGGCCTCGCGATCGTCCCCACGGTGATCAGCTCGGTGGTGTTCTTGATCCTCGCCTATGCCGCGGGCTCGACGCTCTCGGGCTTCAACCTCGCCGAGTATCTGCGCATTCCTGCGCTTCCGGGAGCTGAGGAGCTCGCTGTCTTTTGCGCGGCGATGGCTGGCTCGGGCCTCGGGTTCCTCTGGTACAACGCACATCCCGCCGAAGTCTTCATGGGCGACGTCGGCTCGCTCTCGCTTGGTGGAGCGCTCGGGGCCCTGGCCGTCGTCACCAAGAACGAGTTCGCGAGCGCGGTGATTCACGGTTTGTTTCTCGCCGAGGCGCTCTCGGTGATGTTGCAGGTCGCGTCATTCAAGCTGCGCAAGAAACGCATCTTCAAGATGGCGCCGCTTCATCACCACTTCGAGCTGATTGGCTGGCCCGAGCCGAAGGTGATCGTTCGCTTCTGGATCGTGTCCGTGTTGCTCGCGATGCTCGGCCTCGCGTCGCTCAAGCTGAGGTGATTCGTGGCGGGTCCAGCAGGCATGGCCGCACCTCGCGGCTCCACGTTTCGACCGAGCGCCGCGCTCGTCGAGCACGTAGCGAAGGTTCGCTCGGCGCTCGGGTCGTCCAAGTTGAACGTGGCCGTCGTGGGGGGTGGACGAAGCGGTCGAGCGGCCGCGCAACTATTGAGGGCCAAGGGCCAGAGCCCGAGCATCTTGGACGATCGCGCCTCCGATCCCGCGGACGAGCTCGCGCTCGAGAAGCTGGAGCGGTCTCGGATCGACGCGGCTGATCTGGTGGTGTTGAGCCCCGGTGTGCCGCGTGAGCATCCCGCGCTCCGAGGCGCTTTGGATCGAACCGTGGGCGAGCTCGAGCTGGCGAGCTGGTTCGTGACTGCGCCTCTGCTCGGTGTCACCGGCACCAACGGAAAATCGACGACCACCGCGCTCGCCGGGCATCTTCTGGCGACCTCGAAGCTTCGAGCTTTCGTGGGAGGCAATCTGGGCCGTCCTCTCTGTGAGCTCGCGGCTTCGGGCGAAGCGGTGGACGTCGCGGTGGTGGAGCTCTCTTCGTATCAGCTCGAGGCCCTCGTGACCGCGCGCTTCGAGGTCGCGTGTTGGTTGAACCTCACGCCCGATCACACGGACCGCTACGCGGACGTCGAGACCTACGCGCGGGCCAAGGAGCGCATCCTCGAGCTGCGCTCGCCCACCGGGATCGGCGTCATGAACGCCGAGGACGAAACCTGCGTACGCGCCGCAGAACGCGCCGGAGGGCGCATTCGCTGGTTTTCGACGCGGAACGACGACGAACGAACAAACGCGGCGGGAACCCATTTTTTTGCCGGCAGTCTTCACACGAGGTCGAATGGCGACGTGTTCGAGATCGAGCTCCGGAACGATCGCCTGCCTGGCCGGCACAACGCCTCGAACGCAGCGGCCGCGCTCGAGTGCGCGCGGGTCTTCGGCGCGTCGATCGATGGGCTCCGCGAGGGCATCTCGTCCTTCCTCGGCCTTCCCCATCGAATCGAGCTCGTCGGCACGATCGGCGGCGCTCGATATCTGAACGACAGCAAGGCGACGAACATCGACTCGGTGATGACGGCGGTGAACGCCGTCGACGGTCCGAAGGTGCTGATCGTCGGAGGTCGCGACAAGGGCGCGCCCTGGGATCCCTTGGTCGAGCTGTCGTCGTCACGAGACGTGAAGCACGTGTTGGCCATCGGCGAAGCGACGCCCATCGCAGTTCGTGCCTTCAGCGGACGGATCCCGATCGAGGAGAAGGGCGATCTCGGGAACGCGCTCATGCGCGCGCGGGAGCTCGCGGGGCCCGGCTGGTCGGTGCTCCTGTCCCCGGCCTGCTCCTCTTTCGATCAATTCAAGAACTACGAAGAGCGAGGCGACACCATGCGGCGCCTCGTTTTGGAAATGGAGGGCAACGATGGCCGCGGCCGGTGACGCTCCGACCACGATGCCGATCCCGGTCGGCTTCTCGAAGAGCCGGCTGGCTCGAAGTGTCGATCCTTGGATCCTCGCTGCGGCTGTAGCGCTGCTCGCCGTGGGGACGGTCATGGTCTACAGCGCGACGGCGGTTCGATCCGTCGAATCGACAGGGAGCTCCACGGGCTACCTGATTCGCCACGTCGTCTCGATCGCCATCGGCTTGGTCGGAATGTTCGTGATGATTCGAATCCCGACCGAGCGCTGGAGCAAGTGGACCTATCCGATCCTCGTCGGGACATTGCTGCTGCTGATCGCGGTCTTCATTCCCGGCGTGGGCCGCCGCGTGAACGGCGCGCTGCGATGGATTTCGCTAGGGCCCGTGCGCATTCAGCCCGGTGAGCTCAGCAAGCTCGCGGTGATCATCTACCTCTCTCACAGCCTCGCGAAGAAGCGCGACCAAGTGAAGACGTTCTCGGTCGGCTTTCTTCCGCACGTCTTGGTGTGCAGTACGCTCGTGGCTTTCGTGATCGCGCAGCCGGACTTCGGCACCAGCATGATCGTCATGACCATCTTGGGCCTCATGCTCTTCGTGGCGGGGACCAAGATCGGCTATCTGGTGCTCGGCGTCGTGCTGGCGATTCCCGCTGGCTACACGTACGTCGCGAGCCATCCGCACGCGTGGGCGCGGTTGCTCGTGTTCTTGGACCCGGAGGCATATCGCTCCGATATTGGCTATCAGGTCTGGGAGTCGCTCGTAGCGTTCGGGTCGGGTGGGGCGACCGGAGTGGGGCTCGGTGCTGGTCGCCAGAAGCTCTACTTCCTCCCCGAGTCGCACACGGACTTCGTGTTCGCGGTGGTCGGGGAGGAGCTCGGGTTCGTCGGCGCCTGCTTCGTGTTCTTGGCCTTCGCGGTGTTGATCGGCCGCGGAATGCGCGTTGCGGTGCGTTCGTCCTGTCGATTCCCGATGTACCTCGCGTTCGGAATCACGAGCTGGTTTGGGATCCAAGCGCTGACGAACATGTCTGTGGTGACGGCGCTAGTGCCGACCAAGGGGCTCACGCTCCCGTTCGTCTCCTACGGCGGCTCGTCGATGATCTCGGTGTTGGTGGCGCTCGGGGTCTTGCTCCGTTGTTCTGCCGAGGCGAGCACGATCGTACGGCAGGACGGGCGGCCAACGAGGAATCAGGCGTGAAGATGTTGATCGCCGGAGGCGGCACGGGCGGCCACCTCTACCCGGGAGTTGCGTTGGCGGAGGAGGTCACGACGCGGCAGAAGGGCAACGAGGTCTTGTTCGTCGGGACGGCCAAGGGCATCGAGGCCCGAGTGATCCCGGAGCTCGGCTATCCGCTCGAGCTCATCGAGGTGGTTGGTTTGAAAGGGAAGGGGCTGGGGAGCCTCTTTCTCGGCCTGTTGCGAGTACCTGGCGCGGTCTTCGCGTCGCGCCGCATTCTCGGGAGGTTCAAGCCCGACATCGCGGTCGGTGTTGGAGGTTATGCGTCGGGACCGGTGTTGTTGGCCGCCTGGCTCTCCGGAGTTCCGTCGGTGGTGTTGGAGCAGAACACGATCCCTGGGTTCACCAACCGCGTGCTCGGTCGTTTCTTTGCTCGAGCGATTTACGTCTCGTTCGAGAAGTCGATCGCCTACTTCCCCGCGAGTCGCGCGCATTTCTTCGGCAACCCGATTCGCAGACAGCTCCTCGACAACTTCTTGGAGGCCAAACGAACGAACGACAAGTTCACGGTGTTGGTGCTCGGGGGCTCGCAAGGCGCGCACGCCGTGAACTTGCGGATGGTCGACGCCGCCCGGGAGCTCGAGGGGCTGAGCATTCGCATCGTTCACCAGACCGGAGAAAGAGACTTCGAGGAAGTGGCCAAGGCGTATCGCGAGCTGAAGATCGACGCGGAGGCCAAGGCCTTCATCAAGGACATGAGCGAGGCGTATCGCACCGCCGATCTGGTCGTAGCGCGCGCCGGCGCCACCACGATCGCAGAGCTCCTCGTCGCGAAGAAGGCGTCGATCTTGGTTCCGTTTCCCTTCGCGGCCGACAACCACCAGGAGTGGAACGCGCGGGCGCTCGTCGACGTCGGCGCAGCAAAGATGTTTTCGGAGTCCGAGCTCGACGGAAGGAAGCTCGCCAAAGAGATCCGCGCGCTCTTCGAGAATCGCAACGCGCTCGTCGCGATGGAGAGTGCGGCCGGAAGCGCCGGGCGGCCCGAAGCGGCGCGAGAGATCGTGGACGCATGTTTCGACCTCGTGAGGCGTCGTTCGTGACCGAAGGACTCCACCCCGCCATGAGCAAGCGCACGCGCTTGGTCCACTTCGTCGGCATCGGCGGCATCGGAATGTCCGGCATCGCGGAGGTCCTGCTGAACCTCGGATATGCGGTCCGCGGATCCGACCTCAAAGAGTCGGACACCACGGTTCGGCTCTCGTCCCTCGGGGCCGACGTCCGCAAGGGACACGTGGCCGGTCACGTCGAGGGCGCCGACGTCGTCGTGATCTCGTCGGCCGTTCGTCCCGACAACCCAGAGCTCGTCGCCGCGCGGGCCGCAAAGATCCCCGTCATTCGACGCGCCGAGATGCTCGCGGAGCTCATGCGAATGAAGCTGAGCGTCGCGATCGCCGGGACCCACGGCAAAACGACCACGACGTCCCTCGTCGCCACCATCTTGAACGAAGCCGGGCTCGACCCGACCGTCATCGTCGGCGGAAAGCTCAATCGGCTCGGAAGCAACGCGAAGCTCGGTCAGGGCCCGTATCTGGTAGCCGAGGCCGACGAGAGCGATGGGTCTTTCTTGTCGCTCTTCCCCACGATCGCGCTGATCACGAACGTCGATCCCGAACATCTCGACCACTACAAGGCCGGAATGTCCGAGGTGACCGAGGCCTTCTTTGGCTTCGTGAGCCGCGTCCCGTTCTACGGACTAGCCGTGTTGTGTGCCGATCATCCGGTCGTACGTGCGATCGCGGAGCGCCTCGATCGCCGTGTCGTCACCTACGGGCTGAAGGAGGGCGCGGACTTTCGCGCGCGCGACCTCGTGTTCGACGGACCGAAGACGAGCTTCGAGCTCGTGATTCGTGGTGCGTCTCTCGGTCGAATCGAGCTGCCCATGCTCGGCGAGCACAACGTTCAGAACGTACTCGGAGCGCTCGCGATCGCCGATGAGCTCGGTGTGCCGCTCGAAGTGGCGCGCGCCGCGATCACGACCTTCATGGGTGTGGACCGTCGCTTCAGCGTGCGCGGCGAAGCCGCCGGCGTGATGGTCGTCGACGACTATGGACATCACCCCGCGGAGATCCGCGCGACGTTGATCGGCGCACGCAACGCCTATCCCCATCGGCGACTGCTCGTAGGCTTTCAGCCTCACCGATTCACGCGCACGCGCGATCTGATGTCGGAGTTCGCAACGGCGTTCACGCAGGCTGACCTCGTCGTGCTGGCACCGATCTACGCGGCCGGAGAGGACGCCATCCCGGGCGTGAGCTCGGAAGCGTTGGCGCGGCTCCTCGCGGAGCAAGGCAAGTCGGTAGTGCTCGCTCGGAGCGTGGACGATCTCGCGGCGAGATTGGCGGACGCGGCGCGACCTTCCGACATCATCGTTTCGTTTGGAGCAGGGGACGTCGTTCGGGCGAGCGTCGTCGTCCTGAAGCTTCTGTTGCGGCAGGTCTGAAGCCGGCGACGAGCTCGTCAGCTCGTGGCCGGCGGATCTGCCGCGTCGCTGCGCTATTTCAGCTGAATCGAGCAAGAAAATTGCGGCCCCTTTTTCTGGAATGATCGAATTTCAGCGAGGCCTCGATTGAAAGCTCGTCCGGCCGGATCGAACTCCTCAGGAAATTGATCTGATCCGCCGGTCAGGGAGACGAAAGTCGAGCTCCGATCCGCGCTTCGATTTCTCCGATCCCTCTTGTTGCGTGGTCGATCTCACATCGTTAGGATGCTCGCCACTTCTCGATTCAAGCCGATCGGCGTCAATCGAGGCCACCACGACATCACCGAGAGCCGAGGAAACGATGCGAGCGCGCAGGCAGAATTTCGAACGAAATAGATCGAGATCGATTCGCACGATCGTCGATCTGTCGTCGCGATCGTCTGGCTCGTTTCGATCTGTTTCGAGCGCTCGATCGACGCGACCTCGACGAAAATTACGAATCTCTTTCCGAGCTCGAATCGATCAAAAACTGGCGCTCGTCTCGAATTGGAGTTTCGATACGGAAATGGTCGTACGGAGCGCGGCTGGACGAGCGGGAGGGGAGTCATGAAGAAGCCCTTGCCGCGCAGTCGCAGCTCGCTCACCGGGCGCGCTGACCAGAGCACCTCCGTTTGGTCGCGGATCCGCGGACGCATGAGCCGTCGTCGTCCAGCGCCCCGGCGATTCTCGATGGCCAATCAGACCGTCGACCAAAAGCGCAAGAAGCGTTCGGAGCGAGAGGACTCCATCCGAGGCCAGCGGCCAGTGAGCCGCTCATCGGTGACGCCGCGCCAGCGTGCCGTGGCCGTGAGCGGCATCGCGATCGTCGCGGGCAGCTCCGCGATGTTCGCGATCGGGTCCCGAGAGGTGCATCACTATCTTCGGAGCAGCGAAGACTTCGCGATCCGCGAGATCCGCGTCACCGGCATCGAGCGAGCCTCGGAGGACGAAGTCCTAGCGCTCGCGGATGTTCGAAGCGGTCTCAACTATTTCTCCGTCGACGAATCCGAGATCGCCGCGCGCGTCTCGAGCCACGCTTGGATCAAGAGCGTGAGCGTGCAGCGAGAGCTCCCGCACGGCGTATCGATCGACGTGGAGGAGCACGTGCCGGTGGCGATGGCCGCGTTGGGCCATCTGTACTACGTCACCAAAGAGGGTGAGGTCGTGAAGCGACGCACGTCGCTCGATGGCGAGACCTTTCCCATCATCACCGGGCTCTCCAAGGAGAAGCTCGAGAGCGGCGACGAGCGAGAGCGGCAGCGGCTGCTCGTTGGAATCTCGTTCGTCATCGATCGTACGCGAGTTTTGGGCGTCGACAGCTCACCGCTCGCCGAAGTTCACGTCGACGAAATGAACGCGGTGACGTTCGTGGCAGCGAACGACCGAACGCGCGTCTTCGCGGGCTCACCGCCCTGGGGCGAGAGGCTGCAGCGTGTTTCGAGGGTGCGAGCCGAGCTCGCCGATCGCGGACTCGTCGCAGAGGAAATGGCGCTGGGCAGCGGTCGACGTGCGGAGCGCGTCGTCGCTCGTCTGGCTCGAGTCGAAGAAGACAAGGCCAAGGACAAAAAGCGCGCTGGTAATGGCGTGAGCGCTCGAACGAGCGCGCCGGCGCGCGTCGAGTCCACGGCTGCGTCGAGCTCGACGAACGGGATGATTCCGGCGAGCGCCGGTCACAGGTGAGCGCCGTTTCGGAGGTCGGTGCTCTACGAACTGGAGGGTTGGATGCCTAGGAAGGGCAATGTGATTTGTGGCCTCGACATTGGAACGACGAAGGTCTGCGCGATCGCTGGTGAGGTGAACGACGAGGGCGTCGTGGACATCATCGGATTCGGCGCTGCGCCGTCGAAAGGCATGCGCAAGGGCGTCGTCATCAACATCGCGGCGACCGTCGAGTCGATTCACGCGGCCATCGAGGAGGCTGAGCGCATGGCGGGCACTCAGATCACCGATGTCTACGCGGGCATCGCAGGCGGTCACATCCGTGGCTTCAACAGCCACGGCATCGTCGCCGTGAAGGACGGGGAGATTTCGGATGCCGACGTCGGGCGCGTCATCGATGCCGCCAAGGCCGTCGCCATTCCGATGGATCGCGAGATCATCCACGTGCTGCCCCAGCAGTACATCGTCGACGATCAAGACGGCATCAGCGAGCCGCTGGGCATGAGCGCGGTGCGTCTCGAGGCTCGAGTTCACATCGTCACGGCGTCCGTCACGTCCGGTCAGAACGTGATCCGCTGCGCGAACAAGACCGGTCTGCGCGTGCAAGCCGTCGTCCTCGAGCAGCTCGCGAGCGCGCTCGCGGTGCTGACCCAAGACGAAAAGGAGCTCGGCGTCTGTTTGATCGACATCGGCGGTGGGACCACCGATCTCGCCATCTTCAGCGAAGGCGCGGTCGTTCATACCGCCGTGCTGCCGATCGGCGGCCACCACATCAGCAACGACATCGCCGTCGGCATTCGAACGCCGGGCGAGGAAGCGGAGCGCATCAAGAAGGCTTGGGGCGCCGCGAGATCTTCGCAGGTAGATCGTGACGAACAGGTCGAGGTGCCCTCCGTGGGGGGACGCGAGCCGCGAAGGCTCTCCCGTCAGATCCTCACCGAAATCATCGAGCCCAGGGTCGATGAGATTTTTCAACTCGTGAAGGAAGAGATTCAGAACACCGGGTACGAAGACCTCTTGGCGAGTGGTGTCGTGCTGACCGGTGGAACTTCTCTCCTGTCTGGAATTTCGAGCGTCGCCGAAGACGTCCTCGGGCTGCCGGTTCGGCTCGGGGCTCCGCGAGGCGTAGGCGGACTCGTCGACGTCGTGAGTAGCCCGATCTATTCGACGGGCGTGGGATTGGTGATGCATGGATCCGAGCAGAGCGGGCTCGGGCCGCGCAGCATCGAACGAAAAGACAATATCAAGGACCGGAAGGGTGGAATTCCGCTCATAACTCTGATTGGCGATTGGTTCAGACAAATCTTCTGAATCACTGGGATGGAGACAAAGAGGAATATGTTCGACTTCAATGGTTCCGAGAGGCGCGAAGCGTGCCTCAAAGTGGTCGGTGTTGGCGGCGGCGGCGGAAATGCGCTGCGCACGATGATCTCCGGCGGGCTGTCCGGAGTGGAGTTCATGGTCGCCAATACCGACCTGCAGGCCATTCGTGCCAATCCGGCACCGACCAAGATCCAGCTCGGTCAAAACCTCACCAAGGGACTGGGCGCGGGCGCCAACCCCGAGGTCGGTCGCAGCGCGGCCCTCGAAGATCGTGAGCGCATCGCCGAGGCCCTCGCCGGCGCCGACATGGTCTTCATCACCTGCGGCATGGGCGGCGGCACCGGCACCGGTGGCGCGCCCGTGATCGCCGAGATCGCGCGGGAGATCGGCGCGCTCACCGTCGGCGTCGTCACCAAGCCCTTCAGCTTCGAGGGTCGCCGCCGCATGCGGCAGGCCGAAGAAGGCATCAAGGAGCTCTCCGGCGTCGTCGACACGCTGATCACGATCCCGAACGACCGACTGCTCCAAGTGGCCAACGAGCAGACCCCGATGGTCGACGCGTTTCGTCGCGTCGACGAGGTGCTGGTCAATGCCGTCAAAGGCATCTCGGACGTCATCAACGTCCACGGCCTCATCAACGTCGACTTCGCGGACGTCCAGACGATCATGTCGAACCAGGGGCTCGCGCTCATGGGCACCGGCTACGGGACGGGGCCGAATCGCGCGGTCGAGGCGGCGCATGCGGCCATCCACAGCCCGCTCCTCGACAACGTCGACATCTCCGGCGCCATGGGCATCCTCATCAACATCACGGGCGGAGCGAACCTCACGCTGTTCGAGGTCAACGCGGCTTCCTCGGCGATCGCCGACGCGGCCCACGAAGACGCGAACATCATCTTCGGCTCGGTGATCGACGAGAACTTCACCGACGAGGTGAAGATCACGGTGATCGCGACCGGCTTCCCGCACCCCAGCGTCTCGACCAAAAAGTCGATCCCGTCCCGCGAGCACGTCTCCACGCGCGAGAGCTCCCCGCGCATGATCTCGGTGCCCTCGCACACGGTTCGATCCGACGAGCGCGACATCCCGACGCACATCCGGCTTCGCCGCGAGAGTCGAGAGGAGAAGGTCCGAGATAGCTCCTCGGAGCTCATGCCGGTCGCTGATCACGACCACACGACCTTGGACATTCCGACGTTCTTGCGTCGGCAGGCGGACTGAGATTTTTCGGGAGCGAGCGCACCTGCGTGCGGGTGTGCTCGCTCCGTGCGTAGAGGCGACGCATGCGTCGTCCTCGAGTGCGGCGTCTCGGGGTCGGACGCGTGCGAGGCGGACATTACCGACCGAAGAAATCGACAAGAGGGCGACGCATGCGTCGCCTCTACGCGCGGCGTGGGCTTGATCTATGAGCCGCGCCGTGTCCTTCTGCGGAGGCCCCTTTCCGGCGCTTCTTGGCGGAAATGGAGGTCGAAGCGATGCTGAAGGTCGACGCGACCCTTGACCACCTTCCCGTCCGGCGTGAGCACGTCGTGACTCTCCTCGAGTCGCTGAACCAGCCGCTCGTGAACATCCCCAACGTCGGCACCGCTACGACGAGCGCACACGTGCTCGGAACGCGCGGCGACCAAGGGACCTACGCGGTGTTCGTGTACCTTCGTCAACCCGACACGAACGCCGTCTTGATTTACGTCTCCGAGCCGCGCCACCTCTCCGCCGATCAGTTTCGGCTCGAGGAAGCCGAGGCCGCTCGCTTCGTCGAGTCGATGGGTTTTCTGATGAGCAACGTGGGCTTCACGGAGCTCTCCCCCGATCAGCAAGAAGAAGTGATGTTGCGTGCGCCGCTCTTCCGTCCCCCGCAGCTCCACGCCGCAGGTGGCCTCGACGTACCCACCCTGGATCTGGTCGACGAGGTCGTCGGAGACGACGTCCTTCCGCTCTCGGACCCCGGTCCGACGTTCAATCGGCCCGCGCCCTACAACCCGCGCAACTTCACGGGCCCGCCGAAGAGCTTCGTGAATCAGCAGGAGACCTTCGAGACTCCTCCGTCCGGGCACAGCTCGTTCGGTCGCCCGCAGCCTGCGCCTTCGCCTACGCCGCCGCGTTCTCGTGTCGCGCCCCCGCCGGGCCAACCAGGACCACGAGCCGCCCAGCAACCGCGCGCCTTTGGAGAAGGGCCCGAGACCGGGTCGGCGCCCCGATATGATCCGAACCGCTTCGATCCGCGGGCCTTCGAGGCCGAGCGAAGCGGGGTCATGCGCCCGCAAATGGAGTCCCGGCCAGCTTTCGAGGGCGAGCGCTCGAGTGTTCAGCTTCGCGCCGTGGAGCCCGTGCGAGCGCCTGCGCCGGAGCCCGTGGATCCAGAATCCTTGGCACGCGTGGGTCGCGTGTTGGCGACCTTCGGCCTGGCGATCGGCCTGCTCTGGCCTTTCTCCGGCTGCCGCACGATGTCGGGCGATCAGGACCGTCCGCTCGACCGTGGGGAGCAAGCAGAGCTCGACTTGGCTACCGAGCAACTCTCTCAGGGTGCGTTCACCGAAGCGATTCGGTCTTTGAATAAAGTGCTCGACGCCGCACCGGACAATCGGGAAGCGCTCCACTTCGCGGGCCTGGCGTACATGAACCTTGGCCGGTTGGAGCCAGCGGAGAAGTATCTTCGGCACGCCGTGGCGACGGCGCCCAAAGAAAACATCGCCACCTACTCGGTCGCCAAGAACACTCTCGGCACCTTACTCATGACCCAAGGACGGTGTGACGAGGCCAGGCTCCAATTCCAGGAAGCGCTCGAAGATATCTTCTATCCGACGCCGCAATTCGCCGAGCACAACCTCGCAAGAGCAGAGTGGTGCCTTGGGCGCCAGAAAGACGCCGTCGAGCGCCTCCAGCGGTTGATCAATCGCTTCCCGCAGTTCTGCTTGGGCTACCTCACCCTCGCGGATTTCTCCGTCGAGGCCAAGAAGCCAGACCTCGCTATTCACACGTGCGACGAGTTCGACACCAAATGTGTCAAGAACGACAAGCTCAAGAAGTACATCTCCGAGGACAACGTCAGCCAGTGCGCGCTTCGCCGAGGCCTCGGGCTGTCGCAGCTCGGAGACCTCGACGCGGCTCGCGAGTCGTTCCAAGCCTGTATCGAATCCAGAGCGCACGGAGACGCCTGCCGTCACTCCCTCTTGCTCATCTCGCCAGAAGACTCTCAAGACTGAGTCGTGGCCACGCGTGAGCTCGAAGCGCTCGTTGTTGGCTCCATCGAATACGGAGAGTCCGATCGCATCGTGCGTCTCTTGACGCGTGAAGGGCGTATCTCCGCATTTGCCCACGGCGCTAAGAGGAGCACTCGACGGTTCGGGGGAGCGCTCGAACCATTCTCCACCGTGCGAGTCGAGCTCGACTCCAGAAGAGATGGGCTCTCGACGTTGTCCTCCGCGCTGGTCGTTCGGCCAAGGCTCGCGCTGACCTCGGAGCTCGATCGACTCGCGCTCGCTTCCTACGTCGTGGAGCTCGCGCTCTTGATGACGCCAGAGGCCGCGCCCTCGACCGAAGTCTTCGAGCACGTGGAGAGCGCGCTCGAGACGCTGATGTCGCGTCCCGCGAGCATCACGTTCCGCGTGGCCTACGAGTTGATGCTGCTATCGGCCGTCGGCTACCGTCCTGAGCTGAAGCGCTGCGCCCGCTGCGACGCGGAGCTCAGCGAGAATCCTTGGGTCGACTTGCTGGAAGGCGGAGCGCTCTGTGAGCTCCATCGACGAGGCCGCAAAATCGGGCCAAAGACCATCGCGTGGATGCGCGCGGTTCTCGACGCCGAAATCTCGGACCCGACCGCTGGGCTCGACGCCGCGTGGGCCAACACAGCCGCAGAGCGAGCCTTGCCGATCCTGACCGCAGCACGACGAACGCTCCTCTCCGCGATGCCCAAGAGCGAAGGGCTCCTCGAGACCGTTGGGCTCGACGGCCGCCGGACGACGAGATGACGCAGCCAACCCTCCTCGGCGAGCCGTCGCCGATCCTTCGAACGTCCCACGGCCGGCGGAGTATCTTGAGCTCGTGACTCCCATTCACGAGCTCCTGCACCGGATTCGGCACGACCTCGACTTTGCCGATGCGAGGTTCGAGCTCGGGTACTACGACCGCCTCGAAGACGAAATCATCAGGATCGGGCTCGCCGACCTGCGCCAGAGCGAAGGCGCTTTTTCCATTCAGGACGAACAGGGCCGGTGGCAGACAGTGCCGCTCCACAGGGTCCGGCGGGTTTGGCGGAACGAGGAGCTGATTTGGAGTCGCGATCCCTGACGCCGCCTCGTACTCATGCAACGGACCGCACGGATGTGCGAGGCCGGTGCTGACCCGAGTCGTTCGATGGCGTAAGAGGACGCTCATGGAGTGGATCGCGGTCGTGGCCATCTTCGTCGTATCGGCGGTCATCGCGCTCGTCGTTCGCAAGAATCAGCAGCAGAAGCTGCTCACGGCCGGCGGAGCGGCTGACTGGAAGCAGGCGATCGAAGCTGCGGCCCAGGAGCTCGGGGGTCGCGCGGCGTTCGCTGGGGCGACTGCCCAGCTTCGTGCGGAGCAAGAGGGTCTCACGATCACGCTCAAGGTCGAAGGTGACCAACTCATCGCAGAGACCACTCAGTATCCTGATTCCAAACCGATTCGGATTTTTCTCGGGGCCAGCGGAGCCCAGCCTCCCTCCGACTTCGCTCACGTCCCCGAGTTGGAGCTCCCTCCCGCATACAGCCTCGATCCCCCCGTCCAACTCCGCTCGGACGAACCAACCGCCGCCGTCGACTTCGCAAACGGCGCGGCCAGAGAGCTCTCCGAGGCGGCCCGCGAGGCCAAAGCAGCGTCCGCCTCGGTGCTGTGCCGCGGCGGTACGGTCCGACTCAGCTTGAGAGGGGGTCGACCTTCGACGGCCGCGGTCGTCTCGGCGATCGGGACAGCCGCCCGACTCTCCGGGCTGCTTGGCGGAGACCGTGCGAAGGCCGAGGTCGCGCTGAAACAAATCCCGTCTCCATCGGCCAGCAAGGTGACTTGCGCGCTTTGCGGCGGTGACCGGCGACCCGAGGTGCCGTGGGTCGTTTGTCAGCGATGTCGCAGCCCGCACCATGAGGAGTGCTGGACTACCGCGCAGCGCTGCGCGCGTGCCGGATGCGGGGGCACGGTCTCCGAACCACTCACCTAGGCCCGAGCTCTCCGCAGAATCATGCGATTACGGTGTCCGGTCCCCAAACGCCTGAGCCCTGCGACTTCCGAGGGTCGAGCTCTTTGTCTGACTGGCATTGGGTGGGCCTAGGAGTAGTCTCTCGGCGCGTGGTCGACATCGAGAGTGACGCGAACCTCGCGACTGAGCTCCCCGATCGATCTGGCGCGGAGCCCGTTCGAGCTGGCGCGGAGCCCGTTCGAGCTGGCGCGGAGCCCG
>CAYXDO010000054.1:0-4792 GCA_964463485.1 uncultured Myxococcales bacterium | reverse complement strand
GGCGCGGAGCCCGTTCGAGCTGGCGCGGAGCCCGTTCGAGCTGGCGCGGAGCCCGATCGAGCTGGCGCGGAGCCCGTTCGAGCTGGCGCGGAGCCCGATCGAGCTGGCGCGGAGCCTGGCTATTCGCGAACACTGCCCTCGGCCAAACCGCTCGACGGCGCGGCTTCACCTTCATCGAGCGGTGGCCGGCCATCTGCCACCCACACTCTGCCGGTCGTCGCAAGGAGCTGCTACCGGGTCGAGCGTGAGCTCTCGCGAGGGGGACAAGGTCGCATTCTGATCGCCTACGACCAGAAGCTCCTGAGGCCGGTCGCTCTCAAGGAGCTACTCAGACTCGACTCTGGCACCGAGCAACGATTCCTGCGGGAGGTGCTCCTGACCGCTCGGCTCCAGCACCCGTCCATCGTGGTGATTCACGACGTCGGGCGTTGGGAGACCGGTGAGCCCTTCTACACGATGTCTTTGGTCCCGGGCCGGTCGCTCCTGGAAACTCTGGCCGTCGCGAACACTCTCGAGGCAAGGCTCGCGCTCATTCCGAACCTCGTGGCGATCGCAGACGCGATGGCCTTTGCTCATAATCACCACGTCGTGCACCGTGACTTGAAACCGGCGAACGTGTTGGTTGGATCCTTCGGGGAGACAGTCGTCATCGACTGGGGACTGGCTAAAGACCTGCGTGGCGCATCGGACGAGCCGGCCGTGCCGTTGGGTGTCTTGGCTGACTCAGGTGGGTTCGAGACTGCGGCCGGGTCGGTCATGGGTACGCCAGCCTACATGCCGCCCGAGCAGGCGCTCGGTCAGGCCGTGGACGAGTCCGCCGACGTATACGCGATCGGTGCCATTCTCTATCACGCGTTTTGCGGGCAGGCACCCTACTCAGGCTCCGCGTCGGCGATCCTGGAGAAGCTTCAGCGCGAGCCTCCACCCCCCATCGAGACCCGAGCTCCAGGTCTGCCAGCCGACCTGTGCTCGATCGTCGCCAAGGCCATGGCTCGAGTCCCATTGGACCGGTATGCCACGGCCAAGGAGCTCGCGGACGAGCTCAGGCGATTTCAAACAGGTCGGCTCGTGGCCTCACACCGCTACTCGCTCAGGGAGATGCTCCTTCGATGGGTTCGAAAGAATCGTGCCGTGGTCGGGCTCGGAGTGGCTTCGTTGATCGCGCTCTCCGTGACCATCGCGACGGATCGATCGCGTATCGCCGCCGAACGGGATCGAGCGCAAGCGGCGCTCGAGGAGGTGAATCAGCGCCCAATCCGAACGACAGCGCCACGAAACCGCGCTGCTCCGCGCCAGGCTCGTCACTCTCTCGAAGTTGGACCCAACCACCGGGGCCCCGCCGACGGTCGAGTTCTCTGCCCAATATCTTCGCGAACAAATGGCCAAGCTGAAGCCTCACCTGGCCGGCTGTTACGAGGGCGCGCTGAGTCGTGACGCCTCGGCTTCCGGCGAGGTCGTCGCCGAGCTCGTGATTCACGGCGACCCTGCGCACGGCGCCGTCGTGACGGACGCCAGGCTGTCAGGAGAGGGCTCGCTGCTTTCGGATACTCATTTCCAGGGATGTGTGATTGACCGCCTGCATTCGGTTCCGCTCGATGCGCCGTCGGTGGCCGGGAAGACAACCGTACGATTCCCGTTCCATTTCGAACCATCCGCACACTGAGTATCTCATTCATCCGCGGCCAGGCATCAAGCCCCGGTGCGCTGGACCGCCCGGCTGCAAAGACCCGGCTGCAAGGACACTGCTCGGCAGTTGTGGATTCTCGACCCAACTCAGGACCTCAGCATACTCTCCAGAGCAGAGCAGGCTTCCCTGACGATCTCGTCCTCGGATCGCCCCGAGCCCGAGATCATCCGATGAGGCGCTTCGTGGTGCCCCCAGCGCCACTCCGCGGGCTGGGTGAACATCGCGAGGGTCGGCGTGCCCACTGCGACCGACAGATGCATGGGTCCGGTGTCGTTGACGACGACGACTCGGCAGCGCCGAACGAGCGCCGCGAGCGCACTCAGATCCGTGGGCGGTGCCAAGATAGCCTGACTCTGAGTTGCCACTTGACCGGCGATGGCCTCCTCACCGGGGCCCCAAAGTACCACGAGCCGGGCCCCAAGGCGCTTGGCGTGGAGCCCGATCTTGGCGAAGACCTCCGGAGGCATCCGATGAGCCGACTTTCGGCCCCCGGGCGACAGCCCGACCAAGGGCTGGCCAAGCTCGGTCTGAGCTAGCCAGCGCTCGATGGACTCGGCGGCGCCGGGGTCGGTGCCAATCTGGGTACACATCTTGGGAGAGCCCGGGGAGATCCCAAGCGGGGCGAGGAGTCGGAGCTTTGTCGCAATCTCCGACTCGTGCTCGTCCGGGAGCGGCACGCGGTCGGTGACCCAGCCGGAGTCCGGCCCTCGGTCGTGGGCAATTCGAACCTTGGCGCCGGTCAAGCCGAGCAGGAGCGCCGACGAGGCCGAGAAGGTGTGCCAATGCGACGCGTCGATGGCGACGTCGTATCGAGTCGACCGAATGCTCCGAATCAGCGCGAGAAACCGAAGAGGGTTTCGGAAAAAATCCTTTTTTTGAAATGGGATCACCGAGACGATGCCCCGCACGAGGCCGACCTTGGACGCGGCGACGAGGAGGTCGAGTCTGGCGTCCGGGAGAGTTTCGGCGAGTCGCACGAGCAGGGGCGTCGTGAGGAGCACGTTTCCTACTCTCTCGTCGATCCGAAGGACCAGCACTGATCGAATGGGACTCCGAATGGGACTCGAGACAGCTCGGGGCCCAGCCCATCGGCCGACGAAACGCAGCATGAGGGCCACGATGGGCTGAGTGATCGGCCGGAGGGCGCGCACCGCGGCGGGCGTACCTCGTGGGCACGGGAGCGGCAAGGATTGTTCGGCGGCCCCCAACCCCTTCACTCGGCTGGGCCCGTTGACTCGGACCCTCTGTTCGGGGCTCGATGGTTGGGTGCGGAAGGCCTTCGTTGCAGCGTTCGCCTCGTGCGCCTGTTCCGCCGAGCCGACGTTGCTCGAGCTTCCCACTCACGAGGGCGACGCGACCGCCATCATCGCGTCTGCGACTCCCGCGGGCATCGTGGCGGCGCGCGTCTTCGACTTGGCCACCGAGGAGCCGTTCTTGTCCGTGCCCGAGGGCAGCGATCAAAGTATTCTGTACGCGCTCTATGAAGACTCACCCGCAGACCTCCAGCTCGAACGCGGTGAGTTGCGCGCGGCTTCGGAGGCTGAGACGTTTCGCCGTACCCTCCCGACGAGCAACGACGCGTATCTCGTCGATCTGGGCGCCGGGCAGAGGAGTTTTGCGGAAATAGACGGTCGAAGCCTTCCAGCGCCGTTCTCCACGTTCGAGTTCTCCGATAGCAGCGCCGACCGCGGCTGTTTGCGCATGGAAGCCAGGTCCGGGAATTTCGACGTGCATGCTCACGCCACGTTTGGGCTCGACCTGGGTGACTTCGTCCTGATCGGCACCGAGGAGCGCAACTCGGGAGATCAGAATCTGGTCGGAGGTAAGTTGCTCAAGGCGACGGTCTCCGAGCGCTCCGTCGTCGCCGCGGAGTGGGGGCGTCCCGCGGGTCTGCCGATCTCGGCCGCCTTCGTGAGAGGTGACGAGTTGTGGTTCGCCGGAAACCGCGGGGAGCTCTGGTCCGCGGGTTGGACGCCCGCCGGGCTGACCAATGCTCACCAAGTCTCCACGAGCTCCACCGGCCGCGAAATTCGTTGGATGGCCGGAGCGCCCGCGAATGAGCCCTTCGAGATCTTCACCCTCTCTGCCGAAGCAGGTTCACCGGCAGCCTTCGAGCGATTCGACGGAGAGCGATGGGAGCTGCTGTTCGAGTTCCCTGAGGGCGTCGCCGAGGCTCGAGATCAAGGGACGCTCGCCAGGGTGGGGCCCGGGCGGGCGATCGTGGCCGCGTCCCTGGACGAGCGCGTGGTCTGGTACGAGTCGGGCGAGGTCCGAGTGGAAGTGCCGCGAGATGGCCTCGGATTCGGCTACGTAACCTGGGTCGAAGGCTTCGGCGTGGTTCTCGGCGGGACCCTCGGCGTCTTTCTGCGTTATGACGATAGCTCCAAAAGCTGGGTGAGTTTGGGAGACTCGGGCATCGACCTCCTCGTTCTATCGGTCGCGCCGTGGGCCGGCGGGTTCGTGTACGGAGGAATCAATGGGTTCTTCGGACACTTCCGAAAGGAGGGAGGGTTCTGCGACCAGCGATTTCTGCCTTCCGGCGTCCACACCTTGCGATTTCTCGTCCCCATGGGCCCGCAGATCCTTGGCTTCGGAGACGTGCCGCGCACGACCATGGTGTTGCCATACTCACTCTTCAGCCCGATTTAGTCCGAGCTCGGCCGCCCACGTAGTGTACCGCCTCGACGGTGTCGGCCTCGAACGCGACCAGGCCTCGCCAGATGAGTTTCTGAAGTTCGGGTCCCGCCGCAATGAAATCCTCGCCCACGCCATCCAACAGGTCGAAGGCGAGTTCCCGACAAGTGAGTCCAGCCAAGCGAGCTGGTCACACGAGAAGAAGGAGCGTGTCCCGGGTGCGTCAGCGACTCTGACTCTGACGCTGACGCTGACGCTGACGCTGACGCTGACTGCGTCGGCGTCAGATCGTCTGCGTCTGCGTCGGCGTCAGATCGTCTGCGTCTGCGTCAGCGTCAGATCGTCTGCGTCTGCGTCGGCGTCAGATCGTCTGCGTCTGCGTCAGCGTCAGATCGTCTGCGTCTGCGTCGGCGTCAGCGTCAGATCGTCTGCGTCGGCGTCAGATCGTCTGCGTCTGCGTCAGATCGTCTG
>CAYXDO010000053.1:0-65064 GCA_964463485.1 uncultured Myxococcales bacterium | reverse complement strand
CTCGCCTGAGTACGGCGTGATCGTGAGGCCGCCGGGGCCGGAGATCGCGAAGGTGAGCAGGTCGCGCTCGGGATCGGTCGCGCTGACGCTCGAGAGATAGACGGAGCCTTCCGGCACGCTGGGCGCGGGCAGCGAGACGAGCTCGGGCGGGTCGTTCACTTCCAAGACCTCGAGGTCGTAGGTCTGCACGGCCATCGTCCCTGCTGGATCGTGAGCGCGCACGGAGACGCGATGAAGGCCGACGTCGGCCGTCGCGGGCGTCCACTCGAGGACGCCGCTGAACGGATCGATCACCATGCCGGCGGGCGCTTCCAAGAGGCCGTAGGTGACGGGCTGGCCCTCGGGATCGAGGGCGTCCACGTCGTAGGTGTACAAAACATTCTTGTCGGTCGACGTCGGCGGGACACTCGTGATGATCGGCGCGTCATCGAGGACGTTGGGGACCTGGAGGTCGAAGATCAGGTTGGCGGAGAGCACGTCAGCGTCGGTGACGCGGAGGTGCACGCGGTGAGTACCGACGTCGACGGCCGTGGGTGTCCACTCGAGGTGACCGGTGAGCGGGGCCAAAGTCATCCCGGCAGGCGCCTCGACGAGCGTGAACGTTCGGACCTCGAGGTTCGGGTCTTCGACGATGGGGTCAAAGGTGAAGAGTTGCTGCTCCGGCGCGGTCAGCAGGGGATAGTTGACGAACCGCGGCGCCCAGCGGACATCGACCTGAAAGTCGAAGGTGCCGACGTCGCCGTCGGCGGCGGTGGCGCTGAGGCCCACGGGCACCAGGTCCGCCGAGGCGCGGGTGAAGTCGTACCAAACGAAGTAGCCGCACTCAGGGCCAATTCCGCAGTTGAAGAGCTGCGCGAAGGAGGTGCCGTCCGGAGGCGGCGTCGAGACGTCCGGGGTGACGGGCTCGCCGTTGGGGTCGAGGATCCGAAGCTCCGCGCTGAAGAACTGATCGCCAAAGGCCTTGGGGGGCGGCCACGCGAGGATTTGCGGCGGTCCGTCCACCAAGATCTCGGTGAAGAACGGGTGGAAAGGTCCGAGCCCATCGCTCGCCTCGGCTTGCATCGTGTGATTGCCGATGTCCGCTGGGGTGGGTGTGAACGTGTAGAGACCGGAGGCGGTGTCGACTGCGCCAGGCCCCCAAGTCAGCGCGTAACTCACCGGTCCCTGACCGCGTTCGGCCGCGAAGAGCTGGCAGGTGACCGTGTCGCCCGGCTCGGCGCGGACCGACGGAGGACAGGCCGCGAGCACGTCGGCGCCCACGGTCAACGTGTAGGCCTGAGTCGCGGTCGCGACGAGCGTACCGAAAGTATCGTAGACGTCGGCGCGCAGCACGACGGAGTGCGTGCCCACGTCCTCGGGCGGCGGGTCGTACGTCACCGAAGCGTAGATGCCTGGGTAGCTGACGAAGAGTCCCGGCGGACCGGCGGCGACCACGAGGTCGAGGAACCCGTCGAGCGGCGCGTACGCGAGCTCCGGGCTGTACTCATAGACCCAGCCCGTCCGCGCGAAGAGCGGCGGCTCGCTGAGGAACTGAACCGACGGGTCGACCGCGGGGTCGACCACGCAGATGTCGAAGCGCAACAAGCTCGAGGTTCCGTCCGGCGAAATCACCCGGAGCGTCACCGGATGGCTTCCTGAGTCGGTCGAGGTCCAACTCACATAGGTGGAGCCTTCGTTGTACACGAGGAGCTCCGTCGGACCCTCGACGATCTCCACGCCACACTCAGGGGCCACATTGAACGACCAGTCGAACGTGGCGCCCAAGGCGACACACGAGCGGGGGCTCCGCGTCTCTACGACCTCACACCCAGGCGTGACCTGGATGAGTACCAAACCGGTGTCACTTTGCGCGCCCTCGTGGGCGTCGTAGGCGAAGAAATCGGTCCCGCTCGTGAACCCAGGATCGGCCTGGTACACGAACGATCCATCCGGCGCCACGGACACGGTCCCGTGCCGGGGCGGCTCGCGGAGGCTCGCGGTCAAGAGCAGCAAGGCGTCGCACTGGTCGCCAGGGTCGCTCTCACAATCGTTGGAGAGCAGGCCGGTCAGCGCGTCTACCGTGAGCGTCTGACCCGCTCGCACGAAGTACAAGTCTTCGGCGGCGCTCGGCGACGTAGGGGGCGCCTCTGTGGCGACGAAGGTCACGGTCACCGTGGCGACGTTCGAGCTCAGCGAGCCGTTGCTCGCCGAGTACGTGAAGCGGAGGTCCTGCGGGTCCACGAACGCACCCCAGAGCAACACCGAGAAGCTCCCGTCGGGGAGCAGGTCGACGTACCCATACTCAGGCGTGTCGATCGAGATCAGCGTCGCGGAGAGGGGCGCGCCCGCGGGGTCGTGGTCGTTCTGCAGCGCGCCGGAGGCGGTGGGGAAGCCGAAGGTGCCGCCGCTCGACGGCGCCTCGAGCCAGTAGTGATCGTCCGCGGCCACGGGCGGGAGGGCCGGACCGCCGACGATGGTCAGCGACACGGAGGCGACGTTGGAGGGACGCTGGCCGTCGAAGGCGCGGTACGCGAACGAGTCGGTCGTGAAGCCTGGGTTCGGGGTGTAGACGAAAGACCCATCCGAGAAGGCGGTGAGTGTGCCGTGCGCAGGCGGAGTCAGGAGCAGCGCGGAAAGGGCATCGAGCTCCGGGTCGGAATCGTTGGAGAGCAAACCTTCGGCCGCGGGGACGCTGAGCACGGAGCCGTCGTCGACGACGTAGGCGTCGTTGCGGGCGATGGGCGCTTGGTTGGGGTTGCCGTCGCCGACGGAGAGCTCGACGAGGACCTCGTTGGAGGTCAAAACGCCGTCGCTGTTTCGATAGACGAAATCATCGATCCCGATGAAGGTGCTGACCGACGTGTAGACGAAGGAGCCGTCGGCATTCACGGTCACGGTGCCGTAGCGCGCGGGGCGGCGGAGCTCCGCGGTGAGCACGTCGCCCTGGTCGAGATCGTAATCATTCTGCAGAAGGCCGGGGCCGGCCACGAAGAGGGCCACGCCGGAGGTCGCGGTGTAGGCGTCCGGCACGGCCACCGGCGCGTCGGGGCGGGGGAGGACGTCGATGAAGATCTGGGCGGTCGAGGAGCCGGTCCCGTTCGTGACCGAGTAACTCATGATTACCGTGCCCACGAAGTGGGGCCCGGGCGCGAACGCGAGCTGGCCTTCGGGCGACAAGATCGCGGCGCCGTGCTCGGGCGGCGTGACGAGGACGGTCTCGAGCGGCGTACCGTCGATGTTTACGTCGTTGATCGTGACGTTGGGCGCGGCGTTGGGCGGGACCGAGAGCGGCTCGTCTTCGTAAGTCACGTAGTGGTCGTCGACCGCGAGGACGGCGTCTCCGCGAGGCTCCACGATCAGCGTGACCGTCGCGGGGCCCGAGAAGAGCGCGCCGTCAGAGGCTCGGTAAACGTAGCTGTCCACGCCGTGGAAGTTGGAGCTGGGTGAGTAAGTAAAGCCACCCGAGGGCGAGGTGACCAGCGTGCCGTGCGCTGGCGGCGACACGAGCTCGGCGGTCATGAGCTCCTGGTCGGGCTCGTAGTCATTTGCCAAGATTCCGGGGTCCTGGATCGTGAGGGCCTCGTCCTCCGCGAGCACGTACAAATCAGGCTGGGCGCGGGGGGCCTCGGGCACCGGGAGGATCTCGAGGTCGACCACGGTGGAAGTCGAGGTGAGGAGCGCGTCAAAGGCCTCATAGACGAGCTCGTCGTGGCCGGTGAAGTCGGCGTCGGGCCGGTAGACGAACGATCCGTCCGGCTCCACGGCGACTGAGCCGTGCTGCGGCGAGCGGGTGAGGCGAGCGGTGAGGAGGTCGCCGTCGCTGTCGTGATCATTGACCAGCAGCCCGAGCTCGGCGCTCACGCGGAGCACCTGCGCTTCCTCGGTCTGGTAGCTGTCTCGTCGCGCGACCGGCGGCGTGTCCTTGGGGGTGACGGTGATCGTCACCGTGGTGGGCACCGAGGAGACTCCGTCCGAGCAGGCGTAGGTTGCGCTCACGACGCCGGTGAAGTCGGTCGGAGGCCGGAACACGAGGAGTCCTGTCTCGAACAGGTGGAAGGACGCCGGAGGCGCTTCGCCGGTCGGGAGCAGGTCGTTGGGCGCGTTGGCCGGCGGGCTGAGCGCCTGGGTCGTGAGTGCGACATTCTCGGGATCGGCGTCGTTGCCGAGGACTCCGGGCGCGCCGGTGATGAGAGTGTCATTTTCTCCGATCGCGTAGAAGTCTGGGTTGCAGGTCGGCGGGTCGTCGACGGGTGTCACCACGAGGGTGAGGATGGCGGTGGCGGTGAGTTGGCCGTCGGAGACTTCGTAGACCGCGCCGTAGGTGCCGGGTTGGCTGGGGTCGTAGGAGAGGCTGCCATCCGGGAAGATCGTCAGCGCACCTTGGGCGGGGCCGCTCAGCAAGCGGAAGGTGAGCGGGTCGTTGTCGGGATCCGCGTCGTTGAGACCCACGCCTGGGGCTGGAATGCCGAGCGTGGCGTGCTCCGGAGTCGTGTAGAGGTCGTTGACGGCGATCGGCGGCCGGTTGGTCTCGAGCACGTGGAAAAGGAGGTCGGCGGTGGCGGAGAGGGCGCCGTCGCTGGCGGCGTAGGTCGCCGTATCCGGTCCAGTATACAAAGGGAACGGAGTGTAAACGAGGCCCCCCGCAGGGGCCAGGGTGAGCGTGCCGTGGAAGGGGCCTGACACCAGCGTGGCGGTGAGGGCCTGACCGTCCTGGTCGTGATCGTTGAGGAGGACTCCGGGATCCGGCACGGACAGGGTCGTGTTCTTGTCGAGGGTGTACTCATCGGGGTTGGCGACCGGCGCGTGGGGTGTGGCTGGGATGGTGATGAAGACCGTGGCTGAGTCGAAGCTCGTCGAGTCATGCGCCTCGTAGCTGAATGAGTCCACGACGCCGGAGACACCAGAGTAAGGCAAGTAGGAGAACGCGCCGCTGACCTCGAGGCTGATCGCGCCGTAGGTCGGGGGCGTGCTGAGTAGGGCAAAGAGAGTATCCGAGTCATTGTCGGCGTCGTTGCCGAGCACGCCGGGGATTGGGATCACCAGAGGGGTCGACTCTTGGGTCTCGTAGTGGTCGTCGATGGCGATCGGCGGGTGGTTGACGTGGGTGAGGTCGAGGTAGACGGTCGCCACGTCCGAGGCCCCTGAGGGATGAGTTGCGCGATAGGAAAACTGGTCCGGACCTTCGTACAGCGAGTTTGGAAGGATTGAGAACGAGCCGTCTGGGGCGAGCGAGACGACGCCGAACTGCGGAGGGTCCACGAGCGAGGCGCTGAGGACACCGCCGGTGGAGCTCGAGTCGTTGCCAAGCACGCCTGGAGCGGCAACGTCCAGAGGCGTACTCTCCGGAGTGGAGTAGCTGTCGTCCATCGCGGTGACGACGGTGGGCGTCACCGGGACGCACGCGGGGGCCTGGGGTAAGCAGACATACCCTGGCGTGGGTCGATTCGATCGCGTAATATCCTGATTCCCTTGCTTGGTGGATGCGATCCCAGGGCCCGAGCCGAAGGTGAAGTTGCTCGCAAGGGCGTCGTTCGAGAGGGTGAGTGTGAAATTGCGACATTCTCCGTCGCCCACCGAGGCCTCGTACTTCACGCCAGTGATTTGGGTCGTCGGGTCCGGATGCGAGACCTGGAGCGTGCACGATTCACCGGAGCGCGGGGACTCGATCGTGCAGCCTTGGAAGGCGGCGGCAAGGGCCTCGGCCGGATCGGTGGCTGGGCACGTCGAGCCGGAGTCGCTGTCCGAGTCCGAGTCGCTGTCGGAATCGGATTCCGTTTCTGAGTCCGAGTCCGAATCTGAGTCTGAGTCCGAGTCTGACTCCGTGTCAGCGTCTGAGTCCGGTTCGGAGTCGGAGCTCGCTTCCGACGCGGAGTCCGTGTCCGTGTCCGTGTCGGAGTCGCTGTCCGAGTCTGAGTCCGAAGCACAGTCGGGGTTCGCGAGGCAGGTCGCGAGGCCCGTGAGCTCGAGGTCCCAGTGCGACAAATCGGCGGAGCTCGTGAGCTTGCACACTTTGTACGTGTAGCGCGTGCTCGTCGCGAGGGACTCGACGTTCGTCTGTGTGACCGAGAAGCTCGAGTTGCAGGTGACGTTGTCGGCGGAGGAGCAGCTGGCCGCGAACGACTCTACACCGGGGCGGTGGCTGCCCTTGGCCGGGCAGGCGGCGAGCGCTTGCTCGGTCGTCGCGACGGTCGACGGCGCACTCGGCGCAGGTCGCCGTTCGCAGGAGGCGAGCACCAAGAAGGTCAGGCTCGCGGCGAGGAGCGCCCCTCGTCGCGCGGTGCCGAGTCCTCGCGTTGCGTCGTGCGGCCCATCGGTGGACGCCGGCGTGGTCTCACCGCTCGGCCGTTTCAGGGCGAGGACTTGCGCGGCGTCGCGCACCGCGGCGGCGTGCTGGAGAGCGTCGAGACGTTGGAGCGCAAAGGACCACTCGACGGGCTTCGGCGCTTCGGGATCGGGCGCGTTCGGCTGGGTCACGCGGACGGGGCGCTCCCGAGCGAGCGCTTGAAGCTCAACAGGTGCGAGCGCGAGCGCGAGGCTGCGCGTTACCGTCCTCGTTCGTTTGAGTCCAAACAGAGTCCGGATCTCGCGAGGGTCGCGACCGGCTCGAAACAGGCGGGCGAAGGCGGCGGCGCGCGCGAAGAGGTCGGGCTCGGGCACGGGCGTGGACAGACGGGCCTGCCGTTCGAGGCGCTCCTTTCGGTCCTGTTCGTCTTGCGTCTGCTGCTCCGTCTGCACGACGGAGTCCTTTCGCGCTCTCCGCTCCTTTCGCCGCGTGTTGTTCTCGAGCGTCTCGTGGTCGCGCGTTTCCACGCGCGCCAGCACGGAGCGGGCGCCGAGGGCGACCTGGGCCTCGAGGGTCGAGCTGCCGGTGGCCAGCTCGAAGCCGCGACCGCGGACGCGCTCGCGGACGACCACGGGCTCGGGCGCTTGGGCGAGTATGGCGTCTACGAGCTCCGGAATTCGTCGGACCTGCGGCAGCCGGGCCTCGGATCGCTCGGTAACCACGATGTTGTCGGTCCTGATCCAACGGAGCTCACCTGCGTTTTGGTTTGACTCGCTGACCGTTCCCCTCACCGTCGCCATCGAGCGGCAAAATACCGTAGCAGGACGGCATGAGCAATGCCCCTCGTTGCGTTGCGCGCCTGGTGTCGTGCCCTCGCTGTATTGTCCGTGTCGGTCGCCGCACCGTGCCCGTGCCCGTGCCCGTCCGTGCCCGTGCCCGACGCGATTCCCGAATGGAGCACTAGCCGGGCGGTCCAGCGCGCCGGGGCTTGATGCCTGGCCACGGCCGGTCAGGGAGGAGGGATAGTGACACGCGTCGTGAGTGTGTTGTTGTCGTAGCGAATCTCGGAGACCAACCGATTTGGATTCACCGTGAGCTCCACGAGGTAGTCACCGGCCGGGACGTCGGTGATGTCGATCCACTGGCAGGCGTCGTCTTCCTCGTACACGTCGGCCCAACCCATCGTGATCCCTTGTGGGTCGTCGATGCATGAAGTCACGAACGTCCCGTCGGCGCTGTCGTCCGGGAAGTGCGGCGTCTGGACCGATCGCTCGTCGACGCGCTGAGTATCTCGGAGGCACCACCCCAGCTTGGGAAGCTCGGGAGCTTCGGCCACGGGCTGTCCGTCGAGCGTGAGTAGGCGCTGCCGCATGAAGCTCTGGAAGTGGTAGTGCTCGTGATTCGTACACGTGTCGAAGACGAATCGCGCCGGGTCGTCCGCGCCTTTGCCCAGATCGAGGTCGGCGGTTCCGACGTTCGACATCCAAGTCTCGAAGTAGAGGAGCCGTCGAGCGCCGGCGGCGTAGAGGCACTGGTCGCTGACGAACTCACAGGAGTTGGCGCCATAAGTCTGAACCGAAATCGTGGGATTCAAGTGTCCATCCAACAGGGTGAGGTCAGGCAGCGGCTCGCACTCAGTTCCTGGGGTCTCGTAGCAACGGTTCCCTTCGAACGGGGCCGGGCAGCACCTCGAGCCGGCCGGACAGGCGATGGTGTTGTCGCCCGGATCGCAGTCGTCGTAGAGCGCCACCGTCTTGCCGCAGGTTCCGGTGACTCCGCTGCCCCCGCAGGTGTCGGGCATCGTGCATTCGCACATGATGGGCGCTTCGCCGCAGCCAGGGTCGAGCTGACCGCAAATCGTGCCGTCACAAGCCTTCGGCGTGCAGCCGCACTGATTGGCGCGGCCGCCGCCGCCGCAAGTCTCTGGCAGGGTACAGTTCCCGCACAGCAGGCATTTCCCTTCTCGAACGGCTCGGCCGCACTCGAGGCCGTAGGAGGAGCAATCGGCGTCCACGCAGGTCGTCGTATCGCCAGCGTCGGGCGTCGGCGTTCCGTCCGTGTCGCAGCCCAGCGGAAACCAGATGGACACGGCAAACAGGAGGACTGCCCTCGAACCTGTCGGAACTCGGGCATCTTTAGGTGAAGCAACGAGACCCATGTCAGCCATCCGTAGCATTCACCTCTTGAGAAGTCGACCCGCTGGGGCTTCAACACCGAGCGGGTGAAGGAGCGTCGTGCGGGTATTGTCTACGGGTTTTTCACCACTGCCCAGACTGGTTTCTTGACGTTGCCGATTGGGCCGGTTACGGCGTGATGTCCATCCACGAGGAACCCCGTGATTAAAAAGAAGTCCATTCCAGGTCGTGAGCTCGCGTTGTGTCTTGGCATCGGCGCGGCCTCCCTGTCCGCTCCGGCGTATGCCGAGCCCCCCAAGCCCGCAACCGTTGCGGCTCCAACGGAAGCGGAGCTCGTCGCGCAGGCGGACAAGCTCGTGGCGGAGGGGCAGCCTGCGAAGGCGATCCCTCTCTATACGACCGTCACGAAGAAAAATCTGCGTTCGCTGGCCGCTTGGCGAGGGCTCGCCAACGCACACCGCGCTTTGAAGAAGCCGGCCGACGAGCTCAAGGCGCTCGAGCACGTGATTGCTTTGGACGCAAAGGATCGCGAGGCGCGACTCGTCGTGGGTCGATCGCAGGTGGCGAAAAAGAAGCTCGCCGACGCCGCGAAGCTCCTGCGCGAGGCCGACGGCATCAAGGCGCTCGACGCCTACTCGGACTTGGTTGCGCTCGGCACCGGCCTCGAGAAGACCGACCCCAAAGCCTCCGAAAAATATCTGAGCCTGGCCGCGGACACGGCGGAGGGGCGCAAGAACCTCGCGCTGCAGCTCGACCTCGCAAAGCGGGCGGAGAAGTCCGGAAACGCCGCGGCCGCGAAGGCGCGGTTCGAGCTCGTGTTCGCGTTGGACGCCAAGAACGAGGCGGCCGCGCGCTTCTTGGCCAAGGCCAACGGGGGGGCGGCGGCTCAGCCCTACCTCGAGGCGCTCGCCAACGCTGGTTCGAAGGACGTCGAGGTTTACAAGTCGCTCGCCGCGATCGCGGAAGGGAAGAACGACGCCAAACGCGCCGCGGAGCTGCTCGGTCGCGCGGCCAAGCTCGCGCCCAAGGACGCAGAGCTTTCGCTTTCGCACGGTCGAATGCTCGCCAAATCGGGCGACGCAAAGAGCGCGGCGGCGGCGACGGAGCTCGCGTGGGCGGGCAAGGCGAAGCTCGGTGCCGCAGACCTCGGTCTGCTGCTCGACTCGAGGACGAAGGCCAACCGGGAAGCTGCGGACGTCGCGCAGGCGCTGCTCGCGATCGACGCCGCACACGGACTCGCCAACAAGCTCGTCGGGGAGAGCTTGTTCAAGAACGAGAAGACCCGGGGCAAGGCGCTCGTGAACCTCGAGAGGGGCGCGGAGCTCGCCAAGAACGACGCCGCCTACGCGTTCAAGGTCGCGCAGGCCGCTCTCGCCGCGAAAAACGGAGAGCGTGCGGAGCGATGGCTGAGTGCGACGTTGAAGCTCGACCCAAGACACGAAGAAGCCAACCTCCGGCTCGGCGAGGCCGTGCTCGCCAAGGGTGATGTCGCCCAAGCGGTCAAGCTCCTCGCCGAGGCCGGCAAGGCCCGTCCGAAAGACGAACGACTCCACCGCGTATTGGCCGAAGCGTACGGAAAGCTCGGCGACAAGAAGAAACAAGAAGACGAGCTGAAGCTCGTGGTGGGCTTGGCGCCCAAGGACGCCGAGGCCAACGGAGCTCTAGGCAAGCTCATGTTCGAACGCGGGGCTCGGTCCGCCGCACGTGAGTACCTAGCGATCGGCCAGAAAGCCCGGCCTGACGACCCGACCCTCACCCTCCCGCTCGCCGAGCTCGAGCTCGAGCGCGGTGACTCCAAGACGGCCTCGGACCTCGCAGTGCGGGCTTTGAAACGAAACGCCAAGGAACCACGCGCGCTCCGCGTGGCCGGACTTTCGTTCCACAAGCTCCAAAACCACAAGGACGCGGTCAAATACCTGAGTCAGCTCGCAGCCGCGGATTCCGAAACCAACGCCGCCCTCGGTCGCTCGCGGGTCGCACTCAACGACTTGGCCGGCGCGCAGGCGCCGCTCGCCGCCGCCGTGGCCGCCCTGCCCAAGGATGCCGCGCTCGGAGCGCTCTACACGTCGACGCTGGTCCGCCTCGAAAAGTACGCCGAAGCCACCAAAGCGGGTGAGTCGGCGATCAAAGCCGGCGCCAACGACCCGAGCCTCTTGGCCGCCGTCGGGTACTCCTATTATCGCATGGGTGACCCGAAGCGATCGAACCAACTCATCACTCAGGCCGAAGCTCGCGGCGCCAAGGAGAGTTATATCCCCCTGGTGAAGGGTGAGAATTATTTCAAGTCGAACGACTTGCCCGCGGCCAAGGCGGCCTTCGAAGAGGCCCTGAAGCGCGACCCGAAGAGCGGCCCCGCCAACTTCTACCTCGGCAAGATCGCCTTCGCCCAGAAGGACATGAAGAGGGCCGCCGAGCACCTCGGCCGAACCGTCCAAGAGGCGCCCGGGAACCTCGAGGCTCAGGAGCTCCTCGGACGCGCGTCCTTGGCGCTCAATGACTTCAAGACCGCCAAGGGTGCCCTCGAAAAGGTCCCTATGGCCGGAAAGGCCGAGCTCCTCTGCTTGCGCGGACAGGCTCAGTCCGGAGCCGACGATGCTCGCGCCGCCGAAAAGTCCTTCAAGGAGGCCCTCGACGCCGACCCCAACTACTTCCCCGCCGTCGTCGCCCGCGGCGACAACTACCTGAAGCTCCCCCACTGGGATCGCGCCAAAGAGCTCTACGAACAAGCCGGCAAGCTCGCTCCGACCAACCCGGAACCCGTCGCCAAGCTCGCCAAGCTCCACGCGGAAATGGGCGACGTCGCGGAGGCCGAAAAGGCCCAAAAACGTGTTGAAAAAATCGAGCTCCAAGCGGCCGAGGAACGTAGAAAGCGGGCCAAGCCCGAAGAAATCGTCCAGGTCGGTATCGGCAACTTCGTCAACAACTCACCGAGCAAGGACTTCGGCGAGCTCGGCATCGTGATCGCGGAGGAGCTCACCGCTGAGTTCTCGCGCATCGGCAAGATCGAAGTGCTCGACCGAGTCAGCCTCGCGCAGCAGCTGGAGGCCGCCAACGAGCTGGCCAAGCTCGACGAAGCCGTCGGCCTCGAAGCCATCGACCGCCTCCAGGGCAAAATCAAAGGCATGAAGATGGCCGTGGTCGGAAGTTACCTCGTCGAAGGTGACAACATCCGAATCACCGCCAAGATCGTAGATGAGTCGTCTCGCATCAAGAAAGCGTCGGTTCAGGCCGGCCTCCTAACCGATCGCGGCGCGGTGCAGCGAAAAGTCGCGCTCGAGCTTGCGGGAGAAGCGGTTCCTCTCGAAGAGGCCGACCGGCGCGCGCTGTCTCGTCCGGCCTCGACCAGCGATCTCGGTGTCGCCGGTAAGCTCGCGGCGGCTCGCGAGGCCGAGCTCGCCGGAGACGTGCGCGCGGCGCGCGCGCTCTATCAGGAAGCGCTGGCCATGGACGCCAGCAACGAGGACCTCATCAAGAAGGTCAAGGCCAACGAGTCTCGGCTCAAGGAGCGCAACCGACTCGCCGTGGGTGAGTTCCGACTCGCCGGTGCGACTCTCACCGAGCCCTGGGTGAAGGAGCTGGGTGTCAGCATCACCGACCAAGTCGGCACCAAGCTCGCCGCGTCCGGCTCGATCTCCCTGGTCGAAGACCCGATGGTCCACGAGATCTTCCAGCAGGAACACAACCTGATCGTGCAGGAGATCGAGGCCGGCAGCGCTAGCTCGGGCTCCGGCATGGTCCTCGAGGTCGGCGGCATGTCCGCCAAGAACGAAGCGGAGCTCGAGAAGCTCTACGAAAAAATGAAGGAGAATTTGAAGGTCAACGTGATGGTGAGCGGTCGCTACGCCATCTCCGGCGACCGAGTCTCCATCGCGGCGAAGCTCCATGACACCGAGGCAAAAAAGGATCTCCTGACGGTGACGGAGGAGGGCAACCTCAAGGAGCTCATCGACGTCGAGAATCGACTCTCCGAGAAGCTGCTCCGAGCCCTCCTCGGTACGCCCACCGAAGAGGAGGTCGCCAAGATGCGCGCAGCCCAGGAGTTCAAGGACTTCCAGGCGTACATGGCGTCGCTGAAGGACAAGTCGAAGCCGGTCGAAGTGGCCAAGGCGCCAGAGCCTCCGCCGCCCCCGAAGGTCGAAGAGAAGAAGCCGGAGCCGCCGCCTCCACCGCCCAAGGTCGCGGAAAAGAAACCCGAAGTCGCTGCGGCGGCGCCCAAGCCAGAGCCAGACGATGATTCGAAAACTCAGGAAGATCGCTTTCAGCTCGGCTATCGCCTCGAGACCTGGTTGATCGAGTCAGATCGGTTGCCCGGACAAACTGAGTACGGCCCCGCGTTCATGCACGGAGTGAATTGGGGCTGGGACTATGATCGGGCCCGCAACAACTTCATCTTTGCGTTCCTGAAGAACGGCTCGTCCGACGGCCTTCAGCTCGACGCCTCGGGCAACGCGGAGTTCTCGACGCTCCGAATGTGGGAAGTGGCGTGGGAAGGCGATTTCAAGCTCCTCAGCGGCGACCCCTTCATCAATTTCTACCTTGGCATTCAGCTTGGGCTGATCTGGCTCGACGAGACGCCGATCATCGCTGGTCAGAACGGTTGGACCAGCGACGACGGCCAGAAGCTCGTGCTGTTCGGTGACGGACACGCCGGTGTGGCCCTCAACCCGTTCTCCTGGATCACGCTGTACGGGCAGGCTGGGTACACGTACCCGACCTCCGACTTGCCTATTCAGGGCGTCACGCTGTCGGCGGGCGCTGGCTTCCGGCTGTGAGCGGAGAGGATTTGCGCGATGAGATTTTCTAAGAATATGCCCCGAAGCGCGCTGGTGAGCCTCATCTGGCTCGCCGGCTGTACCGTCCCCTACGAAGAAGTCGACACCGATGGCGACGGCCTCATGGATTTCGTAGACAACGACGACGACGGAGATGGGTTCACGGACGCCGTCGAGTTCAAGTGTGATGGGTACGGAGGCGACTCGAAGTCGGCTGACGACAAACCCGAAGCGCCCGAGGCCTCCGAGACCGACGACGAGGCGGTCGCGTGTCGAACGGCCCTCACCGGGCTGATTCGGTGTGACACGGTGACCTCGCCTGACGGCAAACATCAAGGCGAGGCCTGCACGGTCCCGGAGCAGACGGGCTCCTGCGCGCTCGGAGCTTACGTCTGCCAACAAGGCGCCGGCGGCGCGACGCTCGTGTGCACGCCCAACATGATCGGCCAGGTGGAGGTCTGCGACGGGATCGACAATGACTGCGACAAAGTCGTGGACAACATCGTCGAGACGCAGTGTGCGACGGGCAACCCGGGTCTTTGTGCGACCGGCGTTCGAAAATGTGTAAACAACGCCGAGTCGTGCGTGGGCACCGAGCCGAACACGGTCACCGAGATCTGCGATGGCCTCGACAACGACTGCGACGGTCCAGCGGACGACATGATTCCTGGGGACGGCGAAGAGTGCCAGACCGGCCTGCCCGGTAACTGCGCGACGGGCCGCAACACTTGCATGGGTGCTGCGGGAACGAGTTGCGTTCCCGTCAATCAGACGCAGGAAGTGTGCGACGGCATCGACAACGACTGCGACGGCACCAAAGACAATCGAATCGAGCTCGTGGGCACCTTCTGCATGTCCGAGAATCAGCAGCTGCGCGGCGAGTGTCGCAAAGGCAACTGGCAGTGCACAGGCACGCCGACGCCAAGCCTCGTGTGCGTGACCAACGAGCCGACGACGGAAGTCTGCGGGAACGGGCTCGACGAGGACTGCTCGGGCACCGCGGACGACGGAGAGGGTTGTGGATGCGTGGACGGCGACGGCGACGGGTACGGGACCGGCGGCGGGTGCTTGGGTGCAGACTGCGATGACACCAACCGCTCGATTCATCCTGGCCAACCGGACGTCGAGTGCAACGGCATCGACGACAACTGCGCAGGGGGCAGGGACGAGGGATTCGTGGCGGGAAATTGTGAGGCAGAGGCCACGGGTCAGTGTGCCCAAGGCCGTCTGGCCTGCAGCGACGCCGGCGTGGTGTCCTGCGTCGCCGGCACCCCCGCTCTCTCCGAGTCGTGTAATGGCCTCGACGACGACTGCGACGGCCGCGACGATACTCAGCCGGGAGAAGTCAACGACGCGCAAGTGGGTCAAGCGTGCAGCAGCAACAACCAGGGTGAATGCAGACCCGGGACGCTGGTCTGCACTGGAGGCAACCCACCCATCGTGTGCCGATCGAATATCCAACCCAACGAGCGCGTCGAAGCCTGCGATGGCCTCGACAACGACTGCGACGGCGATACCGATGAGACCTTCTCTCCGGCCTGCGACGGCCAAACCTGGGGTGAGTCATGCAACTCGTCGGGCCTGAGATGCTCGCGCGGGCTCTTCTGCGCGTCCCTGCAAGTGGGCTCGAGCGAGGGCACCTGTCTCAAGATTTGCACGACCGGCGCGGATTGCCTGAGTGGCCAGGCCTGTCAGCCGGTGGCAGGACAGAGGATCTGCGTGTCGCTGTGCGATCCGGGCATGGCTGGTTCATGTCCGGCGGGTCAGCTGTGCTCCGCCGATGGGTTCTGCGTGCCCGTTCCCTGTGGAACCGCGGGTTCCTGTCCGGGCGCCGCCCCGACCTGCACGCCCCAAGGATACTGCGAACCGTGAGGACTCACCCATGATCGGGCTTGGCGCGATCTTCCTACTGGCGGCTTCGGCGGCGGCTCAACCGCCTGGGTGGGTCCACCGCCAGCCGCACCCGAAATTTCCGGCCTCTGGATATTTGGTGGGACTGGGATCCTCCTCGATCACGGGCGACGAGAAGCGCGACGCCGAGGCCGCCGAGGCGTCTGCGCGCAAAGACATCCTCGCGCAGATCCAAGTGTCCGTGAAGAGTGAGTCCGAGGCGTTCGAGAAGGAAGAGACGAAGAACGGCCAAACTTTCGACACCGCGAGGTTCAGCGAGCGCACTGAGCAGACCGTGAGCGGCTCGCTCGAAGGCGCGCGGATCGTCGACACCTTCGTCGACTCCGACGCGGACGTCCGATACGCGCTGGCCGTGGTGAGTCGTTCGGACGCGGCCGAGTCCCAAAAAAGCCTCATCGAGGCGAGCAACAAGAGTATTCGCGAAGCCTTCGAAAAAGCCGGAGCGGCCACGAACGGCGACTTGGCGCTGCGGGCCTTGGTTTCGGCATACTCGGACGCCGAGAAGACCCAGGGCAACGTCGTACTCTATCGGGCGCTCACGCGAGCCACGATACAGTCGTTGAGACCTTCGGACGTCCGGGAGAAGGTCGCGGCTTGGTCGGCTTCGTTGAAGCTCGCCGTATCGAAAGGCAACTCACAGCCCGCCACGACCGGCCAGCCGCTGGCCGAGCCGATCGTGTTTTCGTTGCTGGCGGGAGCCGTGCCGGTTCCCGAGGTCGTGCTCAGATTGGGGCTCGATGGGCCGGGCAAGGTCGAGCCCACGGCGAAGACTTCGGCCGATGGGACGGCAACGGTCAAAGTGTCCGAGGTCGGATCGACCGGCGCGCCGGAGCAACACCTCGTCGCCGAAGTCGACTGGGCCGGGTGGCTCGTCGATCGAAACACGAAGGTCCGAGCCTCAGACCTGGGACTGACGCCGCTCGAAGCTCGCGCGAGCTACTCGTTCAAAACGGTGGCGACCACGCGAGTGGCGATCGTGATCGACGAGAAGATCGTGTGGAAGGACGCCGCCAAGACCGAAGCGCCGGCTTCGCCGGTTTTTGCGCCACGCATTACCGCGTTGCTCTCAGCGAAAGGCTTCGACGTTCGACCGGTCGCAGGGTTGACGGCTGCACAGCTGCTGGCGCCGGCCGAGATCAAGACGAAGCTCTCGGGTGAGGCCGAAGTCTTACTCACCGGCACGATCACGTCCGAGTTCATGAATCGGATGTGCGACAAATGCCCGAGCTTCTACAAGGCAGTGGGTTCGTTACGCGCAGTAGACACACGCACCGGGCAGCTCGTCGCAGAGATTCACGAGCCTGGAAAAAAAGGCGTCGGCACGAGTGACACCTCGGCCGGAGGAAGAGCGCTCGAAGAATCGGCCAAGGAACGAGCCGTCGAGATCGTCGAGGCGCTCCTCAAAGCGCTCGGTCGCTAAGACCCCGTGGGAGCAGGACCGGACCTGGGAGCACGGACCCCTGGGAGCGCAGGCATCTTGCCTGCGCGTAGGTTTCGCGGACTGGCCTGCCTCTGAGGGTGAGCTTTCGGGACCGGGGCCGGGAACGGGGCCGGGAACGGGACCCGGTCCGGGAATCGGAACGGATCAAGCCCAGTTGGCTGGTTGCAGTTAGCCGCAGGCAAGATGCCTGCGGTCCCAGGGATGGATGAGTCGGGTTCAGTCGTTCGAGGTGACTTTGAGCTTCTTGCCTTCCTCTTCGCGGCCGGCGCGGATCAGGAAGTCCTTCATTTCTGCGAGGACGGTCTTCGCCTTCTTGGCAAGCTCGGGGGAGAGTTGAATCGAGAGCGGTGAGTCGCCGCCGATGGCGTAGCCGTAGTCGTCGATGTGCGTCTTGCCCACGAGCGGCGCCACGAACTTATCCAACATCGCCTCGATCACCGCACCCTCGCGGTTGGCGTCCTCGACTTCGATGATCGACTTCACGCCGGGCATCGCCGCCGCGAGCTGCTTGTTCATCTCGTCCGCATAACCCACCAGGGTCCCGCCGTCTTCGATGTGCGCGAGGGCGTCGACCTGGACTCGAATGCCGCTGAAGCCAGGGTCGATGCTGAGGAGCTCCTTCCGATCGAAGAACAGATCTTGCGCTTTGAGGATCTCTTTGCCGTGCCCGAGGTCGATACCCACCGGATCGAGGTTCGGCTTGCCCGACTCGAGCAAGTTGTCGACGAGGCCGCCTAGCTTCTTGCTGCCCTCGCTCTTTCGAATCGCCTCGGCTCCTTCGTTCCATTTCGCGACGGCGGCTTCGGTCTTCTCGATGGCCGCCTCGAAAGCCGGTCGGGCCTGCTTGGCCTCGGCTTTGGCCTTGCCCCAGTTGGGGCGCTGAGTGTCGGGAATGAGCCCGTTGAAGTTCGAGGCGTGAATCGCGGAATGGAACTTCTCCTGCGCGTCGTCCCAGTCCTTCGAAATCTTGATTCCGGACTTGGCCAGCTTGTCGAGCTGTTGGGTGACCGCAGCAAACTCACCCTTCGTGTTCGGCACCATGATCAGCGAGGTCGACCACTCCCAGCCGCCGTCGTCATCGGTCTCGACCTGATCCTCCTTCGGATTCTTGTACAGGGTAATGGCGCCGGATTTGACGAGGTCCGAGTAATTCTTTACCTCGAGGGGAATCAAATCGCCGCCGGAAGCCCGGTAGTACAGCGTATTCTCCGCTTCTTCGTTCTTCTTGAACGCCGCCACCGCGCCGGAGACCGTGTAGCGATGCCAATCGGACGGAATCGAGTCGTGAGTCTGGATCCCGACGACTCCGCTCGACGATCCGGCGTCGCTCCTCTTCTTGACGTGAATTCCGGTCAAGTCCTCGAGCGTGCGAGCGCCTGCGGTCGTGAACCGGTCGCCGTACTCTTTGGCGATCTTCTTCAGTTGGTCGGCGCCCCGAGCGCCAACGGCTCCGTCGTCGTTCGCGACGAGCTTGGTGAGGTCTCGAACGTCTTTCTCGCTGAGCCCCCGCGCGAGCCTCGACTCGACGAAATTCTTCACTTCTCCGATCCGCATGGCCTGTCCTCCAACTTCTTCCGGGCGTTCGCGGCGCACCTTAGACGCAGGAACCCCCTACTGTCCACTGAACTCGGACAGTCCCCTGAAGGCGGACAGTTGACGGTGGACAGTCCACTGAGGTCAGACAGGCACGATCTCCACGTTCAGTCCTGCGACCGCGGCCAGCGCGCACAAGTCGTCTGGATCGGAGGTGAGGATTTGATCCCCGTCTCTGGCGAGCAGCACCAAGGCCGCGTCCACGACGTCGCTGGTCCTCGAGCGCGCGAGGAACACGCCGGTGCGACGTCCCAGCTGGTCGTCTATGGGTTCAACCTGGATTGCGTCCAGCAGGGCGCCGAGCGACGCCTGCCGCGCTTTGCCGCCTCGCCACACCTGGGCCACGACCGCTCCGTGGGTCACCGGTGCGCTGCCCCGGCGGCGCTCTGCTTTGATCCGCGCGGCGAGCTCACGATCTCCGCGCTCCACATCGACGAAGGCGCCCGCATCCAACACGAGAGTCATGGCTCACCTCGAGCCCTTCTTCTTCGACGCTCGAAGAACTTTGCCGTCTCTGACCACGATCGCTCGCTCACGATCTCGTCGGGCGACCGCCGTCATTTCGGTGTCCGTGATTTCGCCGTGCTCGGCCTCGAAGGCAGTGATCCACGCGTCGAGCGCGCGCATTCGACGTTCCCTGTCCAAGTGCGCTCGCATTGCCGTGTTGATCCAAGCGCTGACACTGTCAGACAACCCATCGGCGACCGCCTTTTCGGCGGCACGGTAGAGCTCCTCGTCCACCGACGCCGAGAATCGATGCTTCCTCATACAAACGTCATACAGTTGTGAAACGCTGGCTGCAACTGCCGCGGCGTTCGACCGGGTTGTCCATGCGACATTTTGCCGCATGGCGCATCCTGCCGCTGTGGCAATGTGCCGCGCGCGTTCCATGAAAATTGGATCTAGGTTCAACGCGTGAACGCGCAACTTCTGCGCATCGGACGGGCGATGAAAGCCAACCCGTTCGTCACGGCGTTCGTCGTCGGCGCGGTCATCTTGACGATTCTCCCTTTCATCCAGCGTTTGGTGCTACGTGCGCCCCCGCCGTTGTTGGCCGTGCCCTCCTTCGAGCTCTCGACCCTAGCGGGCCAAGTTTCCAAGAGCGAGGGGCTCCGCGGGAAAGTCTGGATCGCAAGCTTTTCACGTGGTCGGTGCGCCGAAGATTGCGTCGAGCGCCTTCGTTTCTTTGGACAGGCTCTCGAGCATGTGCAAGACACCTCCGGCCGAATCGAGCTTGTGTCGTTCGTGGAAGCAAGTGGTGCACAAGAGGCCGCCGGATCATTGGGCGCGCCTCGATCCGGTTGGCGTCTTTTGACGGGAACGGACGAGGCGCTCGCGCCGCTGTTCTCGGCTTTTTCGCTCGGGTTCACGAAGCAGAGCGAGTCGCTTCGACGCCCCACCCGCGACTTATTTTCGTCACCGACCCTGGCCGTCGTGGACCAGAACGGTTCGGTGCGGGGCTATTGGCCGGCGGACGACGCCGGCCGCGGTCACGCGATCACCGCCGCGCGCATGTTCGCGCGATACGGCGCGTCGCCCTGACTCGGTGAGTCCGACGAGGTCATAAGCATGGCTCAGATATTCCCAGAGTGGATGAACGAGACGCCCAAGATGGCGGCAATTGGGACGGTGGTCCTCGGAGGCGTAGCTTCCCTGGGGCTGTGGTGGTGGGGCTCTCCGAAGCACACTGACGTCGGCTACATGCCCAAGCAGCCCATCGAGTACAGCCACAAGCTGCACGCGGGGACGCTCGAGATGGACTGCCGCTATTGCCACGCCTACGTAGAACGAAGCCCGCACGCAGGCGTGCCTTCGACGCAGACGTGTATGAATTGCCACGCCCAAGTGAAGAAGGACTCCCCAAAGCTTGCGGCGCTTCGTGACTCCTGGGCGGACGGCAAGGGCGATAAGTCCATTCGATGGGTGCGTATTCACAAGGTCCCCGACTTCGCCTACTTCGACCACAGCGCGCATGTCGGCGTGGGCGTAGGTCAGAACCGCGCAGCGATCGGTTGCGAGACTTGCCACGGCTCGATCGACGAGATGGACGTCGTGAAGCAAGAGAAGCCTCTCTCTATGGCTTGGTGCATCGATTGTCACACCGCTCCGACGCTCAACCTGCGTCCGGTCGACAAGATGACCACGATGCGATGGCTCCCCGATCCGGCGTGGCGCGACCAGGCCGCTCGGATCGCGAAGACGCTCGACCCTCCGGGAAATCTCAACGCGACGCGTTTGAACCCCGCTGGTGATCAGATCACCGTCGCGGCGGCCGGCTGCACGGGCTGCCATCGCTGAGGACTCCGCCATGAAAAAAGACCCATACGCGACACTCCCCGAAGCACCGCTGACCCACTGGCGATCCATCGAGCACAAGGACGGCGCTCCGTCGGTGTTGGAGTTCATTCACGATGAGTTCCAGACTCCGCCTTCGACGGGGTTGACTCGGCGAGATGCGCTGAAGATTTCGGGTGCGTCAGCGGCGCTGAGCTTCTTGGCCGCGTGCACGAAGCTACGACGGCCCGAGGAAGGCATTCTTCCGTTCGTTCGTCAGCCCGAGAACGTGATTCCCGGAGTGCGGCTTCGGTACGCTACGGCGTCGCAGCGATCCGAGGGTGCGCTCGGACTCATCGTCGAGGTTCACGACGGTCGCCCGACGAAGATCGAAGGCAACCCACGTCACCCGAGCTCGCTGGGCACCTCGGACATTTGGGCGCAGACCGAAATCATGCGGGTCTACGACCCCGATCGGTCGCGAGCACCCAAGGGAGGCGGCGCGACGTGGGAAGCCTGGGATGGGTTCGCCAAGGACCTTTCGGGACGCATGGCGGGCGCGGCCGGAAAGGGTCTCGCGATCCTCGCTCCGCACGCGATGGGGCCCACTTTCGAGCGACTGCTGAAAGAGACCGTCGCGAAGATGCCCGAAGCAAAGGTGTATCGGTTCGATCCGCTGGCGCCCGAGAACGCGATGCTCGGCGCCGAGCTCGCGTTCGGGCCGGGAGCCCGCGTGCACCACGACCTCGAACCGGTGAAGGTCGTGTTCTCTTTCGAAAGTGATTTCATGTGCGCGGGGCCCGACCACTTGCGTCTGGCGCGCGCGTTCGGCGCTTCACGAGCCGTGAAGAATGGCGAAGACGTCGCCAGAATGAAACGACTCTATGTCGCTGAAGGCGCGTGGACGTCCACCGGTGCGAGCGCAGATCACCGGCTGCGTTGGGCCAGCGGCCAGCAGGTCGAGCTCCTCAAAGCGCTCGCACAGGCGTTGACCGAAAAACACCAAGTGCAGCTCGGAGAAGTGGCCGGCGCGGTCAGCGGAGTGACTTTACCCCCGGACGCCCAGAAGTTCGTGGAGGCCGCGGCCAAAGATCTGGCCGCCAACGGCGGCAAGGCGCTCGTGCTGGTGGGAGAGACTCAGGCGCCCGCCGTACACGCGCTCGGGCACGCGATCAACATGGGTCTGGCCGCGCTCGGCCAAGGCATGAAAGTCACCACGGGCTCGGCACCGTTCGAAGGTTTGGGTGCGCTCGTGGCCTCGCTCGAGGCTGGAGCCGTCGAGACCCTCGCCATTTTCGAGTCGAACCCCCTTTATGCAGCGCCGGGTGGGTACGGATTCACGGCCGCCTTCGGCAAGGCGAAGACGACGATCCACGTCGGAGTGCTGGCCGACGAGACCGGCACCAAGGCCACGTGGCATCTGCCCGCGGCGCACTTTCTCGAAAGTTGGGGTGACGCGGAAGCTTGGGACGGCACCGCTTCCATCGTCCAGCCCCTCATGCACCCGCTCTTCGGTGCAAGGGCTCCTACTTTCGTCCTCGCCCAACTCGCGGGCATGGCCGACACCAACGACAAAGTCCTGGTCGAAGCCACCTGGCGCGGCAAAGGCATGGCGCTCGAGGAGAACCAAGCGTGGCGCAAAGCGCTGCACGAAGGTGTCATCGAAGGCGTGACTCGGGCTGCGCTCGAGCCGTTGGAGCTGAAAGCTACGAGCATCGTAGAGGGTCTGAGCAAAGTGGAAGTCAAGGCCCCCACGCAGGCGGCCCTAGAGCTCGTCGCGCTCCACACGCAGACTCAGGCGGGACTTCTCAGCAACGTCGAGTGGATCATGGAGCTCCCGGACTCGATGTCGAAGCTCTGTTGGGACAACGCTGTGCTCATGGCGCCGTCCTTGGCCAAGTCACTCGGCGTCGCCAGCGCGGTCGACCGAAATCGCTACAAGTCGGATCTGATCGAGCTCTCCGTGGACGGTCGAAAGATTGTCGCACCCACCTTCGTGCTCCCGGGTCTCGCACCGTTCACGCTCGTCATGAACAGCGGTTTTGGCCGGACGTTCGGGCTGACGTGCAAAGGCGTGGGCGTCGACGTGAACCCGTTGCTCGGCAAAGGAAGCGCCGTCTACGGCGTCGCCGCGAAGAAGAAGGTCGAGACCGTCGAGCTCTGCTCGACGCAAGACCACTTCAGCGTGCCTGGAAATCCTTTGAGGGAGCTGACCTTCGCGCAGATGACTTCGGAGCCCGCGAGCGCTCCGGAGCGTAAGCTCGGACTCGGGACTCGTCCGCTCTTTCGCAGCGGCGATGCCACCGCGTTCGCGAAGGACGGCGGAAAGCTGTTCCGAACCGGCGATCTACCGGCGAAGGCGCTCGAGCCAAACACGCCGAAGACGAACCCCGTCCGACCCATCCAACTCACCGCCGACATTCACTACGAGGGGCAGCAGTGGGGTATGGTCGTCGACCTCTCCGCGTGTATCGGCTGCAACGCCTGCACCGTGGCGTGTAACTCCGAGAACAACATCCCGTCGGTCGGCCGCGAGCAAGTGATGCTGGGTCGCGAGATGCACTGGATCCGCATCGACCGATATTTCTCGGGCGACGTGGAGACTCCCGAGGCCGCGCACCAGCCCGTCGCGTGTCAGCACTGCGAGAACGCGCCGTGCGAGCCGGTGTGCCCGGTCAGCGCGACCGTCCACGACGAAGAGGGCATGAACGGCATGGCCTACAACCGGTGCATCGGGACGCGCTACTGCGCCAACAACTGCCCGTTCAAGGTCCGCCGCTTCAACTACCTCGACTACACTCACACGGCCAACTTCTACGTCGAGCCCTTCTGGAAGGAGCGGATGAAGACGTTGGAGCTCCAACGAAATCCCGACGTGAGCGTGCGCTACCGCGGCGTCATGGAGAAGTGCACCTACTGCACTCAGCGCGTGGAGGAAGCGAAGATCGCCGCCAAACGAGAGGGTAAGGACAGAAAAGGCCTCCCGGACGGCGCGGTCACGCCGGCCTGCGCCGAGACTTGTCCGACCCAAGCCATCACCTTCGGCAACATCAACGACGAGAAGTCCCGCGTCGCCGAGCTGAAGAAGAGCGAGCGCAACTACGAGATGCTGCAGGAGCTCAACATTCGGCCGCGCACCACCTATCTCGCCCGCATCAAGAACGAGAACGAGGAGCTGACCTGATGACCTCCGCTGCCCACTCTCTGCCCGATGACCCCCGCGTGCGCGGGGACATCGTCCTCGAGGAGCCCGTCGTCGGCCGCGAACAGCTCGTTCGAGGCCCTCATGACTTCCACGCCGTCACCGAGATGGTCTGCGCGGTCAACGAAACTCCTCTTCTCAAAACGCCGATGCCGTTCGCCTTCGGAATCGCGCTCGCCGGCGCCGTCCTCGCGATGTTCGGCGGCTACCTCGGCTACCTCTTCTGGGAAGGTCCCGGCATCTGGGGCAACAACAACCCCGTCGGCTGGGCCTGGGACATCGTCAACTTCGTCTTCTGGGTAGGCATCGGCCACGCTGGAACGCTGATCTCCGCGATCCTCTACCTGTTCCGCCAAAAGTGGCGCACGTCGATCAATCGCTATGCCGAAGCCATGACCATCTTCGCCGTCATCGCTGCGGGTTCCTGCGTGGCCCTCCACACCGGTCGCATCTGGATGGATTACTACCTGTTCCCCATCCCGAATCAGATGGGTCTGTGGCCCAATTTCCGGAGCCCCCTCGAGTGGGACGTCTTCGCCGTCAACACTTACTTCACGGTCTCGTTGCTGTTCTGGTTCACCGGACTCGTACCTGACTTCGCCACGCTGCGAGACCGAGCCAGCAACAAGTGGCGCCGGATTTTTTACGGCGCCCTGGCGATGGGTTGGCGCGGCTCGATGCGGCACTGGGTGGTCTACGAGAAAGCCTACCAAATCTTGGCCGCGTTCTCCGCGCCGCTGGTCCTCTCGGTGCACACGATCGTCTCCTTCGACTTCGCGGTCTCCCAGCTCCCCGGCTGGCACACCACGATCTTCCCGCCCTACTTCGTGGCCGGCGCGATCTTCTCGGGCTTCGCGATGGTCCTCACGCTGATGATTCCGGCCCGCCGATGGCTGGGGCTCAAGGACTTGGTCACGGTCAAGCACATCGAGAACATGAACAAGATCATCCTGCTCACGGGCAGCTTGGTCGGTTACGCGTACGCGATGGAGTTCTTCGTCGCCGCCTACTCGGGCAACGACTACGAAGGCTTCGCGTTCATCAACAGAATGTTCGGACCCTACTGGTGGGCGTACTGGACGATGGTGAGCTGCAACGTGATCACGCCGCAGCTCTTCTGGTTCAAGAAGATCCGCACGTCGGCCACGGCGTCGTTCATTTTGGCGTTCTTCGTGAACATCGGGATGTGGTTCGAGCGCTTCGTGATCACGGTGACCTCGCTTCACCGAGACTCGTTGGTGTCGAGCTGGGATTATTTCGTGCCGGTCACCGAGCAACTCTTCCTGCTCGGAACCTTCGGGCTCTTCTTCACCCTCTTCCTCTTGTTCGTGCGTTTCTTCCCGGTGATGGCGATGTCCGAGGTCAAGGGCGTCATGCCCCAGGCCAACCCGCACTGGGAAGGTTACGGGCACAAGGATCAGGCGCATGCGGAAGCGGGAGGACACTGAGTATGACTCAGAAATTCTGGGGCTTTTTGGCCCAATACGAGAATCCGCACGCCATTTTTGGAGCGTGTGAGAAAGTCCGCGACGAAGGTTATCAGTCGTGGGATGCGTGTACGCCTTTCCCGGTGCATGGGCTCGACAAGGCCATGGGTGTGCCTCCCTCGAAGCTGCCGTGGATCGTGCTCGCGTGCGGGCTCAGCGGGAGCGCCTTCGGGTTGTTCTTCGAGGTCTGGAGCTCCGCGAGCCTTTACCCGTTCATCACCGGCGGCAAGCCGCTCTGGTCGATCCCCGCGTTCGTGCCGGTTTGGTACGAAATCACGGTGCTGTCGAGCTGCCTGGCGGCGTTCTTCTTCAACTGGATCTTGAATGGCCTGCCGCGGCCCAATCACCCGGCGTTCGCGTCCAAGGCGTTCGAGCGGGTCACCGACGACAAGTTCTTCATCATGATCGAGGCCCGCGATCCGAAGTTCGATCGCGAAAAGACGAAGGCGTTGCTCGAGTCCACGGGCGCGAGCCGCGTCGAGGAGCTGGAGGGCTGAGATGCGTCGGTCTTTGAAACTCTCCCCCATGCTGGGGATCTGGCTGGCCGCGGTGCTCGGGTGCCGCGGACAGGAGTCTCCCAACCCTCCCATTCACCTGATTCCGAACATGGATACTCAGTTGAAGGGCAAAGGCTATCGAGCTGACCACACCGGGCTCTTCGCGAACGGTCGCTTCATGCAGGCGCCGGTCGAGGGGACCGTCGCTCAGGGCCAACTCTTCGACGACGTCCATTTCGAAGAGGGGCTCGACGAAAAAGGCCTCGTGAGTGTGAAGTTCCCCGACGTGGTCAAAGAGAACGGTGCCATCCCCGAAGCTCTGAGAGCGCGGGGTCAGAATCGCTTCATGATTTACTGCGCGCCCTGCCATGGGCGCCACGGGGATGGGCAGGGTCCTGTCGCGCAAAAGGCGCTGGACGGCGGGCCGCGCCTCTTGATCCCGCCGCCGTCGTTCCACGACGAGAGGCTGAAGACCATGCCGGCCGGCAAGATCTACTCGGCCATCAGAAACGGTGTGAATATGGGGAACATGGCGTCGTACGCCGCGCAGATTCCGACCAAGGATCGCTGGGCCATCATCTCCTACATTCGGCAGATTCAAAAAGTCGACGACGAAGGCGGTACGGTCGTCGACGCGGGTATCGTCACCGAGGCTTCAGCTGACGTGGGCCAGAAGCTCTTCTTGGCCAAAGGCTGCAACGCTTGCCACTCCCTCGATGGAAATCGGCTGGTCGGTCCGAGCTTCAAAGGGCTCTACGGAAAAACGGAGCCTACGAGCGCTGGCGACGTCGCCGTCGACGACGCGTACTTGAAAGAGTCGATGCTTCAGCCGATGGCGAAGGTCGTGACGGGCTATCCGCCAGCCATGCCTCCGCTGCCGCTCACCGACCTCGAAGTCCAGAGCCTCATCCTCTACATCCAGACCTTGAAGTGAGAATGTCGTGAGTCACGCAGTCATCGCCAAACCCACTGATATCTCCGTCCCCGCGACGAGCCTCTGGGCGAAGATGCCCATGCTCGGCGGGATCCTCGCGGTCGTCGGCCTCGGAGCGACGCTCGCCGCCGGAAGCTCCCACGAGGGTCGGGGCTTCTTCAGCTACCTCTGGGCGTTCGAGGTGTGTCTCTCGATCATGCTCGGCGGGCTCGGCTGGGTACTCATCGACCACGCGGTGCGTAGCCAGTGGTCTCCGGTCGTCCGCCGCATCGGTGAGACCGCCGCCGCCACCGCGCCGGTCTTCATCGTGTTGTTCATCCCGATCGCGCTCATGGGCTTTCACTCGCTGTATCCATGGACTCATGAGCAGGATGAGATCCTCGCGAAGAAGCGGTGGTTCCTCACGCCTGGTTTCTTCTTCGGCCGCGCCGCATTGTACCTGCTGATTTGGACCGTGCTGGGGATGACGGTTCATCGGCTCTCGACCAAGCAAGACTCGCTGGGCAACGATCCTGCGGCTCGGGACAAGGTGAGTCGGAGCCTCTGGACGGTCGGCGCGGCGGGCATCGCGTTATGGGCGCTCTCCCTGAGCTTCGCCGCGATCGACTGGCTGATGTCGCTTCAGCCTCACTGGTATTCGACGATCTTCGGCGTCTACCTCTTCGCCGCGTCGATCCTCGCGTTCTTCGCCTTCATGACGCTGGTGGCGATGTCGCTGCAGAAGGCGGGTCTACTCAAGCACGCCATCACGATCGAGCACTATCACGACCTCGGAAAGTTCGTTTTTGGGTTCACGGTTTTTTGGGCTTATATCGCGTTCAGTCAGTTCGTCCTGATTTGGTACGCGAACCTGCCCGAGGAGACCGAGTTCTACATGGTTCGGCTCGAAGGCGGCTGGGAGTATGTGAGCTACGCCCTGCCCTTCCTGCACTTCTTCATTCCGTTTCTGTATCTGATCTCGCGCCACGTGAAGCGAAACACCACCCTGCTCGCGATCGGCTGCGTTTGGACGCTCGTGATGCACGCGCTCGACATCTACTGGCTGGTGCTGCCGAATCACGGGGCCCACGGCGGAGCGTCTCACTTCGCTCCGAGCTGGACGGACGCGACCGCGATGGTGGGGATGGTGGGTATGTTCCTCGCGTTCTTTGGATTCTTGCTCAAGAAGAACGCGGTCGTCTGCATCAATGACCCACGGCTCGAAGAGTCGCTGGCCCACGAGAATTACTAATTTTCCGCCAATACTCGGCAGTTCGTCCACGTATACGCAAGGCTGTGCCCTCCTCGTAACCGTGTTTGACCCGGTGGCCGTGTTTGAGTCGGTGTTTGATCCGGTGGCCGTGTTTGAGTCGGTGCTTCCTGGTCGAGTCCGGCATCGTCGCTTCCTCCGGCATCGTCGCTTCCTCCGGCATCGTCGCTCCAGGCTTCTGATCTGACCGTGGGCCAGCGCCTCGACGTGCCGGGCACGCTTGTTTCAGCGGTCATCGCCCCGGCGGCAGGGTTCGGGGCTTTGGGGCTGACGGACGCCACCGACGACTGGTCCGCAGTTCAGACAAATGGCAAGCCGAGCCCTCATTCCGAAAAATTCCACACCATACTTGCGCTCCACGAACGGGAATTCGAAGATTGCGTTGAACACACCCACAGCCCCGTGCTCCACCGGCGGCTGACCTGTTTCTTCGAGGACTGAATCCCAGTAGCGCCCATGAAGCGGCGCCGCGGCGCGAAAGGGCTCCAAGTCCATCAGGTAGCTTGAAGGGAACGTGGACACGAGCTCCCGAAGAGCGCCAATCTCCGGGCAGGAACCAGAGAGAGCTAGATCTTCGGGCGCGATCGAACGGCAGATCTCCGGAAATGCTCTGCAGCATGCATCTGCGGCCGCAGAGAGCTCGATTGCGGCCTTGAGAAAAATGGCTAGGCTCTTGCTCACCAGAGGCAGATCCATGAACGCAGACTCCTTCGAAAACACACTCACGCCCGTCCCGGTGCTACTGGCGACCACGCAGAGCCCCGGAGCGAATTGATTCGGGAGATGAAAGCTTCCCAAAATCGGGGGAGATCCGCAGTCCACGCCCTGCTCGAAATTACCGCCGGTGCTGAAGAATTGCGTACCGTGGTTTTCGAAGAGCAGTGGTCTTCGCAGCTCGGCCTCTCCTCCCAAGTCCATCTTGAAGAGCGGGTTCTCAGGCGCCGGATCGAATTGACATCCCGTCAACGGATCGAAGGTTGCAAAGCTCAGGCTGGTCTCGAGCACCTCGACTGATTTTTCATCACCGCATGATACGAGGGCAAACAACAGCAAAGGAGCGAAGCGAGCGGATTTCATCGAAGCGACACGTGAGTGCAGGTTGGATCCACGGCATTTCCGAAGGCTCCGATGTGCATGGTCGTAGCGAGACTAAACCGGGGCGATCCATTGAGCGCGAGATCAACAGGCGTCCCCAAACGGACCTCGATAGGGATGACGCTGCTCGCAACGCCGTCGGAGAAGTGGATCTTCATCTCCAGCCTCTCGCGCTCGCTCGTCACAATTTCGATCACCCAGCATCGGGGATCCGGGACAGGTTCTGACTGCCGAGTCGGCGCATCCCACTCGGGTGCACGCAGAGAGGCCACTGGGCGACCGACTTGGTCCAAATATGTCATCTCGAGACGAACACGGATGCTTTGTGCAGCGTATTGGTCGGGGTTTCGGACCTGAAGGTCTCCGAGAATCAGTTTGGCGCAAGTTGGGGTCGGTGAGGCCGAACGGCCGAATGCAATCGAGGGCGCACGCGAGGAATGGGTGAGTACTGGATCGACAGGAACGCCATTGTGCCAGACACTTGTCGGGTGGAGCAGGATACCACCTCCCGCGGTCCATCCACCACGTCCAGACTGCGCCAGCAGCAATGTGCTCGTTGCGCCAGCGACGCCAAGCTGGTCTCGCGTGTCAGGCGCAGCTGTGCGCGCCACGGAGCCATGAAGCGACCAGGAGCGAAGGTCCGGTGACGCGAATACACTCGCCACCCCTCCGTACAATGGATCGTTTTCTGTGGCATTTGGCAGGAACATCCACCCGAGCGGTTGGATTGACGAGGATGGAGGTCCGTACCCGTCGACGACCAGCCAGTAGCCTCCGAGCGGGGACGAACTCATCGTGGCCGGTGTTTGGGAAACCAACAATTCGCCCGCGGGGCCTCTGGCAAGGTAGTCCGCCCCGGTTTCGAGCGTTCGCACGACAATTCCACTGGATCCGGTATCAATCATGAGGGCGAGCCCCTCAGACGTGCTCACGAGGCTCAAACTACGGGTGAAGGGAAGTGAAGGGAACTCTTGAATGAGCGGTCCTTCCATCGCGCGCACTCGAATGAAGTTGCCCGTCCTGTATGCGAGGCGCCACTCATAGTGGAGGCTATCGTACGCGAGCGCTGGTCGCAGCGAGCCCTGAGAGACGGGGATCGAATCAACAAGTACAGGCCGCCTTCCTTCGGACAACCATCCGTCTGAAGTCAGGATGGCGTTGAGGGCACCGGATGCCTCGAGCCATGCAAGTCCGAACTCGCCATTGCCAAAGGCAATCACTGGACCGGTCTCCTGCCAGACAGGGGCGGGTGGCCTGAGCACGGTCCCTGATGGGCTAACAGGAAACCGAGACGGATCTGAAGTGACCCACGTCGAGATCTGATTTGAGTCGTCAACTGCCGCGACGACAAAATGAGTCGGCAGCGCAGCCGCAAGATTTCCCAAGGCTTCGATGGCGGGCCTGGCTTTGGGCTGACAGGCAGCGCCGAGGAGACCTGAGGAAACGAGGGCGACCAGGCCTGCTCGAATGCTATGAGCGGACGCTGGGGACGGTCCGATTTTTTGTCTGTCGACCCTGATCGCGGAATTGGGATCTCGACTCGTGGTTCCGATCACCCTGAGCTTGTCGAAGGGCCGGTTTGCAAGGCCCCTCGACAGGCTCGGGGTCACCGGACTCTTCGGATTTCGCAACTTCGCTACCAAGGCCACTTTATATGGTTGGGATTCGAGGTGCCTTGCGAAAGTCGCATGCCGCAACTCGTATCCTGTTCTGATTCGCGCCGGAACTCAAGGACATTCTCGGAAACACCCCTCGCCCCCAGTGGCGCAGGCACGGCCCGGAGTGAATGGACGGACTGTCCCAGGCACTGTCGCCCGAAGCAGCGCTGTCGGTGTGTCGCGACCCGCCTACGCCAAAACTCAAATGCCTGGCAGCGGCAGCGCGATGCTTCGCGAGATCGGAGTCGGCGAGTTGAACACGCGCGAGCCTCATAGAGGGCCGCGCGATGGCTGGTTCTGCCTCTATTTTCGGCGTATTCCTGCTCAGTTTGTGTCCTCTGTGGTCTTCCGAAGGACGCGCGATGATCGCGGGCATATCGCGCGACCTGTCGTGAACCCTCGTCGCGGCGCGTGCTAAATTTGCGGGATCTCCGGACACGCGGGCGTTCGTCGACGGGCGATGCGCAAAATCTTCCCTGCGACAATTTGGCGCACGTGCGCCGTGGAAAACGAGGTAAAACGGCTCCCGAATTTGGATCTCGGGCAATTTTTACGAGCGACGAACCGCGAGTCGTGCGCGAACCGGTTTCGGATCCGCACGACCTGCGTGGAGGTCACCATGAACACAGTTTCGAAACAGCTGCCGTCGGCGAATCACGTGGCGCGGGGGCTACTCGCGCTAGCGCTCGGCGGAGCAGCGGGGTGCCAGCAGGCGGTCGCGGACACGACGTCGCGAGGCCAATTGATGTTCGAGTATTGTCGGCCGTGTCACGGCGCCGACGGGGGCGGCAACGTGAAGTTCGCCGCTCCGCCAATCGCGGGACTGCCTGCGTGGTACGTGGAGGCGCAGGTCAAGAAGTTCCGCGCGGGCGTTCGCGGAGCCCATTTCGATGACGTGGAAGGCCAGCGGATGCGACCGATGGCGATGACTCTCCACACGGAGCCCGACATCACGGCGGTAGCCGGTTACATTTCGAAGCTCCCGAAGACCAAGCCGATCCATTCGAACCTCGGAGGAGACGCGTCCAAGGGTCAGGCGGCGTTCATGACTTGCATGGCCTGCCACGGTCCGACGGGCGCTGGAAACGAGGCGCTCATGGCTCCGCCGATCGCAGGCCAGGCTGACTGGTACGTCTTTTCTCAACTCAATAAGTTCAAAAAGGGCATTCGAGGAGCAAATCCTGCCGATGCGTCCGGAGCGACCATGCGGCCGATGGCTATGACGCTCGCGGACGACGCCGCCATGAAAGACGTCGCCGCGTACGTCGCGACGATGCCGAGGTGAGTTCGATGGCCGAAACCAACCAAGCGGATCAAGCCGCCAAAATCGTCTTCTGGGTGACGTTCATCGGCGCCCTGCTCTTCGCAGGGTCCGTGTTCGCCTTCATCTTCTGAGGTCGCCAAATGCTCGAACGATTTGCTCTCCAAGCATCGACCTTCGCTGCCAGCATCGACCAAGTCATCCTGGTCGTTGCGATCATCGTGGGGTTTTGGTTCTTTCTCGCCGAAGGCGTCTTGTTCTGGCTCCTCGCCAAATTCCGGTACGTCGAAGGACGCAAGGGCCAGTATGTCGTCGGCGAGTCCAAGGAAGACACCAAGTGGATCTCTCGCGCCCACAAGGCCGTGCTCGTTTGTGACGTGGTGATCTTGGCCTTCGCGATCAAGGTCTGGATCGACGTGAAGATCGACCTCCCTCCCGCGGATCAGACCGTGCGAATCGTAGGTCAGCAGTGGGCGTGGACTTTCGTTCACCCGGGTCTCGACGGGAAGCTCGACACGCCGGACGACATCAAGACCGCGGATGAGCTTCACGTAGAGCTTGGAAAGAACGTGCATTTCCTCCTCACCGCCACCGACGTGTTGCATAGCTTCTCGGTGCCCGCGTTTCGGTTGAAGCAGGATGCGATTCCGGGCCGCGTCATCACGGGTTGGTTCAACGCGACCAAGACCGGCACGTTCGACATTCAGTGTGCCGAGATTTGCGGGATCGGCCACGGAATCATGGCTGCGCGAATCGTCGTCGACTCAGCCAACAACCACCAGGACTGGGTGAAGGCCAACGCACCGCTCGTCGTCGCGTCCGCGGCGACGACGGTCGAACCCACCCCCACCGAGACTGCGACCACCGCCCACGCGCCCGAAGGGACCGAAAAATGAGCAGCGGCCACGAGCATCACGACCACGATCATCACGATCACGACCATGGTCACGGCCACGACCATGGCGGCCACGGGCACCATCCGCCCCAGAGCTTCTTCCTCAAGTACATGTGGTCCACCGATCACAAGATGATCGCCATGCAGTACCTCTTCACGGGGATGTTCATGGCGTTGGTCGGCGGCTTCACCGTCTATGTGTTTCGAATGCAGCTTGCCTGGCCGGGCCAACCCGTGCCGCTCTACGGCTTGGTGACTCCGGGTGAGTACAACGCGCTCGTGACGACTCATGGCACCGTGATGATTTTCTGGGTGGCGATGCCCGTACTCATCGCTGCGTTTGGAAATTACCTCATCCCGCTCATGATCGGCTGTGACGACATGGCGTTTCCGCGGGTGAATCGGCTCTCGTACCAAATCTTCCTGGTGAGTGTGTTCGTGTTGTTCTCCTCGTTCTTCGTGGAGGGTGGCGCGTTCGGCGGTGCCTGGACGGCGTATCCGCCGCTCTCGTCGAAGTCGATGTACAACATGACGGGTCTCGGCTCCTCCCTTTGGCTGCTCGCGGTCGCGCTCGAGTTCGTAGCCTTCCTGATGGGCGGTATCAACTTCGTGACCACCGCGATGAACTCACGCGCGCCAGGGATGAAGCTCTATGACGTGCCGATGGTCGTCTGGTTCATCGTGCTCGCCTCGATCATGTTCATGGCTTCGGTGGGTCCGCTGGTCGCTGGCGCGGTGATGTTGTTCTTCGACCAGACGGTGGGCACGGGCTTTTTCGATCCGGCTCGAGGTGGTGACCCGGTCCTGTGGCAACACCTCTTCTGGTTCTTCGGCCACCCCGAGGTGTATGTCGTGCTGCTGCCCGCGATGGGGATCGTCGCCGAGATCATCACCGTGTTCGCGCGGAAAAAGCTATTCGGCTACAAGACCGTACTCTATTCCGCGGTCGGGACGGGTGTCTTGTCGTTCTTCGTGTGGGCGCACCACCAATTCATCGCAGGTATCGATCCGCGGATGGCGAACGTGTTCTCGGTGACGACGCTCCTGATCTCCGTACCCATCGCGGAGCTCTGCTTCGTGTACATCGCGACGCTGTATGGCGGCTCGATCAGGTTCACCACGCCGATGTTGTGGGCGCTCGCGTTCATCGCCGAGTTCCTCCTCGGCGGAGTCACCGGCATCTTCCTCGGGTCGAGCGGCGCGGACATCTACTTTCACGACACCTACTTCGTGCTCGCTCACTTCCACTACACGTTCTTTCCCATCGCGTTCATCGCCGTGTTCGCCGGGGTGACTTATTGGTTCCCGAAGATGTTCGGAAAGATGATGGACGAGACGATGGGAAAGATTCACTTCTGGGGGACCGTCGTTCCGTTCAACATGATCTTCATTCCCCTGTTCATGCTTGGAGCGGCCGGCGACCATCGCCGAATCTACGACTACCGGCACTTTCCCGAGCTAGCTGGAGCGGACCTTCAAGACCTTCGCGTTCTGGCCACGGTTTCGTTGCTCGTGTTGATCGCCTTTCAGCTCGTCTTCGTCTTCAACTTCGCCTACAGCCTGGTGAAGGGGAAGCTCGCCGGCGCCAACCCATGGAAATCCAACACCCTCGAGTGGACGACGCCGTCTCCCCCAGGACATGGCAACTTCGAGACCATGCCCACCGTATATCGGGGACCGTATGAGTATAGCGTACCGAACCGTGAAGACGATTTCTGGCCGCAAGACCGGCCGGCTTGAGGAGTGAACAGAGCATGAGTACCGCAAAACCCATTGCGACTCTTCGAAGCGCCACGGGCATGCCTACAGGACGGCTCGCTGTCTGGTGGGTGATCGCCTCCGAAATCGTCATCTTCGGCGGGCTCCTCGTTTCTTACATCATGTTTCGCATCGGGCACCCCGAGTGGGCCGCGGCGGCGGCGAACACGAATACGTGGGCGGGCGCGTTCAACACCTTCGTGCTGCTGACTTCGAGCCTCTTTGCCGTGCTCGCTCACGACGCCGCGAGCAAGGGCGATGGGGCCAAGGCCGCCCAGCGGCTGCTCTTCACCTGCGGCGGTGGCCTCGTGTTCCTCATCGTCAAGGGCTTCGAGTGGCGTCACGAAATCCACGAGGGCTACGTGCTCTACACCAATGGATTCTGGTCGTTCTATTACTCGGCGGCGGGCCTGCACGCGTTGCACGTCATCGCAGGCATGGTGATCATGCTCTGGGTCGCCAGCTACGCCCGCAAGAACAAGGAGCTCCAGCGGGTCGAGTACATCGGCGTGTACTGGCACTTCGTCGACGTCGTCTGGATCTTCCTCTTCCCGCTCCTCTACATCGCAAAGTAGGAAACTTATGTCGGAACAAGCACAGCACGCGGAACACGGCCACGCCGACCATGGGCACCACGAGACGAACTATGTGAAGATCTGGGCGATCCTGCTCGTTCTACTCATCGTGAGTGTCCTCGGTCCGATGTTGGGGATCAAAGTGGTCACCTTGATTACGGCCTTCGGGATCGCCGTCGTAAAAGCATATCTGGTCGTCACTCGGTTCATGCACATCAACGTCGAGAAACGGTACATCACGTATCTGATGGTGACCTGCCTCGCGTTCATGGGTCTCCTCTTCGCAGGAGTCGCTCCGGACGTCCTCAAGCACGACGGGAAGCGTTGGACGAACGCCGCGGCCAAGGAATCAGCAAAACACTTCGTGACGACGAGCCTTCCAGCGGGTCATCATTAGGGCATGGTCATGAGTACGCCCGCTCTTGCCCTCGGCGCCCCGAAGCGAGCCGGAAAGCTGCCCACCCCGGTGTTGGGTATGCTGATCTTGGTCGTGGCGGAGTCGATGATGTTTGCGGGCATGGTGAGTGCGTTCACCATCGTGCGGGGGCAAATTCCGGGGGGAATCTGGCCCCCCGCGGGTCAGCCGCGGCTGCCGTTCGAGTCGACGATGCTCAACACTGCGGCTCTGGTCGCGAGCGGAGTGAGTTTCTGGATCTCCCGAGAGCTCTTCACGAAGAACCCAGAGAGGTCGAAGAAGCTGTTCCTGCTGACGATCGTGCTGGGTTCGCTCTTTCTTGGGCTTCAGGGTGTCGAGTGGGTTCGGTTGATCGCGCAGGGGCTCACCGCGAAGTCGAGCGTTCATGGTGGGTTTTTCTATTTGATCGTGGGCGCTCACGGACTTCATGTGCTCGCCGCAGTGATCGTGCTCCTGTGGGCCTTCTGGAAGCTCCGGGCGAATCGACTGGGTGAGGCCACGTTCTCGGGTGTTCGAGTGCTGTGGTCCTTCGTAGTTGCGCTTTGGCCGTTCCTCTACCTGAGGGTGTATTTATGAGTCGACTGCTGTTGATGGTCGCAACCGTCCTTGGGCTTGCCTCGATACCCGCGCTCGCGGAGGCGTGTGCGGTGTGTGTTCCTGCCAACGAGCGCACCCAGGCCGTGTATCTTGGCATGACTGTCATGATGTCGCTGCTCCCCTTGGCGCTCATGGGCGGCGTGATTTATCTCGTAGTGCGCGCCCATCGCGAAGGCGAAACGGCGACCGCCGAGACCCGCGAGTCAGCGCAAAAGCTCGGCTAGGTCGAGCACCGTCCGCCAGTTTCTGAGCGTGCTCACGACCTCCAGCGTTCGATCGAAGTAAGCGTTCGTGAGCTTGCTCTTCCCGACTCCATTCGGCAGCCACAGATAGATCTCGCAACCTCGCGCTTGGAATCGGTCGGGTGGCGATCGGTTTGGGTCGAGCTTCGACACACACTGCTCGGTGGGTTGCCCGGAGAGGAAGGCGACGTGGTGAGACTTCGGATGCGGGTTGGCGAACGGGTTATGCGCGATGACTTCCCGGAGTTGCTCGGCGCTGCGGACGATCACCGGCGAGTCGAACCCGAACTGCTCGCGGATCAGGTTCGAGACCTGTCTTGGCAGCGCCTCGAGGGCGCGCTTCTCGGCGTCGAACACGACGTTGCCGCTCTGAATGTGAGTTCGTACACTCCGGCAACCCGCGCTCTGAAAAATGAGGGCGAGGTCCTTCATCGGAAGGCGGTTCTTGCCAGCCACGTTGATTCCTCGAAGCAGCGCCACGTGGGCCACCCCCTCACTGTACTCGAAGCGCAAAGTGGACGCTCCGTCGATCTCGAGTGGTCCTCGACTTCGTCGAGGTCACTTCGCTTCACGTCTGCGAAGCTGCCGCACACCCTCGCGGAGATAGGCAATGGTGCTTGGAACGACGAAGAGAGCGACGGCCGCGGAGAGCGCTTCGATGTGGACCGGCCACCAGCCTCCGATCGCGAGGAGTACGACGAGGAAGAGAAGCGAACTGGCGGCCTTTCCATGCCAGTCGTGGCGAACCTTGACCTCGCCATGCCGCAGCCGAATCCACGCCCATCCCGTGGCCAAGAGTAGATCCCGCGAGAGCAGCACGACGATGAGCCACCAGGGCAGGCGCAGAAGCGGCGGCGCCTCTACCAAAGTCAGAAAAGTCACCATGGCGATCTGGGCGAGTTTGTCGGCCACGGCGTCGAGCGCGGCGCCGAGATTGGAAGTGAGGTCGTACCGGCGGGCGACGAAGCCGTCGAGCAAGTCAGACGCGCCGAGCACGACGAGGACCGCCAAAAGGACACCCCGAAGGTCTCCGCCTCGCTGTGGGCTAGACGCAGCCAGGAACCCGAGAGTCACCCACAGCGGGACGAGCGCGATTCGAAAGATCGAGATCGCGTTGGGCACCCAGCGGGGCACGATCGGATCCTACTCGAACGGGCGAGCCTCGCGGGCTGCATTGTTTTCGCGAGCCCGCGTGGCGACTGGTCATTTCTTCCGTTCCCGCTCCGGCTCCCGCACTGAACCCCTGGCCGCGAGTGCCAGCCGCCTCAGGAACTCATCATCGCGGGTCGCGGAGCACGCTCTGGCGGGCGACAGCCTCGACTGAGCTCGAAGGCTCCCGAAATCGAACGAAGTGATCGTCGTGGGGCGGTGACACTCAATCGCGGAGAGTTTCTTGGTACTCACTCTGTTGGGTCGAGGACGAAGACTTCGATGGGGTGGTCCCCCGTCGCGATCTTGCCGCGCGTGACGATGGAGCGACCAAACTGGAGAGCCTGGAAGAGGTTCGCAGCGGAAGGCTGGAGCAACGGGCAGAAGCGGGGCGATCGAAGCGACCCCTGCGAGGAGTCGCCTTCCGTGTACTCCCCGACGAAGCCATCGTCACCTACGAAGACGAATCCGTGGTCCGTGGCCGCGATCGCATTTATTTTGACGTGGGCGCCGGTCTCACTCATCCGTTCGAAAGCTCCGGCCGTTCGGTGACTCACCAGCCCCAACCCGTCGCCCACGATCACTCCGAGCGATTCAGTCCACCCCACCGCCGTGGGGGCCGTCGAGAGCTCCAAGTCCTGTTCGATCGAGAGCTCCCGTCCGTCCCACATGACCAAGTCCTTGGATGATCCCACGACGGCCAGGACGTCTCCGTCCCCGGTGACTCCGAGTGAAGCGTGAGTTACCGTCGAGGTCTCCGAAATTTCGAAGTCGTGGAGGGTTCGCCACTCGGATCCGTCGAACTCCTCGAACGTACCGCGTGTGGTCACACCGTAAATCATTCCTCGGGAGGTCAAGAGCCCCAAAAACCGAGAGGGCGGGTCGAGAACAGCCAGCTCCTCGAACCTTACCGTGCCGCCCTCCAAGGTGGCCTTCCACAGCTTCGATCGAGTCGCCAGGGTGAGGGGTCCGGGAGGGTCGCCAGGGTCGCGGATCGCCATTTGATCGAAGATCGCCGACTCCGGCAGCTCGACGGGGGTGGGTTGGCCGGCGCGGCGGAGGTGATAAGCCGTGTGGCCGACCAGGCCGAGCAGAAGGTTGTCGGAATCGAGCACGCCAACGAACCCTGGGGGAGCGGATTCGCGAATTTCGATCCGTCGGACGTTTTCTGGAAGGAACGCACAGGGCAGCGACGGCACCTGATGAGAAAGAGCGTCCAATGGGTTGTTGGACTCGGCGGTCTTCCACTCCGCTTCTTCGTCTCGGCCAGCTCGGGTGAGTCTAGCGACCGGAGCCTGTGCTCCGAGCGTGGTCTTTGACCCCTCGGACGCGGGAGCTGGGGTGATAGGCCCGGCCACGAGATCGAGAGAGGCGAGGGGGCGATCGAAGCCGAGCGCCCACAGGGTCAGGGTGGCTTCCGGGTCGATCGGCCTCGCGAGCAGGGAATCATTCGAATCGAACGCCTCGGCCCAAACGAGTTGGTCGTCTTCCTCGATGCCCACGACCGTACTGATCACATTCGGCCCGAACGGAGGCCAAGGCACGCGCACGCGAGTGGAATCGGAACAGCCCGAAATCAGGACTAGCAAACCCAGCGAGCTCGAGGAAAGGACTCGACGGACTCGACGGACTCGGCGGACTCGGAGCCAGGGTCGTGCGCTTTTCGGTGGGGAGAGTTTTTGCACCGGTTCGGGAGTGGTATAGGCCGGCAGGACTTGGGTCAACAGCATAGGACTTCGAGCGGCAAACCTCGAGGCAGAGTCTGCGAATGCCGACAGCCCTTTCCGAAGGGCGTTGGGAGGAGCCAACGCGGTGTTGGGTCGACCCAACGGAACCGCGAGCGATTCTCTCGCTCCGAATGTCATGTAGAGTCTTGGTTTTCGAGCCCTCTGGCACGCCGTGGCTCCCGAACCCTGTTGGGCGGACCCAACGCGCTTGTAGACGCGGCGAGGGAACACTCGTGGCACAGAGGCTGCTTCGATGACTTTCGTGCGCTTGGACGTCGGGATAAGACCGCCGAGGAACGGTTTTTGGCCCCGCATCCGCCTCGGGCGGTCGACGCCCGCGAGTCCGATTCGGGTTGGGCGGTTTTCAGCGAGCGCTCGGCTTCGGCCTCTCGCGGTCGCCATGACTCGACTCTTCGAGGATGTGTTCGCCGCGGAGCCCGCGGCGCTCATGCCACTCACCAACGTGCTCGGCCCCCGCGACACCCTCGAGCTTGCGGGCATGCTCGCGCACTTGTCCGGGAAGCTCGTGATCGACCTCCGACTCCAGGACCCAGACCACGAGCACGTATTCGCTGCCGCTAGCCTCGCGTGCGAGGAGCACGAGAGCGCGTTGGCGGACGCCGCCCAAGCCTTGTTGAAGCAGCTCGTCGCCAGGGTGCGGATGGCCGCGTAACGGATAGCTCTGGCCGCGCCGAAAAGTGCGGCAATGTCGCTTGCTTTCCCCTATTTCGGGGTGCTACCACCTCATCCGTGGCCGACACCGAAGGAGACGCGTTGGTGCAACTCGCTCACGCGGCCGTCCAGACTCTGAGTGCCGCCACGAAAGAGGATCCGCACAACCTCGACACCATCGACGCGGGTCTGACCAGCTCCCTCCAAGCGGCGCGCGAGCTTCGAGCCCAACTCGACGGCGGCGGCCCGGTGACCCCGGAGCGCCTCATCGCGTTCGAGGCCCTCTTCCGCGCCACCGTCGCGATGCAGCCCATTCTCGTGGGAGCCGAGATCGACCGCGCGGTCGAGGCGGTCGATGAGTCTCGAGCGCCAGACATCGGAAGGATCTCCGAGCTGAGGGCTCGGTACTTCACGGTCGCAAAGAGTCTGCTCGAGGGGCTCAAGAGCGGGTACCAGTTGGCGTTCGAGCCAAAGGAGAAGCCATGGCGATTCGCGTGAAATTGGGTGCCGGCGAGAGTCACATCGAGCACCAGCAAATGGAGGCGCGGCTCGAGGCGCTGGGCCTCGAGCTCAACCCCGACCGAACGCTGGACGAGCGGTCCGCCAAGAATGTCGCAGGCGGCTTGGCGGCCATTCAGAAGCTCAGCGAAGACGGAGTCCTCACGGCCGATTCGGTCGCCAAGCTCCGCCGACAGACTTCTCTCATCGGCAAGATCACCGGTATGGACGTACCCATCACCGACAAGGCTACTCGAGATTGGAAGGCACTCGGGATGGAGATGAGCGGCACCGCTCAAACGCTGAGCTCCATCAACAGCGAAATCTCCCGGACCGGTACGATCAACAACTCACTCTTTCACCGCGCCGGGGCGAGATTCGAGCAGCTCGAGCAACGTCTGAACTCGATGTCGGCGTTGAAGCCGGATACCGAGAAGCTCGCGAAGGTCGATCCTCGAGCGCTTCGCTCCGTCGCCAGCTCGGCAAAGGCGATGACCCAAGCGGCGACCGACCTGCAGAGTACGCTCTCACAGTTTCGAAGCGTGATGATGGATGCCGTGGCGAAAGCGCAAGGGCCGAAATTCCGCCTCGAGGCGCAGGGCGATGGGTACACCGTGCACGAGCGTCCAGGCTGGTTCACGCGCGTACAGATCGACGCCCTGGCAGGATCCCTCAACAACGCGCTCCAAGGCTTGCCCGTGATCGCTCAGCTCGGCGAGGCCTTTTCGATCAACATCGGCTCATCCGGCCGATTCGACCAGCTCGTCGCTCGATCCGGAGCGCAGCAGCCATCGAGCGTCAACACTGGTTACGGAATCGCGCCGAAACCTGCGGAATCCAGAATCAACACCGGCTACGGGGTCCAGAGGACGCCGGTGCGCGACGGATACGGAAGCTGACGCTCGTCCGTAACCAACGAATCACGCGAGGATCGGCAACTTCGAAGGCAATCGCGCCCCGATCGCGCGCAACTCCGCCGCTGACCCATGGCTGCCAAAAGCAGTGACGCCGCGCCCGACTTCTTTATAACACCAAGTATCTCTCCCAGAGACCCCGTTGCCTGCGTCGATCGCGCGGATTCGGCATCCGCCGCGGCAGACTTCGTAGTGCTCACACGAGGCACAGTCTTCGTTCGGCTGGACTGCTCGAAGCTCGGTGAAGGAACTTCCGCTGTGCCATATCTCGAGCACCGAGCTCGATCGGATGTTTCCGCCCACGTAGCTATCGGGGAGATTGAGGCACGGAGTCACGTCTCCGGTCGGCGTAATGCCGAGAACGACGTGGCCGGCGATGCAACCAAACCCATCGAAGTCGGTCGGAAGCACCGCCCCGCCTTCCTCGGGTGAGTTCACGGCCAGGCCGATCTCGGCGCCTCGACGTTTGGCGACACCCACCGCAGCCCAAAAGGTCGGCAAGTCGACCATCAACGCCCGCGAGTCCAAGAGATTGCCCGCCGGAAACGGAGGGCGGAGCAGCAACAGCGAAGCACCCTCGCGCTTGGCGAGCTCCACCATTTCGACGGTGTCGAAGTGATTTGCGCTGGTCACCGTCATCGAGATCGCGAAGCCGGGTGTATACTCGGAGCGAACCATCCGCATGGCTTCGATCGTGCTCGAGAAGGTCCCGTCCCCGCGGACACGGTCGTTCACATCCGGCCGTGAGCCGTCGAGGCTGATGGTGAGTCCAGTCGGAGGCCACGCGGAGAGCGCCGTCAACATGTTCTTGGTGATCAGCGTCGCGTTCGTGTGAACGTAGCTGTCGAGACCGAGGGCTCCGGCTCGAGCGACGAGTTGCGGCAGGTCTTTGCGAAGGAACGGTTCACCGCCGCCAAACACCAACTGTTGGCAACCCATGGCCGCGAGCTCGTCCAAGATCCCTTCGATCTCGGCCCGGGTGAGCTCGTTGGGTGACTTTGGGCCGGAGCGTGAATAGCAGTGTCGGCACGCGAAATTGCAGGCCGTGGTGAGACCGATGTGCGCAGCGAGCGGCGCCCCAAACGTACCGTTCGAAGAAGGAACTTCGACGACCCGACCGTCGAACGACCCGTCGGAACCCAGAAGACCAGCAGACCTCGTCGACTCGATGACGGACGAAGCGCGTTCGACGCCGTACGTGGACACGAGAGCCGCTTCGCAGGAAACGAAGCCCATACGATCGACACCGGCGAGCAAGAAGGTCTCCGGATCGCTGAGCCGGGTATATTCGTGGCGCTGCCGATCGTAGAGGAGGCCGAAGTCGCGTTCGAGTCGGAGGACGAAACGCGTCTGAGTCACTCGACGAACATGCCTGACTTCGCGCCCGCGGTAAAGGCTGGGGGCCCGAACCGCTCCGACGTTCATTCTGCCGAAGCGAAGTCAGCGCGCGCCGAAATCCTGCGTCCAGAACGTCTCGTAGGTCGTCGCCGAATTGTGTGCGTAACCGATTCCCATGTGAGTTGCCGAGGCTGCCATCAGGTTGGTGCAGTGCCCGGGAGAGTCGACCCAGGCTTCGAAGACCTCGTCAGCCGTGGATTGACCGGCCGCGATGTTTTCTCCCACTCCGTTTCCCGCGAAGCCCGCGTCGTCGATTCGGTCCCACGCAGAACGTCCATCGAGTGAGTCGTGAGAGAAGTAATTCCGGGCCGCCATGTCCGCGGAGTGACCCTGGGCCGCGTTCATCAACGCGGAGTCGAGGGCCACGGCCGGCGCCGCGCGGTACCAAACGCCTCCGCAGTCTGCCCCGGTCGAACGCAGCTGATTCACTCGCGTGAGGATCGTCGTGGCATAGGCCGGGAAGGTCCCCGTCGATCCTCCAGACCCTCCCGAGCCGGAGCCTCCGGAGCCTCCGCCCGAACCCCCCGAACCCGAGCCCCCCGAGCCCGAACCCGAGCCGCCGCTCGGAGGCGGAGGCGTGGGCTCTCCTGGATCACAAGCCGCAGCGACGAGGACCAGGGAGAAGGTGACAGCGAAGGTGGATGGGATTCGCAACATCGGCGCCGAAGCTCTCAACATTGCGGCGACCTCGCCATCCTTTGGGCGACGGTGTGGACTCCAGGTTACAGGATCCGGGTGTGGACGCCCGGTGACCAGAGGGATAGGCTCCGGAGCCCATGTCAGGGTCGATTGGTCTGCGCCGCAGTGCGTCCACAACGCGCTCGGCTGATGTAGATCAGGGCCTCCATTCGGACAGCCGCATGAAGAAGCGGCTCAAGGCGCGGGCGCTGGCGCAGCTCGAGTCCGTGGTGAAATACACGGTGGCCGCGCATGAGCTCGACGCGAACGAGGAGGAGGGCCTCGCGCCGGCGGTGGCGACCCCGCTCGGCGGTGGGTCCGCTGTGGCCAAGATCGCCGCCTCGGTGTCTGGAGACCCCGCCGCGATCGCGGGAGCGCTGCTCGGATCGGTGGCCGAGGCCGCGGTCTCCGCGACGCTGCTCTACAGAAAGCTCGATGCGGCCCTCGAGGGCACCGCCTACTCCTACATCAAGTCACTCCAAAGCAAGTGATCGACGAGGTCATCTTTGCCGTGGTGGCGGTCGGGCTCGCGTTGTTGGTCAAGCTCGTCACTCGGAAGGACAGAATCAAGCTCGACGAACCGATCGTGACGGGTGATTTCTCGACGCGACTGCCCCTTCCTCCGCGCAGACTCGTCGTGATCGATGGAATCGAGGTTTCGGCCAAATTCGAGAGTCGCGAAGTCATGGAAGGCAACTTCTCAGCTCTCCATTCGGACGGGCTTCCCAAAAATGGCATCATTCGACGCGACGTCGGTCGAAACCAGAGGTCCGAGATCAGATATTACGTCGTGCGGCTCAAAGCCGAGTTTCGGCCCGCGCCCAAAGACGTTTTTGCCGAAATTGCCGTCGGCGGACACCAGGTCGACGGAAACGAGCTGATTTCTGGATGCCTTCTGGATGCGCCCGTGCTCGCCGCACTCAGAAGCACGGACACTCTTGGCATTCGTGACGGTGGGGTTTTGTTGATTTCCGACGTCGCTCATGGATCGGGCCGCGTCGACGAGTACCTCGAGTCCATCGCGAGATCCACCTCGAGGCTCCCGAAGGCCGGCGAAGACCCCGCGATGCGACTCCTCGAAATCCGCGAAGAGTCACCGAGCTCCGCGCGAGCACGCCCCGTCGAGCTGATTCTGAGACGCTGCCTGGGGTCACCGGTGGCCCGAAACCTCCTCGAACGCTCGGACCTCGGGCCCGAAGAGGAGCTCGTGATCGTGAAGGCGCTCAGTCCCGCGGACGAGGCGGGTCGGCTCGAGAAGGTGCTCGCGGCCGCGGGCCCCGTCTCGAGCCGCGGAGCTGCGCTCGCCATCCAACGAGGCCACGTCGAAGCGCTCGCGACGGCGGTCGCCGAAGTGCTCGCGCGAGCGGCTTCCGTCGAACCCCTAGAAGCGCTGGCTGAGCTCCGCAGGAGGTCCCCAAACGTCCCCAAAGCGATCGACAAAGCTCTGGAGCGACTGGCGCAGGGCTCGATCGACGTCGCGGTGGGCGAGAGCCTCGCTGAGTATCTGTCCCTCCCCGAGGTCCCGGGCGCCGAACCGATCCTCATCTCGATGCTGAGTCATCGGTCGGGTGCCGTTCGCGCAGCCGCGGCCAACGCGTTGGCGCGGGTGGGCACACTCGACGCGGTCTCCGAGCTTCGTCGAGCCAGCAAAGACGCCGGGCCTGATCTCCTAAGCTCGATAGACGTGGCGCTGGAGCTCATCACCGAGCGCGGGCGCTGAGTCGACTCGACCGGGCGCGGAGATCTCGGCGATTTCCTGCACGTACCGGCCTGCCAACGGGCATGAGTTTGGAGCCTCTTTCGAAGGCCTGCTGACCGAGTCTGCTCATCTGGAGAGCTCGCGAAGGAGCTGAGTGAGCATTCGGTGAGTGAGACCCCAAATCAGGTGCCCTTCGAAGCGCCAGCACGGAAGCTCCACGTCGAGAGGACCGAAGCGCCACACGTGAGTCCCACTCAGCGCCCCCGAGGCGACCTCTGCGAGCGGGAGCCAAAAAACGGAGACGGCCTCGTCGCTCAAGGCACAATCGGCGGTGGGGTCACTCAGCAAGAAGACGAAGGGTGTGATCGACATGGGCAGGGCCTCTCCTCCCGCAACTGCGGTCAGCTCGTCGAGGCGGCCGATCAGGCGAGCGACCCGAGTCAGGTCGATGCCAACTTCTTCGAGAGTCTCTCGAATAGCCGTGTCGAGGAGCGACCCATCGGCTTGGGAGCTCCTGCCGCCGGGAAACGACACGTGACCGGACCACCGATCTCCTTGGCGCTCGGCGCGCCTCATCAAGAGGACCTCGGGCCGCTCGGAAAGGTACCGAACGAGCACGGCCACGGCTGCGCGGCGGGGCGCCCACCCGAAGAGGGCGCGTTTGGGGCGCAAGGCGGAGAGCTTGGATTCCAAATGGGAGGACGAGAGGTCGATGGGACCGGGCGACTCACCCTCGCGGGAACCCAACCTAACCTCGAGACGCCGAGGAAGTCGCACGTCGACCTCAGAGAGTGTGGCGTCAGGATCCGAGGATCGAGCGAAGGCCCCGCATGACTCTGTGCGCGAGCCCCTCTTCGGGTTGAGCGGCAGGGTCGACGGTCACCGACAACTCTCCGAACCCCTTCCCGCGCTCTTCGTCGTACATGTTGCGGATACACGCGGCGAAGTGTTGGGGCGCGACCTCATGTTGGGCGTTCAGCGTGACGCCGGTGACCGCGAGCGGCACCTCGATCCGCTTCTCTCCCTTGAGGTCGAGCGAGAACTTCTTCACCTGCCCTCCCCCCATGACCCAGGACAGCGCGTCGGGAAGGAACACGTGGAGCAAGTCACCCGCGACATAGCCAGAGTCGAGCTCCACGACCAGGCTCACAGAGTCACCCGGTGCGACACGCGAGGGCGCAGGCCGGCCGCTCTTTTGGAGGTACGCGCGGGCGGTGACGCCCTTGTCGATCGCCGTGTAGTCCTCTTCGACGAGGCGAGTGAGTTGGACCTGCACCGGGGCGTCGAGCGGTTTGACCGAGCGAACGTTTTCGAGCTTCACGGCGTCGGCGAGCTTGGTCTCGCGGCCGTCGAGCTCGACACGCGAGGTGGGCCCCGCGGTGATACGAGCCTTACCCAACGCGGTAAGCAGAGTCATCGCTGCGACCGAGTCTAGGGTCGAGTACATCGATCCGTTCTCACGAATCGCCCCGAGCACGGTGTTGGCGAGCTCGAGGCCGCGGGCCTGCAGGTCTCCACCGCTCTCGATGAGAGCGGCGGCGCCGAACGCGGTCTCCGCGCGGATCATCGCGGGAGTTCGATGATAGGTCTCGGTGCTGAACCCTGGGAGCTCGAACTTCAGGATCGCTTTCATCTCCTTCTCCCAGGGCTCGACACGTTCCCGAATGAACTCTGCCATGCGCTGGCGGTCTTCGACGAACTTGCTGAAGCGCCCGTAAGCCTCGCGGGCGCTCTTGGGCGCCGCGGGCGCCGTCTCGATGCGGTGCGCACGCGCGGCGTCCCTCGCCATGTCCAGGCACTCGGCGACGGCCTTACCCAGCTCTGGATCGAGCGAGTGAGCCTGGAGCATTTCGACCTGGAGCAGGTTCAAGGTGGCCCCCGGAGAATATACGAAGACCTCGTCTGGGTAGTTCGGCCAGCCCTTGAAGCCGCGACCCGGCAGGTGCATCGATTTTTCGCGCGCCACACACGCTCGGATGTGATTCGAGGCTTTCCTCTTGTCGTCTTCGGTTTTGCTCGTGAGATAGGCCGCAGCGGCCGCCAGCAGCACCGCGCTGGTCTGCTCGCAGCAGGCGTGCTCGTAGCCTCTCAACCCTCCCACCATTCCTTCGAAGACCTCGTCGAGGCTCGGCAGCACTTGGAGCGCGAGGTCGGTTGGTCCGGTGCGTTCGAGGAGCTCACCCACCTGCAGCATCCGGATCGCCTTCTGCAGCCACACCAGCTTTCCTGGCTCGTCGACGCGACCGCGCGATTGGTCGGAGCTCGCTCCGCTCTCCACCTTTGCGACATACTCACCCCTCTTGGCCGCAAACGAGACGGTGGCGCCCGGCGCTGACAGCTCGATGATCGGGCCTTCCGACTCACCCGAAAGGAGTGACACCGGCGAGCCATCGCGAGCGACAGTGACTTTGGCGACTCCCTCGGCGACGTTTACGTAGAGTCGACCTTCGGCGAAGTCACCGGCGGCCACGAATTTCGGAAGCACGAGCTCTCCGAACACGGGCTTGGTCACCAGGAGCGTGCGGTCCGCGAAGTGCCAGTCGAGGCCCGACACACAGAAGACCTCGATCTTCATCGAACCCATGGCCTGACCGAGCTTGAAGGACTCCTCGAATCGGCCGTTCGCATCGAATTTCACGACTCTCGCGAGCACGACCTCTGGAAAGTCGGTGCGCGGAGCGCTTTCGGGCTTCTCGTCAGCGCCCTTCGAGAGCGCCTCGGGCGCGGCAGCCGGCGCCGGGGGCGGTCGCGCGGACTTGTCGCGCACGACTCCGGAGCTGCGGGAGACGGCCATCGCCGGCATTGCCATCTCGGGAAAGGCGCCTCCCATCGCCGCGAAGACCGGCGGAGGAGGCGGTCGCGGAGACAACTCGGCGAGCGTCGTCCTGACTTCGTGATCGGAAAGAACGCCGAGGCCTACCTCGACCTGACGCCGCAAGCTCGCCGCGGTGGCACTCACCGGCGTGTCGGTCACTTGGAGCCGCTCGTCCTTCACCAAGACGAACGCACTGGCGCCCTCCGGACCGCGCGCCCGCAGAGTGACCGTCGCCCCAGGCTCCGCTTTCGCCGGCGCGTCGAGGGAAAGAGGCTCGGATGCCTCGAAGTCTTTCAAGTCAAGCGCCGGCGCAGTCGGGCGCAGAAACACGGCACGTCCCTCGAAAGCGTGGCCGAGGTAGCTGACTCCGGCCAACACCAGCGTGGCCGCTCCCCCGTGCGCGAGCTCTACCGTCGCGCCGGGCTCCGTTCGAGCGCCGAAGGTCTCACTCACGGCCTGCGTCTCGAGATCGATAGCTACGATGCGGTACGCGGAAGCTCGCACATCCAGACGGATCGTAATTCGATCTCGATCCACGGATGGCACGGAGAGCGGAGCGATCGATTCTGGGTTGGGCTCCGAAGCGACGAAGAAGCCTCGAAGCTCGTGGGAGCCTTCGAACGGCATCAGTCGCGCGTTGGACTTGCGACCCCACGTATCGAGCTCCAGCGGCGCACGCTCGGACGCGCGAGATCCCGGTACGGGCAGCGTTGCGGTCTTGGCGGCGTCGGCTTTGGCCACGACGTCCAGAGAGAAGGGGCCCTGACCCACCAAGGTCAGTCGGCCGGAGATCCGACCCTGATCCGACGCCCCCGCGGAGAGTTGGATCTTCTGAAGCTCTCGCGCGGGCCAGTGCGCGCCGTCCATCAAGCGCACCGAGACGTCTCCAACGAACGGCACTCCATAGGTCTCGAGGATGGCCGAAAACTCCAGAAGATCCTTGGCGCCCAAAGTAATTCCGTCGAAGCGAGCGGTGAGCGGCGCGAGCTTGTACTCGGCGACGGTGAAGCGGGCGCTCGATGCGAGCAGCCTCACCTCGTACTCACCCGCCGGCGGCTCCGGAAATTCAAACACGCCGATCCCCATGTCGTCGAGCGAGACATCCAGATCGGCGAGCGGCGAGCCGAACAGCGCGAGGGACGCCTTGACCGTCGTGCGAGCCCGACTCGGCACGAAGCTCACGATTCGAACCGTGTCCTTGCCCTCTCGGTAGAGCTCTTTGTCGGTGAAGACCGACGCGAGCTTCGGAAAGTGAAGCTCGCGTTTCGACGCGATCACCGGTCCGGACAGCGGCGGAGTGTTTGGTGGCGCGACGACGCCGGGTCCGGGACGACGCGGCTCGAGCTCGGTGCGCGGTGAACCACCGAGGAACAGAACCTCCGTGTCGGAGAACGCAAACGCTTCTCCGATGCGCCACCCGTCGAGGCCGCCCGGCGCCTCCCCTCGGCTCGGAGTGTCCGGAAATTCGAGCGTGAAGAGCTTCTTCGACACGGTCCTGGGCATTCCGATGGCCTACGCTCGCCAGGGCCGCGAATCAAGGCCTCGCTTGCGTCCGGGGTCAACAGAAGGCTCGACCTGGGCGCCACGTTCCTCTAAGCGTTCGCGAAGTTGACCGCGACATTCAAAGACCGAGGCTCTTCATCGTGAGCCCCGTCGCGACAGGCTTGTGGCGGTACGTGCCTGCGCTGGATTCGCTCCGGCGATACGGTTGGGTCGACTGCCGCGCGGACTTCATCGCGGGCCTCACCGTGGCGGCCGTCGCCGTTCCGCAAGCCATGGCCTACGGGCTGGCCGCCGGGGTCGACCCCGTCTACGGCCTCTATACCGCCATAGTCATGACCGCGATCGGCGCAATCTTCGACTCGAGCAGGCAACTCATCAACGGGCCCACCAACGCCACGAGCATCGCGATCCTCAGCGCCACTGCGATGATCGCGGCCGATCAGAAGTTGGAGATGGTCGTGCTCCTCGGGTTCTTGATCGGCGCGATCCAGCTGGGGATATCGTTGCTCAAGCTGGGCGACCTGACGCGACTCATCAGTCACAGCGTCGTCGTCGGCTTCACGGCGGGCGCCGGGACCCTCCTGGTGCTCGATCAGCTCAAGAATCTTCTGGGTCGCAAGGCGGTCGGAAGTCCTTCCGACCACTTCATCGTTCGCCTTTGGCGAACGCTCGCCAGCGACGCTCCGATTCACGTCCCTACTCTCGCTGTCGGGTTGGCAAGCATCGCGCTCGTCGTCGTCCTTCGCCTGGCGAAGGATCGACTGAAGGCTCCGCTCTTCCCCGAGCTCCTCGCCGTCGTAGCTTTCATGGCTTGGCTGACTGCATTCTTCGAGCTCGACGAGCTGGGTGTCCAGGTAGTCGGCGTGATCCCGGGATCCCTGCCCGGCTTCAGGGCACCCGAAATCTCTTGGGGTCGTGTGCAGGAGCTTTCATACAGCGCCTTCGCCATCGCGCTCCTCGGATTGCTCGAGGCGCTCGCGATGGCGAAAGGGATCGCCAATCGAACCGGACAGCGACTCGATCTCAATCAGCAATGTCTTTCGGAGGGCCTCGCCAACTTCGGCGGGAGCTTCTTCCAATGTATTCCGGGCAGCGGCTCACTCACTCGATCGGCGATCAACCAGCAAGCCGGCGCTCGAACTCAGTGGTCAGGGGTTTGGTCCGCGGCGGCCGTCGCCATCATCATGCTGGTCTTTGCACCCTGGGCCCGGTTCATCCCGAAGTCAGCGCTGGCCGGGTTGTTGATCGTGACCGCTTGGCGCATGGTCGACAAGGAAGCGCTCGCCTACAGCATCAAGGCCACGCGCTTCGACGCCATCATCATCGTGGCGACGGCGTTCTCCGCTGTGTTCGTGTCGATCGAGTTCTGCATCATCATCGGCGTGCTGCTGTCGTTCGCGCTGGCGGTCCCGCGAACCGGGCGCATGTTGCTGACCGAGTTCGTGCTCGGAGAGGACGGACACGTTCACGAACGTTTTGCGGCAGATGAGCCCGATCCGGAGATGCTGATTTTCGGCCTCGAGGGAGAGATGTTCTTCGCGGCCGGACCGGCGCTCGAGAGTCACCTGGACATGATCGAGTCGAGGCTGGACGGAAAGGTGAAGATCCTGGTGCTGCGGGTGAAGAGAGTACGCAACCCAGACGCCGTAGGAACTCACATGTTGGACCACTTCGTTCGGCGCATGCATGGCAGGGGCGTGCATGTGTTGCTGTGCGGCGTAAGGGCCGAGCTCGAGACCGTCTTCGAGAAGACCGGTTTGGTCGCTCTGATTCACTCCGACCACGTATTCGTGGAGCAGCCGGTGCGCGAGACGAGCACTGCGCTGGCCGTACGCCACGCACAGCGCCTTCTGGGTCGGACCAAGAGTTGATCGCACTTCGACGCACGAGCTTCAGTTTTTTTTCTGGCCGGAAGAAATCAGCGAGGGGCATCGATCGGCATGCCGGTTCGAGTCATTCGGAGTCGAGGAGAGCGCGACTCACAACGCCGGCGCGGACCACGAAGAGCGTCCCGTCGTCCCCGAGCGCGAGCCGAGGCAGTCCTCTGCCGGTCTCCGGGCCGAAGTCAGCTGTGGCTCCGAAGGAAACGAGCTTCGTCTCGGGGTCGACGATTCCGAGCGAGGAGCACTCCGCAACCAGCACGCCGAGCTCTTCGCGACCATTCTTCGTGGGCAAAAGGAGGACGTCCTGAAGCTTGTTCCCGCCCAAGGAAGCACGGCCGCACGAGTCCTGAGTGGCACACCGAGCTTCGTCGGAGAGTACGAGGAGCTCCGATCCAAAGAATAGGCCGCCGTCCGCCTGCTCGGCGGTCATGCCGCCGACGTGAGAGGCCGTCCAAACGCGTCGAGCGTCCGCCGTGGCAGCGAGCGCGCGGATCCCGGACAGCGCTTGCGGGTACTCGCGCGGCACCAACCCATTCTGACGAGTCCCTTCGAGCAACCCGCCCCCCTCGCCGGCGACGAGGTAGGGCACGGTGGGGCTCGAGAGTGAGAGAAGCCGATTGGGTCGCTCGGGCGCTTCGGCGACCGCCACCGCTCCCGAATCCAAGAGGAGGATACGGCCCGAGGTTTTGGTCGCGACGGCCACGATGGTCCGCCCGAGCGAGTCCACGGTCACGTCCGAGAAATAGCCGAGGGTCCGCGTCGCCGTCTCCACAGACCCAAATCCCTCCGGCCGAAGCTCGACTTTCAGGAGCTCACTCTGAAAATCCGTGCCCAGCTCCGCTGCCAGAGTTACCCAGAGCCCGGGACCACTTGGCGCGATCGCGGTGAACCGAGCTCCGCTCGGTCGAATGGGTAAGGTATCGACGATAGAGCCTTCGCGGACGATCGAGAGAGACCCCGGCTGCATCACCACGAGTTGGTCGCCGTGACTCACAGCAGCGGTCGCGGGAAAGTACGGAAACTCACGAGGCCCCGCGACCGAGCTGGGCTGGTCGGGCACGTCGAGCGATTCCGTCAACGCAACTGGTGCGGGAAATCGTGCTTCGTCGACGGGGAGCTCGAGAGTCAGCCCGGCGCTTCGCAACACTTCCTGGTAGTCCGGACGCGCGACGAAGCCAGCATCCAGGAGCTCGCTGACACGAGCGGTCGCGGGAAGCGGAAGTCGCAGCGCGCGAGCTCGGACCCTCCCCTCCGGGCAGGCCTCACCCTCGAAGTCCATGCGCAGGCCGTCGAATCGAGAGAGGATCACCGGCGGCCTAGCCGACTCCAGGTCCGAAATCGAGATACTCACGCTGAAAACTCGTTCGCCTGCTTCTGCCTCGAGCCGCACGGGACCGGGAGCGTCTGGGGAGAAGGGTCCGGCGAGGATCGCGCCGCGCGTGCCTCGAAGAACCACGAGCGCACCAAGCTCGTCGCCCGCCAGCGCCCACGTTCGCACCGGCTGGGCCTCGGAGCATGCAGCGGCAAACACCACTGCCGCCACGCCGCCGACTCGCCTCACGGTCACGCCGGAACGATACTCTCGAACTGGCCCGACGAACAGAGTAGTCCAACACTGCTGCGTCAAGAGCGCGAGCACAGCGCGAGCACGCACGGGAAATCGTCGAGCTCTCCATCTCTTCGGTCGGCGCCAAACTCAGAGCAGGGCGCGAAAGCCAAGGGTGGGCAGGACATAGGGCAGCTTCTGCTCCGCGGTGAGCTCTTCCGCCGCGAGCACGACGTTGGTGATGTCGGCGTAGAAGTCGAGCAGCCAGTCGTTGAACACGACGGTCTTGTCAACCCTCAGGTCGAATCGCACGAATGGGTCTGTTCTCACTCTCGAGAGCCCACCCGTCGTGGTGAGCGGCCGACCCGAGAGAACCTGCGCGCGGAGCCCAAGCTGCCACCGTCGCGCCAGGGGGATACTCAAGACCGCGTTCAAGATGTGCGTCCGGTCGAAGTCGAAGCTGACCCACCCTTCCTCGCGAAGTCGCTCGCTCCTCGAGAGTGTGTACGCGATCCAACCGGAGACTCCGGTGGCGGACTCGCGCCGAATCAAGACTTCGAGGCCGTAGGCGCGACCGGTGGCCGGAACGAGCAACTCACCGAGCCGATCGTCGAGCCCGGTCGTGTCCCTCGGGGGTGTGGGCGGCGCTTGGCCCGGCGGCGCGACCGGCTCCGGCTGGGTCACGTCGGTCGGATTGACGGACAAGTCGTAGAGAATCGGATCCATCCAATTGAAATACCCGTCGACCTCCAAGCCGATCGGGCCAAGCTTCGCCGATAGGCCCAGGCTCGCCTGAGTTGCTTCGAGCAGGCCTCGTTCGAAGGCGAGCTGGTCGAGGCCAGGAATGGGGATCGTGAACCTGGGAGGCTGGTGATAGAGGCCGAGTCCAGCCTCGAGCCAGAGGTCGGACTGGGCGGCGGCCCGGTACCTCGCGGTCACGCGCGGGTCGACTCCGGCGTGGGCGACCCGGGTGTCCGAGTAGATGTCGACCCTCGCGCCCGGTCGCACCACCCAATCGTCGGAAGGACGGAGCACGAGCTCGGCGAGCGCTCCGCCGACGAAGAGCAAGTCAGTCGGCTCTTGGTCGAGCCCGAGCAGCGCCTCGATATCGGCGGCGCCCTCAGCCCCAGTCTCGAAGGCGGCGCGCTTGACGAGCCCGTCGATTCCGAGACCGAGCTCCACGGCTTCGGATGGGGCGATGCGGAGCCGCGAACGAAGCTCGCCGCTGTAGCTCCGAATCGTCGCCTGATCTCGCGCCAGGGAGTCATCGAAGCCCAAGACGAGTTGGTGCTCTCCGCGCAGAGTCGGCGTTCCGTATCGGTGACGTAGGTCGACTCGGTGGAATTGAAACCGCAGCGTAGGCTCGAGGGGCGCGTCGTCCGGAAGCCCGGTGGGAATCGTATCCAAACCGTCGTACCCCCCGAACAGGAACAAACTCGACGAGCGTCGGAACGCGACCGTACCCGTGCGACTCTGACCGAAGTCGAGTCGTGCCTGGTAGTCGAAGTAATTCAGCGAAACTCGCGGGCTCGCGAGACTGAGAAACAACCCAGGATACCCATAGCGGGCGGCAAAAGTCGCGGTCCCTCCAAGGAACGCGTCGCGATAGAGACCGCCGGCCTGAAAGAAGTTGGCGTCGACGTCGATCTTCTTCTCTCCAGGGACCGCCGAACGGGTCCGACCGTTCACGATCCCTCCGGTGTACCCTCCGAACTCGACGGGAAAGGAACCTGGATAGAACTCGACCTCGTCGATGATCTCCGGATGAATCACCGAAGGCCCGGCGAGGAGGTGGAACAACAGCGGCACCCGAACTCCGTCAATCAGAAATCCGGTGTTGCCCGGGCTCGACCCTCGCACGATCGGAAAGGGCAGCAACGACATCAATTGGGACACGCCTGGCAGAGTCGAGATGACGCGAAACGGGTCTCCGAAGGTACCGGGGATTTGAGTGAGATCTCGGCCACGTAGGCGCGTACGGGAGACTTCCGTTCTGTCCTTGGTTCCTCGAACGATCACCTCGTATGGGTTTCGTCGAGTCGCGACGAGCAGGTACGCGACCTCCAGCCGGGTACCGCCAGGGATGACTTCGACCTGTCGAAAGGGCTCGTAGCCCAGCGCCGAAATCTCGATGCTGATGGTCCCCGTGGCGGACATCCGGAATCGCCCATCCTCGCCGGCCAACTCGGTGGAAGTCACTGCCCCGCCGAAGTGGACCTCGGCAAACGCGATCGGCCGATGGGTACCGCGCTCGAGCGCTCGCCCCTCGAGCAACCCATCGGCGAGCGCGACAGAGCCCGTGCCGGTCGCGGCCAAATCCGGCTCAGTCCACGCCGCCGAGCTCGTCGAGGCCGCGGGAGCCTCGGTCGACGTGGCCACGGGTGAAGTGAGCGCGAGCGCCGCGATGAAAGTCAGCGCCACCAGAAGGTCCACCCTACCGAGACGAGAGTGTGCTGCCAGAGCTGCACGAGATCGATCGACTCACCGGTGTCGAGGTCGGAGGAGAAGGTCGACTGGACGCACCGAGTCCACTGGACGGCCGCGCTCACGGAAGGCCCCATCGAGAGGAGCTCGGTCATGACGAGCGCGCTCTCGATACGCGCGGTCGCGGCGAACCCTGCGCCGGAGCAGGCTCCGAGCAACGGTTTGGCAGACGGAATCGTGAGGCTCGCGACCAACCCTCCGTCGGGCTCGGGCGTGAACTCACCGGTGTTGGAGATGACGATGCCTCCAAGGCCGGCGCCGAGTGATATCGAGATCTCCGGGCTCAGATGAAGCGTGGGTTCGACTGTGGCGCGGTAGGTGAGCATCGGGAGGACACCAGGTCGCGCTCCGTAGACGAGGGAAAGAAACAAGGACCAATAGGGGTCGAGGCGCGCGCCGAGTCTGAGGGAGGCGTCGTGAAAGACCCCGTCGGGGACGTCATCCACGCCGAACAGCACGTCGATGGAGTAGCCGGTGGCGACTCGGAAGCCAGGGCTCGACCAAGCAGACTCTGCGGACTCCACTTCGAGGGAGACTCTCTCGAGAGGCTCGGAGGCGCTCGAGGTGGCGGTCGAGCTGGCGGTCGAGGTGGCCGCGAGCATAGCCAGGAGCTGAAAACTCATGTCAGGGTCGCCGCGGTTCGACTTCGCAGGGCCACCACTCGGGCACGTCGTTCGTGAGATCCCAGTCGGGATTGGAGCAGGCGGCGTCGTCGAAACAGCCGCGCAAAGAGAGCACCCGTACGTCTGGACAGTCACACTCCGGTTCGGCGACGGCGATGGAGCCGTCGTCCGTGCACTCGAAGAGGACATCTTCGAGTCGGGATCGTGGAGGTCTCGAAAAGCTCTCGCGGCTTGACTGAGTACACGCCAGGTTTTCGAATGCAGATGGATCGCCGACGCGGAGGTCCATGCCCTCGGCCAGGGGCTCGGTCTTGCATTCTGCCCCTTCGTCGAGCAGGCCGCCCACGAGCCACCGAGAAAATCCAGGCCGGGGCCGGTCCAGACAGTTCGAGGGTCCGGGGTAGAAGTTGCTGTCGGCGTCGAACTGACCCTCCAGGTAAACCAGTCGGTCTTGGGGCGCCGTGAGTGTGGTGAAGGAAGAGGCGAGGATCGGTTCCTGAGCTCGACGGCGCTCGCGAGGTGAGTCGGGCCCCCTCGAGCCCAAGCCGCAGCCCCGCCTGAGATCGAGGTCTCCGTTCCCGTCGAGATCCTCGAAGACGACGACGGAGCCATAGGCGATCCGGGACTCGAGGGGTCCGACCAGGACCTCGGGCGAGGGTAGGCGTTCGAACGAGATCGTCACAGAAGTCTCTCCCGGGACGAGCAGAACGGAGGGCCCCAAGCGTTCGGGCACGAATTCGAAGGGGTCACGGCAGCCCGCCGCGGCGACGCCTTTCACCTGGCGTCCGGGGTCGAGCGGCGTCGGGCCGTGCTCGTGACAGAAGGGTACGAAGATCGGGGACGCCGCCCACAAGACTCCAACGCGAAGGTTTCGGACAGTCAGAGGTGGACCCGCCAATCTCACCTCGAGACTTGCAAGTGTCTCGGCCTCGGCGCCCAAGTCATCGACCGATCCGCAGGCGAGCGTACTCAGCAGCGCGGCGGAGGCGGTCCAATCGCGACTCATGAGCCCCCTCCGAGATCGAAGGCGATCAGCGCAGCACCTACCCAGCCCAGGCGGGCGCCGGAGCTCCCGACTTTGGTGAGGGTGGGGCCGCCGGCCACTCCGACCGACCAAGGTCCACTGACGCGCACGCTCATCCCGACCTCGAATCCCACGGAGACGCCCAAGGCCCAGGATTGCGTGTCAAGCTCGAGGCCACTTCGCGCGAGACGCTCAGCCTGGTGTCTCGACCGCACTTCGCGCACTCCCTGGAGCTCCGCCACCACACCCATCCCTACACGACCGACGCCGATGGCATGAGTATAGCCGCCGGCCAAGCCGGCGGCCAGCTCGGTGTGCGCGACGCTGAAGACGAGGTCATTCTCTTCGACCGAACCCATTCTCGCGCGAGCGCCCATTTCGAACGGACCGACCCCGGTGCTGATCTGAATCCCGCCGCCCCGAGCCAGGCCGGTGGCGAGGGCCAACGGCCGAGCAGCGAAAACATGAGCTTCGATGCGGGCGGATGGATCGGGCGTCTGCGCCATTGCGGCTGCGGCGAGGAACACGACGCTCAGCATCGGTCCAAGCCCTCCTCGATTGGGCGCATCGCTGGAATTGTAACACCGAGTCAGCCCAAAACGAGCATCTGGGCGCATTTGGGTGCTGTTCTCTTCAACGCCCTTCGATCGGATTTCGTGGATCCCAGAGGCCTGGAGTCGACACGGCTTCTTCGGGACCGGGCCACGGGGGCATGGTCGCGATCATGATACTCAGCGTGTCGAGGCCCGTGTTTCGAAATTGGAAGGGTGTTCGCGGAGGGATGGTCACGGACGTTCCGAAATGGAGGGGAACGATCACGTCTCGCTCGTCGATACTCATCCAGAGTTGGCCGGTTCCGGATCCGCAAAACCAGATCTCTTCGACGTTCTTGTGAAACCGGGGAGACGACACCTGCCCGGCGGGGAGGCGGCAGTTGCACATTCCGCCGCGCATCCCGACGGAGAGCTCGCGGATTTCGGAGCCATCGGGCGCGAGGCGATGTTGCTCCGTGATTCGACGGACGTCGGTGCGCCTCGGGGACGGGAGAGTAGCCTCGAAATCACGCGGGTGCGGCGGGCGAGATGGGTGCTTGGCGGGTCGCGCGGGGAGCGCGCGGCGCGGCGTCGAGAATCTGCGGCGATCGCGCGTCGAGACTTGGGCCTCGCGAGGGGTTTGTTTGGCGGGGGCGCTCTGCGTCTTCATCGTTGGCTCCATGGGCTGGATGCGACGGAGTCCGGACACGGCTTTCACAGGGTCACCTTGGCCTTGGCCACCAACCTTCGGATGAGGTCTCGGGCGACGTCGGGGAGCTGAGAGGAAGCTTCACGGCAGGGAAAGCTGGCGGCCGCGACGACCCGTCCGGTGTCCGGCTCGGCGAGGTGAAGATCGACGACCAGGTTGTGCTCTGACTTCGAGAGCGAGGCGACGAGCGAGAGTTGCTCGCCCGGGTTGAGCTTGTCGGCGAGGTCTTCGAGCTGCTTGGGCTCCGCATGGAGAGCCCCTTCGAGGGCTTTGGTGACCGCGGAGGCAAGGGCGCTGGGCGCGGAGACTTTCGCGATGTGAATGGGATTCCGCCGGCTCGCGGCGGCCAGGGTGGCTCCGCTCACGACGCCGCGCGGAGTGGCCCCGAGCAAAGCGCCGCCTGCCGGGGTCTGGACCCGCGCGGTCTCACGAGCGGCGCGGGCAGAGATCGGAAGCTTCCCGAAGCTGCTCGTTCGACGAAACGGCGGCGTCGGGATCGGAAGCGCTTCGAGGCGGCGGAGCGGCGGCGTGCGAAGGGCTGCCCGACGCGAGGAGGCGAGTTGGAGCTGGCCGACCGGGATTTTCTCCGTGACCACGCCCGTGACAGGACCGTTCATACGCCCGACGACTTTCATTTCGATCTCCGAGGTCATTGTCGGCTTCGGGGCGCGAACGTGCTCGTGCGCAGGTCGGTGTTTTGTGTACTGGTTCCCAATTCGCAAGGGGCGAAGCAGAGGCGCCGGAGTCCCGGGAGCGGTCCAACGCGAGTCGGCTCACCACGGCGACGCCCAGGCGTGAGAAGACCAGGCGGGGCGGGGCCCGAAGTCCTCTCCCGTCGCGGCCGCGATGGCGGCAGGGGTCCGTCCATGAAGGGCTTCGAACGCCTGCTCGAGCGCTCCGTCTTCGACGAGATACGCCTCGAAGGTTCCTCGCTTCGTGCTCTGGACGAAGCTGAAAGGGTTCTGGGAGAGCGGCCCGATGAACACGTCGATCTTGTGTCCGTCGATCGCGCCGCCTGTCGTGGCGGCGAAGAAGAAACCGTCGTGCTCGACGCGCCGATCTTCGAGGTCGCGCCCGCCGGGAACGGAGAGAGACAGGCCTCGAGCCTGCGGGACATACACGACCGAGCCGATCGGAATGACCTTCGGATCGACGGCCAAGCTCCGCAGCGGTACGAGCCGACGCCCGCCCGCGCCATCTCCGAACTCACCCCGAGTACGAGCAAATCGCGTCCTCGAGATTGCCGATTGCTTCGGGAAGCGCTTCGAGCAATCAGTCTGCGGGGCGTCACCGAGTCCGGCGAACCCGAAAGTCACCGCACCCTTGGCGCGCTCCACACGCACCGCTCCGTCCATCGCCGCCTGGCAGAAGTCGCGAGGAGATAGCCGAACCCCGAGCGAGCCGCCGTCGGCGGCCAACAGCTCGACGCCGTCCGATACGGCCCGCGCTCGATGAGTGCGGAAGTACGTCGCCCACAAGTCGAGGCGCCGCGCGCCACTCAGGTCAGGCTCCGGAAGCGTGAACTGAGTCAACGATTCTGCTGCGGGACGCCCGGGAGAAAAGATCGAACGGACCCAAGCGCACCCGGAGCAAGACGCGAGCAACAGGAACAAAGCGAAGAACGCCCACTGGCGACTCATTCGTCCGGAAGTCAGTCCTACGCGGGGCGGCGAATGGCAAGCGCCACGGAGCTCCGCAGCGGCATCAGAGCAGTGTCGGGCCGATTCGGGCAGAGGCCTCGCTGAAGTCCGCGCGAATCCGGGGCCGCCGGAAAACCACAGAGGGCACAGAGCGAAGCCCACAGAGTCGACAGAGAATCAAACGTGCATCGCTTTCTCTACTCCTTCGGGCAGAGGCCTCGCTGAAGTCCGCGCGAATCCGGGGCCGCCGGAAAAACCACAGAAGGCACAGAGCGAAGCCCACCGAGTCGACAGAGAATCAAACGTGCATCGCTTTGCTCTACTCCTCGGCTCGCAGTTCTCGCGTGAGAACGACGCCGCGGTGCGGGGGCTCGATCGACAAGAGACTTCCGCCCACGGCGTGCAACTTTCCCCCGACCCCGAACAAAGCGTGAATACTCAGGTGAGTCTTCTGCACTTCCAAGGTCACCTCGCGACTCTCCCAGTCGTAGGTCGCGACCGTTCCGTCTTCACCCCCGATGTGAACCTTCGATGGGTCGCGAAACCAGACTCCGTTGAGCCCTGGGAGGGGCGCCAGCGGCTCTCTGGCCCAATCGATCCCGTCGAACGTGACCAGCTCGCCGTTCGACCGGCCTCCCACGATCGCGATCCTCGAAGGCCCCGTGCCCCACACCGAAACGAGGTCCTCGCTCGAGCCGACGAAGAGCTCGGTGAACGAAGCGCCGTCCCAGCGCAGCACGACGCCCCGCTGTCCGACCACGTAGACGTCGCGCGACGACGTGCCCCAGACTTTGAAGAACGAAAATACGTTCGGGTGCTGAAGCTCCGGAGTGCTCATTCGCTCCCAGCGGATCCCGTCATAATGAAGCACGGTCGCGTCTTCGACGCGGCGCGCGCCTCCTCCTACGGCCCACACATCATCGGGGGCAGCACAAAAAACGCCCCAAAGGTCGGCCGAAGTCACCGTCGCCGACTTCGTGAATCGTGCACCGTCGAAGTGCAGAATCGTGCCGTGAGTTCCCACGAAATAGACGTCTGTCGGCCCAAAGCCATGAACCCAGTTGATGAGGGGTACGTCGAATCCGAGCTCGATCGGCGTCCACGTTTGACCATCAAAGTGCGTGATCAGTCCCCTCTCGGGGGAGCCGCCTACGGCGTACACGTCGTTCTTGGCGGGTCCCCAAGACGAGAGGAGCCAGCCGCCCTGGTCGAGGGCGAGACTCTCGACCCAGGCAGGCGGTGACGGCGGATCGCTCGGCTCCGGATCCGCGCAGGCGACGAAGAGAGTAAGCAGCAGTCGGGTCGAGCCCGCGGGGGCCGCGAACAGCTTCGGCAAAGTTGCGGGTCTCATGATCACTCCAGCGTGAGTGCGACGCTCGCGGTCGCGACCTCGTAAACATCGAGGCGCTCGGCCTGTGCGCCGAGCCCTAGGGCCCTCAGCAGGAACGGAGGAACGGCGCGGAAGAGGAGCCGCGCCTCGACAGTCGCTCGGCCTCTGCTCGCGCTGCTCGTCTTCACGAAGAGGCTCCGAGACCGAGAGTAGCCCGGAGGGATGGTGGAGCTGATGTGCTCGGCGGCGAGCCACGGAAAGAGGGTTGGATTTCCGCGATCGTCGACGAACCTGGAGCCGAATCGAATCAGATCATGATCGGCGTAAGGTTCGAGCTCGCTGAAGTGGTCCTTCAAGTCACCGTTGGGATCTAGAGCTCCGGTCGAGTAGAGCTCGACGCCGCTCGAGTCCTCGACCCTCAGCTCGACCCAGCACTGGCGGTGGAACGTGGATCCGGTCGGGAGATTGTGACCTCGAACCAGGTTCTCGACCTCGACGACGACGTCTAGTTGTCGCCCCACAGGTACACGTTCGGGTACGGTCAAGCGAAGCTCGGCGGCCCCGCCGAGGAGGCCCGCCACGCGGTCTTTCAGGTCCTCGCGAGTCTCCTCAGGCATGAACCCCTCCGTCAACGGGACGTCGACCCCCACGAAGCGATGGTCGTGGATCGTTCGCGGAGGACCGATCGCGGAGGCGCGCCCCTCTTTTTCGGGCATGTGACAACTCTGGCAAGTTTCTCCCGAGAGGTTCGACGGCGACGTGAGCCACTCGTCGAAGGGTCGTTCGAGGGGCACTGACGTGAATTCGATGACGTTGTGGCAACCCGCGCAGAACTCGGACTTCTCGAAGTCCTCCGAGTACTCCGCTGGGTGCATGGACGCTTCGCTCGGCACCTCGAGCGGACCCCGCATCGCCCCCGCGGGGTCGAGCACGTGGCCGCTGTTGTAGAGTCGGGCCACCGAGGAGACTTTGTGGCAGGCCTCGCAAGTGACGCCCTCGAGCGCAATGGCCGACAAGGACTCGAAGGAGAACTTCGGTTTGACTTCGCCTCCGCGCGTGGCGATCGCGCTGTGACACTGGATGCAAAACGCGTCGCGGGCTCCGTCGAAGTCAGCGCTTCGGATCGCGACGAGCGCTCGGAATAGAGGGTCCACCATCGAGTAGGCGTGCATCGAGCTCCGCCACTCGGCGAAGTGAGTTGGGTGGCACGCCTGACACTCCTCTGAGGACTTGAACGACGCCGGAGACACCGTGGGCTCCGCGGGCATCGAGAGGGGATCGACTGGATCGGAGTGTTTGGGACCCGCGTCGGGTGAGGAGCGAGTGGGGTCGTCCGCGCAACTCAGCCAAAAGCCCGCGCAGACCAGGAGCTCGAGTCTCATAGGCTCTCCAGAAACGCCATCAGGTCGGACCGATCGACCGCGGAGAGTCGACGAAAGAGAGAGCGCGCGGCGGTCCCCTCCCCTTCGTGAAGCTCGATGGCCTCCGCGATCGTGTCGGCGCGTCCGTCATGCCAGTATGGGTTCGTCTTCGCGAGCCCCCAAAGCGGCGCGGTTCGAAACTCTCTGACGTCGGCCGATCCGTCCTCGATACCCATCGCGCTCGGAGCGAGGATCTCGTGCAGCAGCAGATCAGAGTACAGACCGACTTCCCCTGCCGGGCTCGCCAGAGCCGGTACGTGGCACTCGGCGCACCCGATCCGCTCGAATACGGCCTGTCCACTTCTTTCGACCTCACCTTGGGCGACGCGCGGCGGTGGACCCAGGTTCTTCAGAAAGAACGCGAGGACCTCGGCGTCCGCCTTGGAGAGCTCGGGGTCGGGTACGCCGTCGTCGTCCTGAAGGAGCCCGAACGTCAGACCTTCCTGACGCTCCACGGTCATCCCGAGCTCCGCTCCCGTGGCGTCGCGCACGAACTCATCGACGGACGGCACCTGCGCCTTCCATCCGAAGCGCCCCAGGCGCCCGTCGTCGGTCCACGCCGGGCGGCCGCTGATGCCCTCCGGAGAGAGCGAGTCGTTGGGGTCGGCTCGGACCAGAATGACTGAGTCCGGAATCTGGTCGATCAGTCCCAGGCCGAAGAGGTGCGGCGTTTGTCGGGCCTCGAACACCGTAGCCTGCTGCTGAGGCGACACGCCTTGATTTCGAAGCCGAGTCTCCTTGTGAAGAATGGAACCCACCGCCGGATAGACAAACTCACCGGTGGCGTTGACGATGCCGTGGCGCATGACGTTGACGTCGCGTGGACCGGATCCGCCCACCACGGGGTCGAAGTGACAGGCCCGACAGGAGTCACCGTTGAACCTCGGCGCACCCAACCCTCTTGACAACCCGAAGTCGCGATCGAAGAGGTCTCGTCCCGCGACGAAACGCGAGAGCTCGGCTTCACCGAGCGGCGAAGCCGGACCGCCATACTCACCCACGGGCGGGACAGGCGATCCTGGCGGAAGGAGCCCCTGGCTGGTTTGATCGCGCCCGCCGAGCGACAGCAGGAGCTCCACCACGTCACCCATGGCTTCAGGACCCTGGGCGAGCAACTCATCGCGAGATCTCGCGGCTTCGCCTCCATGCAGGCGAATGGCGAGCTCCAGCGAATCGGCGCGCCCATCGTGCAGGTACGGTCCGACGGCTCCGATCGACCACAGCGGCTGAGTTCGGAATTCAGCCGCCGTGGCGACGCCTTGATCGAGCCCGTCCGCGAGCTCCGGCCCCATGTCATGGATCAAGAGGTCGGAGTAAATCGGGATGGGTCCGCGCGGGCCCATCAGCCTGGGTGTATGGCAGGCGGGGCAGCCGACCTCGTCGAAGAGCTCCGCACCGCGCTCGGTCGTATCGCCGAGCCGCTCGACCTCACCTACGGCGAGCAGCATGGTAAAACTCACCAGGTCGAACAAGTCCTCCCGGGGGAGCTCGGGGTCGGGAGCCGAATCGTCGTCGGTCAGCTCCAGGTCCAGCACGGCCGCCTGAGCTGGTCGCAGGCCGGACGCGGAAGGCGCCGAGTCACTGACTTGGTGGCTGGAGCTGTCGACGGGCAGCCGGGCGCGCTGCTCATCGGTGAGTGCCAAGGTCGTGATGCCAGCGTGATTGAAGAGCGGCCCGCGAATGAACCCCTCGACCGAAGCGGTCTGGGCCTTTCGCCCGAATCGCCCGACGAAGCCGCGCTCGAAGTTGGCGCGTCCGCTGACTCCGTCACCGTCAGCGTCGTCCGGATCCGCCCGAGACAGGATCTCTTCCTCGCTGATTTCGGCGATCAACCCCGTACCGAAAGTAGGGATTGGATTGCGCTGTGCGAAGATCGTCGTGGCTTCGGGAATCGGCGGACGCGCGGGCTCCGAAGGAGAATAGTCGTACATTCGGAGGACGCCCCCAGACATTCCGGCGGACGTTCCCTGAAAGAAAGCGCCGTCTGGGGTACGAAACCCAGTCAGAAAAAAAGTGCGGTACATACCGGCGCTCCCGCCGAGCACGGGTCGTTCGTGACAAGCTCCGCAGAAGGTGACGTTGAACGCGGGTCCAAGCCCGTCCTTCAGGTCGAACCGACGCCTGGCAGTATCCCGGCCACGAGCGAACGTGACTCGCTGCTCGGCGCTCGCGTAGGGCACGGGGTCTCCGAGCGGACCCATGATACCCTCCGCAATCTCCCCGTGGGGATACTCTTCGCCACCGCACCCGAACCACAGGGCGAAAAGAAAGATCCGCCGCATTGTGGCCAGAAACTAGCGTCTCTCTCGAGACTTTGGCACCCACCAAATTCGACAAATCGCACGCAATGTTTTCGTCGGCGACGAATTTGCGAGCCTTCGGAGAATGTGCACTCGGCCGGTGAGTCTGGAAGCGAGAGCGACAACCCATCTGCAGCTCGGGAGCGCCCGCCTAGACTCGCCCAGACTCCCATAATCCTGCCCGGTCCTCATCCTGCCTCAGGATCGGGCACGGGCACGGACGGGCACGGGCACGAAGTCCTCGCAGAGCCGCGCCGAATTTCGA
>CAYXDO010000052.1:46195-65445 GCA_964463485.1 uncultured Myxococcales bacterium | reverse complement strand
AGGCCGCAAGTCGGATCGACGGGAACCTACGCAGCGCACGCGCGAGGAAGAAGCCCACGATCTCGACGGCCTGAGGGTCTGGCTTCAAGAAGAAGCGGGACTCCAAAGTCCTGGAGGTCACGAACCAGTATTTTTCGGGGGTGTTCTGTCGGATCGGTCGCACGAGGTGTGCATGCACGAACGATCGCAGGAGCGCAATCGTTTGTGCTCCGAAAATCGTTCCGATTCCTTGGGTCCCAGGCATGTGCGGGCATCGAGCTCCGAAATTCGTTCCGTTCGACGAAGCACGAAGCCCCGATCGCGATCAGCCTCTCGTGTTTCGCGCGGTTTGCGCGGCGCTCGACGTTTTCGCCGAGGTCTGAGCGAAATCGTCCTCCACGCGGTGAGGGCGCCGCGTGAACGTCGAGCTTCGTGCAAAGCCGGTCTCACGCTCAGAGTGATCGACGTAAACGCGGCCCCGAGGTTCATCCAAACCCCGACCCCTCGACCCCTGGCGCCGGGCGAGCGCTACCTGACCCGACTTTTGGCAACTTTGGCAACGGACGAAGATCCCGGAGAAGCCAATTCTGTGCGATACTCTTTGGACCAAGCTCCGATGGGCAACGACATCGACCCAGAGGCAGGTGACTTCACATACACCGCGCAGACGACGCACGGCCCGCTGCCCGTGATCGTGCGAGCGACCGACCCGCGCGGAGCCTCAGCCACGGCCACGTTCAACCTCAGCACGGTGCCCGACACGACCGCGCCGGTCGTCACGGTCACCATCACGCCGCGAAGAGCTGGCATTGGCCAACCGGTGGCGATCGTGATCTCGACGATCGAGGCGACGACGGACCCGACGATCGAAGTCACGGTGACGAATCGCGGAGTCACCACATCGCTCGTGCCCGACCTGTCTGGGCAAATCACGTACACCCCCGAAGGAACCGGGCAGTACGTGATCGAAGTGACGGCCACGGACTCGTCCGGCAACGTGGGTCGAGCCACCGAGTCCTTCGCGGTCCCAGATCCGACCGACGCCACGCCGCCGGTGGTCGCGATCGCAAGCGTCGACTACGCTCTTGCTCATGAGCTCGCGCATGTCTCCCAGGCGGCGCCTCTGGTCGGCTTGGATATTTATGGGCTCGACGAAGCGAGTGAGAACGCGAAGACGCACCCGATTTCTGCGACCACTATGGCCGAGAACTGCGCCACAGCCCTGTATTTCCTGCGTCACGAAAGGCCCAGGCTATGAGGCCCCTGTTCGTCGCCGTTGCCCTGAGTACAAGTAGTTCGTGCGTCAGTTCGGGCTCGGAGTTGTCGTCAGAGATCGCGCCGCATCGGCGCGCGGTGGTGGAGTGTGAGAAGCCCGAGGTTCCGAAGGAAATTCAAGCGCTTGTCTCTCGAGACGAGGCTTGCCGCGTGGTCGAAGCAATGAGAAACGGCTGCACGATACACGTCCTTGATCCTCCGTGCCCCAACGGTCGACTCACCGGCGCGTCAGGCCGCGTTTTTGTTTGCCCTATCGTAGCGGCCGAGTGTCGACCCACAGAAGAAGCGCCCAAAGAAACGCCAAGCCTGATCCCCGAGGAGGAGCCGAGCGACAATTCAAGGCGTGCCCCCTTGTGAGATGCGATGCCCGAATTTCAATCCGTGCCACCCCGCAATTTCATGCCGTGCCCTATTTCAGGCCGTGCCCCCTGTGTCCGGTTTTCGGTGGGCCCCCCAATTTCAGGCCGTGCCTTCCCAGTTTCGCTCCTACACGTATGAGTTCGCAGCGGCCAGCCTCGTGATCCCATGACTCATTCAAACATGCGAGTGGGCGGCTACATCTGCTTCCTCCTGGCTTGTGCGCGGACTCCCGTGCCGCTTCCGGCTCCCAGCACCGACCCGCGGGTGTCCGCAGTATTCGGCGAGACCGAAGAGGAACGCTGAAGGGCTGGGCCTATTCGCATGATTTCGGTCGATTCGCCGGGATTTTGGGAATTGGGGCCGGATTGACGCTTTTCCAGGGCTCCGATGGCGCGCTGATCGCGATCGACAGTCACAGCGGAAACGTTCGCTGGAAAGTTTCGCCGTTTTACTGATTTCGCGAACGGGGATGATCCGCCAGATTCAATCAAGCCTTGCCCTCGCTCCCCCAAGGCCGACTCCTGCCCAATTTCAAGCCGCCTGCCCAATTTCAAGCCGTGCCCCAGTTTCAAGCCGTGCGCCAATTTCAAGCCATGCCCCGCTGTCCGATTTTCGGTGGGCCGTCGGAAATGTTCAGTAGTGACTCACCTGAGTTGGCTGTCACAGCGAGCCCGCTGTGACAGCCGAGCGACGAATTCAGGTTGCGGACGACGCCGGCGGAGCTCTTCAGGGGATGATGACCTCGCCCAGGATGATGCCAGACCCCGAGACTCCTGGGCCGCTCCGTGCTAGACATCGCACCATGAAGTACCGGCTCGTCACACGAAGTGACTTCGATGGCCTCGTTTGCGCCGTGCTCCTCAAGGAGCTCGGCATGCTCGAGGAAATCAAGTTCGTGCACCCCAAAGACATGCAGGATGGCAAGGTCGAGGTCTCCGCTCGCGACATCACCACCAACGTCCCCTATGTGGCGGGCGTACACCTCGCTTTCGATCACCACCTGAGTGAAATGAGTCGCATCAAAGACCGACCGGCAAACCACATCATCGACCCCGACGCGATGAGCGCCGCTCGTGTGGTCTATGATTACTTCGGCGGACGCCAGAAATTTCCTCGAATCAGCGATGAAATCATGACCGCCGTCGACAAAGCCGACGCCGCGCGATTCTCGAAAGACGAGATCATCCACCCTGACGGCTGGGTGCTGCTCAACTACCTGATGGACCCTCGGACCGGCCTCGGCCGCTTCCGCGACTTCCGAATCTCGAACTACCAGCTGATGATGGACCTCATCGACGCGTGCCTCGAGAAGTCGGTGTCCGAGATCCTCGAGCTGCCGGACGTGAAGGAACGCGTCGACCTCTACCGCGAGAATGAGCCCAAGGCGATCGAGCAGATCAAACGCTGTTCGAAGGTGACCAAGAACCTCGTCGTCCTCGACCTGCGCAACGAGGAGACGATTTGGCCGACCAACCGCTTCATGATTTACGCGCTCTTCCCTGAGTGCAACATCTCCATCCACGTCATGTGGGGGCTCAAGAAACAGAACACCGTGTTCGCGACCGGCAAGTCGATCGTCGATCGGAGCTCCAAGACGAACGTCGGCGAGCTCATGCTTGCCTATGGCGGCGGTGGCCATGAAGCGGCCGGAACGTGTCAGATCGACACGAACGACGCCGAAGGTGTGCTCGGGAAGCTCGTCTCGCAGATCACCAGCGACGGCTGACTCACCGCGGTGAGTACGTCGACAACGCGCGAATCGCCTCCTCCTCGACTTGGTCATTCCCAACGGCCACCGTGATGATCAGATGGTGCACGCACTCACCCTGTTGAATCAACACGTGCCGCTGCCTCGTTCGCCAGCCGGGAGCGACCTCGACGACCGCCACGAGCTGCTCCGCGACCCTTCCGTCGAACATCTCGAAGGATGCCGGAGCACTCACCGAAGTCACACCGCGCGCCCTCGCGAGGCCCTCCGATAGCGCCTTCGCGTGGACTGTCACCGCCCCGGCCATCGTACCGGCCGCGGAGAGCTGAGCAAAAGGCGGTGTTCGAACTCGAGTCGCCCGCATCGTCGCCAACGCCGGAGTCGTTCGCCGCAGCTCATCCCTGGCTCCCGGCTTCCACTCCTCCGAGATCAGCACGGTCCCCAGGCCGAGACACCTAAGCTCGAATCGCGGGGGAGCTTTGCTCCGAGCCTGAGGCCCTGATCTTTCCAACACCGAACGTCGAGAGCTCGCCGTTTCCATGAGTCGCTCCTCACTCACACGCGCTGAGGGTCGACGGGTCGAGGACTGCGAACCAGACCGGATGATTCTTTTCGCTCGCGCCCGTGTTGTGGGGCAGCACCTTGACCTCGATGTTCATCTTGCCCCGCGAAATCACACGCCCCTCGGGGGACTCGAAGCGCACGTCGATGGATCCGCCCTGCCCTCTGGCGTGAAGCTGCTTTCGAAGCTCCGGGGTCACCGAGTTCTGATCGGTCCAGCTCCCGCGACCCACCGCCTCGAAATACGACCGCGCGCCCCGAGGCTCGCCAAGCTCGGGTCGTCGCCAGCCACCTCCCTTGTCCGCACTCACGGTGACGACCACCTCCCCCTTCGACGCGTCGAAGTTGAACACCCCGACCGCGTTGTCGCACTCGAGATCGGTCCGGGCGCTCAGGGAGGCTGAGTTGCCGGTCCGCCAGTCATAGGTCGAGAACGAGATCTGGGCGCCTTCGATGCGCGCCCGCGTGCTCTTGACCGGCTCGCCGTGCTCTACCAAGTCGACCTCGGACGCCTGGCCCACCGCGCCCTGCCCGTCCACGATTCGACCGGCCCGCTGAGTAGCCTCGAGGCTCCCATCGGACTCAATCTCGAGCTCCACGCGAAACGCCGCCTTGCTCTGCCACTCGGTCGGATCCTTGCGAAGCGCAAACGGGTTCTTGCCTTCGATCACCAACACGTCGTCGGCGTGGGGCTCGAACGGCAGGGGCACGCTGAAGGAGCCGTTCTCGTCGGCCACCGTGACCGTGCGTTCGGCGGGATGAGTTGCTCGATACAAAGTCACGACCGTACCCGGGGTCACCGCACGGTCCGCGGTGAGATCCTGGCACCCGTCCGAAAGTCGCACTCTTCCCAGGGACAGCTCCGGAGGCCCGTCCATCAGCAGCGCGGGGTTCTGCGCCAAAATGGGACCGTCGTCTCGACCCGCCACCAGACTCAGCCGCCGTTCGAAGTGAGCGTCTTGCGGTGCGTGCGAGTGATCGACCGCGCGGATCAGGATCGGGTCGTCCTTCTCCGCCGGAACCGAGATCTTGAAGTGCCCGTCCGCTCCGACCTTGCCCTCGCCACGCTGACCCGTTCGAAGGTTGTCGACTTCGATCTTGGCCATCGGCTCGACGGCGAGCGAGCTCTTGCTTCGAATCTCGAGATTTCCGTCGGCGAACTGCGTCAGGAACCCTTCGGGACGAATCCGCGTAGGAACTGGGTCTAGGTCCCGCCGGAACATCGCTCTGGGTGTGACATTTCCGATGACATCGCCCGGGGGGAGCTGCGGAGCCCGACCCACTCCAGGCCCGGCGACGTTGACAGCGACGACCTTTCCGGCCGATCTGCGATCACCCTTGGTCTGGTAGAGCTCGATGATGTTGCCGGCCTTCAGACCCGCCTTCTGAATCCACTCGTCGCCGAGCACGAGGCTGTAGCGCCCGTCGACGGCCTTCGTCAGGTCACCAGGCAGCGCGATGGGGTCGGACTTGGCCAACAGCGAACGATTCACCAGGAAGAGCTTCGTCGGGTTGTCCGGCGTCGTGCGCTCCACTTTGTCGAAGACCAGGACGAGCGGATCTCGCGGGCGCACCGGATCTTCATATCGACCCATGATCGCCTCGACGGAGAGCTCCGGAAGTGGGTCGTTCCGCTTTGGCAGGGAGCACTTCTTGGGGCCTTCACATCCCGTCTGGTGAATTTGGACAGCCAGGACGATCGCCCAAAGGACGACGCCCTCCATCGCGTCTTGGGCGTGCTCCAAGCACTTTGCTTGGGTAACGTCCGCGAGCTGATCGATGTTACTCAGCCCCAGTCGAGCCTGAATCGCCGCGGCCGCCGTATCGAGCTCGCCTGCGTCGAGCTTCGGACCCGTCCAGTCCGAAAGCGACTGGCGAGCCACCTTGGCGGTCGCGCCCGAGGGCACGTTCATGGCTGAGGCAGTGATGGAACCGACGACAGTCCGAAGGGATGGGCTGAGCTGCATGACCATAGTGACGACATTATCGGTCGGCCCGGCGGTACGGCCTGTCGCCAACGCGGCAAATTGGGAACTACTTCCCATTCCGCGACGGACCGGTCCGACGAAGAGGAACTTCCGGTGGTTGGGGAGCGCGAGGGGCTTCAGGAAGGGAGAACGTGACTCAGGAAGTCATGGCACGCAGTCAGGACCGAAACATTCATAAGTGCAGGCCGCGCCGTCGACCGTGAATGCGCTCGGCACGTCTTCATCACCCGTCTCCAAGTCCATCGTGGCTCGACCGGTGCTTCCCAGGCTCTCGAAATCGAACCCATACAGGTTCGGTCCGGATCCCGCGCTGACGTCGAAGCCGCACACCGGAGCGGTCACGTTGTCCTGATTTCCATCGAAGCCGGACGGACCCACGAACCCATTGAATCCACAAGCCGGGAATGGAGCGAACCCGACGTACTGGAACTCGACGTGGTGACTTCCAACCGACAGCCCGTCGAACTGCACGTGAATTCGCTGAAAACCGGTCCCCGAGATCGGGAAGTCGTTTTCGACGATCGCGTTACACGGAGCGGTCGGCGTCCCGCCGTTGATGACCAAACACCACTCCTCGAGGACGCCCGTTCGGCCATTGATGGTGAGGTCGGAGAGACTGAGGATCCAGTCCCCCGCAGTCTGCCCGCCGTTGTAAAAGTCCAGGGACCCCACCGGGCGCCGGACGCCGTCGATTCCCGGCGTCGGCGCTTGATTGCAGACACCGACCACGGACGTCGCCGCCGACTGGTCGAAGGTGACGTCCATTCCCTGTCCGAAACAAGTCTGTGGCGTCACGTTCTGAGTCAGTGCCTGCGCGAGGGGCCCGCGCACCAACCTGATGGTGTAGTCCTGCATGTTCGCCCCCAAGGTCGAGAGCTTGACGTAGACGTCGATGTCCTGCACCTGACCCAGGTCTGGCACCACGAGTGTGTCGATGCCCGAGCCGCCGTCCGAAATGAAGAGGTTTGGAGTCCCGCAAATGGTCGCCCCGTTCCCCGAAGGCACGCAGGCACCCGCCAGACACGAGCTGCCCGCGCCGCAGGCGTCGCCGCAGCTCGCGCAGTTGGCGTCGGTCCCGAGCGCCGTCTCGCAAACGCCGTCACCATCACAATCGCCAAAGCCCAAATCGCAGACGCAGGAGAACGTCCCGAAGATAGGCGACTGTGTGCACGTCGAACCGACCCCACACGCGACGCCGCAGGCGCCGCAGTTGCTGTTCGAGGCCAGCTGAGTCTCGCACGTCCCGTTGTTGTCGCAGTCACCGATGCCGGTTGGGCAACTCGGCACGCACGCGCCAGCGATGCATGAGTTGCCCGAGCCGCAAGCGTCTCCGCACGAAGCGCAGTCCGCATCCGTCCCGAGCGTCGTCTCGCAAACGCCATCGCTGTTACAATCAGCGAAGCCCGAATCACAGGCGCAGGCGAAAATTCCGATGACCGGTGAGAACGTACACGTCGACCCGGCCGCGCACACCGCGCCGCAGGCGCCGCAGTTGGCGTTCGAGGCAAGCTGAGTCTCGCACGTGCCGTCACCGTTACAGTCGCCGAGGAAGAGCGGGCAGCCCGGGACCACCGTGAAAGCACGAACCGGTCCGTAATACGTTTGTCCGCCGGATACGAACTGAGCCACCGCGTAATACACGACGGGCGAGCCGACGATCGGTGCTACCCAATTCGCCCCGAAAGCGCCGGGTCCAGGCGCGCCCGGAATGAAGGTGCTATTCACGAAAGGCGACGCCGGATTCGGATCCGTGGAGATGAAGAGACCGCTGCTGGTTGCTCCCCCGCCAAAGATATCCCAGCCGAACGACGCGCTCGCGCCCCCGAACACGGAAGTCGGAAACGTCGAAAAATCCGTGCAAACGGGCGCCACGTCGAACGTTCCAGTGAAGGGCGCGCCCAAGGTGCCGCGAATGTTCCGCACGACGTTGGTCGATCGAATCTCGTACGTTCCCACCGCCAGCGGGGAGCTCGGAGTCGAGTTGATTTGAGCTCCAACGACGACGTTGCCGACGGGTACGTTGATCCCGCCGCCAGTGAACACGCCAAGCCCGGCCGACGAGATCGGGTCGAGCGCAAAGCTGAAACGAGTCTCGATTCCGGCGCTCGCGCAAATCCCCGAAGACCCACCGAGGGGAGACGTGTGGAGCACGAACGGCGGCACGTCGAGGAAGGTCGCCGTCGCGCCCGCCGCACAGAACGCATAGCCGCTCGCGAACACCGACACCGCCGTAAGCCCGGACGACCAAGCGCCCCCGAGGATCTGCGGGTTCGTGAGATCGCGAAGCCCAGCGGTGAGAAATCTCCCGTCCGCATAAATGCACGAGAGCACTCCGTTCCGCACCGCGAGACCGATGGTCGGCGATCCGCCGTCGCTGAAGAGCACCAGCCGATTCGAGAGGTCTCGGAAATCGACGATGAATAGACCGGCTCCGTCATACCCACAGTAAGCGATGCCGTTCAAAACGACCAAGTCCGTCGCGTTCCCAGGGCCTCCGAACGTGATCACGAAGCTCGGGTTGAACGCATCTCCGTCGTTGACGATGATCGTGCCATCGCGGAACAGGCAGTAAATTCGGCCCTGATCGACGACGATGCGAACGATCCCGGACGAGTTCCCGGAAAAGAGAGTACGGATCAACTGGGGGGCGAATGGGTTGGAAATATCCCAAACTTCGACGTCGTTCCCGACCCCGCAGTACAACGCGTTACCTTGCCTCGTGAGGGTCGTGCACTGACTGGGGATCGTTCCGATCAGGGTCGGAGCCGCGGGATTCGCGACGTTCACACACTTCACGCCGGAAGGCCCGCAAGCCACGTACGCGATGTCCTCGCCCGGATCCTTGATGAGGTCGGTGCAGTCGAGCCCCGGCTCGGTATACTGGCCGAGCAAGATCGTACTCGTCGGGTCGGTGATGTCTAAACACTCCATACCACCCGGGCCGGTCGCCAAATAGGCCGTGTTGCCCTGGTCGATGGCTCTGCGAATCACCGAGCCTGGACGGACGGTGCTCTCGGAGAGAATCCTCTGCGCAGGCACGCAGTTGTTCAGGCACTGATCGGCGTTGGACGAATTTCCGTCGTCGCAGAGCTCGCCAAGCCCGCCTTGAAGAACGCCGTCGCCACAAAACTCAGTCACGCAAGTGCTGCTGCAACCGTCACCGGAGACCACGTTGCCGTCCTCGCATCCCTCGCTCTCGTCGAGGATCCCGTCACCGCACAGGAGATTGCACTCAGGCTCGGGAGCTCCATCGAGAATGTCGCACTCTTCGTTGCCGTCGGCTCGGTCGTTGCCGGCGCCCGTGTCGATGACGTCGGCTCCGCGCCCTCCCTTGATGTTGTCGCGGCCATCACCCGCAGAAATGTCGTCGTCCCCAGCGCCGCCCCACATGGAGTCCTCACCGTCTCCGCCGCTGATGATGTCGTTGCCGTCGTGGCCATAGACGTTGTCGTTACCGGCTTCGCCGCGCACGACGTCGTCGCCTGGCCCTCCGCCAACGTCGTCGTTGCCATTGCCACCCGAAATGTCGTCGTTGCCTTGCAGGCCAAAGGCTTGATCGTTGCCCTCGCCGCCTCGAAGTGTATCATCGCCAGAGCCGCCCCACAGCGCGTCGTTCCCACCCTCGCCGTCGAGGGTATCGTTGCCGGACTCACCAAAGAGGTCGTCGTCGCCGTCTCCGCCAAGCACCGTGTCGTTGCCGGGACCCGCCAGCACGCAATCTTTGCCTGGTGTTCCGACCAGCACGTCGTCGCCCGAAGTTCCCACGATGACGTTCGACCCCACCGGGCAAATCGCCGTTGTCAGCGGCTCCGGAGTCGACCCGATGAGCTCTTCCCGCGACGGCCCTCCGCACGCGAGGAACGTTACGATGGGCAAAATCAAGACTGTCTTGCGTATCCGCATTTCCACCTCCTGGGCCTGTCCCGGCCTCTTAGTTGGAAACGCCGTAGCACATCACCTAGAACCGAACAAGGCCCGCGGCATCAACGGCGATTGGTCGCGAGGTGGTCGTTGGCGCTCGGCCGCAACCGCTGGATCTTCATCAAGACTTGATCCGCGAGCCGGGTCGACGCGTCGCGTGCTAGGTCCGCCTCGAGCTCATCGACCTTTCTCTCGTTCTGCCAAATGTTCGCCTGGCGCTCCCCGCCCATTCGCTCATACGCGGTAAACAGAAGAGTTCCCGTCCGAACCTCGAAGAGCGTGGCTTCGAGAATTCCTGCTACCCGCAAAGTATGCGAGGGAGCAATCAACCCTCCCACGAGCGTCACCCAGGCGGCCGCCCAAGGGTTGGCGTAGGAGTCGTGTACGAAGCGATGGCGATAGAGAAGCAGATACGGCGACCGATAACGCGCCGCGAGCTCTCTAAGCCCTCCGATCCCCGCGGAGGCCGGAAAGTCGGTGGAGACTTCGGTGACCGTCTCCACGTCACCTGACCCTTCGAGAGCCCGAGAGAGCGCGCCCAGCGCGGGTGCCTCAGGCAGCCGACTTTCGATCGCATACCCATCACGAACCCAAATCACCCCGATGCGGGAGCGACTCGGCAGCACTGGCGGTGCCTCGAGCACCCGGTGTAGCTCCTCCTCCGTCAGCCGACTCGCCTGGTCCCCCTTGAAGAGATCCTCCTCGAGCGGAGCGACCTGCATCGGAGCCATGACTGGCGCCGCCATGGGTCTGGCCGAGGCACAGGACGCGAGCACAATCGCCGCACACAGGGCACTCATGAGTCGAGGGCGTTTCGAAGTTGAGGCTGTTCGGTTCATATTTTCGACCTCCGAACCGACTCTAGCCCGCGCGCACCGGAATTGGGTCACGGGCCAGTCGGCAAATGGTCACCAGACGTTCACGAAAGGTGAGTCCCAGAGATGGTGGTCCGGAACCCGTATCGCTGCGGTCCGCGCAAATGTCGCAGGCCACCGAGACACTCCGTCGAGCCTCGAGACCCTGAGAATCCGCGACTCACCTCCCCTCGAAGCGAACCCCGAGCGGCGCCCTCGCATCGGCGGAGGCCCAACTGGCCGTCACGCTCCCCAGCATCTCGGCGAGGAGCACTCCGGACTCGGACCGAAGCGCCTCAAAATGCGCTCGGTCGTTCGGTGCCCTCAGTCGATCGGAGACCCAGAGCTCGGCCCCCTTCGTCGGAGCCTGCAACGCCGAACCCACCTCCTCATCATCGCGCAGCCGCCGCAGCGCGCCCGTCGCCACCCTCAGCGCGGACGTGACTCGAAGCCCGAAGGGTTCATCCGCGCGGGCGTTCGAGACCATGAGTCCGCATCGCCCCGAGCTGAAGTCGAGCGAGCAACTGGCCCGGTGGCAGATCAACAAGACGCCCGGCCCATCGCTGACGTGCAAGTAATTCACGACGTCGATCGCGAGCTCCGGCGCCAACGCGCCCTCGCGAATCCATCGATGGAACACCGGCACGATCGACTTGGGCGAGAAATCGCCCGGCGGCTCGACGAGCAGCTTCACGGCCAACTTGGTCACCGAGTCAAACTCGCTCATGTGACCTCCGGGCTGCCGCCGTGATGCGCTCGTAACAAGCGTGCGCGGCCTCGATGAATACCTGGGCCTCCTCGACTCGACGATGGGCGTCGGCCAGGGCCGCCGCGCCCGACGCGACGGGTCGTTCGTGAGCTCGAAACAGATAACTCGCAAACTTCCCGCCGGCGAACGGATCGAAGAACAGCCTCGTGTCGTAGAAACGGGTCTGAAAGCTCTCGATGATCTCGGCCGGATCGTCCGGCGCGCGCTCACCCTGCGACTCGAGCAGCGCCTTGGCCGCGGTTACCATGGCGTCGTACGCCGTACGAACCGCGATCTCGAAGTCCTTCGCCTCCAGTCTGAGTTGAGCTTCGAAGACTCTGCGCTCGCTCGCGTCCAAACCAAACTCGGTCCTCGACACGACCGCGCCGGCGCACTCACCCACCCCGTGGTCGGCCATCGAATACTCGCGCGGATCGTTCCAATCCGAGTAAAAGGACCGATCGACCTCGTAACTCGGAACCTCCATCAGGTCTTCGATCATGACACGCACGTTGGCCTTCCCAACTCGCTCGACGAAGGCCCGAAAGCCCTCTCCCTGCTGGCGTTCTGCCGTGTAGCGCGAGAGCAGCCGATCGACGACTTCCGGAATCGCCTTGGACGGCACAGCGCCGATGGCCAGGCCGAACGCACCCGCGTTATTCGCCCACTCCCCACCGAGCACGACCTGGAAATGAGGGACGGTATGGCTCCCCTTTTTCCGACTCACCCCGTAGAATCCGAGGTCGGCCACGTGGTGCTGGCCGCACGAGTTGAAGCAACCGCTGACCTTGATGCGGAGGTCCCGAACCGACTCGTCGGACTCCAGACCCTTGGCCGCGAGCCGCGAGCGCAGCTCGCCTGCGAGCCCGCGCGAGGAGGAGATCCCGAGCTTGCAAGTGTCCGTTCCCGGGCAGGAGGTCACGTCGACGATCGTACCAGCGTGGGGCAGCGCCAAACCGAGAGAGGACAGGGCCTCGTGAAGAGGTCTAAGATCTTGCTCGCGAACCCATCGCAGTACGATGTTCTGCTCCACGCTGGTTCGAATCGGATGGTATCCTTCCGAACCCTCCGGTCTCAGGAACTCTCGTCCGATGTCAGCGACGCCACGAAGCTGCCTCGAAGTCACGTCTCCGAGCGGAAGGGCGATCGTCACGACCGAAAATCCACCCTGTCGCTGCGCGCTCACGTTCGAAGCGCACCACCTCGAAAACTCCGCGTCCGCCGGGGTCCCCCCGTGAAGAGTCCTCGTTCCGGTCGCCGCCCTTCCGAGTTGAACGAGCCCGCTCGTGAGAACCAGAGCGGGCTGAACCCATTCGGCCCAGCGAGGATCAAACGCGAGCGTCTCGCGGTCCTCCTCCACGAGCCGCCTGAGCTCTTCCACGCCGAGCTTCTCTACCAAGAACTTGAGCCTCGCGCGGGCTCGGTTCTTGCGCTCGCCCAGCCGCGAAAAAATGCGACAGACACTTTGAGCGACTGGGAGGATCTCCGTCGCCGAGAGAAACGGATAGAGCACTCGAGCTTGGTGAGGAACCGCGCCTAACCCACCGCCGACGTAAACCGTAAACCCGAGCTCATCTCCTTCCCGCGCAGCCACGAACCCCAAGTCGTGCATACTCGCCAGACCGCACGCCTCCTCCCTGCACCCCGAGAAGGCGATCTTGAACTTCCGACCCATGTCCTGAGTATCCGGATGCCCGAGCAAGAAGCGCGAGAGCGCGTCGGCCGCCGGAGTCACGTCGAAGGTCTCGCCGCGACAGACCCCCGCGATCGGGCAGGAGGTTACGTTTCGTACCGAGTTGCCGCACGCCTCCTTGGTCGTGATCCCCACCGCCGCGAGCCGCCGCATCAGATCGGGCGTGTCTTCGATGTGCACGAAGTGGAATTGAAAGTCCTGCCGAGTCGTCACGTGGGCGATCCCGTCCGAGTACTCCTCGGCTAGCTCGGCGATGACTTCGAGCTGCGCGGGCACGAGGCCCCCGAATGGCACCTTCACCCGCTGCATCCCCGGAGCGTCCCAAATCGTCGAGGGTCCTTTCGTGGGAGTCTGGGAGTAGCCGATCTCTCTGGCCTCGCTTCCGTCCTGGCGTTTGCCATTGTCGTAACGCTGCCCGTAGACGCCGCGCCTCAGCCGAGCCTCCGCGAAGACCCGCTCGTCCAGCTTGCCGCTCTTGCGCAGCTCGACGGCGAGCTCGAACTCGTCCACCTCCTTCGCCGAGAGCTCGTCGAGCTCTCCCCTGAGTGCGACTTTCCATTCTCTGACCGACATACCCACCTCACGCGCCGAGCGCGTCAACCGCGGGACTCGCCACCCTCGCGCGTCCCGCAACTCTTCCAACGATCACCGTCACCGGTGATTCCAGTCCAACCTCACGGACCTGCTCCGCAAGCGTTCCAAGCTCGCCCACCACGACTCGCTCACTCGGGAGGCTCGCGGCCGCGACTGCCAACGCAGGGGTCGTCGGCGAACGACCCTCCGCCATGAACGCGGACAAGATCCCTTCGATCGCTCCGAGCCCCATCAGCACGACCACCGTCTCTTCTTCGGCGCCAAGCTCGCCGCGGGTGTACCCGTCCCGCGTGTGCCCGGTGCGAACGGAGAAGCCACGGCTCTCTCCACGATGAGTAAGCGGAATCGCCGCTGCGGCCGCAGAAGCCAAGACGGAGCTCACTCCAGGGATGACTTCGAACGGGACCCCAGCGGAAGTCAGAGCTTCGACTTCTTCACCACCTCGTCCGAAGACCATCGGATCGCCCGCATGCAACCGCACCACCCGCGCGCCCGAGCGCGCCTCGTGTACGAGGATCTTCGAGATGGGTATGAGTGCGACATTTTCAGGCTGCGCGCAGCGCCGACCGACATCGACGATCCGGGCGCCAGGAAGAACGTGAGACAATATCTGTTCGGAGACGAGCGCGTCGTGCAACACGACGTCTGCCCGCTGAATTCGATCGACCGCCCGCAGAGTCAGGAGCGCTGCCGCGCCTGGTCCCGCGCCGACGATACATACCGACCCGGGCGCGAAGACCTCCTCGTCGAGCCGGAGGATGCCGTCCACGCGCGAGCCGGCGCCGGCCAAGTCACCTCGGTCGACCAAGCGACCCACCCCCGGATCGGCCAGCGCTCGAAGCAGCCGGCTCCGCCTCGCGAGCCCACGGTGACCGAGCGCCCGAGCTCTCGCAAACAGCTCGGCGACCAAGGAAGTGTCCGGCGGAAGCAGCGCCTCCACCCACCTGCGCGCCTGCGCGGCGAGGAGCGGTGACTTGCCGCCGGTTCCGACAGCCAGCGCGAGCGGCCCTCGTCGAGCGACTGCTGGAACGAAGAAGTCACAGAGCTCCGGATCGTCGACGACGTTGACGGGCACTCGCCGCGCTCGCGCCCAGCCTGCGATCGTTCGGTTGAGCTCGGGTTGGCTGGTCGCGACGATCACCAGCCCAACGCCGTCGAGGTCGGATTCGACCACCTCGCGACGATCGAGCCGGACGAAATCACCTTCCGATCGCTCCACCTCCTCGGCCACTTCCGGCGCCACGACGCGGACACCGACGCCAGCGTCGAGCAACCCCCGAATTTTCTGAGCCGCGACCGGGCCGGCCCCCACGACCAGCGCGTGATTCCTCTGGGCCGCCACCCATTCCACGAAGTAACTCATCTTCGACTCCTCCTCAGCCCGCCCGGTCCAAAACGTGGAGTCTGCGGGTCAAGATCCTCGGCTCGAGATCGGCTTGCTTCGGTCGGTGCGGGACATGAATGCCGCACTCCTGCTTCTCGGTGCCGGCCCAGCGCCCGGCGCGCTCGGACTCTCCTGCCCTGACGGGTCGAGTACAGGGCGCACAGCCGATGCTGCGGTACCCTCGGTCGTGCAAGGGGTTGTAAGGCAGACCGCGGTCGAGAATGTAACGCCAGACGTCGGCCTCGCTCCAGGTCGCGATGGGACAGAGCTTGAGGAGTGAGTGGCCCGACGCGAGCGTCAACTCGGAGAGAATCGGAATTGCCGCTCGAGACGGCGACTCGTCTCGTCGCAACGCGGCGATCCAGAGCTTCTTCGTGGCCAACACGCGCTCGTTCGGCTCGACCTTACGCTCCGCGCAGCAAGTGTCTGGATCGGACCGGAATCGCTCGGTCGAATCAGTCCGCGGGCGCACGACCTCCAGCCGAAGGTGCCGCTCGGTGACCCATCGATGCGCCAAAGCGGTGGTCTCGGCAAACGCGTAGCCTGTGTCCACGTAGTACGCCTCGACCGATGGGTTGACCTCGAGCGCCATGTCGAGCACACATAGGCCTCCTGGACCGAAGGCCGTGCTCACCACCGCCTCCGAGGGAAACAGCCGGAGTGCCTCCCGAATCAGCTCGAGCGCAGCCCACCGCTCGAGGTTCGCTCCTTTGACGACCCACTCTCCGGGACCCGTGAGCAGCTTACTCAGCTCCGAAAATTCTGAAGACATGACTCTCCCTCGGCGCCCGTTGGACGCAAAAAGTGGAAGACCAGGTTGCGAGTTGCTGGACCTAGATCAGGACGAGACCCATCGCCCCGCTCGAGTCAGCGTCGGGAGGCCCTGAGAGTCAGCGGAGGAAGAGGCTTCTACGAGGCCCGTCCGCGGCTCCAGGGCCCGGAACAGGTACAACAAGAGAGGACGAGGGATGAGGAGCTGATGGGAAAGGTCGCTCTCGCGCTGGAATGCGTCGGCGTCACTCAGGCTCCGATTTCTACAGTACGAACGACCCGGGACCCATGTCAAGCACTGAGTGCATTTTCTTCGCGAGGCGAGCTGGGGCTCCACGCGACCCCGCAGCGTCGACTGTGACACGCGGTAATCCTGCCTAACACGCGGTAACACGCGGTAGCACGCGGTAACACGCGGTAAGCGCTTCCCGGGCGATACTCGACGATCATCGCTCGGCGCGGGGCGAACCACAGAGGACACAGAGCAGGAACGCAGAGAACACAGGTTCGTGCCCTCCGTGTTCCTTCTCTGTGCTCTCCGTGTTCGTGCGGAGGTTGAACTGAATCGCCGCAGGTCGGTCGTGCACCCGCCGCCGAGGGGTGCGCTCCGAGATGTTTGAGCGGCCCTCCGAAAGAGTATATGTTCGTGAGGAGGATGTTGCGCGTGAAGCAGTTGATGCCTGCCTTCGCGGTGATTTCCGCGTGCTCGCCTCCAGTTGCGGGCTTGCTCGAGATGCCTGTCTTGAGTCCCGACGAGTCCATGATTCTGGGGATGCACATCGCCGGCGAAGTCAGCGGCTTCGCCTTTGGCGCCAACGATGAAGCCCTCGTCACTCGCGACATTCCTGAGGGTGAGTCGGTCGAAGCGGAAGTCTGGATCTATGAGTACCCGTTGGAGCGCCTCGAGCTCGCGCCCGGCCCCATCGTTTCCGGCCTCGCAGCCCGATCACCTCCCGCGCCCGACCACCGCCTTGCCGCAAAGCTCGGCGACGAGGGCTGGTCCGCGTTCACTGACGCCGTCACGCCCCCGCCAACCTGGTTCGACCAGATCCAAATCCCGATCGCTTGCGCCACATTCTCGACGAGAGCGCTGAGCTACGACGCGCGCGTCCACCTGAAAATGACAACCGACCACCCCCCAGGAGGCGCGCTCCTCCTCCTTGGCGACGACGTGTACTCCGTCGCATCGAAAGACGCCGACCTCACCAAGCTCCCATGGGCCGAGACTTCCACTCGGGCCGTCCGCGCCATCCACGTGAGCAGCGCGAAGGAGCTCTTTCTCGCGCTCGATGGCGGAATCTATCGCGGTGAAATCACTCGAGGCTTGGTCCACGTCCGCGATCGGGTCTCTGATGAGATCGTGGACTGGCTCGTGTTCAGCGATGAGAGAAGGGAGTTCTACGCGATGAAAGCCGCGGAAGACTTGGTGGTCCGCATCCCGCTGGGCGGCAGCGCGGAAGTCGTGCACCGGTTTCCATCCTCTCCGGATCCCACCGGAGGCGTCTTTCCGCTCCGCGATCGTCCGGGCGCGCTCGTGATTCATGATCTCTCGAACGAAGTAATCGTCATTCGAGACGGACTCGCGCGCATTCACGAGGCCGGCGACGTCGGAGTCACCGGTGTGGGCGAAATTCTGGCGATGGGTATCGTCGCTGGCAACGGATCGGGCGCATTTTACCGACTCGGTGACGGCCAGGCCGAATGGATTCCCGGGAGCCCGTACGCGGTCATGGTGCGCGCGGTGACTCGATTTCGCGGCGGGTTCCTGGCCGGCGGCGCGTCGGGTGAGATTGTCCAATACCGCCCCGAGACCGGATTTTGCGACACCATCCCGGTTCACTCCGGCGTGATTCGGCACATCTGGCCCCTCGGAGACGAGAGCTTCGTCGTCGGCGGGCGCTCTTCGCAGCTCGACACCGTCAGCAGCGTCGAAGTCATCACCGCCGACCGATAGCTCCGAATAGCTGCCGATCACGGAGTAGGGCGTCGCGGCGGCCGAGATCGACTTTTTCAGCGACCTGCCAGGCCAACTCATGCCCGTGCTCGTGCGCGTTCGTGCGCGTGCTCGACAGGATCAGCCGCTCGCCATGATCTCGTCCATCAGGAGCTCTCCGAGCTTCTTGGGTAGCAACTCGGTCCGCGCCACGGTCATGTGGTGTTGATAGGTGTCCGGCACCTGCTGACAGCCATCACCGATTCCGATTCCGATGACCTTGATGTCGGTCTCCTCTTCGACCTTCTTGACCTCGTTCTTGTGATTTGCCACCGCTGCGCCGTCGGAGAGAAAGATGATCACCTTTTGCTGGGCCTCTCCGTGCTCGAGCATCTCTCGCGCAGCGTGGAGCGCGGCCGAGTCATTGTTGCCGCCGCCGCCCACGAGCCTCGCGAGCATGCCCTCGCGCTCCTTGTCTGTCTTGTCCTCCTCGACCTTCTTCAGGATCGACACGCCCGAGTTGTAGATGATCGCTCCGTGCCCAATTCCGATCTCGCCGAGCGCTTCGAGAAACACGACGAACGCCTCCCGAGCATAATCAGTCTTGCTGCCCGGCCCGTTCCCCATGCTGCCGGAGATATCCACGCAAAACACGATCTCGACGCTTCGCTCCTTCGGATCGTCCCGCTTGAGGAAGACCTTTGGATCGCCCTTTCCGGTGGCCTGACGCCGAAACTCGGACTGGAGGGCCTTTCGGAGATCGTACACTCCGCCCTTGAAGTGGCCTACGAGCTGAGGGATCTCGTCGCGCTCGAAATAATTCGTGAGCTCCTCGATCATGGTCTGAATCGACTTCTCGTGCTTCTTCCGAATCTGCTGATAGGCGGTGAGATGTGAGTAGTCCTGAGCTCGGTCCTTGAGCTTCCTTTCGTAGACTTTGAGCAAGTCGTCGAGATCGATGTCGGTGTCCCCGTCGTAACCCAGGTTGGGGCTCGAACCCGACGCGCCCGTGGTCTCCCACTCGCGGCCCTTGGAACGGGGACCTTTGCCAGCGTCCGGATCGTTACCGACGTTGCCGGGATTGTAACCTTCCCTACCCTGCTCCGCGTCCTGAATCTGACTTCCGAGGCCCTTGGCGCCGTCGGTGAGCGCCTTTTCGAGAGCCTTCTTGGCGGAGCCGAGCTTCGCGTCGTCCTTCTTCGAGTCGACGCTGAGAGGGTCGTCCGGAATCGTCTCGGGGTCGATCTCGGGAGACTCACTCCAACTGGGCCCACCGATCGGTCCGGTGGGTTTGCTAGAGTCTCCCGACATGGACCCCGCCTTTGACTGCCCCGACGCGCCCGTACCGCCCGATCCCTGACTCTGTCCGGCACCCTGACCCTGTCCGGCACCCTGACCCTGTCCGGCACCCTGACCCTGTCCGGCACCCTGACCCTGACCTTGGCCCTGACCCTGACCTTGGCCCTGACCCTGACCTTGGC
>CAYXDO010000052.1:0-46095 GCA_964463485.1 uncultured Myxococcales bacterium | reverse complement strand
CCCTGACCCTGACCTTGGCCCTGACCCTGACCTTGGCCCTGACCCTGACCTTGGCCCTGACCTTGACCTTGACCTTGACCCTGACCTTGACCCTCGGCCTTCTGGCCCTCCTTACCCTGGCCGGCCCCTTGGGCGCCTTGAGCTTCGGCTTCTTCGGACCCATCGGCGCCTTGTCCAGCGTCGGTGCCCTGCATGTCATCCCCAGGGTTGGGCCCGTGAGCACCCTCGGAGGCTCCGGACTCACCGGCCTCGCCCGCCTGCGCGCCCTGATCGTCGCTTCCGGACTGCTTTCCGGCTCCCGCACTCTTCGGCTGATTTTGGCCCTGCGCCCCTCGCGGCTGATTTTGGCCCTGCGCCCCTTGCGGCTGATTTTGGCCCTGCGCTCCTTGCGGCTGATTCTGGCCCTGCGGCTGATTTTGACCCTGCGGCTGATTTTGACCCTGCGGCTGATTTTGGCCCTGCGCCCCCTGCGGCTGATTTTGGCCCTGCGCCCCCTGCGGCTGATTCTGACCCTGTGCGCCTTGGCTCTGACCCTGCTGACCTTGTTGGGCCTTGTCCTTCTTGGGCTGGCCAGGGAGATCTGGCCTCGCCCACGAGTCAGGGCTCGTCTTGCCTTCCTTGAGATCTTGGTCGATCAGCCGTTTGTAGATCGGCCAAATCTTGTCGCGAATCACTTCGAAGGACTGCGCGGCCTCCGCGTCGGCCTCCTCGCCCTCGAGATCGTCGAAGCGCAAATCCAAGTCCGGGGGCAAGCGTGTGGCCTGTTTGATGTGAGTCCGGGCTTCCTCGAGCGCCTTTTTGACCTCGGGATCGGTCACCATGGGATCGATCTTTCCGCCGGTCGCCCACTCGTAGATCGCCGCGAAGCCAAACTGCTGAGAGCGCGGGACCGACCTGCCCTGCTTGGCGAAAGACTCGTACTGGGCCTTTCGGCGATCGAGATCCGTGAAGTCCTTGTAGAGCGCGGTCATGAAGCGCGGTACACCCGCGTAACGTGTGCTGATGATCTTGTTGATGCGGACGTCCTCGAGGGCGTTCCACAGAAAGTGAAATGCCTTGTTCGTAATTCGGTCGTCAGGAGGGATTCGTGAGTACAGCCGATGGGCGAGCTCGTGGCAAATCACTCCGAGGTTAGCGTCGTCCGAGTTCTTGACCATCTCCGCGGCCGGATAGGTGATCTTGTTGGCATCGAAGTGGTATGCCCACCACGCTCCCGGCTCGAGTCGAAGCTTGAAATCTTTGCCGAGGGTCTGAGCCACCTTGGTGAGTCTGCGCTGGAGCTCCTCTTGCCGCCGCACCGCTACCCCGGAGGCTTTTTCCGGCGCAGAAGCCCCGTCGAGCTGAGGCACCGCGGGGATCGTGGGATCCTGATTCCTCTTGAGCGAGAAGCTCTCCGCTTCGGGTTGGGAAAGCGCGCGAGCGATCGAAGCGCGCGGGGAGCCACTCTCTGCCGCTAGGGGAGCAATCTTCGGCCCGGATCCGGATCGAATGCGAGTCATGAGGAAGCTCCCCTGCTCGGACTCACCGCCGCCGTCGCCGCCAGCACGGTTCCAAAGCTGGCCTGCACGGACTCGTCGAGCGTCCCCGCCGACACCGCAATCACTCGAACCGCGGCGAGCGCGCCCTCCAACCAAGACCTCGACGCCGTCGGAACCTCGAGACCGAGCAACACGACGACGTCTCCCTGCGGCACGCTCCCGGGCGTGGAGTCAGCCCGCAAGTCGGCCCACTCCGCGCGGGGAAGTGCCCTCTTTAGCTTGGGCAGAATCGCGTCGATCGGCCCAGGACCTTGAATGAGGATGGAGACACTCGTACCGAGCAAGGCGTCGAGCCTGCTCGGTTTGGCGAGTTTGGTCGACTTCACCGCCGCACTCTTCGCGAGCGGAACCTTCGACGAGTCCCTCTTCGCTTCGTTGGTCCCAAAAGACGCGGGCTTCGACTTTCTCGTACTCATGCCGCGAGCTCCTGCGCCTTCTTCATGATCATCTCGTTGTCCTTGAAGTCCGACGAGCTCCCGTAGGTGGCCTCGATCGCGAGAAGGTACGCCTGGCCGGCCCCAATCTGCTTCTGAAACTCACCGATCATCGTGGCGGCGTTGATGAGCTGTCGAATCGAATACACCGGCCGATCCCGATCGCGCAGCTCCTTGCCGAGCGACTCGTCCTCGTACGACTTTCGAATCCACGCCTGAAGCTCCGTGAGTGTCTCGGTGATGGCCTCGGGCACGTCGAGCTTCTTGCCGAGCTCCTTCAAGATCAGCTTCTGCTCGGTCGGGTCATCCAGGTTCGGCACCGCGATCATGGTGAAGCGGTTCTGCATGGCTTTGCTGAGCTTCGCGCGACCGCCATACTCCTTGGTCGGCGGGTTCATCGCGGCGACGAATCGGAAGTCGGGGTGCAGCTTGATCTCCTCGCCCTCCTTCTCGGCGAGCACGAGCTTTCGCTCGTCGTCCAGCACCGAGTTGAGGCGCTCGAGGAGCGCCGGGTTCGCGAGGTTGAACTCATCCCCGAGGAATACTCCGGGCTTCCCGTCCGGTCGGCCCGCGTCGAGGAGCAACCCATCCTTCCAGCCTTGATCGTCGTAGCCGCCGACGAGCTGCATGGCGTCGGTCGAACCCGACAGGAGCTGCCGGTGGTATGGCTGCTCGCGCAGCATGGCGAACATCTTGGCGATCGCGGTCTTGCCGGAGGCTCGCTCGCCGATGAGTGCGACATTTTCCCCCATGTCGAGCGCCTTTGCCATCCTGTACAAGATCTCCTTGGTTCGCGGAGTCATCACCAGTCGCGAGGTCTGTTTGGGGATCAGCGGATCGGACAGGCCCAGCTTGGAGATGGAGATGTCGCCGATCGAAAACGAGCTCTGGTCTTCCGTGAGCTCGATCTTGTCGTAGAATCCGGGCCCGTCGTAGGGCATCGCGGTCTGGAGGATATCCTGGACGGACTGCCTGTCTTCAGCGTCGAAGAGGCCGCCAGCGTAGAGCTCCTCAGTCTCGCGGCGCATGAGCGCAGCGTCGTCCAAGTCCCCGTTCCTGTAGCGCAGGAATCGCTCGGAGGCGCGGAAGAGGTTGCGAAGGGTAAAGGCCACGCCGCCGCCTTTGTGTCCGATCTCCCCCTCATCCGCGAGGCGTGACAGGTTGTCATGGACCGCGACGAGCTTGGCGAGCTCGTCAGCAGGGATTTGTTCGCCGTACTTGGTCGTCATGACCTTGGTGAGATCGGCCTGGGTGAGCCCGTGGGCGAAGACACAAGTCCACCGCGAACGCATGGCGTCGGAGAGTCGAGCGCGTCCTGAGTAGCTCGCGGGGTTCATGGTCGCGAAGAGTCGGAAGTTCTTGTCCGGCTTGACGACCTCGTTGTGGTGCTCGGTCAAGACGACGTTGCCGTCGTCGTCGAAGAGGGAGTTGAGCCGTTCGAGGACCTCCGGCCGGGCGAGGTTCATCTCGTCGAGGAGCAGCACCTCGCCGCGTTTCAGCGCGCGGATCACCGGGCCATCGACCCAGCGCGCCTTGGTTTGGGCTTGCAGAATCTCCTCGGTAGCTTTGGCTCGGGAACCGAAGTGTTCGATGCCGTACTCGGCCGCATGAGCGCTGAACTCATGCTCTTCCATGGCGTCGAGCTTGACCTTGTCGAATCGCTTCTCGCCTCCGACATACTTTCCGAGCAAGTCGCTCACGTCGGTATAATACGACAGGTTGATCCGTCGGTACGGTGAGTCGGTGAGGTGCGCGAGATAGCGCACCGCGGAGGTCTTGCCGGAGCTCGTGGGGCCCTCGAGGAGCACGGGTCGCTTCAGCCGCCAGGCCGCTGCCATGAGCTTGACGTTACGGTGGGTCGTCTCGGTCATGACGAGCTCGGACCCAGCCTTCTTCGGGACCGCTCGCTTGTCCTTCTCGACGCGATCGTTTTTCGCGAGCTCGATGCCCGCGGCCATGACCGTCGGCGTTCCCGGCGGGAAGGGTTCCTTGGGCTCGAACAGCGCAGGGCCCACGCCTCCAAGCTCGGCGTCCGCTTGATCGAGCGGCAACACACGCGCGAGGTCGCTCTGTATCAACTGACCGAGCGCTCGCGAAGCCAGCGCAGTGGGGTTGGTGAGTTGGCCCGCGTCCTTGATGGTCGTCGCGAGCGCCTCGATGGCTTCGGTCTGCGCTCCCGGTCCGACCTTGATCACCTTCGCGACGGCGTCGTCGACCTTCTTGTCCGCGTCAGGCTCCAAGATCGCGAGATAGTCCGCCGTGACGAGGTCGCGAACGTCCTCTGCCGAGAGGTCCCCCGCCGCGATCTTCGCTTTGATGAGCTCAGCGACCTTGGCCCTCGCGGGGCTCGAGCTCGGCTCCAGCGCGGTCCTCGCGAGCAACGCGTCCGCGAAGGTGAGCGCGTCGTCTTTGCCATGAGTATCGAACAGCTTCGCGAGGGTCTCGTCGGTGAGCTTGCTCTCCGCGAGCGCGAGGCGCATCGGCAGAGTCGAAAACTCGGGCTCGGCACCCAAGACGGGGGCGAGCGTGAACTTCAGATCGCGGGCGTCTAGCCCCGCGAGCCGCTCGGCCACGGCAGCCCAGAGCTTGCTGGACTCCGGATCGAACCCGCGATCCACGAGCGCGCTCTCGACTCGCTCGGCGCCCACCTTGGCGAACGCGCCTAGCAAGACCGAGCTCGCGGCGAGGTGATCGAACGCGGAGATGAGACCGGACACGTACGCGGATTGCTGTGCGGCGTCGGCACCAGACATACTCACAGGCACGAGCTCGCCGGACGCCCGGGCGGAAATGGCCAACTCGAGGAGCTCACGAACCTCGAGCTTGGGATCCCCGAGCACGAGCTCTTCGAGCGCCGTTCTGCGGTCGGACGGGCTTCCGAGAGCGCTCGGATCCAACTTCTGAAGCTTCTCACTCACCGCCGACTTCTGGGTGGCGTTGAGCTTCGGAGGCGGAACGAGCTTCTTGAAGTCAGGGTGATCGACGAGCTGAGTTTGGTGACCACTCTGGAGCTGCAACTTCACCGACTCGAACGGCACCCCGGCCGCCTTGGCTAGTCTGGCGATCTCGGGAATCGCACCCGGAGTGACCTGATTCCACGGCACCAAGTTGAGCCACTGCTTCGCGCTCGTCGCCGCCGGCGTGTTGGTGGCGCCAGAGATCTCGACGATCCGCGCGCAGAGCCGAATCACCCTGGGATCCAGCGAGAACTGATTCATCCAGTGACTTGGGTTTCCGTTGGTCGCCACCGCTGCGAGCGCCGCGTCGGATAGCTCCAGGAACTTGGGACTCTTCTGATTATAGAGAGTATTGGCGTCGCCGACCTCCTTCCCAAGCGGCTCGCCCGCTTTGACCCGCGGCTGCCCCGCCCCACGACGAGACGGCATCGGAGCTTGTGCACCCTGGGAGAGTCGCTCCAGGCGCGAGAGCTCCTCCTTCACGACGGGGCTGTTGCCAAAGACGTTCCCGTCCGCCAACGACCAACCCTGACGAGCGGTGGAGAGCATTCCGGCGCGGTCGACGACCGCCAGCATGGTTCGCACGACCTCTCGGTCCCCGAGCAGCGAGGCAGGGATCCGCCCCTGCACGAAGTGCTGAAGATGGCTGTACGCCATCTGCCCGAGCGTGGCCGCGCGAGCCCACAACTCGAGCGCGCCGGTCACGTACTCTTTCTTGTCCCACCCCGTCGGCTGGCCGAAATAATACGGATCCGTGTAGGCCTGCCTCATGACGGTGATCGAGGGATCGTCCAGCTTGAAGACCGAAATATCCCCGGCGTTGATGAGTTGCTGAATCTGAGTATACTGAGAGTACGAGCTCGCTCCGAGAGCCTTCTCACCGATCTTGGGCGCCGACCCGCCGGAGGTCACTCCGGGTACATTGGCTTGAAAAGCTCGCGCGGCCCGGCGCAAAAGTGAATTGGAGCCCGGTCCCTGCGGCAGCCGTTGCGCCACCAACTGCCAGTTGTTGACCGTCAAGTTCGTGTGCCCGAGCTCGCGGGCCCGCACGTAAAACTTGAGGAGCTCGAAGCTCGTCTCAGGTGTCTTGTTCTCCGCCAGGAATTGGTCGAACTGCTGCCACACTGAGTGTACGAGGTGCGGGATCGAGGCGTCGTTCACCGCGAGCGCGGCGACGTTGTTGTTCCTCGCGTCTTGAACGTACTGACCGCCGTTGGTCTGACTGTAAGTACCGATCTCTTTAGCCAGCGCCGACCCACCCTTGCTCACTTTGGGCGTCCTCGAGACACTCGCAAATGCACCGACCGGTTTGCCTTGGAACGTATGCTTGGAAAGGTCCTCGCCGTTGGCTGCGAGCAAACGCGCAAACACTTTGGCCCCGTCCTCGGTCGCCGGCAGCTTCCCAGCCACGACGCTCCAATTGCCAACTTGCCGCCCGTAAGGGCCAGCGAGCCCTAGCTCCGCGACGCGCGCGAAGATTCGCGCCTGCATCAGCGCCGTCTCCGGGGTGTGATTGTTCGAGGTCAGCGCTTGCTCGAGCGACTGCCACCACCCCGTAACCAACACACTCAGCGCGGCGTCACTCACCAAGAGCTTGTTGTGCTGGTTCGACTGGGCCCACTGCACCAACGTAGCCACCGGCGCGTTCGCCGTCCCGAGCGCCGAAGCCTTCTCCGCCTCGAACCGCGGCTTGAGCTCCAACGCAGCACGCAAGAGCGGCCTCAGATCGGTCGGCACCGGCGCCTGATCGGCAAAGTCGATGATCGCCTCCAGAAACTCGGGCACCCTGCCGAGCTCCCGGGCAACGCGAAGCGACGGATAATAATTGCGAAGTGAGGCTGCCGGATCTATCCCGGTCTGCGCCACTCGTCCGCCAAAGCTCATCTTGGATTGCGACTCAGCTCGGGCGATCTGAAGCATCTTCTTGGCACGGCCGAGGCCCGAGTCCTTGGAGTGCCCTCCAATCGGCTCCTTGAACACGAGACGCCCGTCCTCGACGAACACGTCGGACTCTCCGGGGACCGCCTTCTTGACCGCGGCTGGCGCGGCGACCTCGGTGGGGAGGGCCCCCGGAACGGAACGTGATCGGGCGCTGGTAACGTCTTGAACCATCTTACATCTCCACAGATTTGGCCTACGCACCGTAGCCCAGCCTGGTCGCAGCGGCAATCGACGGATCGCCCACCAGAAGAGGCAACTGTGTCGATATCGGCAGGGCCCTCGTCCCCGTTCGGCCCCCGACGCGAAGTTTTGGGAACTAGGTTCCAATCGAAGGGGCGCCAGGCCTCCGAACCAGCGACAGTTCCGCTTCACCAACACCAAGGCGAGGCGTATGGTCCGCGCGTCCCATGAATCTACACCAGCGCGCAACCATCACGAACGACACCTTTCCCCGGCGCCATCTCGGCCCCAGCCCGCAGGAGCTCGATGCCATGTTGGCTGTGATTGGAGTGCCGACCCTGGACATGCTCATCGACGAGGCCCTGCCGAAGTCGATTCGAACGCAGAAGGCGCTTTCGATCGACGTCCCAGTACCTCGCGGAGAACGTTCGGTGCTCGAGCACCTGCGTCGCATGTTCGATCGCAACGAGCTCCGGCGCTCGCTCATCGGGATGGGTTATTCGGACACGATCGTGCCGCCGGTGATTCAGCGAAACATCTTGGAAAATCCGGGCTGGTATACTCAGTACACGCCTTATCAGGCCGAGATCAGCCAAGGTCGGTTGGAGGCGCTGCTGAATTATCAAACGATGATTTGTGAGCTCACCGGGCTCCCGCTCGCCAACGCATCGTTGCTCGACGAGGCCACCGCTGCGGCCGAGGCCATGACCATGGCGCACCGACTCGCCAAGTCGGCTCGGCATCGGTTCTTGGTGTCTTCGAAGTGCCACCCGCAAACCATCGCCGTGGTAAAGACTCGGGCGCGACCGCTCGGCCTGGTGGTCGACGTCGACGGCGCGCTCGGGCCCGACGTGTTCGGCGTGCTCATGCAGAATCCGGACACGGAAGGTCGAGTCCAGGATCTCACCGCCAAGATCCGTGACGTCCACCTGAACGGGTCCTTCGCAATCGTCGCCACCGATCTGTTGGCGCTGACTTTGTTCAAGTCACCCGGGGAAATGGGTGCGGACATCGCGGTGGGCTCGAGCCAGCGCTTCGGCGTGCCGCTCGGATTCGGCGGGCCCTCGGCGGCGTTCATGGCAACTCGAGAGGCCCATGCGCGCCAGATGCCGGGGCGCCTGATCGGCGTTTCGAAGGACGCTCGCGGCATGGTGGCGTACCGAATGGCGCTCCAGACGCGGGAGCAACACATTCGGCGGGAGAAGGCGACGAGCAACATCTGCACGGCGCAGGTGCTGCTCGCGGTCATGGCCGGGATGTACGCGGTCTGGCACGGTCCGGACGGACTCACCGCGATCGCGAAGCGAGCTCGAGCGCTCGCGCGACTGCTCGCGGCCTCGCTCGAGAAGGCCGGGATCGGCGCCTCTCACGGTTCGTACTTCGACACCGTGAAGATTCCCATGAGCCGCCCGATGCAGCAGGAAGTCATCGAAGCGGCCAAGGCGCGAGGGCTCGAGCTCCGCGCCTACGCGGACGGCGCGATCGGCGTCTCCTTCGACGAGACCTCCGACCTCGCGACCGTCGAGGACGTGGTCGCCTGCTTCGGCGTGACCAAGTCCGTGGTGGAGTCGGCGGGAACGATGCCGGACGAAGCTCCCGCTGAGTCCGTCGCGCGAGCTTCTCCGTTTCTGACTCACCCGGTTTTTCATCGATATCACGCGGAGCACGAGCTGCTGCGCTACATTCGGAAGCTCGAGTCCAAGGACTTGTCGCTGACGACCTCGATGATCCCGCTCGGATCGTGCACCATGAAGCTGAACGCGAGCTCCGAGATGCTGCCGCTTTCGTGGCCGAAGGTCTCGGGCATCCACCCGTACGCCAGTCCGGACGCGACCAAAGGGTACGCCGAGATGATTCGCGATCTGGATCGGTGGCTCTCGGACATCACCGGATTCGCCAAGTGCTCCTTCCAACCCAACGCGGGCGCCCAAGGAGAGTACACCGGCCTCCTCACCATCCGCGCGTACCACGCGGCTCGGGGACAAACTCACCGAAACGTATGCCTGATCCCCGTTTCCGCACACGGAACGAACCCGGCGAGCGCGGCCATGGCGGGTCTCGAGGTGGTCGCCGTGGCGTGCGACGACCGCGGCAACGTGGACCTGGGAGACCTCGAACGGCTAGCGAAGCTGCACGCCGATCGGCTCGCCGCGCTGATGATTACGTACCCATCGACTCACGGCGTCTTCGAGGAGGGCATCCGGACGATCGCCCAGGTCGTGCATGAATACGGCGGGCAAGTCTACCTCGACGGCGCGAACCTCAACGCGCTGGTCGGCCTCGCGCGGCCGGGTGAGCTCGGCGCGGATGTCTGCCACGTCAACCTGCACAAGACCTTCTGCATCCCCCACGGAGGCGGCGGCCCCGGCATGGGGCCGATCGGCGTGGCTGCCCACCTGGCGCCCTTCCTGCCCACGAACCCACTCGATGAGTCTGCCCTGCCCGGGCCGGTCTCGGCCGCGCCATTCGGGAGCGCCAGCATACTCACGATCTCCTGGATGTACATGGCGATGATGGGAGGCGAAGGACTGACTCAGGCCACGAAGCTCGCCATCGCCAACGCAAACTACATGGCGAAGCGACTCTCTCCCACTTACGAGGTGGTCTTCACCGGTCCGAACGGACGGGTCGCGCACGAGTTCATCATCGACCTCCGACCGTTCAAGAAAACCGCAAGTGTCGAGGCCGAGGACGTCGCCAAGCGACTCATGGATTACGGATTCCACGCTCCGACCATGTCGTTCCCGGTGGCTGGGACGCTGATGATCGAGCCGACCGAGAGCGAGTCCAGGGCAGAGCTCGATCGGCTGTGCGACGCCCTGCTGTCGATTCGGGAAGAGATCCGCCAAATCGAGGAGGGAAGGTGGTCGAACCGCGACAACCCGCTCAAAAATGCACCCCATCCGGCTTCGGTCGTGAGCGCGTCGGAGTGGAGCCACGGGTACAGTCGAGAGATCGCCGCGTACCCTGCCCCATGGGTTCGTGAGCACAAGTTCTGGCCGAGCGTGGCAAGAATCGACAACCCGTGGGGCGATCGAAATCTGTTCTGCTCTTGTCCCCCGATCGAGGGGCAAAGCGGATGAGTTGGATCCTCGGCTCGATCCCGTCCCGGTCCCGAAGCTACCGTACTTTTGCCAGCGCGCTCGATCGCCGATAGACTTGGACCGGTCGTGGTCCCGTCTCCAGCCAAGACTCTGCCTCGAGGCGCCGAATGAGAACGCCTTCGAGAAGCGGGGTTCTCGCCGTCTGCATCTGGCTCCTCGAATCGAGCTGCGAGTCGCGCGAGTTCCTGCCGCTCCCCGACTCGGAGGGATTGAGGACAATCGTGCTCGGGCGACCGATGTCAGCGACCGAGTATGAGCTCAGCGCGTACGCGGCGACGGGCCGTTGGCTCGTCCAGGACGGCCAGGAGGTCGTCGTGTTCGGCTACGAAGGGGAGCTCTCCGAGTATGGTCTCGCGGCCGGAACCATCACCACACCCGGAAATTGCGGGTTGCGATTTCCGAAGCTCGCCCTTCGTCGCGAGCCTCTCAGCCGGGGCTTTCGAGGCCTCCCGGATGCCGAGACCATCCTGCGGAGAATCACTCCGGACTGTATCAGCTGCTCTCCGCTGACTCCGACTCCAGTGACGTTGGAGGTCGACGAGGGAGTCGAATCGGCCCTCGTCCTCGGTCCAGACTCGGTGCTCGTATCGTCGAGCTTGGAGCGCCTCGAGCTTGTCACGCGAACCGGGGTCCGGCGCCTCGATGGGTGCGACATCAAAGCCAAGGCCATCCTCGGGAGCCCGAACCATGAGATCTGGCTCGTTCACACGAAGCTCGAGCGCATCGAGCTCGACGACGACGGCTGTACGCGAACCGGGTCCGTCGCCCTCCCCGCGATCGCGGCGGTAGCCGCCGCCGTTCCGGGGTCTGACCCGCTCGAGATTTTCATCCTCCTCGAGGACAAGACTGTGCATCGATTTCGCGCCGGCGAGCGATCGACCGAGCGCCTCCTGACTCTGGCGGTCGAGGGTGACCTCAGCGATCCGGCGATCGTGGCCCTCGGTCCCGACGAGCTCCTCGTGCACGCGAGCACTCCGGAGGTGTTTCGCTGGCGAGACGGCGAGCTGACAAAAACTCCGGTCGAGCTGATTTCGCCCACACGCAAAGGACTCGACGCACTCGTTCACGTGCCTGGACTCGGATTATTCACGGGAGACTATACCGGCGGCGTGTTCATCTTCGACGAAGACTCGAAGGGATGGAGGCCCTTCGCGCTCACCGGAATTCAGCGGGCCGTATCCTCGATCGTGCCCCACCGAGACGGGTTGGTCTTCTTCATAGACGGAGGCCACGTCTTCAAGTGGTCTCCGATCGGCGGGCTGTGTCCGGAGCAACTCATAGCCCCGGAGCTCGACGGCGGCGCCGAAGCCGCGTTCGCCGTCGGTGACGCGATCGTGGCGCCCGACTACGTCGATGGGGACGAAGTCAGTCCCGGCAGCCTGTATTGGTTCGACGATCGATGACGAAATGCGAGTCATGGCTCGCGTCGAATCGGATCGACTTCGTCGAGCTCGAATCAACTCATCGGGCCGGCTCGAACGCTTCATTCACGTCGACCGCAGCAAAGCCGGCGACGTCGGCACCTCCTGGGATCCAGATTTGGTCACCCACGGCCGCGGCCCCGATCCCGTGACGGGGCGAGGCCATCGATGAGTGCGACATCCAGGTGTTCGACTCGAGCTCATAGGACTCGACTTGATCGAAGACTCCGTCCGCCGGCGCCCGCTCGCCCTCCCCTCCGAACACGTAGAACCGACCGCCGAACACCGCGGCTCCGCTCCCCGCCCGCGAAGTGGGCATCGGCGCTCTCTCGACCCAACGACCCTGTTCGAACGCATCGAGTCTGGCAGTGTGACTCCCGGACCGACCCCCGGCCACCAGAATCGTCTCGGCGATGACTCCGGCGACGAGGTGTTCTCGCTTGGTGGGTAACGGAGGGAGCTGAGTCCAGGAGTCCGCCTCGAAGTCATAGGACGAGACTTCATCCGTTGCGCCGCCCCTGGCGCCACCTACGACGACAATCCGGCCTCCAAGCAACACGGCCGCTCCGGCCGCGCGCTGAGTGCCTGGTGGCATGGGCGACCTCGTCGTCCACCGGTCTTGGCTCGCGCTGTAGACCAGCACGTCGCCGACTGCTTCGAATCCGTTGCCGTAGAACCCCACGACGTAAATATCATCGCCTGCGGCGGCAACGTTCGCGTGGTGGATGGGTTGTGGAAGCGAGGCACCCCTACGAAATCGATCGGCGGCCGGATCATAGATTTCGAGTGAGTCCGTGGCAGCGCCGGCAGAGTCGAGGCCGCCGATCACGAAGACTTCACCTCCGACCACGGCGACTCCAACCTCCTGGCGCGGCCCGCCCGGCAGCCGCGCTCCGGAGACCCACGATCCACCCGCCGTCGGCTGGCCGCCGTCGAGCGGCGGCTCGACGGGATTCGAGCAGCCGAGTGCCAACGCAGCGATGAAGGCACGCATACCCCAAACTTGAAGGGGACCGGACGTAGCCGCAAGGCAGCGGGCGAGGTCCGGGCAGCTCTGACCGCACCGATGCGTGCGCCTGGAAAAATTCCGACCAGACCGCTCGGTGCAGGCGAGCGGTCTGAATCGGAACGCAAAGTAGGAAGGAAGAGCGCAGCAGAGTTTGCGGCTCCGGCTGCAAGACGGACGCTACCTTTGTCGGTCCTCCCCAGCATTCATCTGGATCAAATATCGCTTTTTTTCTTCGCGCCGCGGACCTATCGCAACAGTCTGTTCTGGCAGTTTCCCTTGCTCTCGAACGGGCACGGATTACATCTGGCAAGCCGAATCCACGGCGCAACCAACGAGGAGAAAGCAATGTACGTTGTCACAGGGGCAACCGGACACACCGGCAAGCGAATCGTCGAGACGCTGTTGGCCGCGGGCCAGAGGGTGCGGGCCGTCGCTCGTCACGAAGACGCCCTGGCCGAGCTCGCCAAGAAGGGCGCGGAGATCCGGGTCGGATCGATGGAGAACATCGAGTTCCTATCCGAAGCCCTGCGCGGGGCGACCGCCGCCTACCTTCTGAACCCGCCCAACTTCACCGCCGAGGACCTCGAGAAAGGTCAGGCCCGCATCGCCGCCGCCCAGGTCGCGGCCCTTCGCTCGAGCGGGGTCAAATTCGCCGCCTTCTTGAGCAGCATGGGCGCCCACACGAACGTGGGTATGGGTCCGGTGAACGGCCTGTACGATCACGAGCAAGCGTTGAACCGCATCGCCGGCCTCAACGTGCTCCATCTGCGCGCGGGCTACTTCTTCGACAACTTCCTCTTCCAGATCGGAATGATCAAAGGCATGGGCGTCATGGGCGGCGCGTTCAAAGCCGACGCGAAGCTCATGGCCATCGCCACGAACGACATCGGCGACTACGCCGCCAAGCGTTTGCTCGCGCTCGACTTCGAGGGCAAGCAGATCCAGGAGCTGATCGGCGCGCGCGATCTGACCCTTGCCGAGATCGCCAGGGTCTTCGGGACGGCGATCGGCAAGCCCGACCTGGGGTGGATGAGCGTTCCGTACGAGCAGGAGGCGAAGGGCTTCATGAGCTTCGGCGCCAGCGCGAGCGTCGCCAACGCTTACGCCGAGCTCTCGAAGTCGATCAACGATGGCCGGCTCGACGTGGTGCGCCGCAGCGCCGCCAACACGACGCCCACGACGGTCGAGACGTTCGCAGAGACCGTGTTTGCACCTGCTTTCCGCGCATCGTGAGGCGCGATCCATAGGCTTCCGTCGGCCGACGCCAAGCGATCGCCCGTGCTCGAGTCGAACCCGTGCCCGGTTTGGTTGCTGCTAGAATCCGCCCGTGCCGCCCCGCCCGACCTTCGAGGACAAAAAGGCACGACGAGTCGCGCGATTGCTCTTTCGAGCGGCGCGCGAACGTCTCCTCGGCAGCATGGAAGGATCTGCGGAGCGTGAGCTTCCGCGCGCGCTCGCGCGTGTGCTCGCCAAGGAAGACGTCGTGAGCTTCACGGTCACTCCGCAGGGGCTGATACACGGAGGCCACCTCACCACCGAGCCTCGCGGATCGAGCGACTCACTCACCGGCGCTCTGTATCGCGACGGACTTCGCCGCATCGAGCTCGCGGCCGGCGCTTCGGAGGCCGAGCTCTTTGCGGTAGTCGACGTGGCCGCTTGTGCGATCGTGTTCGATGGCCTCGGAGACGACGCCGAGGGCCGCGCGCTCAATCACGAGCGCGACGGCCGAATCCTGCATCTTCGATTCACCTTCGAGCGCGACCCCGAGCGTGAGCTCGCGGTCTCCACCGAGCTCGACTCGATCGTCGACGCGATCGTCCCACGCCGTGAGGACCTTGCAGGTGACGAAGTGGCGACGCGATGGCTCGGGCCGAAGTCGTTTGACCCTCCTGCTTACGCCGAGGAGCTGATCTCCGAGCTCGACACGGAGGCTGAAGCGCGCGTGGAGGCTGCCGTGATCGATCGCGCGCTCGGCATCCTCTCCACCAGTCAGCCCGACCAAGCGGCTCGCGCCGGTCGTGCGCTCGAGGCTCTGCTGGATGCGCAGATCGCGGGCCGTGAGGCCGTGCGTGCCTCCGATCGAGGCGCGCGCGCCAAGGAGCTCCGCCGCGCTTCGGCGCTCCTCGAGCGTGCACGAGCTCGCGCTGGCGATCCGCAAGCCGACCAAAGCGCTCGCGAGCGCACGATGGCGTGGCTGTCACGCCTGGCCACGGAGACGCGCCTGGAGGCCATCGCACGGGCGATCCCGCCGGAGCTCTCGGAGTTTCAGATCGAAGAAGCGGTTCGACTGTTCGAGCTCTTTGGAGACGAAGGAGCACGTTCGTTGCTCGCGATCGTACCGGCGATCTCGAGCTCGGAGCTCCGCAAACGACTGGGCGCCAAGCTCATGGGCGGTCCGAAGCCACCCGTGGATCGGATCGCAGCCTTCGTGGCGGATCGTCGAACCGGGGTCGCCGACGCGGCGATCTCGTTGCTGTCGACCCTCCCAGGTCCTGACGCCGAGGCGGCGCTGATCAGCGCGGCTCGTCACAGCTCGGCGCGGGTCAGGCGCGCGACGCTTCGCTCTGCGGAGAAGATGGCGCCCGCGAAGAAGATGCTGGTCGGCGAAGCCATGCTCGATGACACGGACCAAGAGCTGCGGGTCGGGGCGGTTCAATTGGTCTGCGCCGTCGGCGGCCACCTCGCTCTCGAGATCCTGGCGGGAGAAGCGGCCGCCGATCGCTTGCTGGCGGCGCCGACTTCGGTGCAGCGCTCGGTGCTCTCCGCATTGTCGGTCGTGGGCGGGACGCGGGCGCTCCCGGTGTTGCTCGAGCACATCGAGGAGAGCGCGCACGAGCCATCGGACGTCGCCAAGAAGCAGCTTGCGCTGCTCGCCGTGGAAGCGCTTCGGATCGTGGGCACCGAGGAGTCGCAGAGCGCGCTCCTCGAGCTCGGGCGGCGCGACGGAGATCTCGCGGCGGCGGCGAAGCGATCGCTCGGAGGCGAAGCTTGAGCTTCCGCGACCGAACGCGCGTGACCCGAGGGTTCGAAGGTCCGGCCGAGATCCTGGGCGCGATGCTGCGTGCCCATGCCAAGCTGGTGTTGGTCGTTCGCGAGCAGCTCGAACGGCGCGCGCGCGCGGAGCGAGAGGATCCTCCGCTCACTCCACGCGTGTCGGCGCCCCGCGCGGTCCGCGAGCTGGTGGAGGTCTCACGAGGAAATCCGAACGGGCTCGCGAAGGTCGCGTTGCTCGGACCGGCCGGCGAGGTCGGTGGAATCGCCGCGTGCGCGACCGATCTGGCGATCGCGATGGGGCAGGCGCTCGGGCTTCGAAGCCGAGATCTCGTGGACACGGGAACCGCGACACTCCTCCATTCGACGCTGGGCGAGAGCTCGGACCAGGCGTTCGTGGAGCTGTTCGGCGCCGAGCCCACTTCCGCTTCCGGACGCCTCCGCGCCCGAATCGCCGGAGAAGTGTCCCCTTCACGGCAAGGCGACGCAGCTGTTGCCCGCGGCGCACACGGCCACCTCTTCGCGCGGATCGCTACGGCCGCCATCGCGTTCAGCCGCACGTATTTCTCGATCCCCGAGGTCGATCGAGATCCGCTGAGAGCCTTGAGCCTCTTGAGCTCCGACGCAGATCAAGTCTTCGATGCGCGGATCCTGGATCTGCTCGTGAACGTTCTGCGCGCTTTTCCAGAAGGGACCGCCGTGATGCTCGAGAGCGGCACGCCCGGTCTCGTTAGCCGACACGTTGGGGAGCGTCCCAAGGACCGACCTTACGTGACCATCGGAGATCCGGCTCGTGAGGTCGACCTACTCCGAGAAGGACGAAGTATCATCGCGACCGCTGCGTACGCCGGATTGGTTGGACCCGCAACGACCGTGGACCGAGTCGCCGATCTCGATCGAAAGCTCGCCGCTCGCACCCGTGTGATCGAACCCGACGGCAAGGACTCTCGGAGCAAGCCCGCCGCGTTCGTAGCGACGACGCGCGTGCGCACGCCGGCGCCCATCAAGGAGAGCCGAAGATCCAGCGGCCCGCCGATCTCGGTCGCCGACACCGCGCCGCCCGAAGTCCCGCGGCGACCGACGATCCCGGATCGTCCGCCGACCACTTCGTCCCAACAGCAACCGACCGCGCGCGAGCGGTCCATCGCCGCGCGTGATCCATTTCCCGAGCCGGATCGGCGCGGGATGCTCATCGACGCGCTCGAGAACGAGAAGACCGAAGAAGCCGATCCGAAGCTCGATCCGCCAAGCGGACCACCTGCGCGCCCTAGCGAGATCGCACGGTTCCTCTTCACGACGGCCGGCGGGCCTGGCGCGGAGCCTTCTGTCGCGGCCACGCGGCGAGCAGAGACCTCGTCGTCGGCGTCCCTTCGGGTCGACGCGCCCCAGCCGCTCCTAAGCCAGCGACGAGACACACAGTCGCATGAGCCCTCGGTGATTCGTGCGGGCCCGCCCCCTCTGCCGGCGAGCCCGCCGCCGCTGCCCCCTCCGCTGCCGCCGCCCCTGCCTCCCGCGCTCCCGCCCCCTCTGCCCAACGAAGGGCGCGCACGCGGCGCCGGCGGGCCGCGGGCGTTCGAGCCTTCCACAGCGGAGCTCGGCGTGGCCGAGCTCTTTCCGGAGCTGTTCCGCTCGGTGCGATCGGCGGAGGCCGAAGCGCGCACCGAAACCCATCGCCCGCTGTGGCCCGCTGGTACGCGACCGTCGTCCGGCGACCACCGCCGCGCGTTGTTTGGATATCAACTCCAAGGTGAGCCCAAGAAGGTCGGCGTGGCGATCGAATACGACGCCCTCGACGAATATGACGGCGCTCGCGTGCAGCTACGCGTGATCGACGCGAGCCACATCGACGAGTCGAGGCTCCCAAGCGCCGAATGGATTCACCTGTTCGAACGCGAGGCCGTGCTCGCCGCAGCGCTGAGCCATCCGGCTGTCCCGCGTTTGGTCGACACTGGCCTCGCGGAGCCGCTTCGATTCGTCGCGTACGAACGAGCCGAGGCCGATCAACTCCGCGAGGTGATCGCTCGGCGAGGTCGAGATCGGCGGCTCGTTCGCAGGCTCACGCGCGGGTTGGCCGACGCGCTCTTTCACATGCACCAGCGGGGCGTGTTGCACTGCAACGTACGCGCGGCCAACGTGATGATTCGTGAGGGCGGTGAAGGGCTCCTGAGCGATCTGTCGCTCGCCGCTCCGATCGGAGACACGCTCCACCCGCTCCTTTCGTTGCACACGATCTCGCTTCCTCCCGAGTTTCACGCGACCGGAGCGTTCGATCCAGCGGCGGATCAGTTCGCCCTCGGCGCGCTCTTGTACGAGCTGTTGACCGGCGTTCATCCGTACCAAGTTCCCGGCGGGGAGAGACTGAAGGCGGGCGCGGCGATGGTGCCTGACCCTCGGGAGATTTCGAAGGAAGTCGACCCACTCCTGTCAGCCATCGCGCTCCGCATGCTTCGGCCCGATCCGGGCGAGCGCTTCGAGAGCTTGGACGCGGTGGCTCGCCACCTGTCACGGGCGGGCGCGATCGCCCGCAAGGTCCTTCAATCATGAGGTTCATTTGCTTCGCGGTCGCCGCGACATGGGCGAGCGCTTGTTCTCCGGTGAGCGAACCGTTCGAGAGCCGCGGCGAGTTCGTTTTGAGCCCCGAGGCCGCGCTCGCTCGCCTGAGCGACGCTACGTTGCTCGACGTGCGCGCCGAGTCGGACTTTACGGCCGGACATGTCCGAGGGGCGACCCGCGTGGACTGGCGCGATTTTTCGGAGCCCAACGATCCGTTGAAGGGGCGCTTGTTGGCGGACGATCGTGTGCTTGGTTTCTTGCTTTCGCGCGCTGGTGTTTCGAACGACCGGCCCGTCTTGGTCGTTGGTGATCCAATCAACGGCTGGGGAGAGGACGGACGTATCGTGTGGATGCTGAGATCGCTGGGGCACGAGGTGGCCGCGTTGGTCGACGGGGGCCACGGGGCGCTCGCAGCGGCGGGGGCGCCGACCGAGCTCGGAGTGAATTCTGCGCGCGAAGGGTCGTTCGTCGTGTCACGAACGGCGGCTTTCACGATCGAGCTCGAAGAGCTCGCGAGGTTGGTGTCGAGTCCTGGGCAAACGGTGATCCTCGACGGGCGGGAAGCGAGGGAGTACGCGGGAGAGACTCCCTACGGGGAGGCTCGCGGAGGACACGTGCCCGGCGCCAAGCACCTGTACTTTCGAGATTTGACCGACGCTCGGGGGCGGATTCTGCCGAAGGACGCACTCTGGGCGCGGCTCGGGTCGGTGGGCGTCAGCTCGGCCTCGCCGGTGGTGGCATACTGCACCGGCGGGGTTCGGTCGGGTTGGATGGTCGCGGTGCTTGGCGAGCTTGGGGTCGCGAGCGTACGCAACTTCGCAGGTTCGATGTGGGAGTGGGCAGCTCGCCCTGCGACCGAATATCCGCTGGTTCGGGAGTAACGGACCGCGAAGCGTGTTAGAATCGCGGCCCCGATGTCGGACCAGGGACGACCGAAAAATCCCCCTCCGGCGCGCGGAATCTCCGCGCAAGCGCTGGGACGCGCGGCCGTCCCACCAACGAAGAGCACGCTGAACCGGCTGGTGACGGACCTGCGGCCGGGCACTTCGCGCCCCGCCCGCGCACCAGCACCCACGGCAGTCTTCGACGACCTCGAGGCCGAGCTCTCCAAAGACCCAGCGTCGCGTGGTCCCGGTGAGCCGACGTTGCCGACGTTCGGCGGCAATCTCCCCGACCTTTCGACGCTCGGGGCGTCGGCGCCCGCGCCCCCCGCGGCGCCGCCCGCCTCGGGCGTGGCCTTCCGGGGAACTCAACCGGTCGCGCCGCGAAACGCGAGTGACTTGGGAAAGCTGCTCGGCTTCGAAGGGGACTCGGGAATCGCGCCGCTCAACCCGTTCGACTTCGAAGCAGGTGGCGGTCCGTCGTTGGATTTCGCACTTCCAGGAGACTTGCCTCCGATCCCAAACGCGCCGGTCCCGACGCCGCCACCCGTCGCGGCTCCGGCCGTCCCGGTGGCGCCGACGGTCGTCGACATGCCCGCAGCCAGCCGCCAGAGGGCACCGTCAGCTCCGGTACGAGCGCCTTCCGTGCCCGCTGCTCCAGCCCCGCCCATCCAGCCCCACACGCCCCCAGTCGCGTCCCCTCGGCCTGCGACACCCATTGCGCGGCCCGCTCCTCCGCCGGTCGCTCCTCCGCCGGTCGCTCCTCCGCCAGTCGCCCCGCCACCGGTCGCCCCACCACCAGTCGCGCCCGCACCGGTACCCGTCGTCGCCGCCACCTCGCCCTCGCAAGACGTCACCCGTCCTTCCGAACCGGAGCAGCCGAGCCCGCCTCAGACGCCCGCCCAGCCGAAAGCGCCGAGCCAGCCGCCGCCGCCGAAATTCGAGCAGACCCCGCTTGATACCCAAGTGGTCCGCGCTTCCAAAGTCCTCGAGCGCGCCAGAGAGACCAAGAAAGAGGAGCAGTCCGCCGGCCGAACGAACCTCAAGGAGCCCGACGCGCCGATCCCGCCACCGCCAGCTCCCCCGCCGCCGCAGAAAAAAGGCGTACCTGTCCCCGCAATCGCAGCCGCTGCCGTGGTTCTCCTAATCGCCGCGATCGGCTTGATGTCCCGAGGCAAGGCCGACCAGTTCGTCGTGCAACCCGTGCAGGTGGCCGATCCAAACCCACCAGCAACACCTGCGACGACGCCGGCACCCACTCCGCCAACGCCTCCAGCGCCGGTCGAGGGAGCGGAGCCAGCCAAGCCCACTCCTACTCCTAATCCTGCTCCGGCGCCGACCCCGCCTCCGGCTCCGACGCTACCCGCCGAACCCGTGGCTCGCCCAGTCGCTCCCAAAGCCCCTGCGCGACCACGACCCACCGAGGCCAAGGTCGATCCGACCGATCTCGTGACTTTCCGTTTCGAAGTGACTCCGGCAGAGGCGACCGTCTCGATCGACGGCCAACTCGTGAGTGGCAACGAGGCCCGCGTGCCACGCTCGGACGGCGACCACGTGGTCGACGTTTCGGCTCCTGGATTTCTGCCTCAGCAACACTTACTTTCGGCGAGACTTTCGGCGCGCCTTCGAGTCGAGCTCGATCCGCGACCCAAGGGATGGGTCTCCGACCGCGCTCCCACCGAACCGACCGGTGAGTCCCCGGCGCCCGCCGCCGCCGCGAAAGCTCAACTCTCGATCGACAGCGACCCCGCGGGCGCAGAAGTGCAAATCGATGGAAAGCGCGTCGGATACGCTCCGCTCGGACCCATCGAAGTAGACGCAGGAAGCCACACCGTACGCGTGTTCCGCGAGGGATACGAAGATTTCGTCAAAGACGTCTCCGCTCCGGCGGGTGAGTCCGTCAAAGTGAGCGCCGACCTCAAAAAGATCACACCTTGATCCGCCGAACACTCATCCTGGCCGCCGTTGCAGCGGCTCTCCTCGCAGCCTGCAAGAAGCGCGAGGGTACCTTCGGAGTCAATTTGCCGCGCTACCCCGGATCTGGGTACATGCCGCGAGACTTTCACGAGACCAAGGGCATGAAAATGTACCAGGCCGAGCTCTCGACGCCCGACAACTTCGAGATCGTGAACAAGTGGTACGCCGCCGAGCTGAGAAAGCTCGGCCCGGAGTGGCAGGGCCCGGAGTCTGCACGCGACGTCGCGGAGTGGACCAACGGAAACGTGGAGTGGGACAAGTACCTGAAGGCCCACCCGGTCGACCCGACGAAAATGGCCGCGGGCGTAGTGATTACGGAAGGCGGCAGCCGAACCCTCGTGATGTTGCATCGCGCCGACCCCCAACAGAAGAAGTAGGGCTGGGTTCGACCCCGAAGTTCGACCCCTGGATAGGGTACCTGTCCCTGTCCTCAGCCGCCGCGCGGAGGCCAATTCACGTTGGGGAACGGCTTTCCTGGCTTGGCCAACAAATATCCCTGGAGCAAATCACAACCGAGGTCGATGAGTACGTCCCTTTCGGCCACGGACTCGATGCCTTCGGCGACGACCATCATGCCGAGCTCCTTGGAGACTCTGGCCATCGATCCGATCAGTTTTCGTTTGGTCCCGTTCTTTTCGACGTCGCGCACGAGCGACATGTCGAGCTTGACGAAGTCGGGCTCGAGGTGCGCGAACGTGGTCAGCCCGGCGTAGCCTGCGCCGAGGTCGTCCACCGCGATGCGGTAGCCAACGGCTCGCAGAGTAGCCACTCGCTCTCGGAGGTCGAGGACGTGGTCTACGGACGCTCGCTCGGTGATTTCGAAGATGATGTGCTTGGCGACTCGGACGAGCGGCGCGCCTGGATCGAGGAGAGCGTCGTCTTCGAGATCGCGCGGGTGCAGATTCACGAAGAGGTTGTCCGGTCTCGCAGGTCCGCCGAAAGGATCCGCCGCGCGCTCACGGATGATCCGCCCAAGCTCGGGGAGCTTTTTCAATCGCTCGGCCGCATCCAACACGAGCGGAGGGCTCGAGAGCGAAGGCTCCTGGCTTCGCATCAGCGCTTCGTAGCCGAAGATCGTGCCGTCCGCGGATCGAACGATGGGCTGGTAGGCGATCCAGAGTCCATCCATCGCGCGCTCGAAGCTCGCCTCGAGGCCCGCGCGATCGCCCGCGAGCTTCGCCTCTCCTCCGAGCAGCTCGAAGGCCTCGCGCTTCATGCGCGCGACCTGGTGAAGTCGTACGCCGCGATCGAGCGTTCGCTCGAGCTCGTGCAGGTCGAGAGGTTTGGTGAGGTAATGGAGCGCGCCGTGTTCGAGCGCCTGCACCGCGGTCTCCATCGTAGGCTGACCCGTGACCATCACGACGGGGACGTCGAGATCCTCTTGGCGCACCGATCTCAGGAGCTGGATCCCATCCATCCCGGGCATCGAAATGTCGCTGACGACGACGTCGTAGCGCTGAGCCGCTAGGCAACCCCGTGCTCCTTCCCCGCTCGACACGGTGTCCACCACGAAGCCCATTCGTTCGAGGACTCTGCGAATGGTGCGAAGCATGAGCTCATCGTCATCGACGACCAACACCCGGCCCCGGCCGTTGGCCGGCCTGGTGGCGTCGCTGCCGGTTCGCGCTATCGGTGTTCCGTGGTCTGCCATTCTTACGAGACGTTTCTTACGAGACCTTACGAGACCTTTCCGCTGCCCTACGAGACGTACAACGCGCGTTCGAAGTCCGAGGGATTCGATGCCGCGGCCTTTGCCGTTTCGAAGGTGATCGTCCCTGCTTGGTATAGCTCGATCAAGTGCTGGTCGAAAGTCTGACTTCCGTAATGCTGCCGACCCTTCTCCATGTACTCGTGCATCTCGTGCGTCCGCGACTCGTCTTTGATGAGCTCTGCGACCGTCATCGTCACCACCATCACCTCCATCGCGACCACACGGCTCTTGCCGTCCGCGGTGCGAAGCAGGCGCTGCGAGACCGTGCCCTTGAGGTTTTCGGCGAGGCGGATGCGGAGCGGTTTCTGTTCGTCTCCCGGGAACACGTCGAGGATACGACCAATCGTCTTGGGCGCGTCGGTCGTGTGCACGGTGGAGAACACGAGGTGCCCGGTCTCCGCGGCCTTGAGGCCGGTGTCGATCGTGATGCGGTCGCGCATCTCGCCGACGAGGATCACGTCAGGGTCTTGGCGAAGCGCGGCGCGCAGGGCGAGCTCGAAGGACTCCGTGTCCGCTCCGATCTCCCTCTGCGTCACGCGGCTCATCTTGTCCTCGTGCAAAAATTCGATCGGATCTTCGATCGTGACGATGTGCTTGCGCAGCGTCGAGTTCACCTCGTTGATCATCGCGGCCAGGGTCGTCGACTTGCCTGACCCGGTGACGCCCGTGACCAGCACGCACCCGCGTTCTTGATGCGAGAGCTGCTTGATGACGGCGGGCATCTTGAGCTCGTCGAGCGTGGGGACCTTCTGCGGGATGATTCGCAGGACGAGGCCGTACTTGCCTTTGGACTTGAGGATGTTGACGCGGAAGCGCCCGACCCCGCGGATCTCGTAGCTCGTGTCGTACTCGCGGAGTCGCTTGATGTTCGACGCGACCTCGGTGAGCCCGTTGCGTTCGAGGATGTAGATCACCAAGCGGTTCATGCTCGCTTCGTCGATCGCCTCGAGCTTCACCTCCTTGAGCACGCCGTGGACTCGCAGACTCGGCTGGGCGTCACACTTCATGTGGATGTCGGAGGCGCCGGCTTTGATCGCGGCGGCGAGAAACTTGTCGAAGACGCTGGTATCCACGTCTTTCCATCCCAGTCCTCCAGGCGCGCCGTCAAGGTCCCCCCCAAGAAGGACGTCCATGCGATCTCGCCAGAAGGGTTGATTCCAGGCCGAATAGAGGTGTACCGCGGTGGAGTGCGGATGCGCTTCTCCTCCGTCGGCCCGGTCTTCATCGGGCTTTGGCTCTCTGCCGGTGGGTGTAGCTGTGAAGAAACGACGCTCACGCCCCAGGGTGACGCAGGTCCGGGCCGCTGCTTGAAGGACGAGGACTGTCCGTCACGCAACGCATGTAATGTCTCGATCGGCCTCTGCTATCCGAAAGACGCCTGCGCCCCCGATCGACCGTGCCCCCAGATGGGCCAAATTTGCGCCGACGTCGACGGGGACGGCTTCCTCGACTGCGAGTTCGAGCGCTGTCAAGCCGACGAGGAATGCTCGGCGATCGCTGACGAGTGCCGCATGAACCTCGAGATCGCGACGTGCTCGGCCGGCGGCTGCATCTGCGGAGCACCTTGCGACGGAGGTTGTCCCGATGGCCAAGGGTGCTGTGTCCCAACGGATTCCTGCCAGGAGCTCCCTCCGTTGTGTATGGGTCTGGCATGTCCGCTCGGCCAGTTCCTGTCTGTGACTTCGAGCGGCGCTTGGGACCTCGCCCAGTGTGAGCTCCTCGGAGAGACCTGCCGCTGCGAGGTGCTGCCGCCGCTGCCAGCGGGCGACATCGGCCTGCACTCAGCGCTCGCACACGACGGCCTGAGCGCGGTCGCCACCGCCTACAACCTGACCTACGGCGACTTGATGTTCGGGATCGTACAAACGAGCGGCGACGTCGACTGGGAGTTCGTGGACGGCGTGCCTTCGTCGACGACGTCCATCACGGGCGATCTCGATGGACCACGAGCCGGGAACTCCGACCCTGGTGACGACGTCGGCAAGTACACCGACGTCGCGGTCGATTCGACCGCGCGGCCTCATGTCGCCTACCACGACGTGACCCACGGATCGCTCAAGTACGCCACGCAGTCCGCCAACGGCTGGCTCGCGTTCGCGGTCGACGATCGCGGAACCTCCGGCCTCTACGCGAGCATCGCCCTCAGCGCCAACGTCCCGCGCATCGCTTACCTTTCCGCTCGCGAGACTCGACAAGACGGCACGCGAGTGTCGACGCTGCGCGTCGCGATCGCCACGACCAGCGCGCCGACCTCCGCCAGCGACTTCGTGATCCGCGACGTCGAGTCCCTCGACGTGACCGCGCTCGGATGCGAGGACGCGTGCGATCCCAACGAAGTCTGCCGCGCTCGAGACCACGCGTGCCTCGCTCCGGATCCCTCTCGCTGTAGCGCCTGCGGCTCGGGTGAGCGCTGCTTGGACGGCGCCTGTACTTCGATCCTCTCGACACCTGTTTATCGAGACGTTCCGAACGCGCGAGGCGTCTTCACGTCGATCGCTACGAGCTCGGACGGATCGGTGTGGATCGGCTACCACGACCGCATCGAGCAGAACTTCAAGATCGCTCGCTTCGCTGGCCCCGACCCGACCACCGGCGCGCTCACCGTCACCGTGATCGATGGGCCCGGCACCGGCACCACCGACGTGACCGGCGCGTTCTCATCGCTCTTCATCACGCCTGGCGACGAGGTCCACGTGGCCTACGAAAACGCGTCGAAGAGGAGCGTCGTGTACCGCCAGCTCACGAACGACTTGACCACGATCGTGTCCGAAGAAGTGGAGACCGGACTCTCTGCGCAACCTGACGCCCACTTCCTCGGAGCAGACATTGCGTTGGTCGTCGATAGCTCCGCGGTCGCTCGTGTCGCCTACCAAGACGCGACCCTCGGAGAGCTTCGTTATGCGCGAAGGCGCGGCCCGAACGACTGGATCACCACCACCCTGCGCGGCAACGAAGACCCCTACGTCGGGAGCTTCGGCTTCTACACAGACCAGACGCTCGCTCCGGACCGAAGCACCGCGCTGGTATCGACCTACCGATTCTTCCTGTCCGGCGGCCCGGACAACGGCCTCGAGGTCTTCGACGCGCCGTAAAACGCATCCCACCTCTCCCCCCGTTGTCGGATGCGTCAGAGGTTCGAGACTGATAACTTCGGCGTCGCTCGATGATCTCCTCGGCGCTCGTGGAGCCGCTCGTTCGGCCCCTGATTGCAGGAAGACGAGGCCGGTCCGCACTCACTCGGACGGCCCGCTCCAGCTCCGCGCTCGTCATCTCCGCGCTCGCTGCCTTCGGCTCGACGCTCGCGGAAGCTCGACCCACTCCCGAACCCAAGGCCGATGAGTTTCGGCTTCCGGTCGTCAAAGTCATGGCCTCCGAGCTCGAGGCGAGGCTCGATCGCGTTCCCCTCCCGGTGAGCTCGACGGATGACTTCGCGGCGGCACCCTTCCTCGCCGTCCTGCCCGCTCGGTTCCAGCTCTCCCGGATCGACGTACTCATTCCCGACTCGTTCGGGCCGCGGGAGAGACTCAGATGGGCTCTCGACGACGAGCCCAGTCGGGACCCATCTCACGAAAACGCTCGACCCAAAAGACGAGCGAAAGACCAGACGTTCTTGCTCTTCGGCTCCGGAGTGCACCGGAGCGCGCTACCCGCCTGAGTCCTGCGGGCGAGGCCCATCGGCCAAAGCTCGAATCAACGAAAAACGAGTGGAATGCCGAGCGGCCGAAGCCGCGTTCGGCCGAGACGACAAAGGAGAATGATCAAATGTTCGAAGCGATTGCTCTGCGATACCAAGAAGGTGGCTGGGGCATGTACCCAATCACCGTGTGCCTCTGCTTCATCCTCTCGATTGCGTTCGAGCGGATCTACTTCACCTTCTTCAAGGCCTCGATCGAAAAAGATGCGTTCGTTCAGCAGATGCGCAAGTACATCCTCGCTGGAAACGTCGGCAAGGCCCTCGCCCTCTGCAGCCAGAACCCCACCCCGCTCTCGAACATCATCAAGGCCGGGCTCGTGAAGGTGAACAAATCGGATGCCGAGGTTCAGGCCGCCATGGATGAGGCTTCGCTCCGCGAAATCCCACTCATCGACAAGCGCACCGCGTACCTCGCCATGCTCGCGAACGTCGCGATGCTCGCCGGCCTCCTCGGAACGATCTCTGGTCTGATCACCTGCTTCGGCGCGGTGGCGACTGCCGACCCGGCCGAGAAGGCGACGCTGCTCGCCAAAGGCATCGCCGAAGCCATGAACTGCACGGCGTTCGGACTGATCACGGCCATCCCAGGCCTGGTGTTCTATGGCATCGTCCAGGGCAAGTCGCAGAAGCTGTCCGACGACATCAACGAGGCCTCGGTGGCCGTCATCAACCTGATCGTGACCAACCGTGACAAGCTCGACCTGTCGACGCTCGGCGCGGGCCGCGAGGACTGATTCGTGGCCGGCGCATCAATGCCAGAACCCTCAGGAGGGGGAGGCAAAAAGTCGGTCGATTTCCAGCTCAACCTGGTCCCGTTCATCGATCTGCTCAGCGTGTTGATCTCGTTTCTCTTGATGACCGCGGTGTGGACTCAGATCGCGAAGATCGACGTCAAACAGACGCCGAACCTTCCGTCCGAGGACGAGCCACCGCCGCCGCCAGACGAAGAGAAGCTCAACCTCACCGTGCTGGTGAAGGCTTCGGGCTACTCGGTGTCGACCAAAGGCGCGGTCCGAAAAGAGATCGAGAAGAAGGGCGATACGTACGACGAGGTCGGGTTGGCCGAACAACTCAAGATGATCAAGGCAGAGGCTCCGGACAACAACGACATCCAAGTGACTTGTGAAGACAAAGTTCCTTACGAGGAGCTCATTCGGGTCATGGACGTGGCGTTGGAGCAGAAGCTCACCGGAATCTCGGTCGCCGGCGTCGACACCTGAGGAGGGACGAGCATGCCCATCAAAAAACCAGGAAAGCGTCCCTTCGCGCCGTGGCTGCAAGACAGCCACGCGCTCGAAAAAGGCGGCCACGCTCGCAAGAGCAGCTCCGACCTTCTCTTGACGCCACTCATCGACATGTTCGTCATCTTGGTCGTGTTTCTCATCATGAACTTCTCCGCGAACGGTCAGCTCGTGAGTATCTCCAAGGAGATCAAGCTCCCGAAGGCCAAGTCCGTCAGCGAGATCGAGCGAGCGCCGATCATCCAGATCTCGCCTCAGACCGTCGCGGTCGAAGGGTTCCGAGTCGGAGACTCCGAAGAGATCTTGCGTGACCCGGACCTCCGGGTTCCTGCGTTGACCGACAAGCTTCAGGAGATGCGAAAAGTCGACGAGATGATGCACCCCGGCGAGCCGTTCAAAGGTCAGATCATCATCAACTGCGACAAGGACGTGGACTTCAAGCTCGTGCGCAAAGTCATGATGGCTTCGGCCGAGGCCGGTTATGGCGCGTTCAACTACGCGGTCTTGACCAAAGGCGCGACCGCGGAAGCTGCCGAAGGCGGCGGCTGAGTTTCAGTTCGCTCGTCCACTTCATCTCCTATTCCCAGCTCCTACTCCCAGCTCCTACTCCCAGCTCCTACTCCCAGCTCCTACTCCCAGCTCCTACTCCCAGGAGCGCCGAATCGTTCGACATCTCCCTGCCGGCGACCTAACGTCCGGCCGTGCCCATCGAGGCGCGATACGAGCTCGTGCGGCTCTTGGGCCGCGGGGGCGCCGCGGAGGTCTGGGAGGCCAAGGAGCGCTCGTCCGGCCAACTCTTCGCGCTCAAACGCCTCCTGCCCGGCCTCGAGCTCTCCGTCTCCGATCGCTCGCGGCTCCTCGAGGAAGCTCGGATTTGCCGCTTCCTTACTCATCCTGGGATCGTTCGCCTCGAGGGTATGGGTGAAGAGGGAGGGCAGCCGTTCCTCGTCTTCGAGTTGGTGGACGGTCCGACGGTCACAAAGCTCGGCCGTCGGTTGCCTCCGGACCTCGCGCTGTACGTCGCCCATCGCGCGGCGGAGGCGCTCGCCTACGCGCACAAAGCAACGGACGAGCGAAGTCGACCGCTCGGGATCGTCCATCGTGACGTGAGTCCCGAGAACATCATCCTGTCGCGACAGGGCGAGGTGAAGATCCTCGATTTCGGGATCGCCTTGGCCCTCGGTCGCATCGCCGAGTCCACACGCGTGGGTTACGCGCGCGGGAAGGTCGCGTATTGGTCTCCGGAACAGGCCGCGGGCGAGTCGGTAGACGCGCGCGCCGACGTCTTTTCGCTCGGAGCGACGCTTGCGTTCATGGTCTGCGGCCGGTCTCCGTTCGATGACGAGCTTGGACGTACCCGGCACCGCCAGGCCGCCTCCGAAGTGCTCCGGGAGCTCCCCGAGGACGTGCGCACGATCGTCGTGCGAGCCACCGCGGAGGCTCCCGCCGAGCGTTATCCGCACTCGCTCGCGATGGCCCGGGCCCTCTCGCAGGCCTGCGACGCCAGGCGGTTCGAGAATGGAGCCGAGAGTTTGGCTCGATACCTTCGTTCGAGCGCGCCGCCCCCTTCTGGGAAGCTGGGCGCGATGTTCGCACTCGAAGGATTGATCGGAGAATCAGACCCTCCGGCTGGGGAAGCAACTCATACCCTCGTCGAAATCTCGGAGGCGCCCGAGGAGCTCACGAGCGGACAAGAGGTCGAGAAGCTGGAGTTGACGGGTGTGACTTTCGGCGGCGAAGGAACGGCGGGCACGGACCCAAGCGTCCCCGCGGAGGCTCGGCCCGCGATATCCTCCGACTCCGGACTCCGCGCCGATGCGGACACCGTCCTCGAGACAACTCATCTGACTCCATTTGCCGAAGAGTCGACCGACCGCACGGCCGCGGAGACGAAGTCCCGCCGACCGGATGCCGTGGCCGAAGAGAGTCGTGTCGTTCCGGCGCTCGCGGAATGTCGCACTCGGTACACCGTCGGCGCCTCAATCGGTCAGAGCGGAGAGTTGTTCGCGGGAACTCACACTCTCCTCGGCCGGCCTTGTTTCATCGAGATCGTGAAGGATCCCGCGCTCGCAGAACGCCGCGTCGAGAGCCTCCGCCGCATCATGGGACTGAAGTCGAGCGGCGTCGTCGAGGTCATCGACCTCGGGCGAGGGCGGGACGGCTCCGCGTATGTCGTGACCGAGCGAATCGATGGCGGGTCCTTGGCTGAGCTCCTCGAGTCGTCCAAGCCGCTTTCGGAGGCGCGCGTGCTCGAGCTGGCCCAGCACGTCGCACGAACCCTCGCGGCGTGCCACGAGGCCCGAATCGTCCACGGGGGCCTCCGTCCGAGTCGCATACTCCTCAGATCGGGTTCGACGGAGGCACCCGCGCTGGTGCGCTTCGGCGGCCTGCGAGGAGGTGCGGACGAGTTCGCGGCGCCCGAAGAGGTCAAGGACCCGGACCTGCTCGGCCCAGCCGCGGACATGTACTCATTCGGTATGATTTTGCGTCGGCTGCTCGCGCACCGGCGGTCCGACTCGCCACCTGACCCTGAAACACTGCCGAATGTCGCACTCAGGCCGATCGTCCGCGCCCTCCTGAACGAGTCCCCCCATCGCCGGCCTAGGGCCGCGGAGGTCGCTCGAGCGATCGAAACCCTCCGAGTCGGGAGACGTAGGACTCAGGTCTTGGTCTCCGTCACGGTCGCGCTCGCGGCCGCCGCCGTGGCGCTGATCTGGGTCGCCGCCTCGCGATCGCCTGCCGAGCTTCCCGAGCCGAGTGAGGACTCAACCCGACCGGAGGCCTTCGTCGTGAAGACGCCCAAGACCGCCTCGACCGCCGTCGCGCCTGCCGAACCCCCCGTTCCAACCCGCGATCCCCTGATGCCCACGCCGCGATCCGAGAGCGCGATCCGACCTCGGGTCGATCGGCAGGAGTCCCCAGCACGCGATTCGAGGGTCACGAAGAGTACGGCGGGAAAGCTTCGAGAGACCTTGCGCAAGCGCGGGCTACTCGCCGCAGACCTGCCTTCTCCACTCGCGGAAGAGGTCGCCAATGCCATCGAAACAGGGAGCGGTGACTGGGTCGAAATCCAACGGCGAGTAGTTGCGGTTCCAACCGATGCCGCCCTCGTGAAGCGGAAGCTCGCGAGGATCTCGCAATTGCTCGCCGCCGAACGGAGCAGCCTGGCGCCGGAGACCTACGACGAGCTCGAGACTCGGTTTCTCGACCTCAGAGCGTCCATCCGTCCCGGATCGACCCCCGCGTCGCTCGAGGCCGCGTGCCGCCGGCTGCTCTCGCTCGAGCAAGATCTTCCGAAGAGCCGCTGAATGCGGAGCGGACGCACCTGGTGTTGTTGGGTCTGCCGAACACATTGCCGCCGCGACCCATCACTCGAGCCTCTTTGAGGGCTCCGGTCGGCTGGCTCGCATCTTGCGCTCGAAAACGTCGTGCTGAACGTCGCGACCCGCGGAGTCCCCTTCGAGTCCCGGCCCCGGGTGCTCGCAGGACCAGCCCCCAGAGTTTCCGAGTCACGAATCGGCGACTCCGTTGTTGGCCTCGCGCCCTCGGCGCGCTTGAAAGGGAGCGAGCGCTCCACACCGTCCACGCGGGCCATCTGGGCTGGACGCGCAGCCTCTATCGGGAAGGCCGCGGCCGCATGCCTGCTCGGTGCGTCCCTGGTCGGCGGGGTGGCCAAAGGCGCTCCTTTGGCCTCGGACACGACGACCACGACGGTGCGGGTGGCGGAGAGTCTTCCCACCGCCGCCGATCGGCTCAAAGAGATGGGGCTCGTCGAGCTTCACGAAAACCCATTCAGAGACTCGACGCGAACCAACTCCGCAACCAACTCCATAACCGACTCAAGAGCCGACTCCACAACCGACTCCGAAACCACCGACTCCACCGTGAGCAGCGCGAAAGCGAGCGTCGAGGCGTCGGGCATGAGTCGGGAAGAGATCCGCCGATCGCTGTTCGAGATCGTTCCTCGGGTGATTTCGACGGAGGTCCGGGTCGGCACGAGCGCCGATCCGCGGTCGAGAGACGTGACCATCGGCCTCGACCTCGGGCGGCTTCGCAACGAGCTCGCCCCTCACCTTCACCGAGAAAAGCGGAACCTCGGCACCCTGGCGCTGGACTTCGCGCTAGCTCAGAGCTGGGACGCGGTCGGCGGAGTGGCCGAACACTCCCTGTACAAACTAGCCGGCAAGGACACTCGTTGGAAAGGCCTCGATCGCTTCGTCGACGAAATCAAGACCAACGGGCCGATCCCGCGTATCGATGGGTTCGCTTGGAAAGACGGTAATTTCGGAACTTGGGTCAACACTCTCCACGGCGTCCCTCACACGCTCGCCTCGGGCTACATCCTCGCGCGCGGGTACGAACCGGAGGTCGCGTTGGCAGTGGGTGTGCTGACGAACGTAGTCATGCACGAGCTCGTGTACGAGAACTGGGAGCAGCCCAAGTCGTCGTACGACATGTTCTTCATGAACATGATGGGCGCAATCTTCGGCGCGTTCCCGAACCTCGGCATGGAAGTCCGATACAGCCCCGTCACCGGCCAACCAACCAGCCTCTTCTACGGAAAGGACAACTCCGGAAATCGCTACTCCATCGCCTTCGAACAGCACGAGGACTACGGCAAGCTCGCCAAGGACCTGCGCCCAGTCCTGCCCTTCGACGTCCACCTCGGCGCAAAGCTCAACGTCGCCAAAGGGCTGGAGGTCGGGCTCGATGTCGCACTCAGAACCAAACGCGACGAGCTCACTCGGCCGTTCTCCGCGATCGATCGCGTGGACATCGGGGCCTCCATCCGCTACCAACTCCCATGACTGTACTCAGCAGACAGCTGAGAACGAGCTCGGGATCCTCTGGACTGAGCTCAAAATCCGATCTGTTCATTCCGCCCCGGGTCCGGACTCGATCATCGCGAGCCACACGAGGGCACCTACAGCGAGCGCACCGGCCGTAGTGAAGAGCACGTTTCCGAGCAGCGCGTTGCCGTTCGCTTCGTCGACGAGCGGTCGAATTCGGTCTGTCGGAACGCCCCCGCCAGCGAGCTCGTCGCGAGCCGACACGCTCTTCGCTCCGAACCAAAGGCCTGCACCGAGCGCAACGCCCCCGGCGACCAGGACGGTCACAGGTCCGAGTCGAGAAGGCGCCTCCCTGCTCGAAACCGACGTCGACATCGAGAGCTCCGACGAAGAACGCATCGTCGGGAAAAGGCGTTCGGCGATCTTCACGAGCTCGGGGTGCGAGAGCCCCCGCGGCGTGTCGGTCTCAGCGACGAGCGGGGCGCTGCCCTCGGACGCAATTCTCGAAGCGACCACTCGGATCCGAGAGGGCGCGTCGTAGAGCTCGAGAAACACGACCTCGGTGGCGCCGGTGCGACGCGCAACGGCCTCCGCGTTTTGGGCGCTCGGCGCACACTTGCTCCAATCGGAGTCGAGCACCGGCGCCTCGTCCAATCGGCTCGTGAGCGCCGCGGAGAGCTCCGACACGATCGACTTCGCCTCGTCCGAGGCAAGGTCGGAGGTCTCCGACACGTGAATCGTCACCGTGCTCGCAATCAGGGCGGCGAGAATCGTCGTACTCATCGCTACCGTCCGAGGCCGTGTTTCTTGATGACCTGAGTCAGGTAAGATCGATTCATGTCCGCTTCGCGGGCGGCCAACGAGACGTTCCCTTTGCAGCGAGCGAGGAGCGCCTCGAGGTAGACTCGCTCGAAGCGCTCGAGCAGCGCGTCCTTCGCCACCTTGAAAGTCTGCGCCAACATGTCTCCGGAGAGGAGCCCGCTCGGATCGGAGGACGGACCGAGGGACGCTGGCGCGCTCGTCTCGCCGAGGGCCAAGGCCGCGTCGACGTAGTTGCGAAGCTCCCGCACGTTTCCAGGCCAGGCGTGGGCCCGGAGAGCATCCATCACTTCCGGAGGAAACAACTCACCTATGGAACCCGAGTATCCCGCCTCCCGAAGAAAATGCTCGACGAGGAGCGGAACGTCTCCGGGGCGTTCTCTGAGCGGAGGCACCTCTAGACTCACGACTGCAAGGCGAAAGTATAGGTCCGATCGAAAGGCCCCTGTATTCACCTCCCGCCGTAAGTCCCGATTCGTCGCCGACACCACCCGTACGTCGACCGAGATGGGTTTTTGCCCGCCCAGCCTCCGGAACGAGCGTCGCTCCAACGCGCCGAGCAACGCGGTCTGGAGCTCCTTCGGCAACTCACCAATCTCGTCGAGGAAGATCGTCCCTCCGTCGGCGCGCTCGAAAGCTCCGATGTGTTGGCTGTCCGCGCCGGTGAACGCACCGCGCTCGTGGCCGAAGAGCTCGCTCGCAATCAACGTCGGCAAGAGCGTTCCGCAATCGACCGCCTCGAAGGGCGCGTCTCTTCGCGGACTGAGTGTGTGAACGGCGTGGGCGATGACTTCCTTGCCGGTCCCAGTCTCACCGATGACGAGCACCGAGGCGTCGGACTCGGAGACCTTCTCGATCTTCGCCATGAGTCGGCGCATCTCGACCGATCTCCCGCGAAGTCCGGCCAGCCGATCGGATCCGGACAGCTCGAGCGCGATCGGGTCGGCGTCCTCGATGCGAAGCGAAGTTCGACCGAGCCGCAAGATCGTGCCGGGTGGCACCGCGGCGCGTTCGATCACCACCGCGCCGAGGGAAGTCAGGTTGGTCGACCCGTGGTCGAGCACCCAGATTCGGTCCGCTCTGCGCACGAGCTCGGCGTGGTAGCGGGAAACGGTAGGGTCGGTGAGAACGAGGTCGTTGCCTTGAGCCGTGCCGACGCTGAGGGTGTCGGACACGGCGCGGAGACGGCGACCCTGGTCCGGCCCAGCGACGACCTCCACGGCGAGGCCGCGGAGCGGAGCTCCGGGGGTGCGCGCTTCGACGGTGCGCTGTTCAGTCAAGGCAGCCGAGCTTACCGCGAAAGAGCGGCGAGCGGGTGATCAACGGCCCATCGACTGGATCACACCTTTTGCGGTCTCGTTGTACTTGTCGACGATCGCCTTCAGCATATCGAACATCTGCTGGCGCTTGGTCACCATTCGCTGCAGCTTCATGGTCTCCACGTCGATCGACTTCTTGGCGTCGTCGCCGCCGCCGCCGCCCCCCTTCTTGCCACCCTTCTTGCCGATACCGGGAATCAGACCCTTGCCGCCGCCCTTCTTGCCGCCCTTCTTGCCACCCTTCTTGCCGCGATCACCCTGCTGCTGCTGCAGTGAGTTGATGTATTCGGTCTGCCGCTGGATATCGTCGTCCATCTTCTTCGAAATCAGCATGAGCATCAGGGTGACTTTGTCTTCGACCGTCAGCGACGGGTCGTTCATCACGCTGTCACACTGAACCTGGTGCGCCCGCTCGTAGGCTGGGTTCGTGTTGTTGATTCTTCCCGGCGCGGCGTTGGGATTCATCGAGCCGAATCCAGCGCCATCGAGCCGACCGAACGCGAACGGACCGCCCATCCCGAGGGTCGTTCCGGACACTCGGCCGAGCGCATTCATGAAGAACGGCGCGAACGGCCCGCCCGCCATCGTCGCCACTCCTGTCCCCGCGAACATACTCAGCACGGAGTCACGGATGTGGCCGAACGCCGCTCCGCCCAAGGGCGCGGCGCGAGGCCCACGCGCGACCAGCATCTTGCCGTCGTCCGCGCCGAAAGAGACGATGCGGCCGCCGATGGCCGACTCGAAGGCTTGCCGAGCGGCCGGGTTGGTTCGCAAGATGGACTCGAACGCCGCCGCATTCTGGCGCTGCGCCAAGGACTCGACCTTGCCAAAAGGCGTCTGGATCCCTGGCCCGGCCAGATCCAAGGACGCATACCCCCCGCCGCAAATCGCCGCCATCGGCTCAACCATCATCGCCGGAGCCAGCGGCGAGGGCACCAAGGGCAACGGGCCGCCCGACAAGAGAGACGGCATGCCGGCGCTGGCGAAAGCGTCGCGGAGGTTCCAGAGAGCTCCGAGAGGCTGCGCCGCCAGATCTTCGAGACGGGCGCCGACGAGCGCAGGAGAAAAACCGAAACGAGCGAGCTGGTCGAGAGAGTTGATGGAGGGAACGAACGTCATCATGCCCGAGTGACTTCGCAAGAGGCGGGCCAGCGCGCAAATGGACTCCGCTACCCTGAACCGACGGGCCCACCCATCGATGTGTTGGGTGGACCGAACACCACACCGCGCCCGGCCGGCCCGTCAGAAGTTCACGTCGGCATACACCACTTCGCCAGCGCGACCCCCAATCCATACCCTTCGCCCCGAAATACTCGTCGAGCGCGCCTCGAACTCGGGAACCCCAAAGGGAATACTCCCCGAACAACCCCCGGCGCGAACGACGACGGGCGACGCGCACCCAGCCAAGAGACTCACTCCGTGATCCTCGACGAAACCCAGCAGGTTGGCCCCGGTAACGCGCAACGGCACTTTGAGCCCGCAGCCGGTCTCCTCTACGCACTGCCCAGATTCCGACGGGGAGAGTTGCGGCGTGAACGACCGAGGACCCTGACCAGGCCGGATCTCGAGGGTGCCTTCGGCGCTCAGCCCAAGAATGAAAAAACCGCGCTCGTCTCTCATCGGGACCAGATTCCTCACACGGGCGGCCTGGACCGTCGCGGACTCGAAGTCGGAGCTGAAGACGTCGCCGTACCGAATCTCGACGCTGCTGAAATTCGGGCTGGCAATCGTCGCGATGAATGGGAACTCGGCGTCCCCGGTCGGGACGAGTCGCTCCGCGGGGCCCGACAACGCGCGCCGCTCGTAAGGCCCACCGATCGCCCCGATCACCGCGCCGCCAACCCCGTCGACTCCGTAAATGGTGCGACCGTCTGGGCCGAGCTCGATCGAGCGAAACGCTCGACCGACGGTCGCGCTGCGAACACCGAGATCCGACTCGATCGCGAGCTCCAACAGGGCTCCCAGTCCGCGCGTCTCGTCGACCAAGTGCAACAAGGGAGTGGGTCCGGCGTGGAGGAACTCAGCGTGCAGGTCAGACCAGAGCTGCGCGGCGATGATGAGTTCGTCCATCGTGACGACGTACCGCGGATCGTCGACGAGGGCTTCGCCCTGAACAAACCGATAGATCGCTCTATCGGTCAGCGCGAGAATGCTCGGCGAGCCTTCGATGGGAACGATCGAGCGGATACTGAACCAATGCGCCAAGTCGTCGACCGTCCGAAGCTCACCGTCGATGACTTGGGGCGGAGAAATCGCGCGAACGTCTTCTCCGAACTTGGTGAGCGGCGTCGACACTGGACCGCAGCGGCTCTCCCAACGCGTTCCAAGCTCGGTCGCGAGCTCGATCTCGGACTCGACGAGCCCCTCTGTGCTCAGCTCGAACGTCCGTCCAGATTCGGGAAACGGGATCCAAACCGTACTCTCGTCGATCTTCCCTTCGGCGCACTCTCCGGTCGCGATACGGGCCTTCCAATCTTGGGGCTGCGTCGACGCCACGTACGGAAAAGCTCGTCTCAGCTCGGCCAGCTCGGCCACGAACACCCAAGTATCTTCGGCTCCGAGAAGGTCGAGGTGTGCGCCGGGTCCGACCACAGGCCCTAGCCCAACCGCGTCGTCATGGGAGTAGGCCACGAAACCCAGCTGCCCTTCGAAGAGCTCCAGCGATGTGGAATGCGAATCAGGCGCGCAGCCCGAGAACACGAGGAGCGCGGTCACGACGAAGACGCTCGACCGCACGGGAAGTGCGAACTCACTTGGCGGCGAAAGATCCTCCGCGGCGAAGAACGAGGTACGAGTTCGACGTCCCACCCGGGCCGTCGGACCAAAAGCGTTCGACGAGGTGCAGGCCGCTGGCCTCGGCCCACGCAGCCAACTCGTCATCATCGACCGCGTGAACGTATCTCATCGCGCCCCGAAAGGAGAGCAGTCGATCACCCGCCTCCAGGTCGTCAGGGTCGATTTCCGGGCGGCGTGCCCATTCCAACTGCTTTCTCCGGAAACGAGGCTCGTCGACCCGCCAAGCGCTGAGGGCGAGCGTGCCGGCGTCACCGACCTGCTGCGCGAGCCGCGCGACGAGCTCCAGCCGAGTGGATCGGGCGGGAACGTGGTGAAGCACCGCGAACGCGGCGACCATATCGAAAGGCCCTCGCGGAAGGGCTTCGTCCAAGACATCGACGACCCGAAGGTCTAGGTTCGCACTCGTGCCAAGGCGCTCCCGCGCGATCGCGATCAGCTCGGGCGAGGCGTCGATGCCGAGATAATCGACCGGCCCGCGCGAAAGAGCGAAGGTCGGAAGTCGGCCAGGTCCACAGCCCACGTCCAAGATGCGCAAGGGCTTCGCGGCGTCGGCTCGCCGAGCTGCGTCCAGGGCACGAAGGAATCCCGGCCAGGGCCGGGTTCGGCTCTCGGCGAACGCGTCCGCCGACGAGCCGCCTTGGCCCCTTCCGCCGTAAAACTCCGCGTTGATCGCGCGAAGAGCGAGCGCAGTGTCTTTGCGCACGGCTCCATCCTGCCGCGCTCAGCCGCTCCTCTGCAATCGCGCGTGCGCGCTTGCGATTCTCCTCGTCTCGACCGAGCCTGGGCCCCGCCATGGCCATCGACCTCGAAATCGCCAAAAAAATCCCGGCCCGACGGATCGCCGACGTGGCTTCGGAACTCGGTTTGGGCTCAAACGATTTTGAGCCTTACGGGAACTATGCCGCAAAAATAGATCCCGGTGTGGTCAAGCGACTGCCACGCAAGTCCGGTGACTCGAAGCTCGTGCTGGTCTCGGCGATCACGCCGACGCCCGCCGGAGAAGGAAAGACGACGACGAGCATCGGCCTCGCGCAGGGGCTTCGGAAGCTCGGTGAATCCGTGTGCCTGGCCTTGAGGGAGCCTTCGCTCGGTCCGTGCCTCGGGATGAAAGGCGGCGCGACGGGGGGCGGTCTGGCGCAGATCAGGCCGGCCGATCGAATCAACCTGCACTTCACCGGTGACATTCACGCGGTCACGAGCGCGCACAACTTGCTCGCGGCGTTGATCGACAATCAGCTTCACTTCGAGCCGGAGAAGACGGGTTTGGATCCTCGGCGGGTGAGTTGGTCTCGCGTCATGGACATGAACGATCGTTCGTTGCGGCGGTTGATCGTGGGCTTGGGCGGCGCCAAAGAAGGCGTGCCGAGAGAGGCCGGGTTCGAAATCACCGCCGCCTCCGAAGTCATGGCCGCGTTGTGCCTCGCTGACGACGGCGAGGACCTTCGGGCGCGGCTCTCGCGCATCGTCGTGGGTCACGCGCGCTCAGGCGCGACCGTCACCGCCAAGGACGTAGGCGCGCCGGGAGCCATGTTGGCGCTGCTTCGCGACGCCTTGTGGCCGAACCTCGTTCAGACGCTGGAAGGCGGCCCTGCGCTCGTTCACGGCGGCCCCTTCGCCAACATCGCTCACGGCTGCAACAGCGTGATCGCGACGCGGATGGCGATGCACCTCTGCGACTGGACGATCACCGAGGCCGGGTTCGGCTTCGACCTCGGCGGCGAGAAGTTCTTCGACATCAAGTGCCGGATGGCGCGGCTCGAGCCGGCCGCGGTCGTCCTCGTGGCGACGGTGCGAGCACTCAAGATGCACGGCGGCATCCCTGCCGACAAGCTCAGCGCACCCGATGCAGATGCGGTGCGACGCGGGATTCCAAACCTCGTTCGCCACATCGAGGCGGCCCGAGGCTTCGGCTACGAACCGGTCGTCGCACTCAACCGATTCGGCACCGACACCGACGCCGAGCTGGCGGCGATCGCAGACGAAGCCGAGCGCCTCGGAATCCGCTTCGCCGCGTGCGACCACCACCAAAAGGGCGGTGAAGGCGCACTCACCCTCGCCGAAGCCGTCAAGGCCACGGCAAAATCGAGCCCCGTTCGCTATGCTTACGACGAGAAGGACTCCATCTCGAAAAAAATCGAGGCGGTAGCCCAAAAGGTCTACGGCGCCCGCGGGATCGTCGTGTCCGACGAGGCAAAGAGAGATCTCGAGGCCATCGACAAAGCGGGCTTCTCGAATTTGCTCGTCTGCGTCGCCAAGACTCAGAACTCCCTCACCGACGACCCCACCCGACGCGGCCGGCCCGAAGGCTTCGACATCCACGTTCGGCGACTGCAGGTCTCCGCAGGCGCAGGCTTCGTGGTCGCGCTCACCGGTGAGATCCTCCGCATGCCGGGCCTCCCAAAGCGACCGCTGGCAGAGAAGTTCGACCTCCGAGGCGACGAGATCTTCGGCATGGAATGAGTGTTTTCCGATAACCCCCCAAGGCCTGGTTTCGTGTAGTCTTCGAACCCGTGCAGGTTCAGAAGCTGAACGAAGTGTTGGCCACAGCAGTGCGCCACGGAGCCTCCGACATTCATATCAAGGTCGGCGCTGCGGTTCACGTTCGACTCAACGGAGCCCTCCAGTCGCTCGGCACCCCGCCAGTGACACCCCAGGACGCTCGCGCCGTCTGTGTTCACCTCGTGGCCGATCCGCGGATCCGCGACGCCATCGACCAAATCAAAGAATACGACTGCAGCTACGCCGTCCCCGGCGTCGGCCGATTCCGCGTCAACATCTATCGTCAACGCGGTTGCCACACCGCAATCTTGCGCATCATCCCTACCAAGGTCCCCACGCTCTCCCAGCTTGGCCTCCCGCCTCAGGTCGTCGACCTCGCCAACGCAGAGCGCGGGATCGTGCTCGTCACCGGCGCCACCGGCACCGGCAAGTCCACGACGCTCGCCGCCATGATCGGTCACATCAACGCCCAGCGAAAATGTCACATCGTGACCATCGAAGATCCCATCGAATACGTGCACCAAGATCTCCAAGCCTCGGTGAGCCAGCGCGAGATCGGCACGGATACTTCCACGTTCTCCATCGCGCTGCGCGCCGCGCTCCGACAAGACCCCGACGTGCTCCTCGTCGGCGAGATGCGCGACGCCGAGGCCATCGACATCGCCCTCAAGGCGTCCGAAACCGGCCACGTCGTCTTCTCGACCGTCCACACGACCGACGCGTCCAAAACCATCGGACGACTGATCTCCGTCTTTCCCATCGAGCAACACGAGTCCGTGCGCTATCGACTCTCCGACAACCTCCACTCGACCCTCAGCCAGCGCCTCCTACCCCGCGCGGACGGCCGCGGTCGCGTCGTCGCGGTCGAGATCATGCGCGTCACCAAGTCGGTTCGAGAGTACATCCGCGTCAAAGAGCGAACGACCGAGATCAAAGACGCCATCGAACGTGACGCCGGTCAGACCGGCATGCAGTCGTTCGACCAACACCTCCGCGATCTCTACCGCAAAGGACTCATCACCCTCGAGACCGCAAAAGCAGCGGCGACCACACCCTCCGACTTCGAGCGCGCGCTTTACGTACAGTAGGAAATTTGCGCCATGCGCGCCGGCCAGATCCAGAACGACAACCCCATCGAGGCCCTCGAGATCCTCCGAAAGGTGGTCGAAAGATGGTGTGGGTTCAAGTCATCGGAGACGATGAAGAGTCGACCACATTGACCGTGCTCTTGACCAACGAAGGTGCAAAGATGCCTGGGTTCGGCACGATCCATGAGCTCGTCAATGCGGTGTCAGGCTCGTGAGCGCCTACGTGGCTGCGCGCCGGTCGATCCGCGATCGAATCGTCGATCGATGTCTGTTTGTCGGCGTCGTCGCTCCAGGCGGTCGAGCAGCACTCCGAGGAGTCCGACGGAAGTGACGCCGAGCCCTACCAGTGTCCACCTTGCCAGTCTTCGGAACGAAGTAGGTATCATCCTGCGAAGGAGCCGCGTCATCGCAACCGGGCCAGGACTCACGACCGCGATCGCAATGTCGGTGCGGACCCCTTCAAACACGACCGCTGACCCGTCCAAAGGCCTTGCCGGCCTTCTCGCGGGCTTCGTTCTCTGCTGTAGCCCTAGCGAGCTTCGGGTCGCAGTAGAGTCGCGAGCCCTGCCGACCGGAATCAATCGTATCGGAGCGCTCGTCACGGCTGACGGGGGCTTGGTTGGCTCGACGGGGCTCGAGCTCGTTTCAACGGGGCCCCAAACTCAGCTCCACGTCCAGTTGCAGTCCAACGGTGAGACTCCCACGTCCTTGATCTTGGTCGGATACTCCGAGGACTCACTTCCGGAGAACGCTGAGCGCGAGGAAGGGCTCTTGCGTTTCGCGGGCTCAAACGACCCACGGCTCCGTCCGGCTGCTTGGTGGGTCGACAGTCCAATCCAAGACGAATATGCTTTCGCGGGACCCTCCGATCAGCCCGCTCGACCGCTCACGGCCGATTGGGTCGTCCCAGAGCCTGGACCCTGCGATAACCTCACGATTCGAGAGGTATCGTGCCCCGAGGGCGACGGATTCATCTCAGGCCTGCGCCTCGACGAGTCCAGCTCTCTACTCTTCCGGTGGTCGGGGCACCCGGTCCTGTTCGACGGCGAGGATGCGAGGGAAGTCCAAGTCGATCCGTCTGTAGACATCCGCGCAGGCGCGATGAGGCCGGACGGTGGCCTGTGGGTTGGAGAGCGAAATGGAGGGCTATTTTCTGCTGAGCTGGATAGGTCGATCCCGGCCCTGAAAATGACGCACATTCCGACCTCGAAAGTGACCCCTTCGAGTTGGTCGCCACACCGCAAATGCTGGTCGTCTGGACGGGTTGCGGTTCCGTGTTGCGTGTTCGGCTCGATCCCTTGGCCAGTCCAGAGCTCGTTCACGACTTCCACCAATGCGCGGGGTCCCTGCCCTACCTTCAGTATTTGGGCGGGCTCATCCCGCTTGGAAGCGACGAAGTTATCGCCCTCTCGACCTCCTCGGAGGAAGCGCTGATTGTTTCGCTCGATGGAGCCACGTCCGAGCCGACGGGGTCGGGCGAAGGCTTCTCTAGTGGAGTCTTCCTTCCTCGAATGGGACCCATCGCGGCCTCTGGCTCGGGCAGGTTCTGGTGGCGATCGAAGCCACGTACCTGGGAGATCGTCGCGACCGCACTCGGCTCGCTCCCCCTGTCGATGACCTCGTGGCAGGACGGATTCGCCGCGGGGACGGAGGCTGGGCAGGTCCTGTTGTATTCACCTGGATTTGGCGTCTGCACTGCAGGCACCACCATTGGACCGCACAATGTCCATGTCGTAATCGCGCAGAAAGCCGGCCTATTGGTCGCGAGTAGCCAAATCATGGGTTCGACCTGTATGAGTGTCTTGTCTAAACCTGAGCCCAACTGAGAGCAAACGCGCCACCCAAGCGGCGAGGGTCGCGGAGCCCCTCGCATCAACAGCCCCGGCAGTCGTTCGGGTCCGGACCTGCGCAGATACACTCTGCCTCGCCAGAAATCACCAAGGCCGCCGCGACTCCCGCTGCGATCATCACCCCCGCACCGAGCCAAATCCAGGGTCCTGCGAAGATCGAAGGCGTTCTCTCGAGCTCGGCCTTGACCTCGGTCTGGCCACCGCTGCGGACCACGACGTCGAGCCGCTTCGGCTCATACTCATCCAGAACGACGCTGACTGCGTACTTTCCGGGCGTCAGCACAGCTCCCTCGGGCGGGACGGGCCACATGTTCGGAGACGCCGCCGAGCTCACCATCACCGTCGCGTCCCGAGGTGAGGCGGTCACGACCAGGCGCCCGCCGATCTTCACACCCCCATCCGTCAACAGCCGAAGTACCCTTGGAGCGAGCTCAGGCGTCGCTGAGGGTCCGTCGGACGGCAGAGTCAGCACTGCGCTTCGAGCCTTCGGCGCCTGCACGTCCGTGAGTCGAAGCGAGAGGGTCGGGGGTTGGCTCGTGAGAATCACCACAGCGCTCAGCATCAAGTCCAGGCCCGCCTCCGTGAGCACCCGCCTCGAGCACGCAGGGTCGGAGCCGCAGCTCTCGAGTTCCTCACGACGCCCACCTCGATCGATGTCCCGCACCAACTCCAAGTCCGGCGCAAACTCGACGAGTCTCGACAGGTCGTGGGTGAGTTGAGCCGCGGTCCAACCGCTGTCACCTTCGGGAGCGGTCACGACATTGGTCATCACGACAATCCGACGGGGCGGGGCAGACACGGCCGAAGTTTCGAAGAGAACGAGAGCTCCCGGAACGACGAACAGGAAGCTCGGCAAACGACGAGAGCAGCTCATCAGAGTGAGGCCTCCGAAGTCACGAGTACCAGGCTCGCGCGACTCGAGGCGCGCTTCCAAACGACCAAGAGAATCGACGCTCCTCGGGACCGAAGGACGACCATTCGCACCGGAATCACGGGACAGGAGCCTGTGCTGGGGACGTACTCGGCAACGCCACCGACCGAACGAGGCCGCAAAAACGCGACGAAAACCAACGGGCGCCGAGTCGTGACTCTGGGAAAATGCCTTTCTTTGGAGCGGAGAACGCTCCTGACGTCTGCCCGAGGCGTACTCACTCGTCAGTCCGACCGAGTATGCACCAACCGCGCGTGCAAGGCGCGCTGGCCGTACTACTCGTGGGCCCCCTCCAACCTCCTCAGGCGGGCCTCGAGCGCGCGCAGCGCCCTCTCGTCGATCCTCTTTGCGGTCCGAATGAGGGAAGCATCCGTAATGATCTCGTCGAGGTCGTCGAGCTCGACCTGAGTCAGCTCCTTCTCCCTCCGCTTGAGCGACGTTGCTCGTTGAACGACTAGATCCGCGGCCGCTCTCGCCGACCCATCGACCAGGCCATCGACCCGGCTCGACTCGGGTTTGTCGAGCTTCTCCGCGCGAGCCGGTTCCTGAGCCGCGGCGCCAAAGCGGCGCAGGTCCCGCGGCGCCCTTCTTTTCATACTCGGAGTGGGTAGGGCACGATCGACCGGGCCAGGCGACTCAGCAGGGCGCTTCGGCTCGGTCTTCTGCGCGCGGGTCGGCTCGGCGGAGCTCGGCTCCCCGGAGCCTGGCGCGGCGTTCGGACGCTCTTCGCCCGAGGGAACCGCGGCGGTCACTACCGGCGGGAGCTCAACCGGCCGAGACTCAGCCGGCGTCACGATCCGCAGCTTCTGAGTCTCCACCCCGAGCAAGAACATCGCGGGCAGGACGATCACGGCGCTCCCCGCCACGATCCACAGCCAGCGGGACGGACGAGACCGAGCCAAACCCGAAATCGGCGGTTGTCGCGCCTCGAGGGTAGGCTCCGTGCTCTCCATTTCCATCGGCCTTCGAGCCCAAGTCACCGTCTTTATATCCGTGGGCTCCATGAGGTCGCCCGGAATCACACTCGCCTCGAACCGAGTGACGGCGCGGGTCAGTTCCTCGGGGGGCTCGGCGCCGACGAGATCCGCGAGTGTCGCAGGCCTCTCGTGAGTCTGTGTCGCTGGCTCGAAGGCTTGAAGAAAAGCGCGGGCGCTCCCCGGGCGTCGAGTAGGGTCAGGAGACAACGCCGCCTCGATGAGTCGGTCGAGCTCCCTCGGAATTCCGGGCCGGATCGACGATGGCAACCGGAACTTCGGTGACCCAGAGGCCACGAGCATCGAAGCCAGCGACCCGCGCGGAATGTAGGGCTCGTTCGTCAGAAGCTCGAACAGAATCGTCGCTGCCGAGTACAGGTCCGAACGCGAATCGACCTCCCGGCCAAAGGCCTGCTCGGGCGACATGTATCCTGGCGTTCCCATACACGCTCCGGTCGCCGTCTTCCAGTCCTGTACCTTCGACTTGCCGAGTCCCAAATCGATGAGTTTAGGTGCTCCGTCGAAGCCGATCATGACGTTCTTGGGTGAGATGTCCCGGTGCACGAATCCCATTGGGATTCCGCGCTCGTCCTTGACCTCGTGAAGCGCCGCCAGCCCCTCGAGAATTCCGGCCGCGCAATCGATCGCGGTCGAAATCGGCATCACCCGACCAAGCTCCTTGAATCGTTTCAACACTCGACCAAGGCTCCAGCCCGAAACGAGCTCCATTGCAAAATAGATCTCGTCTCCGACCTTGCCGACGTCGAACACCCGAGTCACGCGAGGGCTCTCGATCCGGGTCGCGATCGTGGCCTCGTGCCGAAATCGACGCACGAAGTCCTCAGTCGCGAGATCACTCAGCAGTCTCTTAATGACGAGCCGCTGTGGGAAACCCGTCCCAACCCGCGCGGGTCGAGCCAAATAGACCTCGCCCATGGATCCTTGACCCAACGTCTCGAGCAGCACGTAGGGGCCAAACCGCCGAGGAAGCTCCGGCACGAAGCCAACGATAGCAGGATCTCGGCTGGAAGGGGCGGTCGCGTCGCACGTGAAATGGAGGTTTTTGCGCGTATTCGATGCGGTGGAAGGAAGACACGATTCTCTGCTCACCTGGGTGATCATCGGCGGACTGATTTCGTCCACGCTGCTGAGTCGCCTGGTGACCCCGGTCATGTACGAGTTGCTCGCGCCGAGTCTGGAGGAAATCAAGTGGGCGCAGATCCGCCTGGCCATGAGTCTTGGAATGCTCACGAAGACGTGCCACTTTTGAAGTCTGAGAGTATCGGCGGAGTGTTTTCGTCCACCTCCACGACCAGGTTCCACGCCCACGTCCACGAAATCGTCCACGCCCACGCCCACGATTCACGCCCACGCCTACGAAGCCTGCCGAAGCCAAC
>CAYXDO010000051.1:0-66723 GCA_964463485.1 uncultured Myxococcales bacterium | reverse complement strand
GTCCTGGACGTCACGAACCAGAAATTTTCGGGGGTGTTCTGTCGGATCGGTCGCACGAGGTGTGCATGCACGAACGATCGCAGGAGCGCAATCGTTTGTGCTCCGAAAATCGTTCCGATTCCTTGGGTCCCAGGCATGTGCGGGCATCGAGCTCCGAAATTCGTTCCGTTCGACGAAGCACGAAGCCCCGATCGCGATCAGCCTCTCGTGTTTCGCGCGGTTTGCGCGGCGCTCGACGTTTCAGGCCTGAGCGCAATCGTCCTCCGCGCGGTGAGGGCTCCGCGTGAGCGTCGAGCTTCGTGCGAAGCCGGCTCCGCGCGCAGCTCGAGCTCCCCAGCGGATGAGCTCCGCGCTATGTCGGCTCAGTGCTCGAAGTAGTGAGTTTGCGGCCCAAGCGCGACTTCGGGTGAGAATCAACGACGCCATCGCGGCCACTCCGACCAGCGCGGCGCGGACCCTCTTCGGCCAGTCCCTTGGCAGTCCCAGCTCTAAGTACTCTTCGGCCTCCTCGTCGCCATCGGTCGAATCGAGAGTCGCCGGACGAAGCCGGAGGCTCGTCGTTAGGTTCGGCTGCGGCGTTGGGTCCGCGAAACTTACGCACAGGCAAGATGCCTGTGCTCCCAGGCACGGAGTCGCACAGGCAAGATGCCTGTGGTCCCAGAGCGGGTCGCTCAAACGGCTTCGACGTCGTAGTGCGCGACCGTGTACCGGCGGCCGTCCTCGAGCTCGAGGACGGGATGATTCACGCCGCGGTGCGGGTACCCGTCCAAGCGATGAAGCTCGACGACTTTCCCCGTCGCGCCGGCCCTGACGTCGATGCTCTCTCCGTAGGTGGCCGGTCGCAGCCACGGAGCGAACTCGAACGGCTCGCGGCTCACGAAGCTATCTCGGCGCATTCGAACGCGCTTTCCGATCTCGTGCATGATTCGCTCAGCTCCCGAGGACGAAGCCCGGTCTCGACTCGGTCGCGCGAAACCGCCCCCGCGTCAAGCGATGCCTCGCTTCACTCCCCCCGTTCCGGTACCTTCGAGCCATGGCATCCAGCACCCTGCTCATGATCGGCGTGGCCTTGGTCGCCGCGCTCGTCGTGCTCTCGATCGTGAAGAAGCTGGTCAAGCTGGCACTTTTCGCCGTCGCGGTGCTCCTCCTGCTAGGCGCCGTGGCCGCGCTGAAGACGAGCTCCGCGACCCCGGATGCTCCGCCTGCGCAGGCCCAAAAGGCCAAGCAGCCGGCCAAACCTCCGCCGAGGGGAGGCGGGGGCGGCGGCGGCGATATCGACGTCAAATTCAACGAGCGCGCCGTCGACCTCGCCAAGGAGAAGGCTCGCGCGGTCAGCATCGCCATCGAGAAGAACCTCAACGAAGCCAGTCCTTAGTACACGTCCGTGGAAGTTCGTGACCACGCTGAAACCACAGAGGACGCGGAGAGAAGACACAGAGGACACAGAGAAGTGCTCATTCCATCATCTGTGTGCTCTGTGGGCTTCGGCTCTGTGCTCTCTGTGGTTTCTCCGGCGGTCACGAATTTGCGGGGACCTGTACTTAGTGCGAGCTCGAGGAGCAGAAATCGGTTGGCCTTCAACCTCAAAGCGGCGGGCGAAGCTCCAAGATCCTGCGATCGATCTCGTGCCCTCGCTCCCGCTGGGCGCTCCAGAAATCGCTCGTGCGTTGAGCCTCTAGCGCCTCCGCGGACTTCCCGCGCCCGTCGACCCACGGGTAGTACTTCTGGTTGTGCCACCTCTTGGTCGCGTCCCGACCCTCGAGGAACCCATCTGTCGCTACTCTCCGTAACATCTCCACGCGACGGATAGTCGCGTCGTGGCCGACCGGACCTTCGATGCTGGCCAAGGTCTCGAGCGCGGCCTTGTCGGCGTCGGCGCCATCAGGGGCGATCGTGACGACGAGATCGTTCGGCCCGAGGCCGAGCTTCTTCACGGTCTTGATGGCGCCCATGAAGTTCGCGACACCGCTCAGACCGAAGAGCCCCCTCAAGCGGCTGGCTACGTCTTCGCGAATGCCGTGATCCTCGACGAGCCACTGACCGCTCTCTTCGAGCAAAGCCAACCCGCGCAAGGCGTCCACGTCAGACACGCAGGCCACGCCGTCCGTGGAGCTCGTGTCGAGGATCCACGGCACGATTCCGGCGCAGACGTCGCGAAGCCGATGCGAGCCGAAGCCGCCGTCGAAGAGCGGCGACGCTCCGAAAGGCTCGACCGCGATCACCGCGGTCCCGTGTCTCGCTCGCAGCGCCGATCCGGCGCCCAGGGTCCCTCCAGAGCCCACGGAGGCGACAAAGGCGCTCGCCACGCCGCGCCCAACCCCTTGGCCACCAAGGCGAAGCGCGAGCTTCTCGATGGCGCTCGCGGTGACGAGCGCGTGAAATCGGTAGCTCCCGAACTCTGACCAGGGATCGATCAGGACCGAGTGAAGCTCTTCGGCGGCCCGCTGGGCCGCGGTCATGACCGACGACAAGCTCGCGCGGTCCCGCGCCACGAGCTCCACCGACGCGCCGAAGGCGTCGAGCGCCCGCACGTGATGGGAGCTCACGTCGTCGGGGAGCACCGCGTGAACGGCGTACCCGAGCCGCGAGGCGACCCAAGCCAACGCCGTCGCGAACGAGCCGGACGACGGCACCACGAGCCGATCGCGACCTGGCTGAAGCTCCCCGAAGACCTGCTTCTCGGCCAGGATCGCGTACGCCGGCCCCACCTTGATCGAACCAGTCGGAAACTTCGATCCCACCAACAATGCGATCGGCGCGGCCACGCCAGTGAGCTCGCTCGGCATCACCACAGCGAGCACCTCGCCGAGGTCGTCTTCCCAGTGCAGGTTGAACAGATTCATCGGATCCATCGGATCCGCCGCGCGCGCGATCCTCGCCGCCTCTCGGACTTGCTCGGGCAGCTGCTCCGGCGCCTTCATCTCGGAGAACGTCGGGCCGAAGAGGTAGCTGACCGCGGGCTCCGTTCCCTCAGGACCTTGATCCAACACGCAGGCGCGATCTTGTCCGAAATCCGACGTGCCGGCCAGTCGAGTCTGCATACGCATCCCTCGAGCTCCTGAAACCGACTCCCCTGAAACCGACTCCCCCTGAAACCGACTCCCCCTGAAACCGACTCCCCCTGAAACCGACTGCGCTTGCTTCACTTCCTGCAATTCCGGTACGGACGCGCCGATCGATGAAGTATCTCGTCGCGGGACAACCCAAGTCCGGGACCACGGCCCTCTTCTATCGAATCAAAAAATCCCTTCGCAACGAACCAACCTGCTTCTTCGAGCCGAAGCGCTGGGAAGAGCCGACGACGTCCGGCGGGAACGTGCTCACCAAGATCCTGCTGCTCCCCACCACGGATATCGCGAGCTTCGATACCTTCGACAAGAAGATCCTCATCGTCCGCGATCCCCGCGATCGACTGATCAGCGTGCTCTTGTACTCCACGATCCACACGACCTTCCTGTTCGACGAAGGCCGCATGCGCGAGTGGATCGAAGCTATCAAAGACAAGGAGCGAGACCCCCGTTCGAAAAGTGTCCTCGACCTGTTTCAGCTCAAGTGCAGGCTGCAAACCGGGCGCAAAGACCACCTCGTGGAGCTCCTTAGGAACGAGCTTCGCTACTCGGTGTTCGCCAAAGAGCACCCGACGTATTTCGTGCTGCGCTACGACGATCTCGTCGAAGGTCGGCTCGCGGAGCTCGGAGACTTCCTCGGCCTGACCTTCACCGGTGACGAAACCGTGGACGCCCGCCACCAGCGCGTGGTTCGTACGAAGTCCTCGGGGAGTTGGAGGAGCTGGCTCTCCGATGAAGACGTGTCGTTCTTCAAGCCCATGTTCACGCCGTATATGGCGGCCTACGCCTTCGATGACGACTGGCGCCTCGACGAGCACCCCGAGATTCGACCCGAGCACGCGTCCGATTACGTCGAGCGCATCGTCGCAGAGTGGCGACAGAAAGAACGGCCCGGCGCCAAGCCGAGCGGGGCCCAATCGCACCGCGTCGAGCAACTCATCCACAAGGCCAGGGACGAGGGTAAGAAAGCCTACGAAGCGGGCGCCGTCGCGATCGAGCTCGGAGCGAGCCTCTTCGGCGTGCGCACGAACAGGATCTTGATCGCAGGCCAACCCAAGACCGGGACCACCGCGCTGTTCTTCAAGGTGAAGGCGGCGATGCCTCCGAACACCGTGGAGCTCTTCGAGCCGAAGGAGCCGTTTCACGCGACGCTGCTGCCGCGCCCCGTGCTCGCCAAGATCCTCGTCCAAAGAACCGAAGAAGCGTACTACTCGAGCTTCTCGAGCTTCGATCACAAGATCCTCATCACGCGCGATCCGCGAGACCAGCTGATCTCCGCGCTCCTGTACTCCACCATCCACTCCCGCTTCTTCTCGGACGACGAGAAGCTCGCCCGATTCCTAGAGCTCCTAAGGAAAAAAGAGTCCGACCCAAGGGCGGTGTCCGTGCTCGAGATCTATCGCTTTCGCAGCGAGCTCCAAGGCGAGCCCCGCGTGGTCCCCGATCACATCGCGCGGGCCCACGCGTTCGCCTCAGGCTTCGAAGACCGACACCCTGGCTACTTCGTCGTCAAATACGAGGACATGGTCTCCGACAACCTCGGCGCCCTCGAACGAGAGCTCGGGATGACGCTCGGCGGAGAGGCGGAGGTCGGTGAGAAATATCAAAAAGTCGTGCGAACGAAGGCCGCCGGCGGCTGGCGGAGCTGGTTCACCGACGAAGACGTGACCTACTTCCAGCCCGTCTTCGAGCGCTACATGAGCCGCTACGGCTATGCGGGTTGGGACCTCGCCGGCGCGCCGCCGATCAGGCCGGAGCACGCGTCCGAATACGTCGCCCGGATCGTCGCGGAGCGGCGCCAAAAGCTCGCCCTCGGCCCTGCCCAAGAGAGCGAGAGCCTGCTCGGCCGGGCCACTGCCGCTCTTCGCGCCGCGATCAAGCTCACATGAAGACCCGGCCCCCCTGGCGCGTCCAACGAGCTGCCCTGATGAGACGCCCTCAATCGACCCATCAACCCATCCTGAGCGAAGCCGGGAAGAGCACAGCGCCACGGCCCTCAGATGATGAAGGGACCACTCGGTGTCCTCGGTGTCTGCTCTCTGCGCCCTCTCTCGTTTCAGCGTCCTGCCAAACTTCTGCGGACCCGGGCACCGACAATTCTACGCCCGCTCTAGGTCACCCTGTTCGCGTTCGCCATGCGTTGCAGTATGGTGAGCGACCATGAGGCCTCGGAAGATTCCAGTCGCCGCCGCGGCCATGATTTTTTTGTTTCTCCCCACGGGCGCCAGCGCCGACGCGTCCGACGTTCAGGCAGAGGCGCTCGGGCGAATCATCACGGGCGACGAGACGCTCAAGGCCAAACCGCTCGTCCGAGTCGCGGTGATCGCGGGCGAGAATGAAATCCGCGAGGCCTTGGCGCTCCAAGGAGCGCTCTCGAGACAAGGCTTCGGATCTCTGCTCGTGCCTCTGTCCGAGCCCGAAAAAGTCGAAGGGAACGACGTGTATTACTTCTCGTCGTCATACCCACCGCAGTTGGCCGAGCTCGCGAAGAAGAACAAGGCGCTCACGATAGTGCGCGACAGCTCCGTGGTCGAGGCCGGCCTGGCTTCGATTGCGTTGGTGCTCAAGGAAGGCAAGCCCGAGCTCACGGCGCACCTAGGTCGCATCCTCGATGAAGGCCACAGCTTCGGCGACGAAGCGCTGACCGGCGTGCACGTGTTCGGCCGAGTCGAAGCCCCCAAGGCCCCCGAAAAATCCGCTGAGCCCGAGCCCGACAAACCCAAGAACGCGCCCCCCTATGTGCTCGAGCAGAGCCTGATCACCCGCGTGGAGCCCAAGTTTCCTGCGGCCGTCCTCAACGCCTACCGCGGCAAGGACGTGGAGAGTGTCGTGCTCGTGTGTGTCGCCAAAGATGGCAGCGTCGATCGGCCCAAGACGCGGATCCTCAAGGCGGTCGCGGGAACCGAAGCGGCGCTGCTCGAAGCGGTCCTGAGGTGGAAGTACAAGCCGCAGCCGATCTCCGTCTGCGCTCCGGTCCGCTTCGTCATCAACGTCAAATGACCAGCTCCTCCGCAGGCGAGCGGAGGTTGTACGACGAGCTCATCGCGTGGCCATAGGCGCCCGCGTTGGCGATCAGCATGACATCGCCGACTCGAGCCTCCGGCAGGAAACGACCGTGGCCGAGCACGTCACCGCTCTCGCAAATCGGGCCGACGACCTCGTAGAGTCGAGCCGGTGCCTCGTCGAGCCGCGTGAGATTCACGATCTCGTGATACGCGCCGTACAGCGCAGGGCGAATGAGCGAGTTCATCCCGGTCGCCAGCCCCAAAAAGCCAACCGAGCCCTTGCCCTTGAGCTGCGTGACCTTGGCGACCAGCACGCCCGCGTTGGCGATCACGTAGCGACCGGGTTCGAGCCACACCTCGAGCCGACGATGGGACACCTCGCCTAGCGCCCGGTCGAGCCCGGCGAGATCGAGCACGTTCTGATCGGAACGCTCGGGGACGCCGAGGCCGCCTCCCAGATCGAGCACTCGGACCTCCGGCAGCCCTTCGGCGAGCTCGCTCAAGACACGAGCCGTGTCGACCCAGCTCGTGCGATCGAAGTTGCCGCTGCCCGTGTGGGCGTGGAGCCCGACGACGCGAGCGCCTACGGACGCTAGGGACGCCGCGAGATCCTTCACGTCCGCGGTAGGGACCCCGAACTTCGAGTGGGCCCCGGCCGTCCGAACGTGACGGTGATGGCCGTGCCCCCGTCCGGTGTCGACGCGAACGAAGACGTCGCGGCCCGCGAACAGCTCGGGCCACGCGTCCACGACGAAGGCGTTGTCGAGAGTGACGCGCAGCCCGCGAGCCAGCGCCGTCGCGTACTCTTCGCGCGGCGCAAAGTTGGGCGTGAACAAGACGCGATCCCAGTCGAAGTCGGAGAAAGTCTCCGCGAGCCGATCGACCTCCCCGATCGAGACGCACTCGAACGAAAAGCCGAGGGCCTCGACTCGCCGCAGCACGTCCGGATGCGGATTCGCCTTCATCGAATAGAGCACGCGCGAAATCGATGTCATCGCCCTGAGCGCCAACAGATTCGCGTCGATCGAAGCTCGGTCGTAGACATAAGCGGAGCTCCTCCGATCCAAGAGCTCCAGCAGGGCCTCACGCCTCTGATGCCACCACGGCGGCGCGGCGTGCCGCGAGCTCGGTGTCGCGTGGAGCTGCTCCCAGGTGGGGCCCATGACTCGATCGTTGCCCACCGACCGAATGAGCAGATCGTGCAGCTTCGCGGAGAGTCGATCGCCCTGGGACTCGTCGATCACGATCGTCAGATTCAGGTCGTTGGCCGCTTGGCTCAGCAAGTAGATGCGCTGCTCCTCGAAGAGCGAGAAGGACTCCCCGAGCTCGTGTAGGATCGCGCGGATGTTTCGGCCCACCAAGCTGATCGAAGCGCAGGGCCCGATCAGCTCCACCCGGCACAGGCTCTCGAGGTCGCGCACGAGGCCCTCGAGCACCTGCGGATCGAGCGAGTTCGCTTGTGGGTCGAGCGAGACGGTGACGCACGTCTCCGAAGTGGACACGAGGTCCACGGAGAGCCCGTGCTGCTTGAACACCTGGAAGGCGTCGGACAGGAACCCCACCTGGTGCCACATGCCGGGGCTGTCCATCGAGACGAGCGTGATCCCCTTCTTGAGCGCGATGGCTTTCACGCGCGCGCTCCCGTCTTCGGGGCGCGAAGTGATCACGGTGCCTTCGAGGTCGGGCGACTGCGTGGCGAAGACGTAGAGCGGGATGTCGTGTTGTCGCACCGGGAGGATACACCTCGGGTGGAGGACCTTGGCGCCGTTGCTCGCGATCTCTTGCGCCTCGTCGTAGTGCAGCGCCTTGAGGAGTCGCGCGCTCGGCACGTCTTTGGGGTTGGCCGTGAACATGCCAGGCACGTCGGTCCAGATCTCGAGGCGCGCCGCGGACAGCTTGGCTGCGAAGTAAGCGCCCGACGTGTCGGACCCGCCCCGCCCAAGGAGCACGGTGTTCCCGTGGGGATCGCTGGCGATGAAGCCTTGGGTCAGGACTACTGCGTCCATCGACCTGAAGCGCTCGATGAGAGCCGGGTCCGGATCGAAGGGACACGTGGCTGACAGGACCTTCGCCTGCTCGCTCGCTCCCTTCTGCGGCTTGGACTTCAGCACGGTTCGGGCGTCGACGAGCCGAGTGGAGATACCGGCTCGTTGCAGATATTCCGCGCCGAGCGAGGTGGCGAGGAGCTCCCCGGACGCGAGGACGCGGGCGCGGACGCGATCGCTGACCTCTCGGACGAGCGCGATGCCTGCAGCGAGTTGGCGAAGCTCTTCGAGGAGCTGGCGCGCTCCGGCGGGGAACTCGATGCCGAGATCCTTCGCCAAGCTTCGATGGCGCGCTTCGAGCTCTTCGATCACCGGACCCTGACGGCCCTCGAGCGCAGCGACCAGCAAGCGTTCGAGCGAGTCCGTCACTTTGGAGAGCGCGGAGTGGACGATCACCGGCCGGAGCCCTTCTGCGATGCGGGCGCGAACGACGCCCGCGATGTTCGCCCAGTTCGGCGCCGTGGAGACGCTGGTGCCTCCGAACTTGAGGACGACGAACCGAGATCCGGGGTGCATTCGGGCCGCGGAGCCTGCACGGAATCCGCCGTGATGTCTTCGGGCGATCGTTCGACCGGTCCGATTCGGTCCGATCCGGTACGCGCGACTTCGCGAAATGACCTTGCATCCGCTCGGCGGGGCGGTATAGGACGCGCTCGCACCCGACCCGCAACTCAAGGAGAAGCCAAACGTGACTCAAGGCCTCATCGCCCCGCATGGGGGCAAGCTCGTCGACCTCATCGCCACCCCAGAACGCGCCGAAGACTTGAAGACTCAGTCGAAGGACTGGCCGTCTTGGAATTTGACGCCTCGGCAGGTGTGCGATCTCGAGCTGCTCATGAACGGCTCGTTCTCGCCGCTCAAGGGCTTCCTCGGGCGAAAGGACTACGAATCGGTCTGCGAGTCGATGCGCCTCTCGGACGGTACCCTCTGGCCGATGCCGATCACCCTCGACGTGTCGGATGACTTCGCCAAGAACCTCAAGCCTGGTGCCATGATCGCGTTACGCGACCCTGAAGGCGTCATGCTCGCCGCGATGAGCGTCGAGGACCTGTGGCGTCCGGACCGGGAAGCCGAGGCCCTGCGCGTCTTCGGCAGCACCAACCTCGAGCACCCCGGCGTCGCCCACGTGCTACAAAGGTCCCACGCCACCTACGTGGGCGGCAAAGTCGAGGGACTCTCGCTCCCGCATCACTATGACTTCCGCCACTCCCGGCTCACCCCTCGACAGACGCGAGCGGAGTTCGAGCGCCTGGGTTGGACGAAGATCGTCGCCTTCCAGACCCGGAACCCGATGCATCGCGCACACCAAGAGCTGACGGTGCGAGCCTGCAAAGAAGTGGGTGCGAACCTCCTCATCCACCCGGTCGTCGGACTCACCAAGCCCGGCGACGTCGACCACTACACCCGGGTGAGATGCTACGAAGCGATCCTCGACTCGTATCCGAAGGATGGCGTGAAGATGTCACTCCTCAACCTCGCCATGCGCATGGGCGGTCCCCGCGAGGCGGTGTGGCACGCGATCATCCGCAAGAATCATGGCTGCACCCACTTCATCGTGGGTCGGGACCACGCCGGCCCCGGCAAGGACTCGACCGGCAAGCCGTTCTACGGCCCCTACGACGCCCAGGAGCTGATGAAGAAACACGTCGCCGAGCTCGGCGTCGAGATGGTCGATTTCAAGGCCATGGTGTGGATGGTCGACCAAAAGGAGTACGCTCCGGTCGACGAGATTCCGGCCGGGACCAAGACTCTCGACATCTCGGGAACTCAGCTGCGTGAGTTGCTCCAGACGGGCCGCGACATTCCGGAGTGGTTCACGTTCCCGAAGGTCGCCGACGAGCTCCGCAAGAGCCACCCGCCGCGAAACAAACAAGGTTTCAGCGTCTTCTTCACCGGCCTTTCAGGGTCTGGAAAGTCCACGATCGCGAACGTGTTGCTGGTGAAGCTCCTCGAAATCGGCGGTCGGGACGTCACCTTCCTCGACGGAGATCTCGTGCGTAAGCACCTCTCCTCCGAGCTCGGCTTCTCGAAGGAACACCGCGACATCAACATCCGGCGCATCGGGTGGGTCGCCGGCGAAGTCACCAAGGCCGGTGGGATGGCGATCTGCTGCCCCATCGCGCCGTATGACTCGATCCGCAAGGAAGTGCGAGGCATGATTCAGCCAAACGGTGGCTTCATCCTCGTACACGTCGCGACGCCGCTCGAGGTCTGTGAGAAGCGCGACCGCAAGGGTCTGTACGCGAAGGCTCGCGCCGGGATTCTCAAGGAGTTCACCGGGATCTCTGACCCCTACGAGACCCCGACCGACGCCGAGCTGGTGATCGACACGACCGAGACGAGCGCGGAAGAGGCCGCCGAGCAAGTGCTCGGGATCCTCGAGCGCGAAGGTTTCGTTCGCGGCCGACAAGTTCACTGAGTTGCCGAGGAGCGGGTCGCCGTCGAGTCACGGCGACCCACCTCGACCGCTCACCTCGACCGCTCGCCCTCGGCCCTCGCCTCGACCGGACCTTCATGCATGCGCGAATCACTCCTCGAGCTCCTGGTCGAACCCAAGACGTACTCGGCGCTGAGGCTGGAGCGCACCCGAAAGATCGGTGACTCGATCGAGTCCGGCGCCCTCGTCTCCGAGGCTACCGGACACAGCTACCCCATCGTCCGCGGGATCCCTCGCTTCGTGAGCCCGTCCGGGTACGCGGACTCCTTTGGGCTCCAATGGAATCGGTTTCGTGAGGTCCAGGTCGACTCTTCCTCGCATACTCAGGACTCGCGCCGCCGATTCCTCGACGAGACGGGGTGGTCTCGAATGGACCTCGCCGGTCATCGCGTCTTGGACGCCGGGTGCGGGGCCGGTCGCTTCGCGGAGATCGCCGCCGACCTGGGCGCTCACGTCGTCGCCTTGGACATGTCCGCGGCCGTCGAAGCGGCGAAGAAGACGCTCGAGCGCTTTCCGAACGCGGACGTCGTTCAGGCGTCTTTGCTCGACCCGCCCTTCCGCCCGAGCACCTTCGACGACACCTACTGCATCGGCGTCGTGCAACACACGCCCAACCCAAAGAGCGCGATCCGCTCGGTGATCGGCACCGTCCATCCCGGCGGGCGCTTCGTCTTCACCATCTACGCTCGGCGCCCCTGGACCAAGCTGCACGCCAAATATCTGGTGCGCCCGCTGACGAAACGCATCCCGAAGTCGCTCCTCCTCAAGGGGATCGAGGCCTCGATGCCGCTCGTGTTTCCCGTGACCGACGCGGCCTTTCGAATTCCCATCCTGGGCAAGGTCGCCGAGTTCGCGATCCCGGTCGCCAACTACGTCGACCGTACCGATCTCTCCCGCGAGAGAAGGTATCGGGAGGCGATCCTGGATACCTTCGACATGCTCTCCCCAACGTACGACTCTCCGATGAGTTGGGAAGAGGTCGACGCCGCGATCCGCTCCGCCGGAGCCAAGCAATATGACTTCGTGTCCAAACGTCCGATCGTGGTGCGAGGACGGGTGTAGAGCGGCGTGAAGCCGCGCCTACTCGAGACGATCGATTCGGCCCGTCCCGATGACATGGCGTCCGATGCGCATGAACGCCCGCACGGCCTCCCCGAGACCGGCGTACCTCGCCTCGGTCGTGAGTCCCCGAACAAATCGTTGGTAGAGTTGCTGACCCACGACGGCGAGCTTGAATACGCCGAACACGTAGTGATACGCGACCCGCGAGACATCCCGCCCCGTCTTGGCCCCGTAGCGCTCGACCACGTCCGATCGCGTCAGGTTGCCGGCGAAGTGAGTCGGCCCGAACGATCGCTCGACGAGCTCCCTCGGATCGTCGGCCTGAGTCCAGTACGCGAGGGCACAACCTAGATCCAAAAGCGGGTCGCCGAGCGTCGCCATCTCCCAGTCCAAGACCGCGACGACCCTCGTGAGATCCTGGGGATCGAGGACCAAGTTGTCGTACTTGAAATCGTTGTGAACGAGGCACGCGCCAGACTCGGGCGGACGCTCCTCGCTCAACCAACGCGCGACGAATTCGGCGTCGACCAACTCCTCGGTCTTCGCTCTCTCGTACCGCTGAGTCCACCCCCGAACCTGGCGCTCCACATAACCCGCGGGCTTGCCGAGCTCACCGAGTCCAACCCCTCCAACGTCGAGCCCGTGGATCTCGGCAAGGGTGTCGATGCTATTCTCCGAAATCCCACGAATCAATCGAGGCGTCAGCTCCAGACCCTTGGGTAGGCGCGCCCGGAGAATCACGCCGCGAACCCGCTCCATCAGATAGAATGGAGATCCGAGCACGCTCGGATCCGTTTCGAGCAAAATCGGCTTCGGCACCTTCGGCCACGATGGATGTAACTTCGAGAGTATCCCGAACTCACGACCCATGTCGTGGGCGGTCTCGATCTTCACGCCCGGCGGAGGCCTCCGGAGCACGAGCTCCTGGTCGGCCGAGCGCACCAGATAGGTGACGTTCGAATAACCCCGGGTGAATTGTTGGACCTCGAACGGTCCCTTCAGACCCTTCGACTTCAAATAGGATGAGAGCTCCTCGACGTCGAGACTCGCGCCCTCTCGGACAGGCTCGGCCCGGTCGAGCAAGTCCACTGCCAACTCAGCCTTCGCCCCGGCCGCTCCACTCGGCGCCGCCAATCGACTCGATCGCTTTGTTCGCGGCCTCTGCCGCCGAGTCGATCTCGGACTCCGGCCCGGACAGATACAGACGACCAAACGCCCCAAAAGGCGTGATGTCGACGAGCGTGACATTCGCGGCCTTCTCGGCCTCGTTCGCCGCAAAAGCCATGTAAGCCGCGGGCACGCACTCCATCACGAACAAAGACTCGCCCGGAATGATCATCGAGCCAAAGCGAATCTTGTCGAGGATCATCGCGTGATACGGCTCGATGGCGCGGATGATCGTGTTGGAGACGACGCGGGGCTTGAGTCGCTCCTCTTCGCGCACGCCGAGCTGATCGAGGATCGCTTGGCCGGCCGCGCGGACCTGCCCTTTGTCGTTGTGGTGGATCTCGAGCATTCCATACGCACGCTCGACGACGAGCGTCGCCGGCGTGACGTCGGTGGCCTTGAGCGCGCGGTCGATGAGCTGGTGGATCTGCATACCCGGCGCGATCTCGACGAAGAGGGACGCGACTCCCGGGGTCGGAAAAAAGCCGCGGCACGTCGTGCACATGTGCGCCGTCAACTGCGGCTGCAGGCTATCGATGAAGGTGTAGGCGCGAAGGGCGACGCCGCTGGCCATGATGGGGTCCCATACCTTGAAACGGGCCGAGGCAAAAGTGCGATCCGCGAGTTAGCGCTCGTCCTTGGCGCCGTAGCGAAGCCGCGCGGTGACGGTCACCGAGCCGGTGTCCGGCCGCGGGAGCCGAGCGGACGACAGCGCGGCCTTCAAGCAACCCTCGGCGGACGGGAGCTTCGACTCGATGCTCACGTTGGTGAGGCGGCCTGACGCCTCGATCTTCGCCTTGAGTGAAATACTCGCGGAAAATTCGCGACCGACCTTTTGGACGTCCTTTCTGAGGCACGCCTTCGTCTCTTCGAGGGGGCGCTCGAGCGCCGTCTCGACGCGTCGCTTGGAGATCCCTCCGGTCACGTCGAGCTCGGCCAGCTCGAGGACGAGCTCGAAGCTCGTCTCCAGTGGCTTGTCGGGCTTGACGAAGGGAGGCGTCACACCCGGTCGCTCCCGCACGAGGACCACGCCCGCGTCCGGAGGCTCCGGAGGCTTCACGTCGACCGGCACTTCGGGCTTGGGCTCCGGACTCGGAGGAGACTCTGGGATTTTTTCCGGAGTCGCAGGCGCAATTGTTTGAGCTCCAACATCCTCCGCGGGCCCGGCATCCTTGGCGCGAGGTTTAGGCGCGCCGATTGAACGCGGCTCGACATCCGTACGCGCTTCTGATGAACCGGCGTCCAGGCTCGCGACAGGCGCCGGATCCACCTTGACCGGCTCGACGGACGGAACCGGCGGGACCGGCGAGACCGCAACCAGGACCCCGGCATCCGCAGGAATCACCGTCATGAACTTTGCGGCGTCCTGGCGCATGAACACGAAGGTCGCAAAGGCACCGATCACCAACAGGCCGATGAGCGCGGGCGTCACCGGAAACGCCGAACGCGGCGTCGCGATCCCCGACTGCAGCGAGCTCATCGTCCGCTCGGCGGGCCGCAGGGTCGCCGCCACCGCCTCCGGCTCGGAAGCAGGCGCACTTACGGCGAGAAGCTCCGCGCTCGCCCGCGCGGGCTCCGCGCCCTCCACCACGTAGCCTCTGCGAGCCGCCACCGCCAGCAGATCCGCTCGCATCTCCTTCGCGCTCGCGTATCGCTCGTCTCGACTCTTCGCCATCGCCTTGTGCACCACGGCCTCGAGCTCGAAGTCCGGCTTGGCGCCGGTACTCTCGAACGACGGCACGGGGTCCGAGATGTGACGCATCAAGGTGCCCACGATCGTCTCGGACACGAACGGGACCTTGCCGGTGATCATCTTGAAGAGAATCACCCCGCAGGCGTAGAGATCCGTGCGCGCGTCGGTGCGGTCGCCGCGCGCTTGCTCCGGTGACATGTACGAAGGCGTCCCAAAGACGGTGCCCGTCTTCGTGAGCTCGGCCTGACTTCCGTCGTCACCGCTCGCGATCTTGGCGAGCCCGAAGTCGCAGACCTTCACGAAGTCATCGACCGTTCGGTCGTCGACCGTTCGCTTGAGCAGCATGACGTTGCCCGGCTTCATGTCACGGTGGACGATGCCCAGCTCGTGCGCCGCGCTGAGCGCCGAGAGCACTTGAGCCATGATGCGAATCGCGCGCTCGGCCGAGATCGCGCCGGAGTCTTTGATCATCGTCTCGACATCGCGCCCGTCGAGAAACTCCATCGAGATGAACAGCCCGTGCTCGTCGTCCTTGCCGAAGTCCAAGACCTGCAGACTGTGCGGGTGCTCGAGGCGACTCGCCGCGCGCGCCTCGCGCTGAAAACGTTCCACCACCTGCGGGTCGCGACCGATCTCCGGATGTAACACCTTGATGGCGACGATCTTGTCGAGGTTGACGTGGCGGGCGCGATAAACTCGGCCCATCGCTCCTTCGCCGAGGAGCTTTTCGACTTGAAAACGGCCTGCCAGCTGCCGCCCTGTGAGTGACTCGTCCGCCATGTTCAGAAGTTCGCGACTACACCAACATGGGCCGCGATCTCATCGTCAAAATCAGAAAAATCCCAGGCTTCCCCGGAGAGTTTGAGGCGCATGCCGCGCTCCACCTGTATGTTGACTCCGAGAGTGTAACGAAGCACCGCGCTCCGACGACTCAGCGGCGACGACGACGGAACGTTCCCGTTGCGGCGAAGGCCATCGAAGCGCCCGATCAGATCGAACCCATCTCCGAGGGGATACTCCGCTTCGACGTAAAAGCCATCTTTGCTGAAGAAGTTGTTCTCGAGGTCGAAGGCGTATCTGAACCGTTCGGTGGGTTCGGGGCCGACCGCGTACTCGGTTTTTCGGATCAAATATTCGGCCCGAAAGTTCAGGTCAGCGAGCCTCAGATAGAGGTCCGCACCAGCGATCAGATACTCGAGCTCACCGGACGGATCATAGTGCCCGTAGGTCGCCGAAATACCGGCGGTGGCGTTGACGTCCTCTCCCGCCACGACGGTCAGCGCGATCCGGCCGCCCACCGCGGGCTCCGAGTTGTTGTCGACGTAATACAGCGAACCAGAGCGGCTCTGAATGAAATCGAGATCGAGCCCGGCATCGTTGCCTTTGAATCCGGAGACGACGTAGGCGGCGTAGTCGAGCTGCACGTCTTCTCCGAACCAGCGCGTCCCGTTCACCTCGAGCCCGTTGTCTACGTAGGGCGACGGCATCACACTCATGTTCCACTCGCGAAGCCTCAACATGCGACCCATGTCGTACGGGAGGGGCTTGCTGTTGGTCTTGTGGTTCGCCGGGTCGTGCCTGAGCGGAAAGTCACCGAAGGCCGCGTTCATACGACCAATTCGAAAGTTGAGCTCGTCGGCCACGCGCATGTCTATGAAGGCCATGTCGGTCTCGAAGCCGTGGCAACCGTAACAGATCTTCACGTTGGCCGAGACGTGGTCGGAGAAGTCCACCGCGAGCTTGATGGCGAGCTCCGTAGTGAACCCATCGAACGTGAGCCCGCGCGACGGGATCGTCGACGGAATGGCGAGGTAGTCGAGCTGCGCGGAGCCCGCGAAGTTCCGCTCGATGTCCTGCGCCGCCGCTGGAAGCGCCATACCCAGCGTCGACGCCAACGCGAACAACCCGCGCCCGGCCTTCATGGGGCCTCCTTCGACGCGTCGCTCTTCCGCTCGTTCACGTAGAAGGCCAGGAATCTGAGGATCACCTCACCCTCTTCCGCGGTGATGCTCGAGCCCGGGTGGCGGCGCATGCGCGCGACATAACGACGCCAGTGATCCATGTCGTCGACCTGCGCGCTCAGCGGACGGGACAGCGAATGGCAACGCGAACATTTGCGCGCGAAGACCTCGTAAGCCTCGTTGACGTCGGCCGGAAGCGCCGCGATCTGCTCCGAGCTGAGCCCCCCTCGCGCTCCCGCCGGACCGAAACACGCGCTCACCGACACCAACAGCAAACAACAAAGCCCCCGCCGGAGCGACTTCACCGATCGTCGTTCGGCTCGAGCTCCGACGGAAGATTCGCCAGGGCGCCAGGACCGCCTACTCATTCTTCGCTCCCTCGACGATCCAATCCGAAATCAGCTGCCGGTCCGCGTCACCCAAGAAGGGAGGCCCATCGAACGGCATCTGCGCTCCAAACGGTGGGCCCGCGCTGATCTTCTGCACCAACACACTTTCACAAGGAGCACCCGGAATCACCGTCTTTCCGCGGCTGTTGACCCCGCCCGCCATCACGCCGTCGAAAGTCGATAGGTCGAGCCCGGCCTGCTCGAGCCCGATCGGACGCGGGTTGGTGGGCTGATGACAACCGCAGCCGACCGGACCCGCTTGGCCCTTGAAGATCGGAAGAACATCCGCCTTGAAGGAGACCTTCGTGTCCGGATCACTGTCCGAGTTCGCGCAACGCTCGCGCACCGGCGCCCCGACCTCGGGATCGAACGGACCAACGTCACAGGAAAAAAGCGAGCAGCCGAGGAGCACGGCTCGTACTCGGAGCGACAAATGCTTCACAGCTTCCCTTCCTCGGTTTGAATGGGACAATTGATCAGAAGAGAAGGGACAGGAACGATGGCTTTCACCCACGGCGATTTCGGCGCGAAATCACACGAGGCCGTAGTGGCCGCGGTAGTACCTTCCGGACAACCACCCACGAAATCAGACTCCCGCGTGAAACCCGGCGGGCCGCCCGCGGTGTCGATCGACGGGTACGTCGAAGACGTCCTCACGATCACGCCGAACCAGAGCGGCGAGTAGTCGCTGCCCCCGAGACCCGACGCGAACACGTTGTTCGACGCATCGAGCACGCCGTCCCCCGTGATGTCTACGCCGGAGAGGAACTCATACAGCGGCGCCCCCTCGTTGATGCGCTGGAATACGTAAACGGGAAACGCGGGCATCTCTCGCCGATCGACCGGGACGGTCGTCGGATTCGGAAAAATGACCCAGTGGGCGATCTGATTTCGATACCAAACTTCGGTCGGCTCCACGACTTGACCGGAACCCACCGGCACCCGGGCATCACGGTGAACGACCGGCGCATCGATGACTTGGTCCGTGGCTTCGAGCGTGGGCTCCACGAGCCCGAGCTCTGCGGCGAGCTCGATGGCTTGCCTCGAACCCAGCTTTTCTCCGCCGTATTTGGTAGTGGCTCGAACCACCACTCGTCGCCACCAGGGTGTGTAGCCGGTGTCTCCCGGGATCACGTCGATGATGGGTCTGCCGAGCTGGGCTCCGTCGGTCCCAATCAGGACATAGTAGGGCGCGATGAAGGTCGGATTGGGACCGCCGACGTTGAAATAACGAATCGACCCACCGTCCGCGAACCCACCAAGGTGGGCGACGGACGCCGGAAAGAGATCGACCTTGGGTCCGAGCAGCGGGTCGTCTTCCACCTGCACCCCTGGCTGGCTCGGGTCGACGAAGACCCGCGACGGATCGATACTCTCTTCCGGGGGCTCCAGACAGGCGCTCGCGAAGATCGCGCAAACCCACAAAATTCTTTTCAACACGGTTCAGAGCTCCTCGATACCAAAAGCAATCGCAAAGGTGAGCATGGCATCGCCGGTGTCGGGAATCGGAAGCCGGGCGTTCTCGAACGCCTGGGCGAGACACGGGCCAGCCCCTCTTGCGGCCCCGTCGTCGATCCGCAGATCGGTGAGGCGGCCGCGGTTGTCGATCCGAGCACGGACGGGGATGCTACCCGAAAGCGCGGCAGCTTTCTTCTTCGCGACCTCGGCGAGGCACACACGAGCGGGCTCGAGCTGACGCCGTTCGAGCTCGGAAGCGACCCGCATGCGGGCGAGGCCGCCGGTGACGTTGACCTCCGCGAATCGAGCGACCACCGAGCGCGTTTTCGGCTGCTCCGCCGCGCGCTCGACGGTCGGGGTCAGGGAGCCTTCCGGTGCCAAAGGCTTCGGAGACACCTCAGGCACGCTCGGAACCGGCTCGGGCCGCGCCAGCGAGGGCGAGGGCGCCACGACGACCTTCGTCGGACCGTTCCTCGAGTCCGAAGCCCTCGGAGGGAGAGTCTTGACTTCGACTTTGGGCTTGCTCCGCTCCGCAGGGAATTCAGGTCGAAGCTCGACCCCAGGCCGGGGTGAGTCTGTCGGCGGGGCCTCCGGGACCTCCGAGACCGCCTGCGCCGCTGCCTCCGTTGCCACCGGTGTCGCTGGAGCCTCTTGGTCGGCCATCGGTGCCGGACGAAGTCTATCCCATACCAAGAACGCTCCAAGCCCCAAACTCAACACGATCGCAGAAGCACCGAGCACGATGGCGGTCCTCGGAACACTCGAAGGCGCCGCCAGCACCGTCCTCGGCCCCAAGTCTTCGGGCAAGAGCGAGCTCGTCGCCATAGGGCTCGCCGGGGGCGCTTCGCCCGAGCCCTGGGGCCTCGCTGGTTTCGGCATCGGAACGGTGAGGATCGCGTCTTCATCGACCGACCGAGCCGCGGTCTGAGTGTGGAGCTCGGAACCCTCCGTGCTCAAGTCGTAGTTGGCCGGGATTTCGTACGTGCCTTCGAGCCGCCGAATGACCGCCTCCAGCGCCTCCCGCATCTGGCGTGCATTCTCGTACCGATCGTCTCGCTTCTTCGTCAGCGCCTTCATCACCACTTCGACGAGCCCAGGATCGAGCTCCGGCTGAATCACCCGCGGAGACAATGGCTCCTCTGCGATGTGTTTCTGGAGTACTCCCCAAGGAGTGTCAGCGGCGAACGGCACTCGCCCGACGAGCGCCTTGTAGAGTACGATTCCGCATGAGTACAGGTCAGACCTCGCATCGAGCGGCTCACCCCTCGCTTGCTCCGGCGACATGTACGAAGGCGTCCCGAAGACCGCGCCTTGCTGAGTCAGTGGACCGCTCCCCGATTCCTCCGCCGACAGGATGATCTTCGCGAGCCCGAAATCGAGGACCTTGACATAATCTCGGAGGACGCCCTCGTCCGTTCGTTTGTTCACCAACATGACGTTGGCGGGCTTGATGTCGCGGTGAATCACCCCTTCCTTGTGAGCCGCCCCGAGTGCAGAGAGGACCTGAATCGAAATTCTGCATGCACGAATTGGGTCGAGAGAACCCTCTCGCTCGAAGACGTTCTGAAGATCCTCTCCCTCCAAATATTCCATCGCGATGAACAGCAACCCACCCGACTCGTCTTCGCCGAAATCGAGGATCTGCACGCTGTGAGGGTGCTCGAATCGGCTGGCCGCGCGCGCCTCAGCCTTGAATCGCAGCGCTCTCTTCTTGTCGCTCTGGGTCTTCAGGACCTTGACCGCGACACGCTTGCCCAGCGCCACGTGCTCGGCCCGATACACCCGACCGATCGCTCCGGCCCCGAGGAACGAGTCCACTCGAAACTTCCCGCCGAGCAACCGACCCATCAGGGGGTCTGGCCGGTCATCGTCGTCGTCGGTTCCTTCCGACATCCAGCCATCTTGTACCAGGTCCGCAAGGAATGCGTCAGGCGAAACCACGGAGGCCAGGAAAAGAGCCTGCTCGCGCTCGAGACCACTCGTGGGGATCCCGCGATTCTCGACGAGCGCTATGCTGAAGCGCGATGCACCCAGCAAGTCACCTCGCGCTCTCGTGGTTGTGCGGTCACCGCTTACCCGACCGGCGCGATCGGATCCTCGTCGCCTGGGCGGGTATGGCGCCCGACATCGACGCCGCCTCCATTCTCTTCGGCTTGGAGGCGTACGGGAAATGGCACCACGTGCTGGCGCACGGGCTCTTCGCGGCCCTCGTCGTGTCGGCCGCGGCCGGAGCCGCCGCGGTGAAGCGCAGCACGACGGCCGCCTCGGCCTTCCTCGCCTTTCACGTCCACCTCCTCACCGACCTGTTCGGAAGCGGACCGGCCTGGCCCATCGTTTATCTGTGGCCCGTGTCTGAGAAGGAGACTTTCGGACCCATCGCGTGGGCTCTCAACTCCTGGCAGAACGTCGTCATGACGATCGTCGCGCTCGCCGCCATCGGCTTCATCGGCGTGACCAAGGGGCGAACCTTCGCCGAGAGCTTCCTACCCGCCCGTCTCGATCGGGCCGTCGTGGAGGCCCTGCGGCTCCGTTTCGCCCCTGTCCGACCCGAGCGCTGAAACGCGTAGCCGTTCAGCCTGCACAAGCCGCTTACCTGAACGCCTGCTTGCGCTCTTTGGCCTCCATGCCGATTCTGTGATCATGGACGAGAGCGGAGGCGACGAAGCTCCACTTCGCCCGCGCCAGCCGCTGATCGCGGCCCACCGCGGCGGCGCGGGACTTTGGCCAGAAAACGCTCTGAGCGCCTTCGCCAAAGCGGTGGAGCTCGGCGCCGACCTCATCGAGCTCGACGTCCACAGCTCCGCGGACGGCGTACCCGTCGTGATCCACGACCCAACTCTCAAACGCACCACCACCGGTCGCGGTCGCGTGAGCTCGTGGCTCGAAGCAGAGCTCAGCGAGCTTCGCTTGCTGGGAAAAAAGAAACGGCCGCTCGAAGAAGGGATCCCGACGCTCGCCCAGGTGCTCGAAGTGGTCCGAGAGTCCAAGATCGGCCTCCTCATCGAGCTCAAACGGGAGAGAAAGCGCCGGTATCACGGGCTCGAGGCGGCGGTCGTCGACATCTTGCGTGAGAAACAACTCCTGCCGCGCGCCACGATCATGTCCTTCGATCGAGAGTCTGCGCGCCTCGTGGCCGCACTCACCCCGACCGCACGCGCTGGCCTCCTCTTTCGGCGACCGGCCGGACCCATTCGCGGCATCGAAGCCATCAAACGGCTCGCCAAGGAGCTCCCCGAGGAGGGAATCTTGTTCATGGGTTTGAATCATGGCGGCCTCGACCGAAAATGCGTCGACGTCCTCGGCGCTTCCCGCGTTTCGTTCGGAGCCTGGACGGTGAACCGACCGCGACGCATGCGAAAACTCATGAAGCTCGGGGTCGACGTCATCATCACGGACCGCCCGGATCGGGCCCTCGAGACCCGCACGGAAATCACCAGACAACCCGTCACCGAGACCCCTGCGGTGCTGAGGGCCACCGAGTCACCGACGACGCCTCGGCTGATGCGGGCAGAGTCGAAAGAGAAGCCCAACGGAAAGTCGGGAACGGATCCGTGAACCAATCAGACCTGAATTGGCCGAAAATCCTCTCCGACAGCCTCGGCGTGGCGGTCGAGAAAGTCGCCGTCCAACCCTCCGGCGGCGGGTCCTTCGGCTCGACTTTTCGCCTGCAAACCAACGCGGGGACCTTCTTCGCCAAGACCACCACGGACGACCGAAGCACGATGCTCTCCTCGGAGGCTCGAAGTCTCACCGCGCTTTTCCAGGCGTGCTCCTCGCTGCTGATTCCCCGACCAGTGGCGGCGCGGGATCCAAGCGACGGTCGACCCGGCTACTTGGTGATGGACTGGGTTCGGCCCGGCAATGCAACTCACCGCACCTTCGAGGAGGCCCTGGGCCGCGGCCTCGCGGAGCTCCACGGAGCGTCCGCGCAGCAATTTGGCTTCGAATGCACCACTTACTGCGGCGCGACACCTCAACCCAATCCGTGGACCCCGACCTGGGTCGAATTCTTTCGCGACTCGCGGCTCGGGGCCCTGACACGACGACTCAGAGATCGCGACCTCCTAACGACGACTGACATCGCGCTCTTCGATCGACTCCTCGGTAGGCTGCCCCAACTGCTCGAATCGAGCGAGCCGCCCGCGCTGATCCACGGAGACTTGTGGAGCGGCAACGCGCTGCCCGCCGAGGGCGGCGAGGCCGCGCTGGTCGACCCCTCGGCCTCCTACTCACACCGCGAAGCGGAGCTCGGAATGATGACACTCTTCGGTGGGTTCTCGCCCGTCGTTTACGACGCCTATCATGAGTCGCGGCCGCTCGCCGCAGGCTGGAAAGATCGCAACCCGATCTACCAGCTCTACCACGTCGCCAACCATGCCTCGCTGTTCGGCGGAGGTTACATCGAAGATCTCCGAACGAGGATCCGCCGGTTCGGTTGAGCAGCTCCTGAACCACCAAGCACCTCAATGCGTCGCTCTTCCCTCCATTCGGTCCCCCGAAGCTCGGGAGCCTCGGCGCGGAGTCTAGACCCTTGAAGCTCGTATTCTTCCTTCTCCTGGTCTTGGTCGCTTTTCCTGCTCCTTGGATGTCCGCCCCCATCGCACTCAGCCTAGGGGTCGCCTTCGGGATCTTTGGACGCCATCCCTATTCGTCCGAGTCCAAACGAGCTTCGAAGATCTTGCTCCAAGCGTCGGTGGTCGCGCTCGGCTTCGCCATGAACCTCGACAAGGTCCTCGAGGCCGGACGCTCCGGCTTCTTGTATACTCTCCTCGGGATCGCCTTCGCGCTCGGGGTCGGCGACTTGCTCGGGCGCGCCATGCGCGTCCCTCATCGGGCTTCGTTCCTCATCTCGGTCGGAACCGCCATCTGCGGAGGCAGCGCCATCGCCGCGGTCGCCCCGGTCGTCGAAGCCACCGACGAAGAAGTCTCCGTGTCGGTCGGAACGGTCTTTCTACTCAATGCCGTCGGACTCATCGTCTTTCCCGTCCTTGGTCACGCGGTGGGGCTCACCGAGAGCCAGTTCGGATTGTGGGCGGCCCTGGCCATTCACGACACCAGCTCCGTGGTCGGTGCCGGAGCCAAGTACGGACCCGACGCGCTCACCGTGGCCACGACCGTGAAGCTGGCCCGCGCGCTCTGGATCGTCCCCCTGACACTCATGGCCGCGACGCTCCACGCGAGAGGCCATCGAGCGGAGCGATCGAAAGCGCGGATCAAATGGCCCTGGTTCATCGCCGCGTTCGTCGGCGCGGCCGTGCTCAATAGCTACTTGCCCGCGGGAGCCTCCCTCTATCGGCTGCTGTCCTCCGCCGGAAAGGTCGGCCTCACCGTCACGCTGTTCTTGATCGGCGCGGACATGTCCATGGCGAGCCTTCGGAGAGTAGGCCTGCGGCCATTGATTCAAGGAGTGCTGCTGTGGATCGTCGTCGGCGCGACGTCCCTCCTCCTCATCCACCAGAGCTGGGTCTCCATCGCCCCGTAATCATCAGCGTTCAGCGCCACGAGCCGCGCTCTTGCCGGCTTTTTCATGACACCGGCTGCGCCCGGGTCATGCGCCGTCGATCGCGGCGTGCTCGAGGAACTCGGCCAGTCGTGCGGCGACCCAATTTAGATTCTCCTCGCGACAGGGGGGCGGCGCGGTGAATCGATGAATGACCGTGACCCCCCCGGGCCGCTCCGTGATTCGAACCTCGAACTCATAAGGCACGATCAGCCTGGGCACGACTCGCTGTCCCCAGATCTCGTCGGCTCGCTGAAATCCCGGACTCAGCGCACGCTCGAGCCAAGCCGCGAGCGCCATCGGATCGAATTGAACCGGGCGCTCTTCATCTCCGGCCCACAGAACCCACTGCATACCCCTCAGGCACCGTTCGTTCTTGCGCCGGTGAATGGTAGGCTTCATGAGCGCTGCGCAGGCTCCAAACTCAGTCGCGCCGCGCGGCAACGAACTCCGAGTATTCGTCACCAGAGGCCAGGCACTTCGTCTGCCAGGCTGTAAAGCTCTGCTCCGATTCGAACACGCGCGCGTAGAGATTTCCGTCGAGCTTCGGCCTCGAATCGATTCCGCCCACGTAGACGAGGTTCATGATGCCAGCAACTCCCCCTTGGGCCAAATACGAGACTCCTTCGTCTGCCACTCCGTACGCGCCGAGAAAACCGCGGCTCTCGTAGTCGTCGTAAATTCGAACGACCAGTCGTTCGGGCGTGAGCTCGTGAATCCGCCACGTCCCCCAGCCTAGCGAATTGACCACCGCGGCCATCCCGTATACCCAATCCTCGCGTGTCTTGCACATGGGTTTCACGACCGCGTCCCACTCCGCGCTCGTCATGATCCCGCCAAAGGTGTTGAACGCGCACCGATATCCAGCGTCGACGAGAAGCTCGGCGGCAAGCTGGCCGAAGACCACGTCGGAGCGGCGAAGGAACTCATAGGACACTCGATCGTAAAAATTCGCAAAATTGAGCGTCAGAGCCACTCCGAAGCGAGGAATGAATCCCTCCTCGTCGCCCGAGAAGTCGATCCCGGCGAGCGCAGCGAGCACACCCGCCTCGTCGACATGAGTATCTCCGTAGGGACCCGGCGGCTCCATGAAGCTGCCTTTGCCCGCGCCCGGAGACTCCGGCACCGCCCGCGGAGCGCCGCGGCGACTCAGGCGGATCCGCCCTTCGGCGTCCCCGAGACTCAGACAGGCCTCCGTGGTGGCATCGAAGGACCCGAGTGGAAGCCCAAACGCTGCCGCACAAGCGGCCGCTGCAAATCCTCGGTCGAAGTGAGTCATCGGCTGCGAGAACTTCTCGACCCCGGCGGGCGCGAACAGCAGTTGACCATAGTGCGAGGTCGGCGTTCGAGCGACTCCTCCCTCCGAAGAGACTCCCGAAAAATCGAAAGTACCGAACCCGAGCTGCGCAAATACATGCGCCCCGAGCCTCAAGGTATCGATCGGAGCCTCGAGCCCCAACTCCTCCTTTCCCGTGACGAGACACGCGTAGGCGGAAGCCTCCGCAGCGTCCGCGATGACATCCTCCATGCCCAGTCCCGGAGTGAGACATACCGTGCGCTGAAGCCAGTAGTTGTAGTGATTGCAGTGAAATACGACCGGCTCACCGCCGAGCAAGATGTGCTTGCGGGAGTTTGTTTCGAGCCTGGGTAGCAGCCGCGCCATCACTTGGCCTCCTCGTCTTCCCGAATGGCCCTTCGGAGCCGACCGAGCAAGTCGGGAGGCAGGGGTTGGTCTCGGGGATACTTGTCGAGGCCAACCTCCCGCAGCCGAAGCATGATGCGCACCATCTGCAGCCTGCCGAGTCGGCCAGGAAACAGCTCCTCGAGGGTGGTCACTTGGGCGAGTTCGGCTCGCGACGGATCGGGCGTCGACACCGGGAGAGTGTCCTCGAAGACCGGGTCCCCGTAAATACCGCAGCGCAAGTTTTCTGGGACGGTCCCGGGCGTTCCGGGTCCCGGTCCGCCCCGGTCCGGGTAGATTCCAGCATGATCTGGGAAATGACTGTGCCCAGGACCCGCTGAACCGCCCAGAGAGTTGTCGCGGAGCCCGAGATGCGGTTCCTGATGGCTTGACCGATCTCGAGTTCGTGGGTGGGCCGGCGTGGTAGGCGTCAACCGTGGGCGTGGGCGTGGACGATTTCGTGGAGGTAGGTGGGCGGGCGTTGCCGTTGCCGTTGCCGTTGCCGTCGCCGTCGCCGTCGCCCTCCCTCGCCGACCGAGCGGAGTGGGTCGCATGAGAGAGCGGACGACCGACCAAGAGTGCGGCAACTCATCCGACGCGGACGCTGTTGCACCGAATATGGCGGGATGAACGGGATCATGAGTTTCGGCGACGGTCACGGCCACGGCCACGGCAACGGCAACGGCGGCAGGGAAAGCAAATTCCAATGAATCAGGTACGAGAGTTTCGGAGCCTTTTGACCCGGACCGGAAGCGACCCGACCGCACATTCGGAACAGAGTTTCTCGCTCCAGCCCACAACCAGCGGCTTGCGGACCCGCCCCTAGTGGCCGCACGATTCGGGGTCATGACAGCAGAGAACGAGCGACTCACCCGCCGCGAGGTCGTCGCCCTCGCGAGCGGCTCGGCTTTGGCCGCGGTCGGCCTGGAAGCGAACGAGGCCTCTGCGGCCCCGAAATCGCCGCGGCTGCCCGTGATCTACTTGCCGCATGGCGGCGGCCCCTGGCCGTTCGTCGACCTCGGAGGGCTCTTCGCTCGTTCGGAGACGGCCCGCCTCCGCGAGTACCTCGAAGGTCTGCCCGCCAGCCTGGGATCCAAGCCGAGCGCCTTGCTCGTCGTCTCGGCCCACTGGGAAGAGCCCGTGCCCACCGTGATGACCGCACCGCGACCTTCGATCTTCTATGATTACTATGGGTTTCCGCCGGAGTCCTACTCCATCCAGTGGCCCGCGGCGGGCGATCCCGGGCTTGCCAGCCGAGTGCGACAATTGCTCCAAACTCATGGGTTCTCGACCGCCGAAGACAAGAATCGGGGCTTCGACCACGGGACCTTCATCCCGCTCAAAGTCTCGTTCCCGCAGGCGGAGATTCCGACGATTCAGCTGTCGCTTCAGCAGGGACTCGATCCGGCAACTCACCTCGCCCTCGGCAGCGCGCTGGCGCCTTTGAGAGACCAAGGTGTGCTGATCGTGGGAAGCGGCATGAGCTTCCACAACCTTCGCAGCTTCGGACGGCCAGCCGGCACTCGAGCGGCCGCGACCTTCGATGAATGGCTACGGGATTCGGCGACGACCGATCCGGAGACGCGAGCGAAGCGGCTCGTCGGTTGGGCGAGCGCGCCGCTTGCCAGACAGGCTCATCCTCGCGAAGAGCACCTGCTTCCGCTGATGGTCGTGGCCGGAGCCGCTCGAGCGGACAAGGGTCGGCTAGAATTCAGCAATGAGTTTGGCCGCGCAAAAATCTCGGCCTTCCATTTCGGGTGAGGGAGAGAGGGAGCCGCAGGCGGACGCCTGCGGCCGAGGTGACGTGATTACCAGCGCGAGCGATTGCCGCCGCCGCCGCCGCCGCCGCCGCCGCCGCCGCGCGACTCGCGGGGCTTGGCCATGCTGACCTGGATGGTCCGACCGCCGATGCTGGTCTCGTTCAACCCTTGGATGGCGCTCTTGGCCTCCTGGGCGGTCTGCATCTCCACGAACGCGAAGCCACGCGGACGCCCGGTGTCACGATCGGTCACGAGCTTCACGCTCGTCACCGTGCCGTATTGTCCGAACGACTCACGCAGGTCGTTTTCGGTCGAGCTGAAGGCGAGGTTTCCGACGTAGAGTTTGCTTTCTTCCATGAATATTCTCCTGTAGTCCGAACGAGATCTGTCGCCACGATTGGCGATCACTTTGAGCGCTCTAGAAGGAACCTGATCGGGTAAGAATCTTTCGCCGGAGCGACAGTCTCGGTTGGAACAGGAACGATCGAAAACGCGTCCTCATCAGGACGTGCCCCGGGTGTCTCACGAAAGGGCTGGATGTACAAGCACCATTCGCTCGCGTCTCCAAAAAGTCGAAGCGAGGGTCAACGAGGTGGCGGCTCGACGCATCGGCCGTATCTGGCTCAGAAGACCTTCGCGATCAGGCTCGTCGCTCTGAAAGTCAGCCGCAACCTGTGCGCCGTCGCGCTCTCGCCCTGCTCTTCGATGGAATGAGTCACGAGCGCGCCTCGGGCTCGAACCGCGAACCCACCGCCGAGAGGTACCTCCGCTCCCAACTCCGCTCCGAGCGCCGGCGTGACCGCCACGCGGCCCGACGCCTGACCCGGAGTCTCGAAATCCTGTCGACGGATCGAGAGCTCGGGGTTCAAACCCAGACTCAGCGACACCCATCGCGCATCCAACACTGCGCCCACGCCGATTCCCAGAGTGAATACGTCGATGGTGGACGTCAAGACTTCGTTCGCAAAGCCATCGCGACAATAAGAAGCCCGCAAGCCAAGCGTGGTGGCGAGGCCGAAAGCGGACAAGTCGACCGAGTACCCAACAGCGGGCCCCAGGCACGCCCGCGAGGTCTCGAAGAGCGGGCTCTCGACCCGTAGGCCGAGCTCGAAGCCGTGCGCGACCTCTCTGCCGCCCTTTCTCGCCAATCGCGCGTAAGCGATTTCGTCGAGGGTCGAATCGTCGACGCGAACCTCACCCATCGCTTTGACGTCCGTGGTCCCTTCGAGCACACGATCGCGCCGGGGGCTACGAATACCGTAGCGCCCGGCGGGAAGGCTGATTCTGCGAGCCCGGTCCAAAGGTCCGGTCTCGGCGATGACCGGGCCGTCGAGCCCCTGCCGAAACACGAGGTACGCCGCCCCGCTCGGAAGCTCGAGAGTTCCTCTCGCCCCGGTAGGTGTGACTTCGGTGAGGACGAAATCGGCGCGACCTTTGAGATCGAACCGAAACGTTGGGTGCTGGAGCCCCTCGAGGCTCCGGCTGCTCGACCGCAACGTCCCGTCGTACGCATACGCGTAGGCCTCGCGAAGGCCCACTCGCCCGTCTCGATTCTCGTCGGCCGCGCCCAAAATCCCGGTAATCAGGTGATGAGTGAAGAACGAACCCGAGAGCTCGTCCGACTCCTGAGCGTCTTCGTTCGCCGAGCTCGCGGTAAGGAACACGACGCCCTCCCCTTCGAGCTTCTCGTCGAGCTCCACCTTGAAGGGTGCGACGGGCTTGCCTCGCTTCACACGGGTCAACGAACCGGAGCGACACGCGTCGACCACCAGCACACGAAACGCCGCCGGTGACCCGCGAACCAAAGACTCCAACTCCGCGAGCTCCAGCTCGGAGTCACCGAGGTGAAGCGCCCGCGCGTCGGCGTGCCCAGAGTAGTAAACGACCAACACGGGCTCGACCATCGGCAGCCGCGTGCGGATCCGTTCATTCACCGCGATCAGCGCACGCCGGAACTCCACCGCCGTACGCCCGAACAAAAGGGTCACGTTTTCCGGACGAAAGGATCCGAGCTCGGTGAGCACTTCACTCAACCGCCTGGCATCGTCCTCGGCATGCCGGAGCGCAGCCTCGTCGCTCCCCCCGTCGTTGTTTCCCGCGAAGATGGCGAACCGCTCGACCTCCGCACCTGCGCTCCCGCTCACGAGCCCACTCACGAGCCCGCTCAGGAGCGTACTCACAACCACGGGCCAAGCTCTCAACGACGCTTCTCCACCCTGAGCTCGACGGAGCGACAAGCCTCTACTCGCTCCCCAGCGACGAGTTGGCGCGCCACGTCGAGGGGTCGGAAGCGACGGGCGCAGTGAATGCCAATCAACCGCTCCGTACCCACGGAATCATCCAGCTCGATGGCGTTGGCCACGAGCGAGTCCTTGCCTACCAAGGCGAGCGTGGACGTCTCCGAGCCGCTCGGGTGATAGATACTCAGCTCGTTCGCCGGGTCGATGCTGACGATCGCCACCTCGCCAGGGAGCTTCGCGCTGTAGATGAATCGAAGTTGGTCTCCCACACTCACGACCTCGCCGTCGACACCCCGCCGCACACCCTCACCGTGACGCACGAAGAAGCCGAGCTCGAAGTCCGAGCCCTTCGTCCGAAGCCCCGAAGGCGAGCGAACGAACAAAACGGCCGAAGCGGCCAGGGCGGCGAGCCCTGCCCAAGGGTAGAGTCTCCTCGGCTCCAGCCTTCTTTCCCTCTGACGCGCGGCGGAAGCCATCGGTGGCAAGGGCGCCCGCTTCAGCTCGGCCAGCTCGGACAGCCGCCCACGACATCGAGCGCACTCCTCGAGGTGACGAGGAGATGGGTCGAGCTCCGCCGCGATTCGATCGAGGGCGAAGTCGGACAGGCAACCCTCCGGAGCTTCACGAACGAACACCGAGCTCGTACTCATCGCGCCGCTCCAACCACCCGCGCAGGGTCGCGCTCGAGCTTGGACGCCGCCTCGTGAAACCGTTCGAGCAGCTTCCCGACCTGACGCCTAGAGCACCCGAGGACCTCCGAGATCTCAGCGTGCGTCATCTGGTCGAAATAATAGTAGACGGCCACTTGGGCCAGCTCGTCGGACACTCGCATCAAAATTCGACGCGCATCGACCGCGCGATCGAGCGCAGGCTGGGAGGGCTCGCCCACCCCTTGCGCCGCCAGGATCCGGTCCCGGGTGCGCCGGGTCCGCAGGCGATTGAGCGCGGAATGAGTCGTGGCCGAGTAAAGCCAGGTGAGTATCGAGCTGTCACCCCGAAACTGGTGGGGTCGGTCCACGAGCGACACGAAAACCTCCTGAAGCACTTCCTTGGCCTGATCCTCGTCCCCGAGGATCTTTCGAGCTCGCCGCAACACCACGTGCCCATGAAGGCGGTAGGCCTCCTCTATCTCGGTCCGACCGAAACTCACCCGGGCGGAATCCCAAACGCCCCTTCGACCCGGGCCGGAAGGCGAAACGCGGGGATCCTGAGAGTCTGTGGATCGGACGACAGACTCACGACGACCTGCGTGCTGCCGAGATCTACCTCGCGCATCGGCGAGCTGTCACAGACCAGCGTGCAGCTCGGATCGCCCGCCGCCTTGCCGGTGACCGCCATCAAATGAAAACCGGGGTCCTTCGGGCCCCCCAAAATCTCCGCGGCGGTCGTCCCAGACTCCACTTTGCCGTCGACGTAGGTGAGGATGAAGTCCTCGGCCCAACCGAGCACGTCTCCCTGGTGCAGCGACTTCACGTCGTCGTGGGTGAGGAAAGGCCCCGGCACGCCCGCTCCGCTCCGCAACACCACGAACCAAGCGATCCCAATTCTCTCGTCGGACTCGCCCGGAACCTCGTTCAAAGCGTCCGAGCGGGGAGGCACCATGAGCGGGATCGTAAATCCCGCCGGAAAACTCTCCGTGACTCGCACGCGCTCTCCGACCACGGTCGCTCGCGCCGGTCCGTAGTCGATGTACAACACGACCAGCTCCGCGGACTCTCTCGGAGGGCTCGACCAACTCGCAATGACACCCTTGATCTCGGCGAGCGGCTCTCCGAGATACTCCGGGCTCGCGAGCGGCTCGCACGCCACGAGAATCCCAAACACGCTCACGAGGCCAAGTCTGCTCATGGCGACAACGCCGCCTGCGTGATCATGAGCTCGGTGAACTGCTGGAGAGCCGGGTCCCCGATGAGGGCCGCGGCCCGACGAAGCTTGGGCTCCGTGAACCGACCATACGCGTCCGGTCGAATCCACGCATTGGCCGCTTTGGCCTCCTCCAGATCTCGGACGACGTCCCTCTCTTCGACTTCGGTCATGACTTCGATCCGACCCACCAGCGTCCGAACGAGGTCCGCAGGTCGCGGATCGAGGTCGATCGGGAGAATCTCATCCGTCCAGGCACGAGGAACAACGTAGAGGACTCGAAGGCCCGACGTCACGAAGTAGCTGTCGGTCCAGGTATCGACCATCGCTCGGGCCTCGTCCGCGAACAATCCACTCGCCTCCAGAGACTGAGCCAACGTCGCCTTGGCATCTCGCACGTAGATCTCGGCAGCGTCGAGCGGGATTTGCTCTCGGCCGACGGACCGCATTCCGCCCGCTTCGATCGTTCCAAGCGACACGAAACCTCCCCGTTGACCTCCCCCAAGCAGCACCAAGACACCGTGGAGGTCCACAGCTGAGTCGTTCGAGAAAGTCAGCTCCTCGCCCTTGCTGGTGACCGACACGGGCACGTCGAAGCACCCGAGACCGCGATAAAAAATGAACCCCTCCTCTTCGGCCACCGTCCCGGCCGTGGAGGAGTGACCTAGCTCGCGAAGGCCGTTTGCCGCAACTCTTCGAGACGGCGCCCAAACCGAGTGTTCCGGCACCAGAGGGGCGTTCGCAGACTCATCGAGGAGCTCCACCTGCCAACTCATTTTTCCGTGCTCGAGGGTGAGCGGGACACCGAGGGCAGGCGCGAAGGAGGAGGCCTCTGGGTACCACTCTGAAATCACGCCCTTGGGGAAGCTGACGTCCACGCTGACCTGCTGGTGGCCTTCTCCGTAGAAGTACAAGACCGGCGTCTCGAGCTTCTGGTGGACCGGGACGACCAGAGAGCCCGCACCCTTTTGCCCGGGCACGGAGGCATCCCGCAGGTGAACGAAGCTCGGCAGAAGCTCCTCGGTGTGCTGCAAGCCGGCGACCGTCTTTCCGTCGGAGCCCATGACCGAAGTGAAGGTGCCCCACTCATGGACGGCGTGCAGCGCGCTCGAACGAGACAGCTGATTCGTAGGCGGAGCGACCTGGCAGCCCAGGACGAGAAGAGAGAGAGCAATCGAAGGTTTCATCGACCCGTTCGGACCGCGAGGCCAAGTTTTGGGCACGAAAATCGACTCGTCATTGCCGTTCTTGTAGAGCTCCTTCTGCGGCTCCGGTCGACCCTCCTCCTCAGGATCGGGCACGGGCACGGGCACGGGCACGGGCACGGCGTTTTCGGGACTCGGCGGCTGTCGAGGAGATCAACGCGCCACGCGCGAACCACCTCAGGAACCCAAGCCGTCTCTCGATGAAATGAGACCCTGGCTCGCTAGCCAGCCAGTAGCGTCGAAATTCGGCGTGGCCCTGCGAGGACTTCGTGCCCGTGCCCGTCCGTGCCCGTGCCCGTGCCCGTGCCCGATCCTGAGGCAGGATGAGGATTAGGCAGGATTTTACAGTAAGTGAGCCTAGGCTAGGCTCACTTCGGTTCGATGTACCCCGCCTTGACCAGCGCCTCCGCGGTGAGCACTCCGCCGCCAGCGGCGCCGCGCACCGTGTTATGAGAGAGTGCGACAAATCGGTAATCCAAGACTGCGTCCGAGCGCAGACGCCCGATCGAGATCGCCATTCCTCTGCCGGCGTCCCTGTCGAGCCGAGTTTGTGGCCTGGTCTCGTCCTCGAAGTAACGCAGGAACGGGTTTGGTGCGGACGGCAAGTCTCTCACGAACCCAGGGCCTCGAAACTCGAGCCACGCCTGCAGGATGTCGTCTCGATTCGGTTTGCGCTCAAACGAAATGGAGACCGTGGCCAAGTGCCCGTCGGTCGCCGGGACTCTCACACACTGCGCCGAGATGATGGGCGTGGAAGCCGGCACGATCCCCTCTCGTCCGACCGTTCCCCAGATCTTCAGGGGCTCCTTCTCCGACTTCTCCTCTTCGCCCCTGATGAACGGAATGACGTTGTCGACCATCTCGGGCCAACTCTCGAACGTCTTCCCTGCGCCGCTGATCGCTTGGTACGTCGAGACCACGACGTTCTTGGGTCCGTAACCCAAGAGCGGGTGGATTGCCGGCACGTAGCTCTGCAGCGAGCAATTCGGTTTCACCGCGACGAAGCCCCGACTCACCCCGAGGCGTCGACGCTGGATCGGGATCACCTCGCCGTGCTCGGCGTTGAGCTCAGGGATCATCATGGGGACGTCCGGCGTGCCACGGTGCGCCGAGTTGTTGGACACGACCGGAGTCTCCGCCCGCGCGTAGGATTCTTCAAGGCGCGCGGTCTCCTCCTTGGTCATGTCGACCGCGCAGAACACGAAGTCCACGGCCTCGGCGATGGCTGCGACCTGACTCGCGTCCCGCACCATGAGTCCGCCGACCGCCGCCGGAACCGCCGCCGGCAACGTCCAGCGACCCGCGACCGCATCCGAATAAGACTTTCCCGTCGACGCCGAGCTCGCCGCGACGACAGCGACCTCGAACCACGGATGAGTATCCAGAAGCGAGACGAATCTCTGCCCGACCATCCCGGTGGCCCCGAGCACGCCCACGCGAAGCTTCTTCATCGCGCCGTATCGTGCGGGACGGAAGCGATGCGGGCAACGGGAAGTTGCGCGGGTCCGCGCAGCCGTCGGGACGCCATCGCCATCAACGCCATCAGCGCCCACACACCGAGCGCTCCGCGCCCCGTCGAAGCACAGCCGCAGCCGGAAGTCGCTTCGGGCTCGCCGGTTCCCTCGTCTTGCCCGGCGTCGGGATTCGACGCCGACGCGTCACTGACTTGCGACGCAGCGTCTTCAGAGGCACGCGCGTCGTCGCCGAGGAGACTCACATCCGGTCCCGTGGTCGCGTCGGGGATCGCAACAGCGTCCACGCCAGAGGCAGCGTCCGACACGGCCCCATCGACCGAGGCATCGACCGAGGCGTCCATACTCGTCGTCGGCTCTTCACAAATGGTCGTCGGCGAGAACTCACACGCCTGCCCCACGCAACCCCAGGTGCCGACGCAGCCGGCCACGGGAGGCGGACGGCCAGCGCAGTCCCCGTCGGTCGAACAATCGGGCGGAACGTTGCAGAGGCAGTACCACTGCCTCGGGTCGATGCCCGGCTTCTCGCAGGTCGCCTCTCCCGAACAGTAACTCCCGATCGACTGGGCGCACGCATTGTCACTCAGGCAGCCAAAGAGCGATCCTGAGTCTGAGCACTCATACCGACACGCGCCCCGGTGGCACTCCCACGCTCCGTCAGGACAACTGGTCAAGAGCGGCGGTCCGCAGTCGGAAGGACTCAGACATTCAGGAGCGCTCGCGGACCCATACTCGAACGTGCTCACCGTGCTCCCGTCGATACCTTTGATGGTGATCTGGACCTCGGGTCCGTCGACGTCGACCAAGACATAGCCGAGTCGGCTCTCTCCGTATACGATCGTGTGATCGTTCGTGACCCGCGGACCGAGTGTGTCATAGAGCGGCGCGCCGCCTCCGCCGTGGACGACGTACGGAATTCCGGTCCGCGAGAACCCAAGCTCGGCATAATGGTCGTGGCCCGAGAAGATCACGTCGATTTCGGGCTTCAGAGAATCGAGCCATTGTCGCAGCCAGAAATTGCCGTTTCGTCCGGGCTTGCTGCTGTAGGCTCCCTGGTGAATGAAGAGGAATCGGTGGTCGATCCCTGGCGGTCGCGTGCCGATCACTCTCTCGAGCCACTCCTCCTGCGCGCCGGCCAGCAGCGAAATCGTATATAGGTTGTCGACCTCGACGTTGACTACGATCAGCTCCACGTTGCCGTATTGGAAGTGATAGAACGACTCGCTGGAGGAGGCTGGTGCAAGCGCGGTAGATGGGTGCTCCACGATTCGTTCGGTGACACTCCAGCTCGTGAGCTCGACCTCGTGATTCCCGATCGCGACGAAGAAGGGTGTGTGAGCGAGAAACGGAGCTTCGACCTCGAAGAACGCGTCCCAATCGCTCTCGCTCTGTCCGTCGCTGACGAGGTCGCCGGTGTTCATCGCGAACGCCACCGAATCCATCTCGGCGACGAGGGCCTGGACCACCGCCTCATGCTGAGGGCGCGACGAGCGGTTGTCGCCGTACACGAGGAACGTAAATGGAGTGCCTGGCGCGGGGGCGGTGCGGAAGGTTCCGGCCCTGGTGACTCCATCGACCTCGAGCTCATAAGTGAATTTCGAGCCGGGCGGTGCGAGCTGCGTGAGCCCGCTGAGTCGTACGGATTGGTGACGAGCCGGCCCTCCGCCGCTGATGGTGCGCGCCGTGGGGTTGGCGACGCCAAAACGGACTACGCCGGTGGATGGATTTGGGCTCTCCCAGACGATCGAAATCCCATCGGAGCTCACGTCCTGAAGATAAGGCCCACGGAAAACCGCTCCTTGAGCAAACGCTTGGGAGCCTAGGAGGGTGAGGAGACCAGCGACGCCGAGACGCATCGTCGCAATCTACGCCAAAGGCCCGTTCCCGCGTCAATCCGTACGGCTGCGCTCGAGGAGACTCGCTACTCGGGCCGATGACGTCCTTCGAGGGTGTCGAGCTCGGCGAGCATTTTCTTCCCCTTTTGGGGGTCGACCATGGCGAGGTACGCGAGCTTGCCTCGAAGGTATGCGGGAAAGTCGGCGCGTCCTTCACGGTTCTGCGACGCGAGGCCCGATTTCTTGGCGCCGTGAAGAATGGCACGAAGGCGACGGACCTCGCGCCGCGGCAGGCCGAGCTTGTGATTCACGACGACACCAGTGACGGTTTGGCACCCGCCCTTTCGCTGGAGCCGCCCCTTTTTCGGATGAACGACGAACCCTTCGGAGCTGATGATTTCGCGGACCTGACGGTACATCCAGGGCGTCTTCTTGCGAGCCTCGCCGCGTGTGGACAGAGTCAGATCGTCGGCATACCGAGTGTAGCTCCACCCGGCGGATCGAGCGAGGCCAGAGAGTCTGCGGTCGAGCTTTCGAGCCACCAGGTTGGCGATCGCTGGGCTCGTCGGTGCACCTTGCGGAAGCGCCCGCTCGCCGACCGCGACGTGATAGGTTCGGTTGTCGTATTTGACGGTTCGGCGCGGTGACTCGGTCGCCAGGAGCGCCAAGACGGTCGCCACCGCGGGAGAGTACCCGAAGCTCTGAAATAGGCCTCGAACGCGCGGGAAAGTCACCGAAGGAAAGAAATCCGAGAGGTCGAGATTCAACACGACGTCCTGACCGACGTGGGGCGTGGCGTTGGTGACAGTGGACCGGGCCTTGATGAACCCATGTGCGACCGGACCGGGGTCGACCTTGTCGAGAATCTGAGTCGCGATGCGTTTTTGGGCCTTCTTGAGCTCCTTGTGCGGCGCGCTCAAGAGCCTCAAACCTCCGGAGCGTTTCTTCACGTGGAAGCTGATGTAGTGCGGACGCTCCGTGGCCACCGCGTGAAACGAAAGCCATCGAAGCTTCGGAACGCTGATTTCGAGGAGCTGCGCGACATCCTTCGGCGTCGCGAGCACTGGCAGCCCCAGCTGGTGCAGCTTCTCGACGTTGGCTCGTCGATCGTTCATCCGCGCAGAGACGCTGCGTCCGAGGTAGACGATGTCGTTCTGCTTCCGATCGAGGATCGCCTCGGCGCGGGCCTTCTTCCGGGCTGCCGCCTCTTCCTTTTTCTGCTTCTTCAGGGCCTCACGGTCGGCGGCGATTTGGTCGGCGGCCCGCTGACTCGCTTTCTTGGCCTCGGATCGAGCGAGCTCGACCCGTCCGTGATACTTGAGCCAGAGGTCCCCGACCTCGTGAATTTCAGCGACTTCGGCTTCGGTGAGTCTGCCCGTCAGGATCAAGCCGCGATCGATGATGGCGGTGCGCTCGTCGCTCTGAGGCGGAATCGTGTCCACGCGCCCGATCCAGGCGGTGCGCCAAGGAGTGATTCTCAAGGCGCGTTTTCGGAGCTCGGCTTCGGAGAGTCCGAGGATCTCTGGGTTCGCGTCGTAGTTGCGACCCTTGGTCGCCGACTTGTCGTTACTCTTGCCGGGCGAAGAAGTCGGCGTCGAGGTTGCGGACGCCGGAGCCGCTCCGGAGGGTGCGGGCGAAGGCGGCGTGGGTGTCGAGCCGGAGCTCGACGGCCCGGGTGGTGCCTCCGGGTCGGAGAAGGCTTTTTTCAGCCAATCCCAAAAGCCCGCCACGCGAAGCACCTCTGTCCGGAACGGGTTGAAAAATGATCGAGGAGGCCGGGTCGCCCGACTTCATACGAAGGACCACGTCCGTTCACCGAGCCGGATCGACACCGTCGTCGAGCGAGATACGTCGACTGAGTATGCGGACGACGGTGTCGATCCGGCGCCCAAGAACAACGGGCGTGGGAAAGCACGAGATAGCAAGCTCCACCGCGGCGGAACGCCGCGGCATAGTGGGCTCGTGCGACCCGGTCTCCTCGAAACCGGAAAAAATTTGAAACTACGCGCGCCAAGCGGACTCCCGAGTCGTAGCGAACATTCGAAGCGCGAGCAAGTGGCGACAGGGTCCTTGGCGAAGTTTGAATCGGAAGTGCCAGGAGCAATTGCAGCGGCCCTTCTTGACCATCCCGTCAGAGTCCAAAGCGAGCTCGACCTCGCGCTCGTCGCCGACCTGGCCGACCAAGATCCGAAGGCCCGCGGCGTTCGTCTCCTTGGTGATTCGGACCGCGTGGCTCCGCACGATGTTGCGAGCGCCCACGAGCTCCGGAGGCTCCGGCCCGAGAAGCTCGTCGGAGAGTGCGACCGACAGGACGGGCCGGTGCCGATACACACCGTGGGCAAAGTCGAAGATCGCCTGACCCTGCTTGGCGAGCAAGAAGAGAGCCGCGGTGAGCTTGGCCTCGGGAGCGCCCGTCGCCTTCTCGAGATCCGCCAGCTTCGCGAATCTCACACTCTCGAGATGTGCATCGAGCTTCTTTGCCAACGCAGGGTCCGCGTCAAAAGCGCCGGAGAGTAGGTCGAGACCCGCGCCGGAGCTCCAGTCCGAAGTCGTCCAGCCGGAGAGCCCAAGCACGAACCGCATGTCGCCGAGGTGCGCCGTCCAAATGCTCGGCAACCCAGATCCGAGCAGCGACACGTCGACGTGCTCGGCGAGCGGCAAGACGCGCGCGAGGCTCGTGAGTCGTCGGCGCCCCCAGACTTTGATCTCTTCGGGCTTGGGTCCGTCGTACAACGGGCCGGACGAAGTCACTTCCAACCCAAAGGGCTCGATCGTGACGATCGGGTGCTTGCCTGGCGTAAGTTGGAAACGAAGAGAGCGAGGGCCTTTCTTTTCGCGATGCCGCAACAAGTAGGCGATGATCGCGTAGACCGTGCCGACGTCGAGGCGCACGGACCGAGTCGGCAGGGTCGTGGCGGCGGAGAGCTGTCCAAAAGCGCGAAGCCAGGTCGGCGGCAGGTCGATCTTCTCTTCGCGATAGTCACCCTGCCCTTCGACGTTGACCTCGAAGCCGGTCGGATCGACTACGAGGCGAGTGGTCCGATAGGTTCGTAGCGTCTGAATCTGCCGGTACAACGCGTTCGAGTAGTCGACATTGGTCGTACCCATCCCGCCAGCAGAGTCACCTTTGAACGCATCTCGATCGACGAGCAGGCACCCGTAGCTCGACTCGTCTTTGGCAAAGCCCTCGAAGAAGACGACGTCAGGCGCCACGGTGACGACCGGATCGCAGGGCACGAGGTGCCGGAAGAGCTCCGGGTCGTTGCTGGAAAGCCATGCGGCCCAAGCCCTTCGGGCCTTCCAGTATTTCTCGTGCATCTTGTGGAAGCGTTTGTCGAGGTCGAGAGGCGGCGGCTCGGGCTCTTTGAGGAGGGCCTTTTTCACCTCCTCGTCGAAGGCTTCACGGCGCGCCTTGGCCTCGGCTTCATTGCGCCCCTTGAGAAATTCTTTGTAGGCCTCCGAGCCGCTGCGCTTCTTGAACCGAAGATCACTCACGACGATGTCGTGGAGCGCGCTCATGGCTTCGCGATAACGGAGCGGATGTTTGACGTCGGCGTCGAAGAAGACCTTCGGGCGGGCGAGGTTCGGCGCGAACGAGATCTTTCGTTCGTCACCCGTCCCGCTGACTCCGCTTTTGCCGAGATATTTGAGGGAGACTTGCACTCAGGCCTCCGCCGCGAAGAGCTCGATCCCCGGCACGTGCCGGCTGACGGCAGGCCGAAGAGCTGGGTTTTTGAAGACCGCGGTCGCGATGGCCGCCAGGCCCGCCGCTCGCTCGGGAGCGCGAAGGGAGCGCAGCAGAATGGCGAGGAGCGGCAAGAGTTGATCGGCTTCGTCCGGGTGAGTCGCTACACGCTCGGCGACCTGCCGGGCAGCCCTCGGTTTCGCACGATGTCCGCGATGAACCGCGAGAATGACACTCGCCCAGACCGAACGAACGGAGTCATACGGAAGCATGGGACGGACCCGCTCGAGACCCACGAGCAACGCCGAGCGGACGTCGTCGTACGGAGTCTCCGCCATCGCGCTCCACAACAGCGTCTCGAGCCGCAAGCTCTCGTGGCGAAAAATCCAACCGGAGGCTCTCTCCCGAACGTCGCGATGCGGAGAGTCGAGCAACACCCGAGCGTGATAGGGCGTGGTGAAGGGAGAGTCTTCGAGGCGGCCGATCAGCCAATCGATGGCTCTCTCCCGGACCGACTGCGCGCCCGCTTCACCTAGAGGCAACAGCGCGCGGATATCTTCGGCCGACTCGATCTTCTTGAGCTCGAGAGACGCCAACCCGATCTCGCCGATCGGCGCGAGCGGCGACAGCGCGAGGCGAATGGCCGTGCTCGCGTCGATACGCTCGGGCGCAACGTGCTTCCGGAAAAGCGCGGCGAGCCGGTGGACGACTCCAGGGCTCTCGATTCGCAAAACATCGAGCCACTGATCCAAGGTCCACTTGTCGAGGTCCGGCGAAGACTCGAGCATCTTCGCCGCGAAACTCTGGACCTCGTCGTGACGTGAGTCGAGCAGCGCCCGAATCAAGCTCAACGGAGGCAGCTTCTTCGCGTGGTGAGCATCGAGCGTGGCAACGGCAAATCTGCGCACGGGCCTCGCCCGCGCCGCACCCAAAAGCGCAAACAATGGGTCGGGCGAGACCTTCCAGTGCTCGATGAACGCGGGCGCCGGCGATAGCTCGGAGAGAGACCGCCCGTCGGCGACGTCGAACCCACTCCGCTGTGCGACGATCACCGGAGAGTGATGATAAAGCGCATGCAACAAGCCCCAACAGGAAAGAAGGTCCGCAGGCTTGGTGAGAGTCTCGTCGGTGTAAAGGGCCAGCGCCTGGGAAACGGTCTTGATGTAGCGCTCGGCGTCCTTTTTTCCGATTTCGCGAAAATAGCGCCAAGCGCGCCGCTGAAGGTACCGGCGCGTGCGAAACGTGAAGCTCGTGAGGTGACTCTTGTACCGCGGGAGGGGCGCCACCTTGCCGTTGACCGGCGGCGTCCTTCGCGTGGGCGCAGATCCGTGAGGGATCGCTGGGTCGGCCTCGAGAACCTGAGTCGTCGAATACTCCCGCGTGGTGAAATCGTACCGAGTTCGCTGGCGCAAGATCTTGCGCGTCGAAGCGTCGAACGCGACGAGAAAATGACCCATGAGCTCGTCGTCTTTTCGAGCCTCGGCGAGCTTGAAGAGCCGCTTGGCGAGCGGCTGATGGCCATACGTGAGAAGGCCGCGGTCGACGTACTCCAAAAGCATCCGGCGAAGCTCGGAGCGCTGATCCTCGATCCACTTGGGCGCGAAGGAACCGAGCGCCTTGGAGTCGTGAGAGGAAAGGACCTCAGGCAAGAACCGGCCGCTCCCCTCTTCGAAGAGCGCCTCGAGGTGCAGAGAAGCCACCAGCCGGGGAAGCTACGAGCAACCCGCTCCCACGTCAATCCCCGCAGGCTGCTTCCCACTCCCTGCGCGGAGCTAGACTCTCCAGGGCACTTCGCGGCTGCGCAGACCCCCGTAGGGCCTCCGTCGGATTGACGCTCGACCCCACGGACTCGAGAGTCGCAGCGCATGGTTCGTACCCTCGTCGTCGGGCTCCTCCTCTTCGGCTCCTTGGCTTGCGAAGAGGAACGCAACCGCAGCACGAGCCGCCGAACCACGACCGACGGCGGACCACGTTCCGACGGCGGCCCTCACTCGGACCTAGACGCGGGCGCGACGGACGCCGGAGACGAAGTCGACGGGGGGACGCGACCCTCGGTCTCGGAAGTTGATCCGGCTTGCCTCGACGGACTCTACACCGAGAGCTTGCCGATGGCCGGCGCGGACATCGACAGCGACGTCGCGTCGTACCAACCCACCGCTGTTCGAGCGTTCATTCTCACAGTCCTCGAGAAGCGGTACCCGATCGGAAAAGCGGTCGTCGAAGGCGGCCTCGCGAATACTCGGCTCGGCGACTGCATCGATCAATTCCTACAACCGTCGAGCTCCGCCAACGAGGTCGCCCGACAGCTCTCGACCATCGTTCACGAGTGCGGGCATTTCTTCGATCTGGGTCAAAGCGGATTCGACGACGCTACCTACGTCATCACACCGACTCTTCGGTTTCAGTGCTCGGGCGGCTCGTCCAGGGGCACGCCGGCCCGGAGCCTCATCAACGATGACGAGCTCTCGAGCTTGCGCGCGCCTTGCGGAGGCCGGGGAAGCTTCGACTGCGACTCTTACGCAGACATCTATCTCGACGGCGACCCGAACGACGGACGGTTCGACTCCGGCGACCAAGGCTTCGACATGTTGCTCGAGGAAACGGTGCAGTACGTCAACTCACTTGCGAGCGGCTACGCTCTCTCCGATCGGTATGTGGGCTCGGTGAGCGAGCGCGACGGGATCCTGACGTTCCTTTGGTACGTGGGTCGGTATTTGAAAATGACACGTGAAGATCATCCGGCCGCGTACCTGAAGCTCTCCGAAGACTCGTGTTGGCGACGGGCCATACTCACCGTTTGGGGTCGGGCGTGGCTGTATCTGGAAGCGACCGAAGGAGACCCCGCGCTCGGCATCGCCGACCGAACGCTCATCGCGCTGGTTCGAGACGCGCGCATCCTCGACGAAATTCAGAGGCTCAGGGTGCTCGAAGGCTGCGAAGCGCCATGAGCTTTGAGCTCCCCCGGTCGAGGATACTCACCTCGACAGACTCACGACCTTGGCGCTCAGCGGGTCCAAGCTCTGGACCCGAAGCTCCGACGCGGGGCGATCCGCGTTCGAGTCGATGAGGGCGGTGGGGACCGAAATCGATCCAGCGAGCTCGGCGACCACACGAAAGAATCGACGGGTCGGGACCGTGAGCGACGCGCCCGCGTCGACCGAAGCGAGCCGGTTGCTGACGGTCGCGGTCTTCACGTCTGCTCCCGCGAGCTCGACGAGCTCGTGATTGGAGTAGACATCGGGCACGAAGTCCCGCCGATCGCTTCCGAACACGTGAAACGTGACTCCCTTCTGGGGCTCGAGCTCGATCCGCGTCTCTTCGCCCGAGACCAGGATGCCTTTGAGGGTCGGCGTTGCGGGCTTGGTATCGACGAATTCGACGACGTTGCTGAAAGGACTCCAGCGGTCCTTGGCGGCAACTCTCACCCGCACGAAGTAGGTTCGGCCTGGGAGAAAATGAGTACGTTCCATCGCCGAGAGCGCGACCTTCCCCGTGTAGGGCTCGACCACGTCGAGTGTCGGATCGATCTGCGAAAACGCCGAGTCCCGAGCCACCTGCCAATGAACGCGCTGAAACCGCTCGGTCGCGCTCGGAACGAGGGTGGGTCCCGTGGCGGTCTCGACCTCGAGTGTAGCCACGGGAGGCGCGCGATCATTGGGGCCGTAGGTGACGGTGACCTTCACCGGACCCGGGCGGGTGGACTCGACCAGCACGACGTTCTGGCCCTTGCGAAGTCGAGGCATGACGAAGCGGGAGGCCTGCATGACGAGAGTGGTTCTGCCGGCGCTCGGATCGAGCACCACCGATCGAACGAAGGGCGAGCTCGTGATGGGCGAGGTGTCGTCCCTCGATCTGAGCTCGAGGACCGGAAAAGGAGACTTCACCGTGACCGGATTCTGGGTCTTGCTCCGGAGCTCGCTGTCGACCTCGAGCTCGATGGTACGGAGCACCGCTTCGCGTATTTCGGCCGAGATCGGACTGACGCCCGCAGCGTGGCTCGGCGCGTGCTGCAGATCGAATCGGAGCGTCTCTCCGGGAAACAACACGAAGCCTTCCTCGACGCCGTGAAGCTCCTGACGACCAGACGCCATGGGCGCTGAGCTCGTGACGACGGGCTCGAACACGGTGGCGGCGGCCCACGATCGTTTGAGGTCATACCGGCTGCCCCGACCGAATGGCTTGGCTCGCAGCGCGAGCAGGGGGTCCTTCATGAGGTCCGCGTACGACGCGAGCTCTCCGTCGAGGCGAGTGTAGAAGACCTCCCGATCCCCGTCGAACAACGCGGGGCCGCCGCCGACCATGGCTTCGATGGCTTCGTGACCCTTGAGAAGCACGAAGCGAACAGGCACACCCAGCGACGAAAACAACCGAAAGAGCGCGACGGAGTCCGATTTTTCCGACGTGTGGCCGAAGCATGCGAGCGCGTGAAGCGGGCTGGCGTTCTCTGGCGTTCCGCTCTCGCCATGCACTCGAAGCTCCGTCCACGCGCGAAAGAGCGCGAGCGGATCGACCGCGTCCACCGTGCCGGCGTGGGCGTGATCGAGCAGCCCGCGCACGTCGGTCAGGTCGCGACCGTTGACGACGAGCCGGACGCCCTCGAGCGGTTCGTCGCCGATATTCTCGACTTCGATCGTTCGGGCGATCGAACGCCAAGCCTTGGGCTCCACGCCCATCGGCTCCTCGAGGTTCGAATCATCAGCGGCAGTGGCGACGTCGACCAGGGTCGCTAGGTTGGTCGACGTCACCGACGAGACGCGCTCCACCCGGTGCGGGTCGGCCACGAGCCCGATCCTCGGAAACGCGATCGCTACGGCCGCTGGCACCGCGAGGATCAGGGCCCCGAGAACCCAGCGACCGCTGTTGGATGGGACGGAAGAGTCGCTCAGAAACTCACCGAATGAAGTAGCCGACGACTCGGTACTTGCCGTCGGCCTCTTTGGACACGGTCAAGGTCTCGACGGCTTCCTTCTTGTTCTCGAAGCTCGCGTCGAAAGTCATCACCACATAGTCGCCATCGGGCGCTCCAGGCAGGGCCTTGGCCGGTGTCGCGGACTTGAGCTTACGAGCGGTGAGCTTGCCAAGCGGCGTACGAACGCCCTTGAGTTGCTCGGCCCATTGGTCTCGTTTGACGGCGTCGCGGAAGAGCTTTCCGGACGCATCGTGAGATTCGGTGAATTTGCCGCCGTCGACGAGCACCAGCCAATCGCGGCCGGCCTTTTCTGCGGCGCCCGGATCAGCAAAGGCGGATACGGTGAAAAGGAGGGTGAGAAGCACCAATGCCAAGGAGATGAAGCGCGCCTGCATGATGTGTGACCTTCGCCTGGTCTCGTCGGGGAGGCAAGCAGGCAAAAACGGTATCGTGATGCCGAGCAACTTCCCTCCGGCCCCGTAGTCCTGCATCATTCGAACATGCCGGCCGAGCTCAAGACCGGGATTCTGGTCGCGTCGCCTTCGCTGCTCGACCCGAACTTCGCCCGAAGTGTCGTCTTGCTGGTGCAACACCAGGAAGGGGGCTCGCTCGGCTTCATCATCAACCGACCCGCCGAAATCACGTTCCCGCAAATCGCGCGAGAGCTAGGTGTGGCCAAAGACGGCGGCGCTCTCGTCCCGGAGCTCCCCGTGCTGAGGGGCGGACCCGTCGCGCCCCACACTGGCTGGCTGATCTTCGACAAGACGAACGTCACCACGCCCGACGAAAACGTCCTCGAGGTCACCGCGAATCTGTGCGTGAGCACCTCGAAGGACCTGCTTGGCGCCTTTGCGCAGCAACGGTCCGCGCCTCGTCGCATCCTGGCGCTCGGCTACGCCGGCTGGGCCCCAGGCCAGCTCGACGACGAGATCAAGGAAGGCGCATGGATCGCCGTCGACCTCGACGACCGAATCTTGTTCGAGACACCGATCGAAGATCGATGGAACGCAGCCCTCGCGCTCTTGGGAATCGATCCGCGCCTCCTGGTCTCCCAGCGATCCGGCGACGCCTGACGCCCGACGCTCCTGCTCGTCGCCTCGATCGAAATCGTCCGGAGCGAACCCAGGCCGAGGCACGGAGCACTCCTGTTTCGATCGGCTGGAATCATTGAGAAGCCTCCACGAAGAAGCCGCGCAGAAGATACGGAGATTCATCATCTGTGTGCTCGGTGGACCTCGCTCTGTGCTCTCTGTGGTTTCTCTTGGGGCCCCTCACTTCCGGGGACGTCCACTAAGGGATATCGTGCGCGTGCTCGATTCTGACCGAAGGAGCATGAAGCGGAGCGCCGTCCTGGACCACAGGCCCGTTCAGCGCTTGCCTCCCCCTGCCCAAAAGCCAAGGCTGTGCCCGGATAAATCGGGATGGTGGGTTTCGGAAGCACAGGCCTGCGACTGGATCCGTGGGAGGCGTCCTTCGGATCGGAGATGCCGATGGAGGCGGAAGCCGCCGATCCGGAGACCGTCGACGCCGACGTCGAGATTTCTTTCCCGGCCTGGGCGCCGGTCACGCCGCAACCGTCGAGTCGCGCCGCCCTGCTCGCGCTCGTTGACGGCGTTCGGAGGCTCGATGCGCGACTCGTAGCAGACGTGGGTGGGCAGCTCGTTCACGCAGCCTTGGCCAGCGTGGCTTCGGGCTCGGTGACGATCTCGGACGGAGTCGCGACCTTCGACCCGCCGACCGTCGTCCGCGTGCTCGCGGTCGGATCGGGTGAGTCGGCCGACACGAGCTTGGCCGTTCGCGACGACTTGATTTACGAGGCGATGAGTTGGCCCGGCGAAGGACCCGACGCGCCTCTGCGCGCGGCCCTCGAGCGGATGAGACGGATCGAGACCAAAGCAGCTAGGGACGCGGCCAAGCGCGGCGCCTTGGTGCTCGCGGACGGACCCATCGAGGCCGACGCGGAGGGTACGGTCGTGGGCTACGTGAAGCGCATCGAACGGCTGTACGTCCCCACGTCGGCGATGAGTATTCTGGCGCGAATGAAGAGGGGGCAGCGGAGCCCTCTGTTTCTGCTCAAAGCGATCCGTTCGCCCCGCTACGGGTGGTTTCTCAGGTTGGCTGACCCGCTCCCCGGAGAATCGCCGCTCTCCGGTGTGGCTCGGCTCGAAGTGCTTGCCTCGCGCGGCAAGGACTCGGCCGTGAAAATCGCGGACACACTCACCTCGACCCTCCCGCCGCTGGCTCCGAGCCGAGCTCGAGACCCGCGATCGCCTCAGAACCTCATGCCCATCGGCGCGCTCGAAACCTACCTCAGGCGCCTGCTCGGTGATCAAGCGTGGATTCGCCGGCTGATTCGCGCCCGCATGGCCCTGGCCGAGCAGGAGAGTCTGGGGACGAGAACGAACTCATGAAACCCAAGAAAACGAATCCGGAACCCAAACCTGTCGAGATCTCCGCGGCCGACCTCGAGTCGGTCGGGATCGTGCTCGGAACCCGCGACGTCTCGCCGCTCCAGTTCTGGGTCGGGATCCGACCGGGCCGACAGCTGGAGCTCGACGATCACATCGTAGTCGATGGGGAGACACCGGCGGGCGTACCCATCACATATTATGGAATCGTCGACGAAGTTCGAAAGAAGCTCGAGGGTACGCAGTTCGATGGCGACGGCTTCCGCGTGGCCGACGGGTTGCTCCCGGCGGAAGTGTCGCACTCTGCCCACGTGCAAGTGACGCGCATCGAGCCTGAGGTCTTCGCACCGCCCGAGCCTGGGGACTCTGTTCGCGTCGTTCGCGGAGCGGACTACCAGCGCGCGCTGTGCTTCGACCGGATGGAAAAGAAGATCCCGATCGGGCTCACTCGATCGGGAGAGCCTGTTTTTGCGAACCTCGATTTTCTCGACGGAACCCGCGGCGCGCACGCGTCCATCAGCGGCATCCCTGGCGTCGCCACGAAGACGAGCTACGCCACCTTCCTGATTTATTCTCTCTTTCGCTCCAAGGCGCTCGGCGTCGAGCGGGCGAACACCAAGGCCTTGGTGTTCAACGTCAAAGGAGAAGATCTCCTCTGGCTCGACAAACCCAACATCAAGCTGCCTGCGTCGGCTCGCGCAGAGTATGAGAAGCTCGGCCTGCCAGTGGGACCCTTCGAGGGAGTGGGGCTCTATGCGCCCGTGCGCAAGGCCCCCGGGGCGCCGATGCCGGCGACCGGCGGCCGCCAGACCGGAGTCGCTCCCTACGCTTGGACCGTTCGCACCCTCGCCCGGGAGCGCCTCCTGCGGTTCGCCTTCGCCGAAGCGGACGACATGAAGACTCAAGTGTCGTTCGTGATCTCACGGGTCGAAAACGCGCTCCAGCGCGCCGCCGAAGAGTGCGACAAAACCGATCCCGACGATCCTTCGCTGACCGTGTCGGGGCACCGACTCGAGAGCTTCCGCGACCTCGTCGATCTGATCGACACACCTCAACTCGAGACGATGATGGGAGGCTCGCCTCTCGCGAGCGGAACGCTCGATGCTTTCCGCCGCAGGCTACACGCCGTAAGCGACGAGCTCGGCCATTTGATCCGCGGCGACTCCGAGTCTCGCCGGCTCGGGATCGACTGGAATCGACATCAAGTCACCGTCGTCGACATTCACGGTCTGCGCTCGCGCGCGCAGATGTTCGTCGTCGGCGTGCTGCTGCAGAAAATGATGGCCCAGAAGGAGACCCACGGGACGGCCCGGCCGCTGGTCTTCGTGGTCCTCGACGAGCTCAATAAATACGCTCCGCGCGAGGGTTCGAGCTCGATCAAAGAGGTCCTTCGAGACATCGCAGAGCGCGGCCGGTCGCTCGGAGTCTCGTTGTTGGGCGCGCAGCAAACGGCGAGTGAGGTGGAGCGCCGCATCGTGGGCAACGCCTCGATCCGCGTAGTCGGTCGCCTGGACGTCGCCGAGAGCGAGCGAAGTGAGTACGGCTACTTGACGTCGGCAGCCCGATCCCGCGCGAGCTTGCTGCAGCCCGGAACGATGATCGTTGCGCAGCCGGAAATTCCCACGCCCATTCTCCTCAGGTTCCCATTTCCCGCCTGGGCGACCCGGGCTAGCGAGGCCGAGGCTCCACGAAAATCCGCCCAGGAGGTGTTCGGCGGCTTCGAGAATGACGGATGAGAATCGTCCACACGAGCGACTGGCACGCAGGCCGGGTCTGGAAAGGTATCTCACGCCTCGACGAGCTCGAGGCGGCGCTTGCGAGCCTGGCAACGTTCGTGGAGGACGAGCACATCGACCTCGTCCTACTCTCCGGTGACGTCTTTGACAGCGGGGCGCCCGCCGGCGAAGCCGAGCGAGTCGTGTTCCGGACGTTGAAACGGATCGGACAGTCTGGAGCACGAACGGTGGTCATCGCAGGCAATCACGACAACCCAGTTCGAATAGAGGCTTGGGGTACGTTGGCCGAGCTCGTGGGGGTGCACGCGCTCGGAAGACCTGCGCGAGCGGAGCGCGGCGGCGTCGTTCGGATCGACTCACGATCGGGCGAGCCCGCGATCGTCGCGGCCCTGCCGTTCGCGAGTGTGAGAAACCTGATCTCCGCTCGTGAGCTCGCCGACAGCGACACCGCGGTTCATCAAACCTATGCCGACGCGATGGGTTCGTTGTTTTCGGCGTTGTCCGAGAGCTTCCGCGACGACGCCGTGAACCTGGTCGTGTCTCACACACTCGTCGACGGCGCGGCGTTCACACGGATCGAGGGGTCCGAGAGGCCGGTGCACCTCGGGGAGAGTTGGGCGACGAGCCCGCAGATGTTACCGACCGCGGCGAGTTACATCGCCCTCGGCCACATTCATCGCCCCCAAGCGCTACCCAGTGTGGCCGCACCGGCTGAGTATGCAGGCTCCCCGTTGCAGATGGATTTTGGCGAGGCCGGAGAGGAAAAGTCGTTCGTCCTCATCGAGGCCAGCCCTGGGTTGCCAGCCACGAGAGCCCGAGTTCCCTACCGAGGCGCGCGCCCCCTCGCCAAAATCAGAGTGACTCTCCCCGAAATCGAGAGCCGCAAACAGGAGCTCGACCAGCTCGGCTGGCTGCGGGTGGAGGTCCCGGTCGATCGGCCCGATCCCGACCTCGCCAACAAAGTGAAGCGACAGCTGGAGCGCGCCGTGGTCGTGCACCCCGTGCTCCCGGTCATCGAAGGTGCCCCAGAGGCTCAGGAGTCTCGGATGGGCGCCCCGCCGGCCGAGATCTACCGGGCGTATTATCGGCAGACGCATCAGGGGATCGAGCCCTCTGACAATCTAGTCACCGCCTTCGTCGGACTCTGGGAGCTCGCGGAGCACCGAGACGCTGAGCCATGAAACCCATTCGCATCGAGATCGATGGCTTCACGTGTTATCGCGAAAAGCAGGTCGTCGACTTCTCGGGCCTGCGGCTCTTCGCGATCACAGGCCCGACCGGCGCGGGAAAGTCGACCCTCCTCGACGCCCTAACGTTCGCGCTCTACGGCGAGATTCCGCGCGTGGGAAATCAATTCAGGAGCATGATTTCAAAAGGCCGAGATCGAGCTTCCGTGCTGCTCGACTTCGAGGTCGCCAACCGAAAGTTTCGCGTGGTTCGTACGGCCAGACCAGGGTCGACGGGAGCAACGGCCAAGCTCGAGGAGATCACCGACCCAGAGAAGATTCGCTCGGTCTCGGCGGGGGTGAAGGACGTGAGCAGCATCCTCGAGCGAGAGATCCTCGGACTCGATTATGAAGCGTTCACACGATCGGTGCTCCTGCCACAAGGAAAGTTCGCCGAGTTCTTGGCGAGCAACCCTCGCGATCAGCGCACGCTCATGCAGGAGCTGCTCAAGATCGATGTCTACCAAAGAATGCACACCCTCGCTTCGGATCGGGCGCGCACGCTCAAGGAGCGTGAGTCCGAGCTCTCTCAGACGATCCGAGACTTGGGCGACCCCACCGAGGAGCTCTTGGGGCGGCTGGAGCAGGAAGCGACGCTTGCAGCCGAGGCCGAGGAATCGATCTCGAAGTTGCTCGGGCCCAGGGAGGTCGAGCTTCAGGAGCTTCGACACCGGAGGGTCGTATCTCGACAGCTCGACGATGCGGAGGCCGAGCTGAGTCGGGTCTCGGCCAGAAATGGCGAGCACGAGGATAGACTTCGGAAAATTCGACTCGCCTTCCGAGCGCGAGGGTTGCTGCCCGCCATCTCGGCGGAGAAGGCGGCGCACGACAAATCGCGGTCGCTCGATTCGGCGGTCGCGATGGCCAAAGCTTCGCTCGCGGAGGCCGAGGAAGCTCTCAATCGTGCGATGGCAGCCAAGCGGCAAGCGGCAGGGGCCGCGGAATCGATCCCAGAGCTCGAGGCCCGTATCGCGGTCCTCGATGGGCTCCTCCCGAGAATCGCACAACGCGATGAGCTTCGGGCCGCGAAGAGCGACCTCGAGGGACGAGTAGAGGGAGCTCGCGCGAACCTCGCTGTCCGTAAGTACGAGCTCGAAACGGCTGCTCGCGAAAAGAAGCAGAACGATGCCAAGCTGAGTCAGCTTCAACACGAGATCGAGGCGCTCGGGTTTCAGTCCGCAGAGCTGGAGGCGATCGAGGAAGGCGTCCCGCACGCCGTTCGATTCGAGAGTGCGCTGGACGAGCGAGAGAGAGTGAGCTCGGAGAAGACTCGCGGGGAAGCTGATATGAAGGCGGCGACCGCTCGCTTCGATCGAGCAAGGCAGGCCCAAGACGAGACCACGCAGCGTCTGGACGCGGCGAGCTCGGCCCATGACGTCGCCGTCCGCGCGCTCGAGGCGCTCAGAAACGCACATGCGGCGCTCCACCTGCAAAAGGCGCTCGAGCCGGGACAACCTTGTCCAGTTTGTACTCAAACTGTATCGAAAATTCCGGATCGAGCCGTCGCTGGGCCCCTCGGCGACGCCGAGACCGCTGCGACTCTACGTGCCAAGGAGCTCGCGGAGGCCGATCAGCGTGCCCGGGCGGCGCGGGAGGCCGTAGCGCGCGAGGAAGAGAGACTCAAGACGGCGAAGAAGAAGCTCGTCGAGCTCCTCGCGCTCGAGCTGGAAGTGCGGTCCCGCTGCCAGGCTGCCGAGACGGAGGTCCGGGCAACGTTGAATGCGGCGGGCGCAACACCTTCCGGTGACTTGATCCAACAGCTTCGCGCGTTGCACGAGAAGCTGAAGCGAGCCAAAGCTCGAGCCGAGCAACACGAGGCGGAGCGAGCGCGCCTTCTGGGTGCCCGCGAGCGCCTCGCGGGGCGCGAGTCGCTCCTGAGCTCGAGGCTCGACCAACTCACGGCCGACCTTGGTGAACGTGCAGACGAGCTCGAACGCCTCACTCATCGACTCGATGCCCTCGAGGTCGAGCTCGCCGGTGCGTCACCGTCGGAGCGCGAGTCGGCCCGGCGACGTGTCGAAGTGTTGCGACGCGACCTCGCCGATCGAGTCAAAGACGAGTTCCACGCCGAACGAGCGGTCGCGGAGCGCCGCGTGGAGCTCGACAGCTGGCTCTCCCAGGCTCGTCGCTTCGCAGACGAAGCCGCGGCGATCACGAATGAAACCCGGAGAGCGATCGAACGCGAGGGTTTCGAAGACGCCGACGCGGTGCGCCGGGCGGCGCTCGACGACTCGGACCTCGCCTCGTCGGAGCGCGAAACGAAGGCCCACCAGGCGGCGCTCTCCGAGCTCGCTTCGCGGACCAAAACACTCACCGAACAACTCGGTGGAGCCAAGGTGACCGACGAAGAAGTGCGGGTCAAAGAATCGGCCAACGAAGCGGACCGAGCGCGGCGACGAGACGCCGCTGACAAGGCCAGCCACGCCAAAGCCGATGCTCGACGGGTCAGAGAGAACCTCGAGGTCGCTCGAAAAATGATCTCGCAACGCGACTCGGTGGCAACCGACCAACGAACTTACACCGAGCTCACGAACGACCTTCGGTCCGATCGGTTGCAGGAGTACGTGCTGGCAGAGTCCTTGGGAGATTTGGTCAAAGGGGCGTCGGAGCGACTCGAGCGAATGAGTCATCGGTATGGGCTCGAATACGACTCGTCGACGCGTTTCTCGGTGATCGACCGTGACCTTGGCGACGCTCGGAGGAGTACGGACACACTCAGCGGCGGCGAGACTTTCCTCGCATCCTTGGCCCTGGCCATGGAGCTCTCCGCGCAGATTCAGTCTCGCGCAGGGGCGGTAAGGCTCGACAGCCTGTTCATCGACGAAGGCTTCGGGACGCTCGATCTCGAATCCCTCGAGCTCGTGGCCGAAGCCATCGAGTCGATCCCGGTCGACGGTCGCTTGGTCGGGATCGTGACTCACGTCCCGGCGCTCGCCGAACGTATGCCATCGCGTATCGAGGTCGAGAAGCGGCGCACTGGGTCAGTCGTCAAAGTAGTGGAGGGTTAGATCGTGTGCTCGAAGGGACGCATGGGATTGAGGATTGGCGCCGTTTTCGCGGTGCTGGCGACGGGGATGGCGGGCGCTCACGCCGAGAGCGACGGGCTGTCCTTGAACCCTGCGCCCATCACGGACATGTATCCGCATGCCGGAAGGTGGGATATCGGGGTCGTCGGGGCCGGTGGCGTCGTCTTTCCAGACTATCGCCAAGACCCCAACATCGCCGTGTTCGGGCTCGGGGGCAGCGTGACCCGAGCGCTGAGCGATCGGTGGTTTCTCACGGGTTCGCTGCAGGTGATGGGGGGGTCTCAAGACGTGGCCTCCGTGACCGTCGCGGGTTTGCTGCTCGGGGGCGGACTTCACATCGCGGGTGAGTTGGAGGACTGGTACTCACTCGGCGCCTTGGGTGGGATCGTCGCGGTGAGCACGGTGATTTCACCGGATCAGATTCAAGAAGTCCAAGTAACAGGAGCCGGCCTTGCGTTGGCTCTGCAAGCGGAGCTTCGGTTGGTGAAGTGGGTTTCGGTGGTGCCGTACATCATCGTCAACCACCTGGCCTCGGTCGTGGTGGAGCAGAACGGAGTCGAGCTGATCAACGCGGACGTCGCGTTGACCACGGCGACGACGGGGTTCGACGTGTGGCTGTACATCAACCCAGAGAATCGAAAGTCGCACTTCAGCCTGGGTTTGCTCGGGACACTGTTTCAACCCACGAGCTCTTTCATCGTGACGCTCGGATATTCGTTCGGCTTTGGGGGTGAGGAGCCGGCTCCTGCGGGCCCGGAAGCTCCGCCGTCGACCGGCCTGCCGCCGGCCGTCCCACCGCCTCCACAAGAACCGGACGACCGGAACGCGCTGCCTCCGCCCGTGCCACCGCCGCCGACCCCCTCCCCGCTGCCGCCAGCGGTTCCGCCCCCGCCACCGCCCAAAAAGCCCAAATAGTCGGTGGCCGATGGTGGTGGCGCGTCGCTTCTTTTTGTTCCGACGCAGGCGTAGAGTCGAAGTATGAAAGCGCTCGTCGCCATCGTGCTGTTGGCCGCCGCCGGCTACTACTTCTTCACCAGTCAGTCCGCCGCGCCTCCTTCGAATCCCGCCAATCCGGGCCAGGCGACGACCAGCCAACAGCGCATGGAAGGGGTCAAGACGATGACGGGAGTGGCTCCGACGGAGTAGGTAGGGAGCGAGATCGGTCGCCTGTCGAGGCCGAACGCGTTCGGCTGGCCCTCGTTGCCATAGAGCGCCACCCCGAATGTCTCCGAAAGTTTCTTCCACGCCCACGCCCACGATTCACGCCCACGCCTACGAAGCCTGCCGAAGCCAACCCATTGGGCTGAGTTACGGTGCCTCGAGCAAAATACTGCCGGGGATCGGCGGTCGTCGTGAGCGTGAGCGTCAATCGTGGACGTGGGCGTGGACGAAACCGTGGACGTGGGCGTGGAACCTGGTCGTGGAGGTGGACGATCCGAAATAGGCGCAGATCCGCCTGGCTATGAGTCCGAACGGCAACGCGTCGCACACCGATCGATCGCCGCAAGTCCTCGTTCTATCTATTTTTTTTCGACCAACTCCCCCCGCAGCGCACTCAGAGCCAGGCCCGGCTGCACCCATCTGATTTGCTCCTTCCTCCCGAGGAGGTCGAGCCCCGCGAGGCTTTCTGAAAGTCAACGCTTGAGGCGCGCTCCGATGATTCCGGTCGCTTCAGAGAGTGTGAGCTCGAGCTGCAGGAGGATCTTCGGATCGCCTTCCACGCGAAGGCGTCCCGAAGACAGCGCGGCTTCTACGTCGGGCTCGGCCCCCAAGACGAGCTCACTCACCAGCGATTCCTCGAAGCTCATCACGAGGTCGGGGTCGTCGACCGATCCTCGACGGATCCACGGCGCTTTGGACCCGCCGGTGAGGTTCCACGCGCGCGGTGTCGAGCCGTCCAGGCGTAACTCGACCTTGTGGCGAAACCGACCCAGAGCCTGGTGACGCTCGGCGCACAACATCGGGAGGAACAGCTCGAAGAACACGTCGGCCACGGTCAAAGCTGGCGCGCGTTCAGAATCTTGCTTCGGCTTCATCTGCGACGAGGATACGCCGTTCGCTTCGAGCCGTCACTCACCCGCGGACGCAGTCACCAGCTCCGTCCTTCCTAGCGACCTAAGCGCTCCCTTCGCCGCCTCGCGCAGAGTCTGGTACACACCCGTCCCCAGCGTCGCCACGGCCTCGACCTCGGGCCGACGTGACGGATTGAAGATCGCCGACATCTCCGGGACCGGCGCGGCGTCGGGATGATCGCGCTTGTTGTATTGGAACACCAAAGGCACGCTGTCGAAGGCCCGATTCAGCTCGCCGAGTTGCTCGCGAAGATTGGCAAGCAGCTCCCCGTTCGCTTCCATACGCGTGAGCTGGCTATCCACGACGAACACGACCGCGTCCGCGCCCTTCAAAATCAGACCCCGGCTCGCGGCGTAGAAGATCTGACCAGGCACCGTGTACAGGTGAAATCGCGTCGAGAACCCTCGAACCTGCCCAAGACTCACCGGCAAGAAATCGAAGAAGAGCGTGCGCTCCGTCTCGGTCTGAAGCGAAATGAGGCGCCCGCGATGCTTGGGGCCCAAGGTCCGGTGGAGATATTGCACATTGGTCGTCTTTCCGCACAATCCCGCGCCGTAATACACGATCTTGAGGTTGATCTCGCGGCTCGCGTAATTGATGAACGGCATGAGTATCACCGTCATCACGCCCGACCGATCGATCGGTCAATCAACTGACGATGAGTTGATCAGTCGGGCGGGGTTCGGAAGTGATTCCATGCGCGAATTCGGTCGGGACCGTGCGCCAGACGCGGAACGACCCAGCCCCACCACGCCCGAGCGTGAAGAGTCGGGATCCGTGTTTGGAGGAGCTCGAGAGTCTGCGCAGGAAAACGCGAGACCGAAGCCGACAGCAACGACTCGAACACTGGGTCGTCAGAGGGCCGGCCTCCGCTCGGCCAGCAGGCGTCGAGCGCGAGCGCCAAGTCTTCGGCATTTCGAGCGCACGAGCTCGCCGCCCTCGCTGCAGCCGACGCGTGCGGACCGTGCAGCAGCTGGTGGACCAGGCGGCGATCTTCCCAGCTCCACAACACCTCGAGGAGCTCCGCAGCCCCTCCGCCCGAGACTTCGCGCTTTACTCCGCTGCGCCGTGAGACGCCTTCGACCCGTGGCAGCGCGTCCATGAGTCGGGAGCGCCCCAAGACACGCAGCGCCACGGACCAAAGCTCCGGGCCGCGAACGAGGCGAGTCAGGGTCGGGCGCAGGATCAACGCTTCAACGACTCGTTCCAAGCCGTCGGGTCGGCGTTCCCAACTGAGCGCGCGTTCGAGCCCCGCGATCAGGTCGGAGAGCCGCGCGCTCACCTCCAGCTCCATCGAGATTTCGTGAAGCACGTCGTCGTCGAAAGTCTCGATTTCAGAGCTGAGCGGGCTCCAAACACCCCCCGACGGATCCGGCCGCGACTCACTCATCAGCAACTCATCCAAGCGTGAAAGCGCTTCGGCCACTCCGTCGGGGCGGACGGAGCCCGCAAGCCACGCCTGAGCGGTGCGGAGGAGCGTCTCCGCAGGTGTCGCGGCCCTCGGGACGAGCGCCAACCACGAGTCCTCTTCGTCTGGCTCGGGGAGAAGGTCGGAGAGCAAGGCGTGCCGTAGGGACGCGTCCGCGCACGCTGCCAGCCGGAGCCGAGCTCTCCTGCTCCCTCGCGCCGCGAGCGCTCCGGCGATCGTCGCCGCTACGGAGGCGGAGGCCCCAACGAAGAGCTCCGCGAGGGTCTCTTCGTCACACGCGTCGACGGCTCGCTGGAAGTGCGGACCCCCTTCCGCTCCGTCGGCCGCGAGCGTCCGTGCGACGAGCTTTGGCGATGCGCCGGCCTCGAGAAAGGCCTCGAACGGAAGTCGGCGACCCAGCTTTCCGACCCATGACTCGAGGACTTTGTCGCAACCCTCTCCGAGGCGCGACAGAATCCAAGAGAGGAGCGCGAGGCGGGGCTCCGACCAATGCCCTGGTGGCTCCGACGCGACGAGAGTCTCTGTCGTGAGCTCCTGCATTCGAGCTCGCGGCGCGGCTGGGTGGTCCCACAACTCGGCCAACGCGCTCGACCACTCGGGCCTCGGGTGGTCCAGCGCGACACGCACGGCGCGAGCGAACGCACGCGCGAGGGCGTCGGCGGGGAGCTCCTGCAGCATACTCACCCAACGGCCGCGACCCGACGCGAGCATGAAGGTGGAAATAGGGAGACCTGGGCGCTCTCCTGCGACGAGCGCTCGACCCGAAGCACTCTCCGCGAGGATCGGCGCGGCGACGAGCTCCCACCAGACCTCGAAGTCAAGTGCCCCCAGAAGCAGTCGCCGTCCCTCGATCCCTCGGGCCTTGAACGCCCGCCAGAGGTCGTCGTCTTCGATCCCGCGACTCGCGCGTGGCATGACGACCTCGAGCACGAGCTGCGTCTCCCGCCGCCCCGGCAGCCTCGCGCCACAGAGCTCGAGGTACTCGGCGAGCCCCTCGCCGAGCGCCTCGACACTCGGGACACTCTCGACGAACTCAGCGTCGACCCGCTCCGGAAGGAGTGAGCGATGGGCTTCGGCCGCGACAGCGAGGCACAACAACGGCGAAGGCTCGGGCTCGCTGGGAGTCAGCTCGGGCCGCCAACGCAGCCAGAACCCGAGCGAAGCGCGAAAACATCGCACCCAGATCGCGTCGTCCGAGCACGGAATGGGGCCGGCCAAGAGTTTCGTCACCAGACCCATCGCGGCCGCCAAAGACGGCGCTGGCTGACGAAATAGGAAGCTCAACACGGGGGCGACGTCGCCCGATCGCTCCGCGGCCACGACGAACGCATGATGCCAGTCGGGTCGTAGCAGCAAGCGCGCGCTCGGTCCTCGCTCGAGGTCCAATCGCCGACCGACAGCGGCGACGGCGAGGTCGAACGGCGAGGGGCACAGTCCCGCTCCCTGCCGTCTGAGTAGACGCGCATCCACCAGCGCCTCCACCAGAGGGAAGCTGCCCAGCGAGCGACCCTCGGGGAGCTCGACCCCGTACTCACGACCAACCTCGGCCACCACCCGAGCCACTTCGGCGAGGCCGAGCTCGGCCTTCGATTCGGCGAGCATGAGCTCACCGAGCGCCCCCAGAGTCTCTGCGCCGGCCGCTTCCACGAACCCTGCTGCAGCGCCCCGGCCCGACAATCGTAAGGAGCTCGCGCCGCGCGAGAGAACGCCGTCGAGGAGCGCTGAGGGCGATGGGTGCGACATCGAGCCCTCGGCCGCCGCCCTCGCCAAGAGCCCGAGCACCTCCGGCCGCCCGGCGAACGCCGCCAACACCGGATCCGAATCGAGCTGGCGGACGAGCCGCCCGAAGTCCACCGAGTGCCCCAAGAGTTGGCGCGCCAGGGGTGCGAGCTTCTCTACGAACCGCGCGGACCAAGACGCTCGACCCCGGCCCAGCCGATAAATGACGCGCTGCTCCGGCAAACCAATGAGGTCCGACTCGCACCGCGCCGTGACCAACGCAATCCTCGCCCCGGCCAGAGTGTCCTTACGCGAGTCGTAATCATCGATGAGTGCGACATCCTGGGCGTCCGCCGACGGCGACCTCGACGAGGCCGCCTCCTCGCCCACCGGCCCGCCCCGCCCCAAGAGCTCGACGCTCAACCCACGATCCCTCAGGCGAGCCCCCAGCCATCGGAGCAAGAACGTCTTGCCGATGCCAGACTCTCCTACGAACGCGACCACGATCGGACCTCGAGCGTGTTCGAGCGTGTTCGTGAGCGCCTCGATCGAGAGCTCTTGATCGGCTACACCCGCCGGGAGCTTCTCTGGCGACCAGGCGATGCTGGCTACGGGCGGGGCGATGGCGATCCGTTCGAGCGGAAGCGGCCCGAGCTCCTCGAACCCGGCCAACCTCACCTCGTCGTGTGCATCGGGGCGCGCACCGCTCCGGGCTTGCGCGAGCAGTTGGCGGAGCTCCTCGGGTGAGGAACCCAAGCTCGACGCGACGATCTCGAGCCGTCGATCCTCCGCCTCGAAAAACGCCCTCAACCCCTTCTTCGTACCCTTCTTGAAGTCGCTGAGTTGCGTCTTCCAGGACCCTTCCGTGCGGGCGTCCCCGAAGCAAAGCTCCCGATCGAGCGCCCGCGCGATCTTCACCCAGTCTCCGCGCTCGACCATCCGGTCGAGCGCAGACTCCCAGCCGCGGCGAGACGCGTCGGAGAGGACATAAGGATCGGGCCTCGGGCCCCGGGTCGTAGATGCCACGCCAACCATTCCCCGAGCATAAAGCCGAACGCGTCAGTTGATGATCAGTTGATCGAGGCTTTGTCTGTTGGCCCAATCTTCCGCAGGGCCCCTCCCCGGCTTGAAGACCCCTACGTTCGTGCTTTCTTCCCTCGGCGGTTGACGATTGAGTCGACACGCGAGGTATTCTCTCGACCCAGACGCGGGCTTCGATGAGCGGCGCAGAACGAATTCGATCGCAGCGAAGCGAAATGAGGTCGCGATCGTGAGTCGACGCCATCTCTCGGCGAATGAGTTGGAGTCCGTGACTTCGGCGCTCGCGCCCGACCTCGGACCGCTCGCGGCCGTGCTTCGTGCGGTCGCGGACCTTCGGCAACCGGACGAGCGGGAGCTTCACAAGATCGTTCGCCGCCATCCTCGGCCGAGCGGACGCGTGTTTTCGAAGCAGGAGCTGATCTTGGGGCTCGGTCGATTTGGCCCGGAGCTCGGCCTCGATTCCTCCGACGTGATCGATAAGCTCCGCGGCAAGCCGATCCGCACGAGGAGTGGAGTCGCTCCGGTCACTCTCCTCACGCCTCCCCACCCTTGTCCGGGTCGCTGCTTGTTCTGTCCCAACGATCTGCGGATGCCGAAGAGTTACCTCTCGATGGAGCCAGGGGCGCAGCGAGCGGCCCAGCACGCCTTCGATCCGTTCGCGCAGACGCTCTCCCGCATCAAAGCGCTCGAGACGAATGGCCATCCGACCGACAAGATCGAGCTCATCGTGCTCGGAGGCACCTGGTCTTCCTATCCGATCCCCTTTCAAATTGGGTTCGTGACGCGATGTTTCGAGGCGCTCAACGCCGTGGACGGGTCGGTGCCGGCGCGGGGGTTCGATCCCTCCGACGAGCTCGCTCCTGACCTTCACATCGTCGGGCGGGACATTGGTCCCGGGCACTCGTACAACACGGTGATCTCGAGGCTGTCCGCACCCACCCTCGAGGCCACCTGGAGCGAGCTGGCAGAGGCCCATCGCGCCAACGAGACGGCAACTCATCGTTCGGTCGGGCTGTCGCTCGAGACTCGTCCGGATTCGCTGAGTGAAGCGTCGGTGACTCATCTTCGTCGGCTGGGAGCTACGAAGATTCAGCTGGGAGTCGAGAGCACGAGCGACGAAATCCTAGAAAGGAACGCTCGCGGGCACGACGTCGCCGACACACGGAGTGCCTTCTCCTTGTTGAGGCGTGCGGGGTTCAAGATTCAGGCGCACTGGATGCCCAACCTGCTCGGCGCGACGCCCGAGTCGGACCTCGAAGACTTTCAGCGTTTGTTCGCCGACGAGGGTCTGCGTCCGGACGAGCTCAAAATCTATCCGACCGTGCTCATCGAGAGCGCCGAGCTCGCGCGCTTTGCTGAGTCTGGTGAGTGGGTTCCATACTCGGACGAAGTCTTGGTCGAGTTGCTGGCCGAGATCCTGAGTCGCGTTCCGCGGTATTGCCGCGTCTCGCGGGTGATTCGCGACATTCCCGCTCACGACGTCGTGCTCGGCACCAAGACCGCCAACCTGCGGGAGCTGGTCGAGGCGAGGTTGCGCCTGAGCGGCGTGCGGTCGCTCGAGATTCGGAGTCGCGAGATCGGGAGCGCATCCGCGCAGGAGCTCTCGCTTCGGGCCACGGAGTACCGGACGTCGGTCGGAGCGGAGCTCTTCCTCGAGTTCGTGACACCCAGCGACGACCTCGCCGGCTTCCTGCGGTTGTTTCTTCCCCGAGCAGACTCGTTCATCTCCGAGTTGGGAGGCGCCGCCATCATCCGTGAAGTTCACGTGTATGGGCCGGTAGTGAGCTTGGGCGCCAAGGATCCGCGGAAGACGCAGCATGCGGGGGTGGGGCGCGCGCTCGTCGCCGAAGCGCGGAACAGGGCGGAGGCCGCAGGGTTCTGGAAGTTGTCGGTGATTTCCGCGGTGGGCACTCGACCGTACTACCGAGGTCTCGGGTTCGAAGACGGAGAGTTATATCAGCATGTGCGCTCGGGCGCCTGAGCCCGTGAGCCCGTGAGCCCGTGTTCGCGACTTGCCGTGGAACGGGATCGTCGGGCATAGAGGGAGCCCGTGGCGACCAAGAAGACGAGCTCCAAAGCCAAGACCCCCAAGCCGGCAAAAGCCGCTTCAGCGCCGAAGCCCAAAGCGCCGAAGAAAGCCAAGGCCCCGGCCGCTCCACCACCTGACCCGAAGCCGGCTCCGGCGATCGGGAGTCTCGCGCCCGAGTTCGAGCTCGAGACCGACGCCGGAACGAAGATCTCTCTGGCGTCCTTGCGCGGCAAGCCTGTGCTGCTCTACTTCTATCCGAAAGACGACACCCCGGGTTGTACGGTGGAGGCTTGTGCGTTTCGCGACGAGTTGGCCGCGCTCTCCGCCGCTGGGGCGGTGGTACTCGGCGTGAGTCGAGACTCCGTGACGTCCCACGCGAAATTCAAAGCAAAACATTCGCTCAACTTTCCGCTCCTCAGTGACCCCACAGCGCGGACGATCGCCGACTACGGAAGCTGGGGCCAGAAGGCCTTCATGGGCAAAAAGTTCCTGGGGATCGTCCGAACCAGCGTGCTCATCGACGCCGACGGCAAGGTCGCAAAGGTCTACCCCAAAGTTAAACCCGCCGAACATGCCAAGGAGGTCCTCGCCGACCTCGCCGCGATCAAGCGGTGAACCGCGGCGAGCGCAGCGAGCCTGCGCCGATGAACGTCGAGCTCGGCACCCACTCGATTTGCGCGTCTTTCAAAAGTCGGGAACCTCCACCGTCTCCCGATCGTGAGGACTGTGAGGACTAGGAGTGGTCGAGCTCGATCCCGCCATCATGGCGCGCGCTCGTCGAGGCGACTCGACGGCTTGCCGCGCGCTCGTCGATCTCTACAGCCCCAGAGTCTACGCGCTCATCGCCAAGATCCTGATCTCGTCCCCGGAGAGCGTCGACGACGTCGCTCAAGAGAGCTTCATCAAGATCCTCACCCACCTTCGGCGATTCGATCCCCAGAGTCCCGCGCCGCTCGGAGCATGGATTTCGACGATCGCAGCCCGCACCGCGCTCGATTCGCTGCGCAAGAGTCGCCGGCTGCGGCTCGTCATCGCCGAGCCTTCCGACGGGCTCGACACGCCTTCGCCCGAGGTCCCGCCAGATGAGTTGATCGACGCTCAACGTCTGGGAGAGCGCGTGGCGAGCGCGATGGGTGAGCTCGCGCCCGAGTATCGGGCTGCCCTATTGTTACGAGTGGAGCACGACCTCGAGTATCCCGAAATCGCGCGAGCGCTCGGCATCGACATCGGCACTGTCAAGTCGCGAATCTCGCGGGCCCGGAGCCGCCTTCGCGCGGCGCTCCAAGACCTTCGCGAAAGATCCCCACGCCCTTCACTCCGGATCTCGCCGGCTGGGAGCAGCTCATGAGCACCTCGGATCCGCCGATCACGAACGCCGAACGACGCGCCGTCGAAGCCTGGCCTGCTTCCAAGCCGCCGGCTGACTTCACCGAGAGGGTCATGTCGGAGCTGATGAGGCGAAGGTCTCGGCGCCGAATGATGCTCGCGCTGGCGGCGGCTGGCCTGCTGGCGCTCGCGACGACCCTCGAGCTGCCGGACTCGGGCACCCTCGTGGCGAGCGTTCGAGAGACTCGGGCCATTGGTCGCGCGACCCTCGTCGCTGAGCCTGGGTCGTCGGTCAGTTGGCAAGTCGACGCGTTCGGCAACGCTTCGATCCGACAAGACGCGGGGAACGTCTTCTATCGGGTCGAGCCCGGAAAAAGTTTCGAACTCGACACGATCGCGGGAACCGTTCGCGTGGTCGGGACGTGTTTTCGGGTGGAGGTCATGAAAATGAGCCAAACGGGAAGTTCTTGGAAGGCAGGCGCGGCGGGCGCGGTGATTGGCGCGGTCGCGTCTGCGTGGGTTACGGTCAGCGTGTACGAGGGTACGGTATCGGCGGTGAGCGGGGACTCTGGGCAGGCTCCGACGAGGGTGGCGGCCGGCGAGGTCGCGACCCTCGAACGTGGCAAACCCATCAAGCCGACGCCCATGGGTGTGAGCTCGATCGGTCTCTCGACGGACCCACAACCTGCGGAGCCCGGCACGCCGAAATTGCCCGAGGCACCGGAGACCAAGATCGCTCGCTTGGAGCGTCAGACCGCCGCGCTCCAAGCGGACAACGAGAGTCTCAAGAAGGCTCTGGCCGAAAAGAGCGGTGAGGCTCGCAAGCAGAAGGTGTTCGACCTCCCTCCGGAGGAGTTGGCGGGGATGGCTTCTCGTTGTGAGTTGCGATGGGACCTGCCGTCGCTCTCGGGCCGCGGCAGCGTGGTCTCGGACGAAGACGCCAAGAACCTCGGGCTCTCCGAAGACGAGCTCAAGGTGATCACGGACGTGACGCGGAAGAGTCAGGCCAAGCTGATCGCGGAAATTACCCGAACCTATCGCGAAGTCACCGGCGACGACGGCAACGTGGGGAGCCTCAGCGCGGAGTCGATGCTCACGGAAATCAACGACAAGCTCGACCCGATCGAGATCAAGAAGGCGTTTCAAAGACTCTCCGCGGAGCGGGCCGGCTTGCCCGTTCCACCGACGGAGATGGCCACTTCATACGAGCGGATGATGCGCACGGTGATCATGGAGGGCGACGAGCTCGAGCGAGCGATCGGTGATCAACTCGGACCGGACCTCGCGAAGAGAATCCGCAAGAACAACGGGGGCTGGAACGACAAATCGAGGAGCTCGCACGGTTGCCCGTAATTTGCTGCCGCCCCGCGAGCGCGAGATCGGATATTAGTCTTGACTTAGCTAATGGTCGAAGAAGATCATGCGGCATGAAGACCGTCACTGTCCACGAGGCCAAGACGACGCTTTCGAAGCTCCTCGCGGCGACGGAGCAAGGAGAGGAGTTTGTCCTCTGTCGCGGTGAGACTCCGGTCGCGCGCCTCATTCCCATTGGGCCTCGGGCCCGGCCCCGCCCGAAGGTAGGCGAGGTTACGTCGCAGCCGGTGAGTTACTCGGAAGACTGTTTCCTCCCCGCGGGCGAGGATGAAGAGGCGGATTGGGGCCTTCGGTGAGGCTCTTGCTCGACACATGCACCTTCATATGGCTGACCCAGGAGCCGGCTCGGCTGAGCATCGAGGCAGCGCGCGTGCTCGATGACCCGGCAAACGACCTCATGCTGAGCTACGTGAGTGTGTGGGAAATCTACAGCAAGGCGACCGCGGGCAAGCTTCGCTTGCCGAACGCGCCCAGAATTTGGGTCGAGGAGCAACTCTCCGCACGAGGCTTGGTCGAGCTCCCGATCGAGCTCGCGGCCCTTGGGCGCATGAGTGAGTTGCCTCTGCACCATCGAGATCCGTTCGATCGACTCCTGGTTGCGCAGGCGCTCGTCCACCGCTTGACGATTGTGTCTCCGGACCCGTCCCTTGGCCCATACGGCGCCAAGGTGCTGTGGTGATCCCGAAATGTGGGTTGCGCCGCAAAGATTCAGAGGCAAGCACCACTCCGCCCCGGGCGTGGACGAAACCGTGGCGTGAGCGTGAGCAACACGTCCAGCGCCCGCTCTTGTTGACGAAACCGGCGACAACCCGTGTCGTGTCCGTCCCCGATGTCGACGCCGCGCAGGTTCCTCGAGCTGCCGCTGACCTTCTGGTGGCTCGTCCTCGGCCTGTTCGTCAGCCGAGCGGGCTCGTTCGTCTTCATCTACCTCGCCCTGTATTTGAAAAACGAGCGAGGCTTCTCAGTGTCTCAGGCCGGCGCGGTGGTATCGGCTTTTGGCGCGGGCGCCCTCGTCGCCAGTTTCCTCGGCGGCGTGCTCGCTGATCGAATCGGACGGCGGCCCACGATCCTGATCGGCACGATCCTCGGTTCAGCAGCGCTGATCCACCTCTCCTTTGCGCGGTCCGCGCTGCATGTCGGCGTCGCCGCGTTCCTCGTCGGCGCGTGTGCTGAGTTGTACCGCCCTGCTCTGCAGGCGGCCGTCGCCGACGTCGTGCCGCTTCCGGATCGGGCACGCGCTTATGGGTATCTGTACTGGGCAGTGAACCTTGCCTTTTCCGTCGCGGCCGTGCTGGCCGCTAGACTCTCCTCGGTGGGGTATGGATGGCTGTTCGCGTCGAACGCCGTAACTCTTTTTGCATTCGGTGTCATCGTCGCACTCCTGGTCCCCGAGACTCTGCCCGATGTGAGTCGAACGCCGGTGTCCATTTTCGCGCCGTACAAGGACGGAGTCTTTGTCGCGTTCGTCGTGGGAGGCGCGTTGCTCGCGCTCGTGTTCCATCAAGGGTTCTCGTCGCTGCCCCTCGACCTGAGCAACAAGGGGATCGGTCCGGAAGCGTACGGCGATCTGATCGCCGTCAACGGCATCATGATCGTGCTGCTCCAGCCTTTCATCTCGCGGATGGTGCTCGATCGGGATCCGGCGCTCGTGCTGGCGCTCGGCGCGGCGCTGACCGCGATCGGTTTCGGCGCGACGATGTTCGCGGATACTCGACTCAGCATCGCCATCACGATCGCGACGTGGACGCTCGGCGAGATCGTGATGGCTCCGTCGATGCCGTCGGTCACGGCGAACCTCGCGCCGGCCTCGCAGAGAGGTGGGTATCAAGGTGGGTTGGTGCTCTCCAACGGGATCGCGGCCTTCCTCGCGCCCCTGCTCGGTACGAGGATCCTCGACGATTTTGGCAGCTCGACTCTCTGGCAGGCCACGCTCGTCGTTGGGCTCGCGTCCTCAGCGGTGTTTCTGGGGATGCGAAGACCGCTCCTGAGACGCCTCGGGTCTAGACGGGGTCGGGGGTGAGTCGCCATGACGAGTTGTGCTTTCACCAGGCGGAGGCCGAAGTCACTCTGCGCCCGGGCGGCCAGCTCGTCGGCAGGGTCGACCACGAGGCGAAGGAGGCGCACCTCGAAGCAGGCACCTCTCAGTCGACGCCCGAGGGGCTCATGGAGCTCATGGGGGGCTCGTCGCTGCAGGGAGTAGACGTCTCGAGTGACTTATCCACCCACCAAGCGGAGCGGACGACCGTGCGAAGGAAGACGTCGATCCAACGTCTGCTGAATCGCGACTTCGAGCACTCACGACGCATGCACGAAGCCAACTGCGTCGAACGAGCTCGATCGAAGGGTTCGCCGATCGAGTCGCCTACACCTTGCTCAACCCAGCAGACGCTCGCCTCGTGAATAAGTATGACGAGTGGCCCGGACTGATCGGTTGGCAGCTCTTCAACGCGAGGCGCGAGGTCAAGCGATTCAATCGACGAGCGTACGCGATCGCGCTGCGCCGCGCCGAGCCTGGCCTCGAGCCCCGCCGCGAGGAGTTCATCGAGACCGAGGTGTTGGAGGTCGCGCCTTTGCCAGCGCTCATCGACGGCGACGGCGAGCCGATCGACGCCCAGGTGATCGAACGCGAGGTGCGCAAAGAAGAGGCCGAGCTCCGAAAGAAGAAGCCTCGCGTGCTTGGGCGCCAACGAATTCTCGAGCAGCGCCTCGACGATCGGCCATCGAAGTCGAGACAAAGTTGGCGTCCTCTGTGCCACGCCTCGACGACCCAGTATTGGAACGCGTGCCTCGCGCGCGTGCGAGCCTTTCGTGTCCGCTTCGCCGCAGCGTCAGCAAAGTTCCGCGCTGGCCGACTCGACGCGATATTCCCGAACTGGAGCCACCGGCCTTCGACCTACGTGA